>CAYVKG010000060.1:0-28132 GCA_964451955.1 uncultured Tepidisphaeraceae bacterium
CACTTACAATGCCTCGGTTGGGTGCGTGGCCAAGAGGCCGCAATGACCGGAGCAAGGATGCCCCCTCTGGACCAGGACAATCTGCGGCTGACCGATTTCATGGATCTTCCGACCCTGCAGGAGATCCAGGACAGCTTTGCGGCCGTGGCGAATGTGACGGCGCGCATCACCGACGCGGAGGGGAATTTGTTGACGCAGCCGGCGCCAACGACGGATTTTCTGAGGCGGCAGCGGGCGATTGCGGCGGCGGCGGACGCCGAGGGCGAGGCGCAGGCGTCCGAGGGGCCGCAGCGGAGCGGGCGGGTTTATGTCGCGCCGATCATTGTGAACAACCAGCGCCTTGGGACGATCCGGATGTCCGGGGGAGGGGCGGTGATGGATGAGGGGAGAATGGCGGCTCTGGCGGCGAAGCTGGGGCTGGACATCAAGCAGGTCAAAGCGGTGGCCAGCTCGCTGCAACGGTGTCGCAACGACCGGCCGGCGTCGATCCAGTTCCTGTTCCTGCTGGCGAACGCGATCGCGAGGTTGTGCTTTCAGGAATACCAGCTTCGACGACGAATTGACGAACTGACGGCCGTGTACAATGTGGCCACGATGCTGGCTGACGCGGGGGATCTGAATCGCGTGCTGGATCGCACGGTGGAATTGGTATGTGAAGTCATGAAGGTGAAGGCGAGTTCGATCCGGCTGATAGACCGTGAGCATGACGAACTGGTCATCCGGGCCGTGCACAATCTGAGTCATGAGTACCTGGCCAAGGGGCGGATAACACTGAGCACGTCTCAGATTGACGGCGAGGCGTTGTCGGCGAAGGGGTACTGCTATGTGAAGAACATGGCGACGGACCCGCGGGTGATGTTCCCGCATCAGGCGGAGCGGGAGGGGATCGTGTCGATGCTGTCGGTGGGGATGCGGTATCAGGGCAAGCCGATCGGCGCGCTGCGGGTCTACACGAGCCAGGAGCAGCACTTTTCACAGTTGGAGATCGATCTGTTGAGGGCGGTGGCGGCGCAGGCTGCAGCGGCGATCGAGAACGCTCGCCTTGCGCAGGAAAAGCGAGAGGCCGAAGCGTTGGAAAGGCAAGTGGCGATGGCGGTAGACGTCCAGCAGCGGATGGTGCCGCAGACCCCGCCAGTGGTCAAAGGTCTCGATCTGGCGTGTGTGTACGAGCCGTGTTATGCGTTGGGGGGGGACCTGTACGATTTCATGCCTCTGATGGGCGACAATCTGGGGCTGGTGGTGGCGGATGTGAGCGGGAAGGGCGTGCCGGCGAGCTTGATCATGGCGTCAGTGCGGGCGTCGCTGCGGGCACACGTGGACAACATCTATTACCTCTACGAGGTCATGCGGCGAGTGAATGTGATGTTGTGCCGGGATACGAAGCCCGGGGAGTTTGTAACGTTGTTCTACGGGGTATTGGATATCAACAATCGGCGGCTGACCTACTGCAATGCGGGGCATCCCGCGCCGCTGCTGCTTCGCAACGGGAAGATCACGGAACTGGGGACGAGCAACATGGTCCTGGGGATCGATCCGACGGAGCCATACGAGCAGGTGGTGTGCGATCTGGAGCCTGGAGACACGTTGCTGATGTATACGGACGGGTTGACGGACGCAATGAACTTCCAGCGAGTAACGTACGGGAAACAGCGGCTGTACGCGGCGTTTGCGGAGGGCGGCGCAACGGCGGAGGTCGTGGCGCAACGACTGTTGTGGTACAAGCGGCGGTACGTGGGTCTGACGCCGCGCACCGATGACGTGACGATGATCGTGGCGAAGGTGTTGTGAGGGATGGGTTCCGGGGTCGGGGGAACAGAACCTACAGCGAACAGGCGATAATCGGTTCCTCGTCGCGGTTGGTGGAGTGCAGCCAGCGGCGGGCGTCTTGCTCGATCAGTCGCATGGCGGCCTGGGGGCCCCAGGAGCCTGGCTCGTAGAGATCCGGTGGTGTTGTGCACTGGAGCCAGCCTTGTTCGATGGGATCGATGACGGCCCAGGCGGCTTCCGCCTCGTCGGCGCGGATGAAAAGCGTCTGGTCTCCGATCATGGCGTCGTGGATGAGACGTTCGTAGGCGTCGGGGGGATTGCGGTGGAAGGTGGTGCCGTAGAGAAAGTCGAGGGCCACGGGTTTGATGCTCATTTGACCGCCGGGAACCTTCCCATTGAGTCGCCAACTGATGCCTTCGTTGGGCTGGACGCGGATGATCAGGTCGTTGGGGTAGACGGGGGCTTCGCACTGTTTTTGGAACAGGGTGAGCGGCGGGGAGCGGAAGCGAACGACAACCTCGCTGAGTTTCTCCTTGAGAAGTTTGCCGGTGCGGAGATAGAAGGGCATCCCGCTCCATCGCCAGTTGTCGACGAAGAGTTTGATGGCGGCGAAGGTCTCGGTGCGGGAGTCGGGGGCGACGTTTTCTTCGCGGAGGTAGCCGTCGGTGTGGTGGCCGTCATGGTTCCCGGCGCCGTATTGTCCGCGGACGGTGAAATCCTTGACGGCGGCGGGGCGGATGGGGCGGATGGCGCGATAGACTTTCACTTTCTCGTCGCGGATGCTGAGCGCGTCGAGGGCGACGGGGGGCTCCATGGCGACGAGCGCCATCAGCTGGAGCATGTGATTCTGGACGATGTCGCGGAGGGCGCCGGCGCGGTCGTAATAACCGCCTCGGCCTTCGACGCCGAGGCTTTCCGATACGGTGATCTGAACGTGATCAATGTACTTGTAGTTCCAGATGGGTTCGAAGATGGAATTCGCGAAGCGCATGACCATGAGGTTCTGGACGGTTTCCTTTCCAAGGTAGTGGTCGATGCGGAAGACCTGTTCCTCGCGGAAATGGCGGTGCAGCAGTTGATTGAGCTCGCGCGCGGAGGGCAGGTCATGACCGAACGGCTTTTCGATGATGACGCGGGCGAAAGCATCCTGGGGAGCGCGCCGGGCCAATGTTCCGAGACTATCGAGAATCGCAGGCGACTGAGCCGGCGGCGTTGCCAGGTAGAACAGGCGGTTGGGAGCGGCGCCGTGTTCCCGGTCAAGCTCCCGGAGCAACTGGTCGAGTCGTGCGTAGTCATCGGGCAAGCCGTAATTGCCCGACAGGTAGTGAATGCGAGATTCCATGCCGGCCAGGAGAGCCTGATCAATCGGGCGGCTTCGGGCGAAATTGGCGATGCTCTTGCGGCAGGCGGCGCGGAATTCCGGGTCGGTCATCGGGGTGCGGGAAAACCCGACCACATAGGAGTGCTCGTTGCACAGTCCCTCATTGGCCAGGTCATAGATGGCGGGTATGAGCTTGCGTTGGGCCAGGTCGCCGCTGGCGCCAAAGATCACGATTGCGCACGCCGGGGCATTGGGCATCGGTTCCTTTCGGTCGCTGAATCACTTGATTATAGGGCAGGAGGCGGCCGGGCCGGGAGGGGCCAGACCCCGCCTCTTTCGCCGAGGGCGTGGGTGTTCTAGAATTCGCCCATGCGAGATGCTCGATTGGAGAAACTGGCGGCGATTCTGGTCCAGTACAGCACGGGCGTGCGGAAGGGGCAACTGGTGCGGATCAGCGGGCCTCCCGTGGCGGAGCCACTGATCGCGGAGGTCTATCGAAAGGTGATCGAGGCGGGCGCCCATCCGATGGTTCGCATGGTTCCGGAGTGTTTGCAGGAGATGTTGCTGAAGAATGCGGATTCGGCGCAGTTGTCGTATGTCAACCCCGTCAACGTTTTCGAAGTCGAGCGAATCGACGTATCGATCGGCATCTGGGGAGAGGAGAACACGCGGTCGCTGACCAATTGCGACCCGGAGAAGATGCGCCTTCAGCAGGCGGCGAGGAAATCGATCCTGGACACGTTCCTTAAGCGAGCCGCGGCGGGGTCGCTCAAGTGGACCGGAACGCAGTATCCGACATCGGCCAGCGCGCAGGACGCCGAAATGAGCCTGGCGGAGTACGAGGATTTCGTGCTGGGGGCGGGGCTGGTTGACAAGGCGGACCCGGTGGCGGAGTGGAAGGCGATCAGCCGGCGGCAGCAGCGGCTCGTGGACTTCCTGAACGGCAAGAAGGACTACCGTGTGGTCGCGGCCAATGGGACGGATATTCGCATGTCGGTCGCCGGTCGAAAGTGGATCAACTGCGATGGACACGAGAATTTCCCGGACGGCGAGGTGTTCACAGGTCCCGTCCTCGACTCGGTCAACGGGCAGGTGAATTTCAGCTTCCCGGCGGTGTATCATGGGCGAGAGGTGATCGATGTCCGGCTGACGTTTCGCGACGGGAAGGTGGTGAATGCGACGGCGTCGAAAGGGGAAGATTTCCTGATCAAGATGCTCGACACCGACGCGGGGTCCCGGTTCCTGGGCGAATGCGCCATCGGCACGAATTACGGTGTCCGGCAGTTCACGCGGAACACGCTGTTTGACGAGAAAATCGGCGGGACGGTGCATTTCGCGGTCGGGGCCGGCTACCCGGAGACCGGCAACACCAATGAATCCGCCCTGCACTGGGACATGGTTGTCGATCTGCGCCCGGGGGGATTCATCGAGATCGACGGCGAGAAGGTCAGCGTGGATGGGAAATTCACCAAAGAAGGCTTCCCGGTATGAGTGACATGAAGGTCCGATTGGCGACCGAGGCGGATCTGATCGCCATCAATGAAATTTACAACTACTACGTCTTTCACTCGACCTGCACATATGAGACCGATCCCACGTCGGATTCGCAGCGGGCGGAGTGGTATGCCTCGCACGGGCCTCGCTATCCGATCACCGTGGGCGAGATGGACGGCCGGGTGGTGGCCTGGGGATCGTTGTCGCGGTTTCACCCGCGTTGCGCGTACCGGAAAACAGTCGAGGACTCCGTTTACATCCGCCACGATATGCATCATCGCGGGCTGGGGGCGATCATCCTCAAGGACCTGATCCGGCGAGCGAGGGACCTGGAGTATCACACGATACTGGCGTCGATTGACGCATCGCAGGCGGCGAGCATCGCATTGCACGCGAAGCTGGGGTTTCGACCCTGCGCGGAACTCAAAGAGGTCGGCTTCAAGTTCGACCGATGGCTGGATGTCGTCTATATGCAACTGATGCTGTGATCGGCCGACGGCTACTTCAGGAAGACCTGGATATTCTGCGCGCGGTCGCTCTTGTCCACCTTGGCGCGGTTATTTCCCTTTCCCCCGTTAATCACGTCCACGCTGCCATCCCTCGCGTAGATCGTGTCGTTTCCGTTGCCCCCGGTCATTGTGTCCTTGCCGGCGCCGCCGTCCAACGTGCATCCGATCACACCCGAACCGATTGTGATGACATCATTACCGGCCAAGCCGTAAACCTGAATGGTCTTGATCTTTGAGGTGCTGAACTTGGTCTGTTTTCCGTTCAAGGTCACGTACGTGGTCTTTGACTTGGCTGACAGGAGTATGGTGTCATTCTTGTTCCTTCCGATCACGCGCAGGATGCCGCTGCTGGACAGCACGGCATTGGCCACTTTGACGGTGAACGTGCCCAGGCCGGTCGTTGCAACGGAGAACCCCGCCGCATCGGTGACCTGCCCTGTCGCCGTGGTCACGGTGTAAAGGCCGTTTCGGGTCGCATCCCACATGCCGCCCGGCGCGTTGACGCGATAGGTCGCCGTGATTGTCGCCGCGTTGGTGTTTTGGTCCGCCGAAACGAACTTGGCGGTCAGCGTCTTCCCGTCCGGCCCTGTCACAACCAGATCGCCGTCGCCTAGCGTTGCCAGGCTGATCGCGTTGTCGTCGGTGTACGTGACCGTGAGATCGACGGACTTTGCCCCGCCGACCGCGGTGGTGCTGGCGATGAGCGCTGCGGTGGGAACGCCTTCCGGGACGGCAAAAGCCACCTCAAAGGTTCCGAGCGTTCCCGCGGCCACCTTCTTGCCCGCGTCGTCAGTGACCTGGTCGGCGGCCGAGGATATGGTGTACGTTCCGTTCTTGGTTCCGTCCCACGCTCCGCCCGGAGCATTGATCCGATACGTCGCGATGATCTGCTTGGCATTGCCGCTACTGTTGGCGGAGAGCAGCACGGCGCTGAGCGTCTGACCGCTGGGGTCCGTCACGATCACATCGCCATCCCCGATGGTTGCGCGGCTGACACCGATGTCATCGTTGTAGGTCACGGAGAAGTCGTAGGTGCTTGTGCCCTCGGTGACCGCGGCGAGCGTGTTCAGGGTAGCCGTCGGCGCGGCGGCATCCGTCCGCGTCAGTCTGAACGGCGAGACCTCGATCGTGCCGTTCTTGTAGTTCTTGGCGTTGCCGTCTTCGATCCAAAGGCAACCCTCGCCCGAAGGGCCATATCGGGGGACAAAGGTGATGTCGGTTTGAATTCCCGCGAGCAGTTGGCTGACCGAGGCGGTCAAGGTGGCCACTCGCGTGGTCGACCGCAGGTATTGCGCCGGGGAGGCGCGACCAAGGAAAAACCCGGCGGCAGTGGTGTCGTCATTGCTCCCGACATCGAGATCCCCGTCGCCATCCAGGTCGACCTGGGTCCCGCCGGTGGAGGATGTGGCATCAAAGGGAGAGAGGGGTTCGGCGAACAGATTCGCCATCGCGGCGCCGCCTCCGACGTTGGTGCTCTTGAAACTGCCCATTACGAAGCTCAGGCCTTCGTTCTTGGTGTTGCTGTCCGATCCGGTGACGGTTGCCCATACTTCGAGGTTGATTTGTCCGGTGGAGGAGGTGACCTTCAACGAGCTATTGCCCTCGGTATCGCGAATCTGAATCAGGAGCGTCAGAAGCTGCCGTTGCTCCAGCGCCTCAATCCGGCAGGCGTCGGCTATTTGTCGTCGTGATTTTCGCGTGGACAGAGCCTTCCGTCGCCCCCATCCGCCAATGCCAAATGCCATATCATCCTCACTCTTGCTGATGAACGGTTGCCGACTACCCTGTCCCTGTCGCCCAATTCTGACCCAAACTTCGTGGATTGTCTATCGAATTCCGCGGGCAATCGCACGAACCGCTGACCTCTTGTCCGGTCCGACGTCTGATAACCCTTCAGGCGACTGCCCGGCTACTTCATTTCTTCGATCGATCATGGTAAATCAGGCTATGGCGCTGATTCTGGGCATCGAGTCCACCTGCGATGAAACCGCTGCCGCCGTCGTTGCCGACGGGCATCGCGTGCAAAGCAACGTGGTGGCATCGCAGATTGAGCTTCACGCCAAATACCGGGGCGTGGTGCCGGAAATCGCCAGCCGCGCCCACATTGAGAACATTCTGCCGGTCATTTCGGATGCCGTGACCAACGCCGCGGTGTCGCTTGCGGACCTCGACGCCATTGCCGTTACCCATCGGCCGGGCCTGATCGGGTCGCTGCTCATCGGCGTCACTGCCGCCAAGACGCTCGCCCTGGGGCTCAACAAGCCACTGATCGCGGTTGACCATGTTCACGCGCATCTGTATTCCACCGTCCTCCAAGGCAATGTGACGCCACCGATGCCCGCGGTGGGGCTGGTGGTCAGCGGCGGTCATACGGCTCTCTATCACTTGACCGACCTGTCGAATGTCCGCCTGATCGGTTCCACGATCGACGATGCCGTCGGCGAAGCCTACGACAAAGTCGCTTCCATTCTGGGGCTCGGCTACCCGGGGGGGCCGGTCATTGACCGGCTCGCCGCCACCGGCGATGCAGCCGCAGTGCCCTTTCCACGAACGATGCTCGGGCGGAAGTCTCTGGATTTCTCATTCAGCGGCCTGAAGACAGCCGTTCTCTATCATGTGCGGGGCTACCAGGGTCGGGAACGGCCGGTCAACTCGTTGTCGAGCCGGGACGTCGCCGATGTGGCCGCCAGTTTTCAAGCTGCGTGTATTGATGTCCTTTGCCGAAAGCTCCATCGCGCGCTCACCCAAACCGGAGGGAAAAGCATCATGATCGGCGGTGGTGTCTCGGCCAACCGCGGTTTGCGACAGGCCCTGTCACAGTTCCCGGTTCCTGTGTTCTTTCCGGAACCCGCCTACTGCACGGACAACGCCGCCATGTGCGCGGGGCTTGCTCACCTTGCCTATGTCCGGGGCGATTTCGCGGCCCTGGACCTCGATGCCATCACCTATAGCCAGTTTCGCCTGTCTCCAAAGACATAGACGCCGCCCGATGGAGAACATTGCCAGACGCCCATCGTGTCCCGGTGTTTGGGGCTGGCCCAACGGGTTCCCGAGACTTCCCACCCCGCACAAATGCACCAGCCGGCCCGGCTGACCGGAACAGCGAACCCTCCTGACAACGGCTCCGACCCCGACAGAAAGGTCCATTTCACAATCCCAAGGATGCGGGCAGGTGCGTCAGGGTCTTGCTCAATCTTCATCGCGGCATTGAGACGGGCCAGGATTCAGTCTAGACTTACCCTGCATATGGGCATCTATGACCGCGACTATTATCGCGAAGCACCACGCGGCGGATTTGCCGTCTTTCACATGTGGTCCGTAACCACTTGGCTGATAGTAATTAACGTTGCCGTCTTCTTCATTGATCAAATGACGCCACGTTGGGTGTTGACCGCGCCCGGCTTCTTTCAGATGCCGATGAATACTCTGGAAGCGTGGGGTTTCTTCTCCGAAAGCATGGCCATCCTCAATTGGCAGGTCTGGCGGTTCATCACATTCCAGTTCCTCCATGCCTCGCCGATGCACCTGCTCGGGAACATGTTTGCGTTGTACTTTTTCGGCCCCATCGTCGAATCTTATTTTGGATCGCGCCGATTCCTGGCGTTTTATCTCCTGTGCGGCATCGGTGGGGCGGTTGGCTACATTCTGTTGTATATGCTGGGTTACCTGGTCACGAATCCATATGTTCCGCTCGTGGGTGCTTCAGCGGGAATCTTCGGGATTCTGATGGCGGCGGCCCGGGTTGCCCCCGACGTGACCGTCATGCTGCTGTTCCCGCCGATTCCAATGCGGCTCAAGACGCTGGCGTGGGTGATGATGGGCATCGCTTTCTATGCGGTCCTGTTCCAAGGTCGAAACGCCGGAGGTGAGGCTGCCCACATAGGCGGGGGCCTCCTCGGGCTAGCCATCATGTCAAACCAGCATTGGTTGAATCCGTTTTCATTTTCCTGGCGGCGAAGGCGCATGCGATTGACAAAAGACTGGGGTCGGGATTTTAACCGTTGATATGTTATGATTTTAGGTGATAAAAGAGATCCTGATATTGGCTCGAAAAACAGGCATGCACGCCTCCGTTTTTGCCGATAATACCGATTGGATGGCCTGCGAGTTCTTCGGTGCGAGCAATGAACGGTATTCAACAACGCGGTAACGCATGCGTATGACCAGATGGAACGCTGGTAGGCGTTCGCAGGCGGGCGTTGTTGTTCCTGCCGCCGGCGATCAGCCGACAGCATCGTAGGAGTCGTGTGCGACTCGGTTGGGTAAGAGAAGTACGGCAAGACGGCGTTTCGTGTTCGGAGTCCGCAGTCGCACGGCGAGTGGAAGGAACGGCTTAACGAGGAGTTCTATGAACAAACCCAGGAACAGCACCACCGGCAGACGGGGGATACCTGGCTATGCCATATTGCGCCGCGGCGCTGCCGCGGCCGTGCTGATTCTGGCGGCCGCCGGGCTCGGTTGTGTGGAGAAGGTGAGCCAGACAACACAGTATTTTGATGATGAGAATGCTCCCGCCGCCCGAAGCGAAGATGAAGCCGCCAATCGGGAGAGCGATCGCCGAGCCAACGAAGTTAAATGGACCGTTCTGGAGCGAAAAGGCCCAAAGTCCGCTTGGGAGCAGTTCGGTGCCAAGGAATTGACGGAGGCTGACGAACCGGGCCAAACGACTCCAAAGACTTCTCGCCGCTCGGGCAGGCGTACATCCCCTCAACGCCAGTACATGCAAGTCACCCTGGCTGGACCGGCGACACAGCCCTCAACGGGGGCGTCCACCCAGCCCACGGTGCAGACCATCACAATTCCGGTCGTTTCCGAAGAAGGCCTTCCCGTGCAGGTAGTGCCCCTGCCGGACGGCAAAGTGCGTTTGATCTGGAATCTGCGCAGTTACGGCGGCACAAACGTGATGACGGCTCGGGATGCCGCAACCGCTCGCAGAAATGTGACCATTACCCCTCCGGACCTGGTTCCGCTGGTGACCGTTCTTCAGCAGCAGCTTGGGGCGGCAGGCACGGTGACCCCTCTACCCCGCGAGAATACGATTGTCGTGACCTGCGACCGGATCATGCAGTCGTCCGTTCTGGACATGCTCTCTCGCCTGGATGTTCCGCCCAAGCAGGTTGAGATTTCCGCCAAGATTTTCGAGGTCAGCCGCGATTTTGACCTCCAGCAGGGCGCACGCGTGCTGATTCAGCATGTTGGCGAGACCGCCAGCCAGTCCGCGTTTTCCGCGTTCGACACCCAGAAGATGCTGCAGTCGATTAACAGCGGGAATCAGTTCCAGGGATCCGTGTTGTCGCTGATGAAGACGTTCGAGGACGCGGGCGTTTCCGTCGAGACCAGCTTTCAGTTGCTTGCGGATGCGGGCCTGATTCGCGTTGTGTCTTCGCCGCGGATGACGGTTGCGGCGGGCCAGACCGGTTACATGCTCGCCGGGCAGGAGATGCCGATTCAATCGGCGAGTCTCGTGAACAACGTCCTGCAGACGACCACACAGTACAAGCCGGTTGGCGTGCAGTTGTACATCACCCCGCAGGCGGTGGGCGAGGATCGCGTCAAACTCCACACCATCTCGATTGTCTCCTCGGTTTCCGGCTTCACGCCCCTCCCGACGCTGACCGGCGGAACCTCCCCTCAGGCCCTGGTCAACCCCGTCATTGAGTCCCGTGAAGCCGAGACGGCTGTCACGGTGAACGACGGCAGCACCCTGGTCATCAGCGGCCTTCGAATGATTCGCACCACGACGCGCGAATCCAAAGTCCCCGGCCTGGGCGACATCCCCATTCTCGGTTGGCTCTTCAAGAATCATCGTTCCCAGCAGCGCCTGACTGATCTGTATTTCTTCGTTACGCCGACGCTCCTCGACGGCGATACCCAAGGCCCGGCCCGGCAGAACAGCTAAAGCGCCTGTGCCCATGAGAATAAGTCTCGGCCCGCAGGCGACCCGCTGTGATGTCGCCCTCCCCGCTCGGACCATGGACGCGATATGAATCGTCATCCGTTTCTCTCGCGGCGCGCGGCGGGCTGCACCCCGTCATCCCTTAGGCACAATTGGCGATCCTACAAAGGCGACTAAGGCCCAATTGCCCGTCCCCAACCAAATCCCCCCTGAAACGGCAACAGCGAGAGCGAATGAAGCAGACAGCCGATCCATAAAAGCAGCCATGCTGATTCGGCGTTAGAGCCGGAGGCAATCTTTATACTCGATTGACAGCCCCCCCCCTCCGGGTACTCTCTTGGCCATGTTCCCCCAGTGGCTCCTGCAAATCCGCGGCCGCGTCCCGCGCGCCGTCGGCATCGTTCTCGGGTTCGTACCCGTTATGGTGCTCATCGGTGCGTGGTGGTTCGTCACTCGCGGCGCTGTTGAGGAACGGATCATCAGCCGTTCGAGCCTGCCGAGTCCGATGGAAGTGCTCAACAGCGTGGGCGAACTGGTCAGCAGCCGCGATCTTCTCCACAACGCCCTGGTCTCGCTCCGGCGAGTGGCGTTGGGTTATCTCCTGGCTGCCGCCATCTGCCTCCCCCTGGGCATCCTGATGGCGTCGTTCGGAACATTCCGCTCGCTGTTCACCCCTGCCACCACCGCCTGCGGGTATATCCCCATCGTCGCGCTGGCCCCCGTCATGATGCTCCTGCTGGGCACCGGCGAGAGGCACAAAGTGGTCTTCCTTGCCCTGACCTTTGGCATCTACCTGCTGCCCCTCGTTGTGACGGCGATCGATTCCGTCGGCGATGTGTACCTTCGGACGGCCTACACCCTCGGCGCCAGCCGCCTGCAGATCATCTGGCGCGTTCTGATTCCGGTGGCGTTGCCGTCGATCTGGCAGGGCATGCGATTGGCGTTTGGCGTCGGCTGGACGTACCTCGTTTTCGTCGAGATGTTCGTCATCGAAGATGGTCTGGGCGCTTTGATCGGGATATCCCAACGGCGCGGCCCGCGCGAGCACATCTACCTGGTGATTGTGCTGATTACGCTCATCGCCTGGGTTTCCGATCTGATCTGGGACCGCCTTGGCCAATTCCTCTTCCCCTATCGGAGGAAGGCGGCATGACCACCCTGAAACCCTCATCCGCGCCGGCCGTTGTCGAGTGCTCGAATCTCACCGTCCGGTTCGGCTGTTTCACCGCCATCAGCGACATCTCTTTCCGGATCGACGATGTCCCCGGCCGCGGCGAATTCATCTCCATCATCGGTCCCTCCGGCTGCGGCAAGTCAACCCTCCTCAACTGCATCGCCGGTTTCCAAAGACCCACCGAGGGACAGGTTCGTGTGCGCAACCAGGTGGTCGCCTCCCCCGGCCGCGACCGCGGCATGATCTTCCAGCAATATTCGTCCTTCCCGCATCTGACTGTCCTCAGGAACATCCTGTTCGGCATGGAAATCAATCGAAAAACCCTGCCACTCTCCCCCGCCGACCGTCGCGATCGTGCAATGCGGCTGATTCAGGAGGTGGGCCTTGAAGGTCACGAAAACAAATACCCCCACCAACTCTCAGGCGGCCAGCAACAGCGAGTCGCGATCGCCCGTACGCTCGCCTTGGAACCGCCGATCATCCTCATGGACGAGCCGTTCTCGGCCCTCGACGAGCCCACGCGCCTGGGCATGCAGGAACTGATCGTAAACCTGTGGTATCGCATTCAACCCACGATTTTCGTCGTTACGCACAGCATTACCGAGGCCGTCTACCTGTCGGATCGCATCTGGATCTTCTCTCGCGCCCCTGGTCAAATCGCCTATGACATTCGCGACGGCATTCCCCCAACCGCGGGTGTTCCGCCCCTGATGGCGCAGGAACAACCGGAATTCAAGACCGCCGTCAAAGTAGTGACCGAGGCCTTCCGACGCGTCAGCGATTCCAGGCCGCCGGGCCGTGGCCAATAGACGGAAAGGGCTTCTGGCCCGCCGTTGTGGATTCGCCCAAACGCCGATACGCTACCCGACGGGATCAGTCATGAAACGCAGCTTCTGGGACTACATTCGCGCCGCATTCAACGCCCGGCCCATCGGAATGTTCGTGCCTCCCAACTGGATTGGATTGGGTGCCTTCGGGCTCCTTGGCGTGCTCAATCCCGGGTTCTGGCTCCTTGGCGCGGGGCTGGAACTGGCATACCTGTACATCCTCTCGACAAATGCGAGGTTTCAGAACTTCGTGAACGGCTCCCAGCTCGTCGCGGCGCGTCGCCAGTGGATCTGGAAACTCCATTCCCTGACCGCCTCGCTGACGCCTCCTGACCAGGACCGTTTCCGTACCCTTGAGTTGCGTTGTCAGGCCATTCTCTCCCAGCAGCAGGCCACGGATCCGTCCGTACAGCTCGATACCCAGTCCGAGGGCCTTGGCCGTCTGCTCTGGATGTACCTTCGCCTGCTTCTGATGCGCCAGTCCATCCAGAAGATCCTCCGCGATGCCTCGTCGTCCCTCCGACAAGGGGGCGAGGCGCTGTCCGACCGCAAGGAACGTCTCGAGAAACTCCTCGAGAACCCCAATCTCACCGAAGAACTCCGCCGCTCGTACGGCGGCCAGCTCGAAATCCTCCAGCAGCGTCTCCAGGGACAGAAAGAAGCCCGCGACAAGCTCGCGTTCCTCGACGCCGAGCTCATGCGAATCGAGCAGCAGGTTGAACTCATTCGCGAGCAGGCCGTCATCTCCACCGACCCCGTCGCCGTCTCCCAACGCATCGATGCGATCTCCGCCACGCTGGGCAATACCAACCAGTGGATTCGCGAGCAGCAGCAGGTGTACGGCAGCGTTGAAGACCTGCTCACCGAGCCGCCCGCCATCCCGATCCCCGCGCCGGCGGAAACGCCAACCGCCAAGGAACTGCAATGACCCACCAACTCCCGCCCTGGGCACAAGAGATGCGCGACCTGTTCAAGTCCGGCTCGGTCGCGCAGTTCATCCTTCACGGCAATATCTTCGACCTGGTTCCCGCAACCGTGAACGCGTCGCAGAAACTGTTGCCGCTGAAGTCGTTCCTGAACGAGGTCATGTTCGAAAACTACGATGTCGTTCTGCACTACGACCGCGGCAAAGGCATCCGACCGGCCAAGGGCGCCGACGACTGGGGCGACTGGCTCGAACAGTTCGCCAGCACCGAGGCCCGAACCCTCGCCCAGATCCGCGAGCCCGGCAAGGCCATGGAACTGCTCGACCGATACCTCCTCCGCACCCTCAATCTTCAGGCCGTCGCCAAAGGCAACGTCCCCTCCCGCATCGCCATCGTCATCGACTTCGCCGAGTTCGTCGTCCCCCACGGCGACGCCATCCAGCTGGGCGGCGACTTCTCCGCCAACGTCGTCAAGGCCCTCGGCTGGGCCAACGACCCCGCCGTCCTCCAATCCAACATCGCCACCGTCTTCCTCACCGAACGACTCAACGACCTCAATGACCTCATCGTCAACAATCCGCACGCATCCAAGCTCAAGATTCCACTGCCCGACGAGGCGGAGATGCTGGCCTATGTTCAGGTTCTGGCATCCTCCCGCATGCCCGATCTGCCCGCCAAGTGCGAGGTGAGCGTCGATACCCTCGCCCGCCGACTCACCGGCCTGTCCCGCGTTGGCGCGACGACCGTCCTGTCTCTGGCGTTGAACAACAACAAGACCATCACCGCCGCCTTCCTCACCAAAATGAAGAAGGAGATGATCGAACGAGAATGCCTGGGCCTGCTCGAGTTTCTCGAGTCCCCCTTCACCCTCGACAATGTCGCCGGCTGCGATGCCGTCAAAACCTGGCTTCGCGAGGACACACAACTGCTCCGGAAAGGCGCGCTCCACGCGCTGCCGATGGGCTACCTCTTTGCCGGCCGGATCGGCACGGGCAAGACCTTCCTTGTCCAGTGCTGGGCGGGCGAACTCGGCATCCCGTGCGTGGTCTTCAAAAACTTCCGCGATAAGTGGGTCGGGGCCACCGAATCCAACCTCGAAAAGATCTTCGCCATCCTTCGCGCGCTCGGCCAGGTCGTCGTCTTCGTCGATGAAGCCGACCAGATGACCGGCAAACGCGAAGGCGGCGGCGACGATTCGGGCCTGTCCGGTCGCGTCTACGCCGCCCTGGCTAAGGAAATGTCCGATACACGCAATCGGGGCAAGATCATCTGGGTCTTCGCCACCTCACGCCCGGACCTGCTCGAAGTCGACCTGAAACGCCAGGGCCGACTTGACGTTCACGTCCCGCTCTTCCCCCCACAGACGGCTGCCGAGATGCGAGTGCTCCTGACGTCCGTCGCCCGCAAGCTCAGGTTCAAGCTCCAAGACGCGGATATCCCGGCTCTTCCTGAAGACGCGCAACTGGGCGGCAACGAGATCGAAGGCATCCTCGTCCGCGCTCTGCGCCAACATGAACTGGCCCCGGAGCCGCGCCCTCCGCTCAAGGACATGCTCGCACAGGCTTTCGCCGAGGTACGCCCGAGCGCCGACACTCGGAAACTGCAGTACATGGATCTGATTGCCGTGCGCGAATGCACCGATCGCCGATTCCTTCCCCCGTTGTATCAGGACCTGACCCCCGAACAGATTGACCAGCGTATCACCGAACTGCGGAGGTTTGTCTAGCCATGGGCGTCATCAACTGGCTCAGTTCGATTGGCAGCACCCTTGGCCTGGTCCGAGTCGTTGAGGTTGCCGACCCGAAAGCTCCCGACAAGCTGACCACTCGCTCGGTGACTCTCAAGGATCTGGCCGCCGAGATTCGCAGCCAGGAGGTGCGGAACCTCGCGGAGATGCCTGCGGAACTCGGCGTCACCTTCGACCGGATCTTCGAAGCCGCCGGCGTGAAACCCGCCGCCCACGGCTGGACCATCGAACGCCTCAGAACCCTCCTGGCGACGGATCAGTTCAAGGCGATGGATCGGCCCGCCGTCCAACAGGCGGTTCTGGGTCTGCTGGCGACGGAGAAGGCGCAGGTTGACGACCTCATCAAGGACGCCATCGCGCGCGATCAGGCCATCGATGCCTACGAGGGCTTCGCCAGGAGCAAGCTCGAAGGCCGCGCCGATACGCACCGGCGTCGCATCGCCGAGATCGAATCGCAGATCCGCCAGTTGCAGGAGGAGGTTGCCCGACTTCACGAAGAATCCAAAATGGACGAGGAGCGGTTTGGTGACTGGCGCAGGCGGAAGATCGCGTACGAGAAGGAACTCGCCGCAACGATCTCGTATCTGCTCGACAAACCGGTTGTGACCATCAGCGACGAGCCTGCCGCCTGACGCGCTGCATCGCGTCTCGCCACGCATATAAGCTGGGCCGCGCTTTATAACTCCGTTTGCCTTGTACCCCCCCCATACGCCGCTATAATTTTGAAAAATCGCCAACACCGGGAACACGCATGGCTATCTTCGCACGAATCGGTCGGCTTTTCAGGGGTTTTCTGGGCCTGTTCATCAGCGGCATCGAGGAACGCAACCCCGAAGCGCTCATGGAAGCGGCGCGACAGGAGTTCCGCGATCGCATGGCGCAGTACAACCAGGCGCTGGCTCGCCTGGCGGGCATTGCCGAGCGGCTCAAGGCGCAGATCCGCGCCAAGAGCGTCAAGGCCCAGGACCTGGAGCGCCGGATCCTGGCCAACCACCGCGCAAACAATCTGGAATTGGCCGGGTCGCTCGCCCGCGAACTTCAGGACCTCAAGGCCGACTTGACCACCGATACGCAGGAACTCGCCGATACGGAAGAGGCGTATCAGGCGAACATGCGCCAGGCCAAGGTCGCGCAAAAGGAGTTCGAAGACAAAGTGCAGCGACTCGAACGCCAGCTTTCCCAGGTCAAGGTCAAAGAAGCCCAGGCCGAAGCCGCATCCGCGCTGGGCAGTGTTGCGTTCAAGGTCGGCGACCTGGGCGACACGATGAAGACGGTCGAGGAGATTCTCAACAAGCGTTATGAGGTCTCCGCCGGAAAAGCCCGCGTCGCGAAGGACATGGTGGACATCGGCGCCGTCCAGGAAAAGGAAAACGAACGCAAGGCGCTGGAACAGAACGCGCTGGCGGAGTTCCTTGCCTCCCAAGGCATCGCAGCCTCGCCGGCGGCCGAATCCATCGCGGCCCCCGCGACAAAAGACATCGGGCCTGCGCAACAGACGCCCCAATAGGATCATCACGCCGTCGACGACACGATACGGACAACTGGAAGGTGAAACATGACTCAATCGCCTACGCCCTCAACCGGTCTGACGCCCCTCGGCAAGATCCTCTCGATTGTGCTGATCCTGGCCCTGGTCGGCGGCGGAATCTACATCGTGACCCGCAAGGCCGCCACGAACACCCCGGGGACCGCCGCCACCGGCGGCGGGGGGGCTGAATCGACCGAACTGCCCAAGCCCGAAAGCCCCGATACCGCCGGCGTGACCACCGTCAAGGAATACAAGTACGTTGCCGCCGACAAACTCCCTCCGCCCAAAGGCGTTTCCCAGTACAAATGGGACAACAACACCAAGACGCTTCGCTTCTCCTACAACATCTGGTCCGGCTGGCTACCCGTCATCGCAGCCAATCACGGGATCAAGGCCAATGACGAGTCCATCTTCTTCAAAAAGTACGGCTTCCGCGTCGAAATGGTCCTCATGGACGATCCCGTCGCCGCCCGCGACGCCTATGCCGCCGGCGAAGTCCATACGCTCTGGGGAACTGTCGACATGATGGTCCTCTTTGCCCCGGAACTGGTCAAGGATTCCCGCACCGCGCCCCGCATCGTGCAGCAGATTGACTGGTCCAATGGCGGCGATGGCATCGTTGTCCGCAACGCCATCAAGAACGTCCGCGACCTCAAAGGCAAGACCATCGCCCTGGCACAGAACTCCCCCTCCGAGTATTACCTCAACTCCCTCCTGCTATCCGCCGGCCTGAAACCCGCGGACGTCAAGACCAAGTTCACCGCCACCGCCTTCGAAGCCGCCGCCGCCTTCGTCGCCGACAAATCCGTTGACGCCTGCGTCTCCTGGGCGCCCGACATCTACAACATCGCCGACCGGGTTCCACAAACCAGAATCCTCTCCAGCACCAAGGACGCCAACAAACTCATCGCTGACGTCTATGCCGTCCGGGCCGATTTCGTCCGCGATCATCCCGAGATCGTCGAAGGGCTGATCAAGGGCATCTTCGAAGGCATGGACATGGTGAAGAAGGACCCCGCCGAGCCGTGCAAGTGGATGGCCGATGCATTCGCCATGAAGCCCGCTGACGTGGAAGGCATGCGCGCCGACGCCCACCCGACCAACTTCGCGGAGAACGCTCAGTTCCTCCTGAATTCCTCCAACCCGACCAATTTCGAACGCACCTGGAAGTCCGCCGCCGCCGTTTACCGAGTCCTTGGACGAATCCCCGCGCCCGTCGAGTTTGATAATGTTCTCGACTTCACATTCATCAAGAAGATTGACCAGGAGGGCCTCTTCAAGCACCACCAGGACGAGTCCGTCCCCACCTTCACCCCCGCCATGGTCCGCAAGGTCCAGGGCGCCGAAGCCCCCCTCACCCAAACCATTCGCATCAACTTCTATCCCAACTCGGCCAACCCCTATGAGCCCGCGCACGACGAGTTTGGCGCCGTCATCAACGGAAAACTCTACGACCCCAATGTCGATGGAACCCTCGAAGCCGTCGCACGATTGGCCGGGCAGTTCGCCCGCTGTGTCATTCTGATCGAGGGACACACCGACTCCTCCATGCGAGGCCGCGTCCCCGAACAGGCGGTCAAAGACCTGTCCCTGGCCCGCGCCGAGTCCATCAAGCGGGCGCTGGTCGATAAGTACAAATTCGACCCGCAGAAGTTCACCGTCGCCGGCAAAGGCTGGTCCGATCCCGCTGACCAGGCCGACCCCAACAACCAGGCCCTGAATCGACGCGTCGAGATCAGCGTCTTCCCGGCCGAGCAGCAATGATCCGGATCGGATTTGGCAAGAGAGAATTTGCGTGAATCGGGCACTTGTGCCCAAGGTGGTGGCGCGCGCGGCGGGACGTGACTCCCTCGCGAACGACGGCTTGCTCTCGATCGCCCGCACAGATCGGAAGGATCAATCCCATGCATACGCATCGACATGTCGGCGGAAGCCCGGTGGCAAACGCCGTCCGCGCCTTCATTGCGGTGGTTATCGCTCTTATCCTCATCTCCCGCATCTTCACATGCGACGACGCGACAACGACGGTCAAGCCTCGCCCCCAACCCGCCCCCGCCTACCAGCAGGTCGCTGCCAACCCCATCCTCGAACAACTCCAGCCGCCTGCCGACCTCAAACGCGCCGATGGCGTTGCGCTGGCGGTCCTCGTCGATGTCTCCGGCTCCATGAACGAAAAAGTCCGCGACGCCGACGGCAACGAGCGACCCAAAATCGACATCGCCAGGCGTTCCGTTCTCAACCTCCTCAGCCAGGCCGACCAGTTCGTTAAGGAACACCCCGAAAAGTCCCTTCTGATCGGGCTGTACGAATTCTCCTCACGACCTCACGAACCCTCCTGCCGCACCGTCATCCCGCTCGCTCCGCCCAATCTCTCCGCCGCCCAATCCGCTCTCAACAGAATGAGGCCCAACGGCGGAACGCCCATCGGCAACGCCATCGTTCGCGCCAAGCGCGACCTCGACGGCGCCGCCAAGTCCCGACTCCACATCCTCGTCCTGACCGATGGCGAGAACAACCAGGGCTACCATCCCGCCGACGTCGTCAACGCCATCTCCCGCCTCCCTGAGGAAGGCCGGCCGGCAACGTATTTCATCGCCTTCGACGTTGCCGCCGCCAAATTCAACGCCGTCCGCGACGCGGGCGCTCTGGTCCTCAGCGCCGCAAACGAAAACGAACTGCGGCAGACGCTGGACTACCTGATGACCGGCAAGATCCTCGCGGAACAACCGCTCACACCCCAAAAACCCTGATCCATGTTCCCGCTTCGGGGCGCTTCCATCGCGTGCGACCGCTCCAATCGAGATCGGTTTCCTCTCAGAACAGCGACTCGGTCGCGAAAATCTCCGCGTTGATCCCCTCACGTGGCGGGCGGCCTTCCACCCGACCCGTCCCCAGGATCGACAATAGCGGTGCGTCACCAACGCTTGGAACCTGCCCCCGTATGGTGCCGATGAACGCCTGATCGACCAGAAAGTAATCGTCGGCGTTCACAACATCGTCGTAATTGAAATCGCCATTGATGTAGCCTCTGGCGTTCATGAAATAACCCCGATCGATCAGAAAATAGTCGTCCGCATTCATCAGGCCGTCGAGATTGGCGTCTCCCAGCCACGTGACACGGACGAGGATGTCCGTCGCCGATACCGGCACACCTTCCGAATGCGGGAATCGCTCGAAAAGCGGTCCGCTGCCGTCCGTCGAGTCATTGACGAGGCAGGCCAGAGTGGCAAACGGCGCGAGTCTTGCTACCGAACTGGTCAAACCCCTGCCGGTCCAGTCCCCCTTGCCCATGGCCGACCGAACCCTGGTAATCACGCATTCTGCGACGGACTCCACATCCTTCCCCCCGCTTACAATCAGCCCGCTGTCTCCCAGATCCAGTGTGGCTTCGTCGCTGAGCGCCAGCGAACCGAGTCGCAGCGCCGGTCCATTGCCGGCAACCACCGCGGCGGATGACGATCCTGTGAGCCTCAGGGATTCGAGTCTGCCGGTGGGGATTCGAATGCCCTGAATGTTCGAATAGGAGATCGTCCCTGTCCCAACCGTGATGCGACTGTCGCCCACCGTCAGTTCCGCATCGTCGGGAAGTCCCAACAGAATCAGCACATTCCCCGCATCGCTGCTGTGACCTCCGCCGTCGATTGACAGGCCACCGGGCGGGATTGGACTGTGGTTCGAGAAGTCAAGAATAAGAATATCATCGCCTTCGCCGGCATCAATGCGCACCGAGGACAGCACGCTGATGTCCGCGGTGGCCATCGGATCGACACTGCCGTCTTCGCCGAAGTAGATGTCCACATCGGTGCCATTGCGTGTGACACGGATCACGTCATTGCCGGCCTGCCCGGTGACAATTAACGGGGCGGTCTGTGGCTCCCATGTCACATTCACGTTTCGTGCCAAAAGGGCGTCGATGATCGTCGCCGCTGCCGATTCCTCGCCCAGGTCGAGGCAGTTATGCGAAATATCGAGCGTTGACAACTCCGTGAGCCACACCAGCGAGCCAATGTCGGAAATCAGATTGTGCGGTATGGACAGCGTCTGCAAGCGATGCATGCCTGCCAGGGGCGAGATGTCCTCGATGGCGTTGGATTCGATGTACAGCGACCTCAGCCCGCTCATTCCGACCAATGGCGTAAGGTCCGTGATCTGGTTCGCAAACACATCCAGATCCTCCAGCCCGGTCAGGTTAGCCAATGGCCGCAGATCGCTTATCCGGTTCTCGCCCAGATGCAGACGGCGCAGATTGCTCAGCCAGCCAAGCGGTCTGAGGTCGGCGACCGAATTGCTGTACAGCCCGAGTTCCTCCAGGTTCGCCAGCCTGCTCACAAAGCCGATGTCACGGACATCGCACCCCGAAAGGTCGAGATACACCAGACTGCTCAGTTCGCCCAGAAGAGACGGATTGCCAATCCCGTTGCACGCCAGGTCCAGATGATCCAGCCCGCCAAGATCGACCAGCGGGCTGACATCCGAAATGAAGTTGCCCCCGAGCTCCAGATGCGCCAGGTTCCCCAACCCGGCCAGCGGGGTTATGTCCTCAATGTAGTTGTCAGCCAGATCAAGATGCGCCAGGTCGATCATACCGGTCAGAAACCCGATATCGTCAATTCCCGTGCCCGCAAGCGACAGTTCCTGCAATCCCGGCAGATTCGCCAATACACTCGGATCGACCAGGGGGTTGAATCCGAGGTTTAGCGTCGTCAGCCCCGTCAGACCGGCTAATGGCCGGATGTCGGCAATGCCGTTGCCCGCCAGATTGAGCCAACGCAGGCCTGTCGCGTATTCCAGTCCGTCAATGCCCCGAATATGGCGCCCGGAGGCGTCCAGCGTGCTCAGCGACTGCAAATCCATCGCTGTGACGGGCCCGACAGGCTTGCCGATCTCTTCGCGAATGACCTCCAGCAGACTCGGATCAGCTATGACGTCGCCGGCAAGTAGCAGGCGAGGCTCAAGCATCTCAAACCACATCCTGGATATCACGCCCGTATCCCGAACCGGTTCAACAGCCCGGTCCCTGTGGCGCAATGGTTGCGCTATGGTCTTGGGTAGGAAATCGCCGAGGTGCATTTGCTCTCCTGCGTCGACCCGCTCTACCAGAGGTGAGATGCGCTACAACCGCATCTGCCTGACAACAACGAATCGCCTGATTCAAGAGCCGTGCCCATCCATCAGGCGACAGCCGTCGGAACGGCGGCGAATGTGAAGCGGTCCTTATATCACCGTGATCGGCAAACAACAACCCTTTTCACCAGCCGCTCGATTGCGATCTGACGCGCCGGACGTGGACACATCCACCCCCAGGCGTTAAACAGTCTGAACCCGTGCGTGGAATCGGCCCGCTTCTGTTGGCCGTCTCACACAAACGGTCAAGGAGTCCTTCAATGCCGGGAAAAGTCTCTGTTGGCATCGTCGGTTGCGGCGCGGTCAGCGCCCAGTACCTCTCAAACATCCCCAAGTTCCCGATTCTCAAGGTCGTGGCCATATCTGACCTGATCCGCGAGCGATGCGAGAACCGGGCCAGGGAGTTCAATCTTGACGGCGTCAGAATCTGCACCACCGAGCAGATGATGAAGGATGATTCGGTTGAGGTCATTCTCAATCTCACCTGGCCCAAAGCCCATGTGCCGGTGGGCATGCAGGCCGTGCGCGCCGGGAAACATCATTTCTCCGAAAAGCCCTTCGGCATCAGCCTGAAAGAAGGCGCCAGGCTTTACGATGCCGCCCGGAAGAAAGACCTGACGCTCGGTTGCGCGCCTGACACATTCCTGGGCGCCGGAATCCAGACCGCTCGCAAGCTCATAGATGACGGTGCCATCGGGCGCCCAGTCGCGTTCACCGCCTTCATGATGGGCCGCGGCGTCGAGACCTGGCACCCCAACCCGCCCTTCTATTACGCGCCGGGCGGTGGTCCCATGATGGACATGGGGCCCTATTACCTCACGGCCCTGTTCAATCTGTTCGGCCCTCCAAAACGCGTCGCCGGGCTTGCATCAATCGCCATCCCCGAACGTCTCATCACGCACAGAAACAAAGACGGCACGCCTGGGCCTATGTTCGGCCAGAAAATCGCCGTCACCACGCCAGACCATGTCTGTGGCTCGATCGAGTTCGAGAACGGAGTCGTGGGTACCATCGTCACCAGCTTCGCTACCTATTTCCCAAACCACGACCCGCAACAGCCCATCACGGTCTTCGGATCCAAAGGCACCCTCCGAGTCCCTGATCCCAATGCCTTCGACGGCCCCGTCCATCTTCGCCTGGAAGGCCAGTCCGACTGGACTCCCGTACCGCATGCGTTTCTCGATGGGTACGGCCGGGCCGTCGGCCTGGCGGATATGTGCACCGCTATCCGCGCCGGCCGCATGCACCGGGCCAATGCCCATCAGGCCTTCGCCGTCCTCGAAACGATGCAGGCGTTTCTCGATTCCTCCGCCAAGGGCAAGACCATCGCAATCAAAACGCCCTACGAGCGGCCTGCTCCCATGCCGGCTCATCTTCCCTTCGGAACGCTGGATCCATGAACAACCGTCGTCCACAACCCGCCCTGACCGATTTCGATCCCGACACGCTTGCCGCCAGGTTCGCCGAGTGGGGCTGCAAGCCCTCGCATGCGGCTCGGCTGTTGCATGCGTTCTACAACAGCGCCGGCCAGGTCGATCCCCCCTCGCTCCGGCTGGGCCGATCGCTCGAGTCTCGCCTCGGCACCGATCTCCCGTTACGCCAGTCACACATCCTCACACGCGTCACCAGCGCCGACGCGACCGAAAAACTACTCGTCGGTTTCGTCCGCGGTGGAGCCGTCGAGTCCGTCCTGATGCCCGCCCACGATCCCGCACGCGCCGCCGGCTGCGTCTCTTCCCAGATCGGCTGCGCGATGCGATGCGATTTCTGTGCTTCCACACGCGGCGGACTCGAACGCAATCTCGAAGCCGGCGAAATCGTGGAGCAGTTCCTCCATCTGAAATATGCGGCGCAGATGCGAAAACGCCGCCTCTCGACCCTCGTGTTCATGGGCATGGGAGAGCCCATGCACAACCTCCCCAATGTCATCGCCGCCATCCGACGCATCGCTTCCCCCCGCATGGGCGAACTCGGCGGACGCCAGATCACCGTCTCCACCGTCGGCATCGTCCCCGGCATCGACCAACTCGCTGCCGCCCGCCTCAATGTCCATCTCGCCCTCTCTCTTCACGCGCCCGATGATCACACCCGCAGCCGTATCGTGCCCGTCAATCGCCGCTTCAGCGTCTCCGACATCATCGCGGCCGCCCGGCGATTCCACGAGGGAACCGGCCGCATCGTAACCATCGAGTACTGCCTGCTCAAAGACGTCAACGATTCCGATCAACAGGCCCGCCGACTGGCTTCGCTTCTGGCCGGATTCCGGGCCCATGTCAACCTGATCCCATACAACCCCATCGGCCCCGGCCTCAGCGGCATCCATTATGCATGCCCCGAGCCGACTCGCGTTCGAGCATTTCATGAGATCCTCTGCGCGAGTGGCGTCGTGGTGCACCTGCGACGGCCTCGCGGCCACGATGTCGATGCCGCCTGTGGCCAGTTGCGCCACCGCATCATCCCTCAACCGACCTTCCCGTGAAGCGCAGATTCCGCCTGCACCAATAGGGCGAGCGCCCGTGCCGCTATTATCAGAACCGGGTCGAGCGCACAATTTGCAGCACATCACGTTAAAGTCTGCGCGTCCATTCGTCCGAGAAAGGGAGGGAACAAATAGCTCGGCGCCAACACTCGCCAAGCTCGCGGCCGAACGGATTCGGTCGCGCAGGTTTCCTAGACAAGGAGGTTGCCCACCCAGCCAGTGCCTGTCGTGCCGGGGCGGAGTTCCGGTTCAGTATCTCCTGCTTCAAAACTCGTTGATCGGCTTTGAGCCTGTATGAGGTTGGATCTGCCTGTGCCGGCTCACGTCGAAGAACCGCAAAAGTGATTGGCGACGACCACGGAAGATCGTCGCAAGCGTGTGGCCGACCGAACTCGGCCCACAGGTCACGGAGGATACCATGAGTCGGATCAATACCAACATCTCGTCCATGCAGGCTATGCACAAGCTGCAGAAGAACAACGCCGACGTGTCCACACGTCTCGAGCGGTTGTCCAGCGGCTTGAAAATCAACCGCGGCAAGGATGCGCCGGCCGCCCTGATCGCCAGTGAAACCCTCAGAAGCGAAATCAGCGGCATCAATCAGGCCATCGACAACTCCGGCCGCGCCGGAAACGTCATCAATACCGCCGAGGGCTCCCTCAGCGAAATCTCACAACTCCTGCTCGAAATTCAGGGCCTCACCAACCAGGCCGCTAACACCGGCGCGCTCTCCAGCGAGGAGATCGCCGCCAACCAGCTGCAGGTGGATTCCATCCTCAGCAGCATCAACCGCATCGCCAGCACCACGCAGTTCAACGGCGTGAAACTCCTCAACGGTAACTACGACTACACCACCACCACCGCCGTTAACGCCACCGACGTCCGCGTCAACGCGGCGCTCCTGCCCAGCGGCGGCGGCCCCGTCGCTGTCGCCGTCGATGTCGCCACCAGCGCGCAAACCGCCCACGTCGGCAAGGTCGGCGCCGCCGCGGACAACATCACCATCGAAGTCTCCGGTAACTCCGGCAGCGAACAACTCACCTTCGCCACCGGCACCACCGTCGCCCAGATGATCACCGCGGTCAATGCCGTCACAACCTCCACCGGCGTCAGCGCCAGCCTCTCCGGCTCCAACCTCCGCCTCGACAGCGTCAAATTCGGTTCCACTCAGTTCGTCGGCATCAAGGTCATCAGCGGCACCTGGACAACCGTCGGCGGCACCGGCGGCAAAGACTACGGCGCCGACGCCGTCGTCAAGGTCAATGGAGCCTCCGCCAAAGTCGATGGCCTCGATGTCAGCTTCCGCAACAACGGCCTCGACCTCGAATTCACTCTCACCAGCGCCGCCAACGTCACCAACGGCACCGCCAGCTTCAGCATCACCGGCGGCGGCGCAACCTTCGCCATCGGTTCCAAGATCGCCGAATCCAACAAGGCATCCATCGGCCTCGCCTCCGTCTCCAGCGGAAACCTCGGCGACTCCACCACCGGTTACCTCAGCACGCTGGCTACCGGCGGTTCCAACTCCCTGGCCAGCAAAAACCTCGTCAAGGCCCAACGTATCATCGATAAGGCCATCAAACAGGTCGCTACCCTCCGCGGGAGACTCGGAGCTTTCCAGAAGGGAGTCATTGACTCCAACATCAATAGCCTGTCCGTGGCGCTGGAAAATGTTACCGCCAGCGAAAGCGCCATCCGCGATGCCGATTTCGCAACCGAAACGGCCGCTCTCACCCGAGCGCAAATCCTGGTCCAGGCGACCACCTCCGTGCTCGCCCAGGCCAACACTTCTCCCCAGAGTGTTCTGGCGCTGCTCCAACGGTAACCGCGATAGCAGGATAGGCACTGGGAAGGGCGAGCCCGGGAGCGGGCCGCCCTTTCTGCGTTCGCCAAATCCGCCCTATTCCACCACCCGCCATTCCAGAATCCCACCCGAAAACCCGCTCTGCAATTCCACCTCCAACCGCATCGCCGACGTCGTCACCGGCTCAAACGTCACCCGGTTGTACCCATCCAGCTTCGTCCCATATCCCGACGGATTCGCCACCGGCTTCCACTCGCCCCCGTCCTTGTACAACGCATGCCAACCCTTGGGAACCCGGCACGATCCGGTTCCTGTATCGTCAAACCAATACACCTCCACCCCCGAAACCTTCGCCGGGGCCTTGAAGTCATATTGCACCCACTCCGTCGTTCCCTTGTGATCCCACCACGTGAAACGCGGAATGCCCTGGTCCTTCGAACTCGACGGCTCGGCCTGATCGTTCAACGCGTCAATCGTGTCCGCCTGCCACGTGTGCGATGCCGACAGCCTGCTCTGGCTTGCAATCGTCGGCGACGGCAGCGCCTCCGCCAACTTCGCCTCCTCCGGTATCCATACCACCATCTGACCCGGCGATCGATTATCCCACGCGTAATACGGCACCGCCGTGAACTGCACAGGTGCCGCATTCTCACTTCCTCTGATCTGCGGTATGGCCGCCCCCTTCACCACCGTCACCCCATTCAGCAGATCCTGCCTGAATTCCGCCCTCAGCTTCGAATCCTTCGGCAACCACAGATTCCGAACACTCCCATCATTGTCCACACCTTCCAGACAATAAACGATCGGCCCCCGCTGCAACGCCACCCGCCCAACGTTCGCTTTCACGTTCGGATCCGCATACACCCGCTCCACCGGCATCGGCAAATCTACTTCGACAGTGTCTCCCGCCTTCCACTGCCGCGTCACCGTCGCATACCCGTTCCGGCGGCCAGCAACCGCCTCGCCGTTCACCTTCACCACCGCCCCTTTGCACCAGCCGGGAATCCGCAAGTACATCGAAAATACCTCCGGTTTCTCCGGATCCACGCTCATCCTGACCGCGCCCTCCCACGGATACCGCGTCTCCTGAACCAGCGTCACCTGGTTGTCCTTCATGCGGATCGTCGAGCGGCTCTGAGCATAAAGATTCACGTACACCGTGTTCCCGCTCGTCGCATACATATACCCGCCCACCGACGGCAACAGCCTCGCGATGTTCGGCGGACAGCAGGCGCACCCAAACCAGTCCACGCGATGATGCTTCCCCTTTGAACCCAACGGATTCACATAGAAGAACTTCGTCCCGTCCAGTGAAATCCCCGACAACGGATTGTTGTACAGGCACCGCTCCATCACATCCGCATACTTCGCCTCGCCGTGCAGCATCGCCATCCGGTGGTTCCACAGCACCATCCCCACCGACGCGCACGTCTCCGCATACGCCGAGTCATTCGGCAGATCGTACGCCACCGTGAATCCCTCGTTGTGCGCCGATGGCCCGATTCCACCCGTGATGTACATCTTCCGATCCACCAC
>CAYVKG010000061.1:0-28056 GCA_964451955.1 uncultured Tepidisphaeraceae bacterium
AGGCGCAAGATACTGTAATATCGCCGCCGCCGGAACAAAAGCGATTGCCCTGGGTGTCCATGCTCGCCACACTTCCTTGCTTGATCGCCCGTAGTCGTCTTGAGTATATCTACCGGGTTTCGTTGGGCTTCACGATTACAATTCGGTGGGAGTTTTGTACCGCCGATTGCGGTGCTCAAGCCACGGTCCCCTTTTTTTCGGCGCTGTCCTCTCTTAACATTCTGGCACCAAATTGAAGGGAGACTGGTATGCGCATTCTGGTGGCCGACAAACTCGCTCAGGAAGGACTGGATTACCTGAAGCAAGCGGGCGTCGATTTTGATGTGAAGATCGGGCTGAAGGAAGACGAGCTGGCCGACGCAATTCCCGCGTACGATGGTTTGGTGGTTCGGTCGGGCGCCAAAGTTACCCCGAAATGTCTGGAGAAGCCCGGCAACCTCAAGTGTATTGCCCGTGCCGGCGTGGGCGTGGACAACATACACCTGGAATCCGCGACGGCGAAGGGCATCCTGGTGATGAACACGGCGGAGGCCTCGACGCTTTCGACGGCGGAGCACGCGTTGGCGCTGATGTACGCGTTGGCCCGCAAGATTCCCGGGGCGGACGCGCATGTGAAATCCGGTCCGGCGAAATGGGAGAAGACGAAGTACGAAGGCACGCAGTTGGCGGGCAAGACGTTGGGGGTGGTGGGGCTTGGGCGCATCGGCAAGACGGTGGCGGTTCGCGCGCTGGCGATGGAGATGAAGGTGATTGGTTTTGATCCGTTTGTGTCGACGCCGGACGTGCTGGATGGCCGCGTGAAGCTTTTCAAGGACTTCGATGAGTTCTTGTCGCAGTTGGATGTGATCACATTTCATGTTCCGGGTGGGGCGAACACGAAGCATCTGCTGAATCGCGACCGCCTGTTCAACAAGTGCAAGCCGAACCTCCTGGTGGTGAACGACGCCCGGGGCGAGGTCGTCGATGAATTTGCGTTGGCGGACGCATTGAAGGAGAAGAAGATCGGTGGCGCCGCGGTGGATGTTTTCGCCAAGGAGCCTCCGCAGGCGGATCATCCGCTGTTCGGGTTGCCGAACGTGGTTCTGACGCCGCACCTGGGGGCGTCAACGGAGGAGGCGCAGACGGCGGTTTCACTGGAAGCCTGCAAGTATGTGGTTGCGTACCTGAAGAGCGGCGAGATTCGCGGCGCGGTGAACGCCGGGGGCATCAAGCTGGACCTGCCGGCGGATGAAGCGCCTTTTGCCTCGCTGGCGCAGCGGATGGGGGCTCTGCTTTCGTCGATCTGTGAAGCGGGCTACAAGACGATCACCTTGCGGTGTTCCGGCACTCGCGCCACGAAGCACATGAAGACCCTCTTGCGTCTGGCGACGGTCGAGCTTCTCAAGCCGCACCTGACGGAGAACGTGAACGTGATCAACGTGGAACACCTGGCGCAGTCGCGCGGGATTGAGCTGGTGCCGATCATCGAGTCCGCCCCGCCGCAGGGGCTGGTAGGGGACGTGGTGGGGCTGCGCGCCTCGACGGGAACGAACGGCGAATCGCACCGCATCCTGGGGACCGTGTACGCGGATTCGCTGCCGCGCGTTCTCCGGATCGACGACTACAGCATGGACATGGTTCCCGAGGGGAACATGGTGGTGATCAACAACAAAGACATGCCGGGCGTGATTGGTCTGGTGGGTTCGGCGTTCGGGAACGCGAAGGTGAACATTGCGGACATGGTCATTTCGCGTCAGTTTAACCCCGACGGCTCGGCGACGGCGCTGATGGTGATCAAGACGGACCAGACGCCTCCTGATGCGTTGATTCAGGCACTTCAGGCGGCGCCGCAGATTCTCAGCGTGAGGTCGGCGAGTCTTCCTCCTCGCAAGTGACGATCGCGGCGACTGACGAAGGCAGCCCACGGTGTGACCGTGGGCTTCTTCATTGCGATGGGCGGTGAACTGTCCGAGCCGATATCATGCCGACAGCGGAATCGGTTGGTGTGCGGAGGCGTGCGCATGAACGACCGTGACGGATCAATAGAACAGCTCTACGGCGCGTATCCGCGGGTGCAGACGCGCAGCGGCGGGAGTTTCATCGACCTCTCGGACCCGTTTGTCACGTGGCTGACAGCGGTGAATGGCGGGTTTCTCAACAAGGGCAACCTGCTCTGCTTCGACTACGCCATGGCGCATCTGCCCTCCCACGATCCCATCATCGAAATTGGCGTGTTAGCCGGGTTGTCCACCAATCTGCTCAGTTATTACCGGCGCAAGCACAGGGTCGCGGCGCCGTTTTTCAATTGCGACCGGTGGCTGTTTGAGGGGGCGGTCGGGACGATCGGGAACTCGCCGGTCACGCATGAGCAATATCGGCAGTATGCCCGCGAGTGCTACGAGCGGAATGTGCGGTTTTTCAGTCCGGACGACTTGCCGTTCACCATGGAGTTGCTGTCGGAGGAGTTCTTTGCCGCGTGGCGTGGGTTTCGGGAAGAGACGGACATTTTCGGAAGGCGGGTCCGGCTGGGCGGGTCGATCTCCTTTTGCTTCATCGACGGCAATCACTCCTACGAATTCGCGAAGCGCGATTTTCTGAACGTCCACGAGTTTCTGGTGCCCGGCGGTTTTGTGCTGCTGGACGACTCGGCCAGGGGTTCGCCATTCGAGGTTGCTCGCGTGGCACAAGAGATACTGAGAATGTCGGAGTATCGGGTCGTCGCGGAAAACCCGAACTTCATGTTCCAGAGACTCCCGTGACCGGGTCGCGAAGCGCCGTTGGGGTGTTTTGCGGATCGCGTCCCGTCGGCGCTTGAGCTGCGCAGATGAAGCCAGAGGAATGGACCTGGCCGGGTGTTGATGCACAGGAGGAACAAGAAACGCGCGAGGTCATGATGACCGCGCGTCTTGTTTTCAGGTATCTCGGTCCGCCTACGGGTGCTTTTGATCCGGCTTGGGCTTGGCCGCCGCACGTTCTGTGGGGTAGAAATCGTCTGCCTTTGCGCCGAACTCTTTGTTGTCCTTATGTTCTTCGATGGGGGCCGTTTCGAGCTTGGTCGCGGTCAACTGCTTGATCGGCGCGGGGCCCGTCGGTGCGGCGACCGGCCGAGTTGGTCCGGTCTCCCGCTCCGATCGCTTGATGTTGTCTTCGAGCGCCTTCTCCATGCGCTTCAGTTGATCCATATCTTCGGCGGTCGGCTCTGTCCGCTGGGTGGCCAGCCCGCTGGTGGAAGTTGCTTTGACTTTGCTCAGGTCGATTCCCTTTTCTTCGGGCGGGGGCGTGAGGGTGCCGAACGCCATGAGGCTCACCACGCAAGGCCAGATAAGGCCGATGACGACGAAGGCGCCGCCCATCCACACGATGGTTCCCTTGCCGGGCTCATTCCACCAGGCGTATTTGTAGTCCACGCCCTTGGCTTCCTTCATAATCGCCAGGAAGTCGAGAACGGTGGGTCTGGGGATCTGTTTGAATTTCTTGGCAAAATCCGGCCCGCCGGGTTTGTTGAACTGAGCCAGGTTGATCTGGGGGGTATAGATGGGGGAATCTTCGACGAAGAAATAGGGGCGCCAAACCGCATTGAGGGTTCCGTCTTTTTGTCGTTCGGGGCGGCCGGAGTAGTATTTTCCCGAAACGATATAGTAGGTGCGATCGGCCTGGGTTGCCGAGGCTTTCGGGTTGTTGCCTTGGGCTGCGGTTGGCGCGCGGGGGCCTTTCTTGATCGGGTTGGGGTAGACGACCAGGTCCTTGAAGAACCTCACGCCTTTCTGCTCCTGGATCAACCCGTTTTCGAACTGCCTCTGGGAGTTCATGGAACTGCCTGACACATCGGCGCTGTACAAGAGGCGCACCGAGGACAGCAGCGCCCCAACCACAAGCGAAATTACCATCCACTGCCAACGTTTGACGCGTTCGATTTTCATGGCATTTGTGAAGTGCTAGTCCATTCAGGCGCAGCACAACGTCAGTTGGTCCGCAGCGGCGAAAAAGGCGGTATCGCAGCCGCGCCGGTCGTCCCTGTCCTTCTATATCTACGCTTTAGGGAAGACGTGGTTGCAGCCGAATTGTTGCGGTTACCGGGATGCAACTCCGCATTTTCTTTACGTTACGAATGGGAATGTGGTTACGCGTTTCGGTCTTATATTTGGGATTTTTTTGCGCAGTTTCTGCATGCCTGGCGTATGGTTGGCGAGTTACCATGTTTGTGCACAATCGTAGTCAGCGGACGGCCACGGCGGCTTCGGTTTGCCAGAGGTTGCCGTCCGGCAACAGGACCTTCACGTTTAGTTTTGAAGGATTGCTGAGAATGCGCAGTGTTTTGCGCCCCACGGCGACTTCCACTGCGGCGGCATCGCTGCCGGCCACGGGATTGTCGTTTTTATCTCGTACGCCCAACCGCTTGAGGGTTCCGGTCCCATTGACAATGCCCCAGAGAAACGCGGTGTCGGCGGCATTTCGTCGCATGATGAGGATAGGGACTCGCTGCACGCTGCTGGATCCGATGCCGGTTGCGGTGATCAGGGTTGTGGGATCGCCGCCCGCGAGCACGACGGACCTGGTTATCCCGCTGCTTGTCACGTTGAGCGTGGCGTCGTCGTGCGCGATGTCGCGGGAGGTTGCGTCGGCCAAGTGCTGATACCCGCGTGCTCTTGAACCCTCCCACTTCGCGCCCGGCGGAAGGTGGGCCCACTGGCCATTGGCGTGGAAGGCGATGTCGAGCGTGCGAGGCGACGGGCCTTTGACGTGATCGAGGAAGATTACCACACCCTCATCCACGAGGGCTGCAGTCCGCACAAACCGGATGCCGTCATAGACGGGTCCGGCTTCGGCCATCACAAAGTCAACCCCGTTGTCGCTGCCAAACGCCAGACAGTTTCCCGTTGCCGGTTTCTGGTCCGTCTCATCGACGATGAGCGTGTTGTGGGCCAAGGTTGTTCGATACCAGGATCCGTGGAGTGGTGTGCCGTAGGAGGTGATACCCGCATCGGGGGCGATGATTAGCCCTTTGGCATAGAGGACGAAGTGCAGCTTATCGGGATGGCCGTGGCCGCCGCCGTGGGGGCCGTATCGCATGCAGAGCCAGGTGGCCTGGTCGGCTTGTCCCCGGGCGAGGATGGCATTTCCGCTGGTCGGGTGGTTGGCGCTCTTTGCCGCAGCCGCCGCGGTGTTCGGCAGCTTATCCTCGCCGAACAGGAGTGCCATGGTATCGGTCCGGTTGCTTTTTTTCAGGATGGCGGCGTAGCGTGGATCGCGATACCGGGCGAAGGCCAGCTCGTAGATGGACGACTGGCCGGCGAGATTGACCGTGTGGCTATCGCTGAAGTCCGGCAAGACGAGGTTTGGCATTGCCAGGTTGAGCGGCGCGTCAAACATGGACTTGACGCGGGAGTCGTAGAGGTCGATTCCGTGATGGCGCGCCGCTTCAAGGAGAGGCCAGATGGCCGACAGGGTGTAGAAGTGATAACCCCAGGCATTCTCCCACCACAGGCCGTCGTCTTGGACGCCCTTGGCAATCTGCGCGCGGAATCCGGACTGTGGGTCGTCAATGGCGGCTTTGAGGAGTTCCGGGTCATTAAGCAAGAAGCCGACAAGCCCCACCGCGCTGTTTTTCCAGCACTGGATGTTGTGAATTCGCATCTTGTGCGGCAGGATGACTTCTTTCGCCGCCGGCAGGAGCAGGCGTGTCGCGATGTGTTGCCGTTCGGCCTCGGCCAGATGGGCCCAGACGAGGTCCGCTCCCTGGACGGCCGGAATAAGCCAGGTGGATTCGTCGAGGGACTGGGAACCGATTTTCCCGCCGCCGATCTTTGCCTCGGCGCGGATCGTGTGGAGCGGATACTCGGCGTACTTGTCCGCATAGGCGAGCAGGAGCGTTCTGGCCTTCTCGAAGTACGTTTTCTCGCCCGTGAGGTGATACAGCAGCCCGGCATCGCGGATGGTGGCGGCATTCTCGGAATGCACGGTCTGGAGGCGGCAGCCGTCGAAGTCTGTTTCCACTTTGGAGGGGTCGCCCAGGAGCAGGTGATTCCCGGCGTTGCAGCGGTGTTCCCAGGTCCATGGGGTGAGTTGCCTGCCCGTCAGGAGGCGGTTTCCGTGGGTTGGGCAGACATACCAATGGTACCAATTGGAACCGCGCGGGGGCAGCTCGATGTTCTGGTTGAGCGCGGCATCCACGCGCTGCTTGATCCGCGCGTACGCCTCGGCAAACTCGCCCTGCTCCAACCGCCCCTTCATTCGCTCGATGCCGTCCGGCGTCACCCACAAGGATGGGTTCTGAGCCCCGTGTCCAATCGTAACCAGCGCCATCAGCACCACGGAGGAGAGAAATGATGTTCGCATACTGTGTCATACTGGCGGCAGAACCGACTGTTCGCCGAAAACAAAGCAGGCCGGACCGACCGGTCCGGCCCGGGAATTCGGGAGCGAAGGTCTACTCCTCTTCGGCTTTGGGCTTGTACTGGGCCACGATCATCTGCTGCACGTGAGGCGGCACCGGATCGTAGTGGCTGAGTTCCATGACGAACGATCCCTGTCCACCGGTGACGCTTTTGAGTTGGGACTGATACTGCATGACTTCGGCGAGGGGCGCCTGCGCCTTGACGACGGCCATTCCGCCGCCGACGAAGTCCTGGCCCTGGATTCGACCGCGTTTGCCGGAGAGGTCGCCGGTGATGGAACCCACCTTGTCTTCGGGGACGGTGATTTCCATGTTGACGATGGGTTCGAGGAGGACGGGTTTGGCGTTCATGAGGGCTGTGCGGAATGCGACCTTTCCCGCGGTGCGGAAGGCCACTTCCTTGGAGTCCACCGGGTGGTGTTTTCCATCATAGACGATGCACTTGACGTCCTGTACGGGATATCCGGCGATAGCGCCTTGTTCGAGGACATCGCGCACGCCCTTTTCCACTGCCGGCATGAATTGTCCCGGGATGGCGCCGCCGAACACTTCGTCGGCAAACTCGAAACCTTTTCCTCGCTCGAGGGGCTCGACCTTGAGGTAGACCTCGCCGAACTGGCCTGCCCCGCCCGTCTGTTTCTTGTGCCGATGGTGCCCTTCCGCCTTGGTGGTGATGGTTTCCTTGTAGGCGATTTTGGGCGGCTTCGTTTCGACTTCCAGCCCGCGATTCTTCAATCGCTCGAGAACGAGGCGGAGGTGTAGTTCCCCGAGGCCGGAAATGACCAGCTCATGCGTCTGGCGGTCCATGGTCGAGCGGAACGTCGCATCCTCTTCCACGATTTTCGCCAGTGCGCCCGAGATTTTCTGTTCATCGCCGCGAGCTTTTGGCGTAACCGCCAGGCCATACATGGGGGTGGGGTAGACGGGCGGCTTGGCATGCACCCCGTCCAGTGCGTGATCGTCCGTGAGCACGGAGTTCGCGTGGATATCGTCGATCTTCGCCACGGCGCCGATATCGCCGGCGATGACGGCATCCGGCTCGGGATGCTCTTTCCCCTGGAGGTTGAACACGTGAGATAGTTTGACGCCCTTCTTGGCCCCGTTGATGAACGCCATCGTTTGCCCGGTCGCCTTGCCCTGATGTACGCGGAACAGTGCCAACTTGCCGACGAACGGATCGGTGGTGACCTTAAAGACGTGGGCCAGCAGAGGCTTGTTCGGGTCTGCGGCATACTCGAAGGGCTTCTCGTTTTCACCTTCTCCGACATAGAAGGCCTTCTTGGCTCCGGTTACGGGCGAAGGGAAGTATTTGACGACGACGTCGAGGAAGTCCTTGACGCCGACGTCCGCCTTGGCATCGGTGAAGCAGATGGGGACGAGATGCCCGGCGTCCATTGCCTTGACGAAGGCCGCGTGCAAGGAGGCGGAATCCGGTTCCTCTCCGCCGAGGTACTTCTCCATGAGGGCCTCGTCCATCTCGACGATCTGGTCCATCAGGGCCGAGCGGGCATCTTCGACGGACGAGAAATCGGTGGCGCCGGTCTTGTTTTCGAGGCAATCGATCACGCCTTTGCCCGAATTGGTCGGCAGATTGAGGGGCAGGCACTGGGATCCGAGGGAGGCCTGAATGGCAGCGACAATATTCTCGAGGTCGACGTCCGGCATGTCGATCTTGTTGACCACGATCGCGCGAGGGAGGTTGGCGGTCTTGGCGGCTTCGTTCATTCGCCGGGTGACCACCTCAACCCCGGACTGCGCATTGACCACAAGCACCATGGTTTCCACCGCGGGCAGACAGGCGATGGCCTGTCCGATGAGGTCGGGCGAGCCGGGGGTATCGATGATGTTGACGCGTTTGCCCTGGTGGTTGACATGCAGCACGGACGCGTAAATGGAGTGCTGATGCTCCTTCTCCTCTTTCTCAAAGTCGCTGAAGCTCGAACCCTCCGGCACGGATCCCTTGCGAGTCATCGTTCCCGTCACAAAGAGCATCGCATCGGTCAGAGTGGTCTTGCCGCTTCCACCATGACCGGCCAGGACAATGTTGCGGATATCGGCGCTAGCATAACTGGGCATAAAGCAGCTCCTTCAGACAAGACGATGTCAAACCGAACGGCCTCTCGCTTGGGCAATCACAGAGGGGCTAGTATAAAGTCCCCCTTCGCCCATTCAAAGGCCCCGAACCCCCTCAAAACCCCTTGCCTGGCCTGACCTATCCGCGACAATACCCGCATGCAATTGACACGCATTGGGGTTGTTCGGCTTTCATTGGACCCCGCACGGGTCATCATGGGTGCCGCCGGTCTTCTGGTGTTGGCGATCCTTCTTCTGGGGTGCTCTTCGAGGCCGAAGACTCCGCCGCCTCTATCCGAGCTGATTTCCGAAGCGCACGGCCTGTCCGGCGTCCCGAAGCAAACCGCGCTGAAAGGCACGCTGGTTCTGGCGATGGAGTCGCTTCCCACGGTGGAGGCGGGTTTCACGATCGACCTGTCCACAGGTCACATTCGCCTGGTCATGTTAGACAAGTCGATCATCATTTTCGATGGTCAACATGCCTACGTCTGGCCGGGGTCCGCGCCGTACAAGAACACGCGAGCCACATACCTGGCATACGCATCGCTGGTGGGTTTTCCGTTCCGGCTGAGGGATTCCGGCGCGCACGTGACGGACAGGGGGGTGCAAGCCCTCGGCTCCGCCTCGTATGCCGCAGCTGATGTGACATTTTCCTCGGGCACCCCGGGCACGCCTGACGACTGGTACATTGTCTTTGCCAATGCCAAGTCGCATCGGGTTGAGGCGGTTGCCTTCTCCCTGGCGATGTCCCAATCAGCCGACGAACTGAGACCCTCGTCCCGGGCCGTCACGTTCTATGATTTTCAGCCAGCCGACAACCTGATTGTCCCGCGCGAATGGCGATTCTGGAGATACCACAAGACCGAGGGGCTGTACTCGCGTCCGATCGGGTCGGCGCGACTCCGCGACCTCTCGGTCGTCAACTCCAGACCCGCCATGTTCACCCCCCCACCGGACAGTCGCCTTGACGACGCTCCGTGACGTCCGGGCGGATTATCGGGCGTATTCGACGGCTCGGACTTCGCGGATCACGGTAACCTTGATTTCGCCGGGATACTGCATGGTCTCCTCGATCTTCTTGGCAATATCCCGCGCGATCTTCATGGAGACGGCGTCGTCGACAGCCTTGGCGTCGACAATGACGCGCACCTCTCGGCCAGCCTGGATGGCATATGCCTGGCGCACGCCCTGGACCTCTGTGGCCAGTTGCTCAAGGTCCTGCAATCGCTTGATGTACCGTTCCAAGCTCTCTCGTCGAGCACCGGGCCGCGAGGCACTGATGGCGTCGGCCGCCATAACGATTACGGTGTAGGGCGTGGTCACCGGCGTGTCGCCGTGGTGGCCTTCGACCGCGTTGAGGACGGCTTCGGGCTCGTTGAATCGCCGGAGGAATTCCTTACCGATCTGGGGATGTCCGCCCTCCGTCTCGTGGTCCATGGCCTTGCCGATGTCGTGGAGCAACCCCGCCCGGCGAGCCAACGCGCCATCCAGGCCAAGTTCCTCGGCGATGACCTGAGAAAGATAGGCCACTTCCATGGAGTGGCGTAGGACGTTCTGGCCATAGCTGGTTCGGTATCCCAGTCTTCCGAGCATGGGGATGATCGGTTTGGCGATGTTGTTGAGGTTGGATTCCTGCACGGCCTCACGACCGATGCGCACGAGTTCTTCTTCCATGTCTTTGCTGGTCGCCGCCACCAATTCCTCGATGCGCGCGGGGTGAATGCGGCCATCTTGCACGAGTTTTTCAAGCGAGATTCTGGCGACCTCTCGCCGAACGGGGTCGAAACAGCTGACCACCACCACGCCTGGGGTATCGTCAATGATGACATCGACCCCGGTTGCCTTTTCGAAGCTGCGGATATTGCGACCTTCGCGGCCGATGACGCGCCCTTTCATGTCGTCGCTGGGGATGGCCACAGTGCTGACGGTGTGATCACAAGTCTGTTCCGCCGCATAGCGTTGGATGGCTTGGAGCACGATTTGCCGGCTCTTGTCTTTGGCTTCTTCCTGAGCCTGCTCGACGATTCGCTGAATGACCAGACCGGAGTCCCGCCGACATTCATCCTCGATTCGCTTGAGGAGCATCTCCTTGGCTGCATCCACTGAGAGATTTGTGATTTGCAGCAGCTTGTTTCGTTCCTCCTCGATCATCTCCTCATATTGCTTCTCTTTCGCAGCCAGTCGGTTGTCGCGTTGGGTGAGCTTGTTTTCCAGGGTTTCGAGGTTCTTTTCCTTGACGGTCAAGGTGTCCAGTTTGCGATCGAGAGTGTCTTCGCGTTTGGCCAGCCGTTGTTCCTGTTCTATCAAGGCTTTGCGCTCTGCTTGCGCCTCGCGTTCGAACGCCTCCTTGAGCCTCAATCGCTCCTGCTGTGCTTTCAACTCGATGTCTTTGGCATTGGCTTCGCCCTGCTTCTGTGCCGCGTCGCGGAGCTGCTCGGCCTCGGTTTTGGCCTTCTGGACAAGGTTCTTTCCGAGGGCCGCCAGGATCGCGTAGGTGCCTGCCATCCCGGCAACGACTCCTACGAGTGCCCAAAGAGCATATAACATAATTACTACCCCTAAGTTATGAAAAAGCGGATGCGAAAAGGGGCAAGCTCTCTTGAGGACGGGTGACCAATCGGTTGCATACCGGGCAGGCTCAGCTACAAGACCAAGGTTGGCTCCCAAGTATTGCAGCTAATGGCGCTCGGTTGCGCGCGAGGGGGTGCCCGTGAAGGCGTGGATGCCAGGAGCCCGGCAGACGGCCGGAATATCGCGCCAATCCAAGCAAGGACTGCCCACAACAGCAGAGGCGCCTGGAAACAGGAGGCGGCCAAGCCAGTGAAGTTGGACACTCCAACGGTCTGCAGCACCAGCACTGCGAACAGAAGCAGGGAACCGCAGATCAGCGCGACTTGTGCTCCGATGTAGACCACGTTCGTTTCAAGTTTCGCCTCGATGCGCCAAGACGCAAAGAGCGAGACATCACTTAAAAAAAGCCTTGCCAATCGTCGGCCATCCGCTGCAGCCGACGCTTTCGCCGACAGGGGTCAGCCCTGAACCGGCCCAGAATTTAACTAATGTATAATACGACTGCCACAATGCCTTTGCAAGAACGACATCCTTGCCATGCCAGGGTCCGCCGGCTGGTGGCAATTCCATGCGGCGGAGACGATTGCGCTCCGAGAATTGCCGGAGTGCCGCAGTGACGAATGTGGATGGCTCAGTCCGGTAATGGGCCCTGTTGCGTCATCTCGCCTCAGCCGGTAATCTCCGTGCCGTCCAAGACGAGAAAGCACCACGTCATGAGTCATCGGATAATTGAATCGGAATGGTTGGCCCCGGAGGTCCGGAGGCTTGTTGTGGAAGCCCCGCATGTGGTACGCCACTGCGGCCCCGGGCAATTTGTGATTGTGCGGGCCACGCCGGAGGGCGAGCGGATTCCCCTGACGATCGCGCATGCGGATCGAGAAGCCAAGACGATCACGCTTGTGATTCAGGCGGTCGGTTGCAGCACCCGCCAGTTGTGCAATCTGGAGAAGGGCGGGCAGATGTCAGATGTGGTCGGGCCGCTGGGGAAGACAACAGATATTGAGGCGGTTGGCCATGCGGTGATCGTGGGCGGGGGCGTCGGGACGGCCGTGATTTACCCGCAGGCGACGGCGCTGAAAGCAAAGGGCAACCGGGTGTCTGCCATAATCGGTGGCCGGAGCAAGCCCTATGTGATTCTCGAAAAGGAACTGGGCGCGATCTGCGACGCGGTTTATCCCTGCACCGACGACGGCAGCTACGGTTTCAAGGGATTCGTCACCGAGAGGCTCAAGCAACTCATCGAACAGGCTGAGCAGAAGGTTGGCATGGTGCTCTGTGCCGGACCGGTTCCGATGATGCGGGCGGTTGCGGAGGTGACGCGTCCGATGGGGATCCACACGGTCGCATCGCTGAATCCGATCATGGTGGACGGAACCGGGATGTGCGGCGGGTGTCGCGTGCAAGTCGGCGGGCAGATGCTGTTTGCGTGTGTGGATGGTCCGGAATTTGATGCGCACAAGGTTGATTTTCGCGAGCTGTCGGATCGACTGACGACGTACCGGGAGCATGAGAAGTGTGCAAGCGAAGCTCACCCGTGCCGGGCGAGCACGGCGGCGGAGGCAAGGTGACGATGGCAGAAAACGGCAAGCTGAAACCGGCGGAGCGGATGAAGATAGCGCGGCAATCGATGCCGGCGCGAGATGCGGTGTTGCGTTCCAAGGGTTTTGAGGAAGTGAACTTGGGCCTGCCGGAGCGGATCGCGATGGAGGAGGCCAAGCGATGCTTGGAATGCAAGGATCGCAAGTGCGTCACGGGCTGCCCGGTGCAGATTGACATCCCGGCGTTCGTGACGCGTGTGGCGGCCGGCGATTTCGCGGGTGCCGCGGAGATCCTCCTGCGCGACAACGCGCTGCCGGGAATCTCCGGGCGAGTCTGCCCGCAAGAGAAGCAGTGCGAGGTGTTGTGCATTCGCGGCAAGAAGGGCGAGCCGGTGGCGATCGGTTATCTCGAACGATTTGTTGCCGACTGGGCGCGCGAGAACCGCGCCGTCGCGCCTCGGCCGGCGTCGCCGACGGGTTTCAAGGTGGCCATTGTCGGAAGTGGTCCGGCCGGTTTGACGGCGGCGGGAGAGCTTGCGAAGAAGGGCCACGATGTGACGGTCTTCGAGGCGTTTCACAAGCCCGGGGGCGTGTTGGTGTATGGGATTCCCGAGTTCCGTCTGCCCAAGGCGATTGTTCGCAAGGAAGTGGAGTCTCTCAAGGCGTTGGGCGTGAAGATCGAATGCAACGTTGTCATCGGGCGAACCTACACGATCGACGATCTGTTGACCGAAGAAGGTTTCCATGCTGTGTTCATTGCCAACGGCGCGGGGCTGCCGGTGTTCATGGGGATTCCCGGTGAGAACCTGAAGGGCGTGTACAGCGCCAATGAATACCTAACGCGTGTCAACCTGATGAAGGCGTATGAGCCGGGCTCCGACACTCCCGTGCTCAAGGCCAAAAAGGCCGTGGTCATTGGCGGCGGGAATACGGCCATGGACGGGGTTCGGACGGCGCGCCGGCTTGGGGCGGACCCGGCGACGCTGGTGTATCGGCGATCGCGGGCGGAGATGCCGGCGAGAATCGAGGAGGTGCACCACGCCGAAGAAGAAGGGGTAGTGTTTCAGATGTTGACGTTGCCGATCGAGATACTCGGCAACGAGAAAGGGTGGGTCCGGGCTCTGAAATGCCAGAAGATGCAGCTTGGCGAGCCGGACAAGTCGGGGCGTGCCAGGCCGGTGCCGATACCGGGCAGCGAACACGAGATTCCGTGCGACGTGGTGATTGAAGCAATCGGGACGCGCGCCAATCCGCTGCTGACGCAGACGACCCCGGACCTGAGGGTGAACGAGAAGGGGTATCTGGTGGTCGATGCGGACAACATGACGAGCAAGCCAGGCGTGTTTGCTGGCGGCGACATTGTTCGCGGGGCGGCGACGGTGATTCTGGCGATGGGCGACGGGAAGCGCACGGCGGCGGCGATCGATCGGTATTTGAGTCAGAAGGCATTGAGGCGGTAGGACCTGCAGGTGCGAATGGGGGAAACGTGGTTCATGCGGTGTAACAGCACTGTTGTCCAGAGGTGCCGCATGTACGAAGACCAGCCTGTTGGGGACATTTGCGTACTGTGCGATGGCCAGGGGGGCCAGTGGTCGGTGTCGATTTGCCGGGGGCTGGAGGATCCCGAATTGCTGGGGCGTTTTGAGAATCGGGAAAAAGCCGCGCAGTTTGCCATCGCCGAACGCGATCGCCGGCGGGAATTGGAGGGCGTCGAACTGGGTGTTCACTTCCCCGAGGACTGTCCCTGCTATCGCGAGTTCGGCGAAGGCTGAAAAGACGCGCCACGGCGCGGGGCTACGGGACTTGTCATTGGCAAGCTGGGCGTTTTGTCCGGGTTGTTGGGCCAATGGATGAGGATGCCTGGTCTGGGAGGGCGCAGAGGCGCATGTCCACTGAGCGAGGGCGTCTCTGGTTGGCGGGTGAATGGCGTTGGTTGTACAATCCCTATTTGTTCGCACCACCTGGAGGTTCACCCATGGCAAACGCCGGCAATGGCAAGACAGCGGAAGTTGTGGAGCAGGCGCAGATACAGGTTACGGATCGGCGTATTACGTTGATCGACTTTCTGAAGACACTGGTGAAAGTAAACGGATCGGACCTGCACCTGCAGGCGGGTTCGGTACCGATGATCCGGGTGGACGGCCGGGCCCGTTTTCTGGATTGTCCGAACAGCACCGATGCTCAGCTTGAAGAGTATGTGCGCGAGCTGATCAAGGACGAGGAGCGTTGGAAAAACCTCGAGCACAAGGGGGCAACCGATCTTTCCTACGCCTTGGCCGACGGCAGCGCTCGATTTCGCGTGAACATCTTCCACAGCCGGCAGCGCTATGCGATCGCGATGCGCCGGATCGTGACGAAAATCCCGGATTTCGACGAACTGAACCTCCCGCCGATCGTGGAGACGCTGGCGGATCATCACCGCGGCATCGTGATTGTGTCGGGAACGACCGGAAGCGGAAAGTCGACAACATTGGCGGCGCTGATCGGGAAAATCAACCGCACTCGCGCGGAGCGAATCATCTGCGTCGAAGACCCGATCGAGTATCAGCATGACAACATCAAGTCCCTGGTCAGCCAGGTCGAGGTCGGAACCGACAGTGAGAGTTATGAGTTTGCGCTGCGCGAGATGATGCGTCAGGACCCGGACGTGATTTTGATCGGCGAAATCCGAGATACGTTCTCTCTGGCCACGGCGCTTCGGGCGGCGGACACGGGGCATCTGGTTTTCACGACGGTGCACGCGACGAACGCGTCGATGACGGTCGAACGTATGGTCTCGTTGTTTGACCCGAACCAGAAGGAACTGCAGCAAACCCAATTGGGCATGAACCTCATCGCCGTCGTCTCCCAGCGACTGGCCAAGAAGCGCGAGGGCAAGGGGCGTGTGCCGGCGATCGAGATCATGATGGCGACTCCGCTGGTGCGGAAGTACATCCTGGACGGCGAGTTTGAGAAGCTCAAAGGGACCGTCGGCAATCGCGAAGGCGGGTGCCAGAGCTTCGATCAACACCTGGCGGAGCTGTTCACCAAACAGATCATCGACGTGCCGGAAGCAAGGCGGCTGGCGACGAACGCGGATGCGCTGAACCTGGCGCTGCGCGGCATCAGCAACAGCGATACAAGGCTGCGATAGCAATTGTCTCCAGGGAAGGCGGCGGGCGAGCCGCGTTGCAAGCGATTTGAGGCAAGGGGGTTGGGGCTATTGTGCGCCTGCCGGTTTACTTTCCCGGCCTCATCGGATTAGAATGTCGCTCAACGGGAGGCCCTTGTGGGCGTTGGTCTCAAGGGCCTTCTGGCGTCGAAGGATTCCGGTCCAGCCGGCCATCAAATCCCGGCGGGACGAAGAGTCTCTAAACTGCGGAAAAAGAACGGCGTCTCCTGCTGCCCATGTTTGGGACGGGCCGTAAGCCACGCCGCGACCCAGGCGGTCATCCGCGGAAGGACAGACTGTCATGCCGATTGACCCGCGCTTTCTGGCCGCCGATACACGGCAAGTATTCACAGGCAACGAACTGCTCGTCAAAGGGTGTCTGGAAGTGGAGGGTGGGGTGAACCTGTTGACGGGTTATCCCGGCTCCCCGATCGCGGGGTTTTTTGATGCGATCACGGATTTGAGGGACGTGCTGAAGCCCGCGGGCGTGCGCGCGTTTCAGGCCAACAACGAGGCCCTGAGCGTGGCGGCGGTGAACGGGTCGCAGATGATGCCGTTGCGCGCCGTGGCGGCGTTCAAAAGCGTCGGCATGCATGTCGCATCGGATGCCCTGGCGCTGGGGAATCTGGCGGGGGCTCATCCGCAAGGCGGCGCCGTCATCATCCTGGGTGACGACCCATGGTGCGAGAGCACACAGGTGGCGGCGGACAGCCGGTATCTGTGTCAGCACCTTCGGATGCCGGTGATTGAGCCGGGCGGTCCACAGCAGTTGAAGGACTGGATCAACCTGAGCTTCAAGATTTCGGCGGCCACCGGGCTCTACATCGGCTATGTCGTGACCGTCGCCCAGGCGGATGGTGGGGGATCGGTCTGGTGCGCACCGAACCAGTTTCCGAAAATCTCCGCCAACAATCCTGTCGAATTGCCGAGCGCCGAGATTGACCTGGACAAGGTGTTGTTGCCGCCGCGCACCTGGCAGCACGAACTGAAGGTGCCTGAGCGCTTTGCCAAGGCGATTCAGGTCGCCAGGGAACTGGGTCTCAATCGGATTCATGGGGCTCCGGGCGGGGACGGCAAGGTGGCGCCGCTGGGTTTCATCGTAGCGGGAATGGCGGGGCCTTATGTCAGAAATGTGCTGGCGGATCTGGGGCTGGCGGGTGAATTCCCGGTGCTGCAGATGGGGATGAGTTACCCGACGGACTGGGGCTTGGTGCGCGAGTTGGGCTCGCTGTGCCGAACGATGGTGGTGGTGGAGGAGCGGAGAGGTTTCCTGGAGCAGTGCATCCGGGAGGCATTGTTTCAGGAGTTGCCTCAGGCGGAGGCGGCGGAATTGTGTTCCCGCCTCTATGGGAAGGCCTTTCCGAGTCGGACGGGCCCGACGGCGCCGGGTTTCCCCGCATCCCGGGGGCTCAATTATTCGCTGGTCGCGCAGAAAGTGATCGAGCTGGTCACGGGGAACAGCGATGTGCCGGCACATTTGCGGAACGAGCGGTTGAACGAGGAGCTTGAGAGACTGACGGCGATGGGCCGCGTGAAGCTGGCGCAGGGGGGTCAGCAAGTGGTGGCCCGGACCCCCACATTCTGTCCGGGTTGCCCGCATCGCGACAGTGCCGCCGTGCTGCTGGAGATACGCCAGAAGCTGGCGAATACCGACTACATGAAACGGACATACGGCCGGGGACCGGTCGATCTGGTGGCGCATGGCGACACCGGGTGCTACACCATGCTGATGTTCGCGCCCAACGAGCAGCTGATGCACAACTACTCGGGCATGGGGCTGGGCGGCGGGACCGGCAGCGGCATTGCGCCCTTCATCCGAAACAAGCAGATTGCGTTCATGGGGGACAGCACCTTCTTTCATTCGGGGCAGGTCGCGATCTCGAACTCCATCAAGGCCGGGCAGGACATCACGTACATCCTCCTGAACAACGGCACGACGGCGATGACGGGCCATCAGGGTCACGCCGGCAGCGGGGAGGGATTGCTGGGCGAAACCGAGCCGGCGCAGGACATCGAAACTGTGGTTCGCGGCATGGCGGGATCATTGGGGATCGAGATTCTGAGGCTATCGCCGGCGGACCGCGGGAATTACGGCAAGTTGCTTGAGCGGACGGTCCTGCGCGACGGGGTGAAGATCGTGATCGCCGACAAGGAATGCGGCATCACGCACAACCGCGAGGTTCTGCGCGAGGAAAAGCGGATCATTAAGAAGAAGGGGTACCTGCCGCGCAAGAAGCACATGAATGTGACGCCGGAAGTGTGTGAGAACTGTCTGGCGTGCACGCAGCAGACGGCCTGCCCGGGCCTGACGACGACGGATACCGATTACGGCAAGAAGATCGACACCGACCTGACCTGGTGCGTGAACGACGGGGCGTGTGATCGAGTGCGGGTGCCGGTCGAAGGCGGCGTTTCCGTCAAGGCGTGCCCGAGTTTTGAGGAGATCACGGTTGTCCGGCATCGGCGTCGGCGATACACGCTGCCCAACATGTCCTTGGACAAATTGCCCGATCCCGAGCGCATCGTACACGACATGAGTCGGCCGGGCAGCACCTGGCGGGCCCACATGGCCGGGGTTGGCGGGATGGGAATCGGCGTGGTGGGCGCGATTCTGGTCCGCGCCGGGCATGAAGAGGGCTATCGCGTGGTCTTTGCCGACCGCAAGGGTCTGGCCATCCGAAACGGCGGGGTCTACTCGCAAATCACGTTTGTGAACGATCGGGTCGAAGGGCCCGGAACGGATTGCGCGGTGACGGCGTCGATCCCCTGGGGCAAAGCCGATCTGCTGGTGGGGGTCGATATCCTGGAGGCGGCGCGAGCGATTGATCCGCGGGAGCAGTATCGCGTCGCGTCGCCGGATCGAACGTGCGCGGTCCTGAACATGTACAAACAGCCGACGGTCTATTCACTGCTGGGCCGGCAGGAGTTCGACCCGGAGGCGTTGCGGCGGGAAATCCTGGACCATTGTCTCCGGGAACACTCCTATGCCAACAACCTGTCGGAAATCTGCGAGAGGCGGCTGGGCAGCAAGCAGTTCGTGAACATCATGATGCTTGGTGTCGCCTATCAACTGGGCTTGATCCCGGTATCGGCGCACTCGATCGCGTGGGCCATCAAGGACTCCATCCCGCGCGATCATCGCAAGAATCTGAAAGCATTTAACATTGGCCGGAAGCTCGCTCTGGAGCCGCGAATCCTCCCGCCCAAGCCCGAACCGGTCACCTGGGGGCAGTTGCTCACGAACAAGGCGAGGATTCTGCGAAAAACGCGGTTCTTCGGGCGCCTCTGGTCCGACCGCTACGAGCACCTGGTAAACGCGGCGATGAAGCAGATGCCGCGGTTGAGCGAGGAGAGCAAATACGACCTGGCCGTGCGAATCTACGACATCCTGCAATACGACGACCATCGTCTGGCGCGGCGGTACGTGGAGATGATCAGGGAGGTGTATCGGCGGGACTCCGCCGAGCACGGTTACGCCGCGACGAGGGCGGCGATCTGGAATCTCGCCAAGGTCATCCTGATCAAGGACGAACCGTATGTGGCGTATCTCCTGACCCGATACGAAAAGCATCAACGCGACATTGTCAAGTACAATCTCGACGTGGCGAATGGCGACCGCATCATCTATCGCCATCACACGTATCCGGAGTTCACGTTTTTCCGCTGGCGGATCCGGTTTGAGCTTACCAGCCGCGACTGGATGCTCCACGTGGTTCGGCGATGCAAATGGTGGCGGCGAATTCCCGGTTGGCACCGCCGGGAGGTGGAGTTCCGCCAGTGGTACATGCGCTTGCTCGAGCGGGTCGATCTGTCAAATCCGGCCAGTTACGATCAGGCAATCAAAGCGCTGCGTTGCGTGGAAGACGTGACCGGGTACCGCGAAATCCGGTACCCGAAGATGGATCGAGCACGCCGCGAGGTTGAGGCGATGCTGGCGGCCGGCCCCCCGCCGGTTCCGAAGGTGCAGCTGTTTGTCCATGCTTTTGGCAGCAAAACGACTGTATGAACGAGCGACTCTGGGTGCAGAGACAGGGCCGGGCCGACGAGTGCCCCTTTTTCGGTCTCCTGTGGGTGCCCATTAGCGGTTTGGCTTGCCTGAAGGGCATACAACGCCGGACGTGTTTGCAGTAAACTCCCCGCCCTATGGCTTATCCAGTGCGGTTCATTATTGTCGGTGGCGGCCGCGACAGCGCGGCATGGTATCACTTCACGTTGCCCCGGGTGATGCAGACGAACAAGGCCGTCGCCGTGGCGGCTGTGGACGGCGACCCGGAGATGCTCCAGGCGGCGCAGGAATCACTGGGATTGTCCCCGGCTCACTGCTACAGTGATGTGGCCGAGGCTTTTGACAGGCGAACGGCGGATTTCGCGCTGATTCTCGCGCCGACGCCGGGGCGCCAGAAGCTCGTCGATCTGGCCATGACCTACGATCTGCACGTCCTCATCGACGCGCCCATCGCCGACACGATGCTTTCGGCGTGCAAGGTGTACAAGAGCGTGCGCGACGCCGATAAGAAGATGGCGATCATCACCACGCAGCGGTACGACCAGGACAAACAGACCCTGCTCAAGTTGGTCAGCGGCCGACAGTATGGACGTCTCAACTACGTTGTCGCAAGGTCAACCCACAACTTTCGGAAGCGAGGAAGCTGGGGTGGGCAGCGACACCTGATGGACCATCCCCTGCTGACCGAAGACGGCGTGCAGAGTTTTGATCTGTTTCGCGCAATCGCCGAAAGCGAGGTCAAAACGGTGCGCGCCGTTTCGTGGAATCCGGCGTGGGGAGATTTTCGCGGCGACAGCACGGCGATCGTTACCCTCGAAATGGAAAACGGGGTCCACTGCGTCTACGAGGGGGCCGCCGCCAATGCCTGCACCCTCAACGGCTGGGGCAACGAGTACGTCCGAGTGGAATGCGAGTATGGCACGCTTGAACTCGATCATCGGAAGCTCCGAGTCCTCAGGGGCGAGGCCATGGAGGAACCACGAGTGGCCGAATTGCCTTTGGCGGATCAGCCGCTCTGGGGCGACGCCTGGATCACCGAGCAGTTCTGCGACTACGTGAACGACCGGATCAAACCCGACAACCGCCTTAAAGAGTCCTTCAAGTCCATCGCCACCACCTTTGCGGCCATTGAATCGGCCAAGACGGACAAGCCGATCGACGTGCAGAAGTATCTCCGGGAGCAGTTTCACGCGGCATAGCGGTCGCCCGTCACGGCAGCTTCGCCTCGAGAACCTTCTTCGTCTGCGCTTCGCGGTACTCGCGCAGGCGAGCGCGGATGCCGGCGTCAAAGAGGGCAAGAATGGCGGCGGCAAACAGAGCGGCGTTCGTCGCGCCGGCGCTCCCGATCGCCAGCGTCCCCACCGGAATTCCCGCCGGCATCTGCACCATCGATAGCAGCGAATCAAGGCCGTTGAGCGACTTGGACTGCATCGGCACGCCGAGGATCGGCAGGGTGGTCTTCGCGGCCAGCACCCCGGCCAGATGCGCCGCCCCACCGGCCGCGCCGATAAGCACCTTGATGCCGCGCGCCTCGGCGGTGGCGGCGTATTCCAGGGCGGCGTCGGGCGTCCGATGCGCCGACAGCACTCGCTTCTCGTATGGAATCCCGAGCTTCTCAAGTGTCTGGGCGGTGTTCTGCATCGTCTCCCAATCGGATGTGCTGCCCATGACGATCCCCACAAGCGGACCATTGGTCCTCCCAGTCTGTTCAGCCATCTCGCACCTTGCCTTTCTATGATGGCCGACATGGTACCGTCGCGAGCCGCGATGGGAAGACCCCCCCACCGCAAGCCGACTCGCCAATTCAGCCGAGTGATGTTTCCGGTCGCTGACGTTCGACGACAGAAGACGAATCTTGCCGAGGAAGAGCGCCTCCGCGCTGGCGTTGACGGCAGAAAGCGCCGCAATCCGTGAATGGACCGTCACCGCGCCGGTTGCGTGGCCGGTTTCTTCTTCACGACCTTGATGATGACATCGCCTTCCTTGGGAGTCATGTCCCACGCCAATAGCCATTGGGTTCCGGTCTGTTCGTACCCGAGTGCCTGTAATCGTTTGGACAGATCGGGCATGTGCGCGGCCCCATAGAATATCCCAATCGTTTTCTTGCCGTCGGTAACGCTCTGCTTTAGAACCTCAATCGCGGCCTTGTTGCGCTCGGAGACAAGGACCGATCCGGCAGGTCCTTCGATGCTTGCCACTTTCGATTCGATGTCCTTGAACTGGCGGCCCAGAACAAGTTTGAGGTGACGTGACCGGTCAGGGCTCGTCAGCATGATCAGCAGCTCGGTCAGGGAAGGCTCCTCGGGTCGGTTGGCCTGCGGTTTGGCCATCTCGTCGAGCATGACCCGGAGCATGAGCGAGAAAAGGCTCTCGCCTCGTTCTTTCTGAAGCCGGGCGAAGGTCTCGGCATCAAGGTCCGCGTGAACGAAATTCGGAGCAGTGTAATCAATCGCGTCAAGCTGAAAATCCAGGTCCAATAAGTCTTTCAGCAACCGCTGGAACATCGAAATGGCGGAATTGGACCGATCGACCGCGGTCGGGACCCCCATGCCCCGAGGCTTGACCATCTCGTAAAGCAATGCGTCGTATGTGGCGAAAGTCTTGTTGAGCTGGGCGTAGTAAGCCTTGTCGGCCACGTGAACCGCGGCGACCAGGTGCACGGTGACGCCCGCGGCGTTCTTATAGGAACTGATCGCGGTCTCCAGCCGGCCACCACCTTCGTTGTCCTCGACGAAACGCAGATACTGGTCCTTCTCGACCGGTCCGGCGGCAGGCGCCCCAGACCGCACAAACGGGCTAATCGCCAAAATCCCGACAATCGCCACGATCCAAGGTCGAGCGCGGATGCTCATGACGAGGCTCCTTCTGTGCTGCCATAACCATAAGTAGTTTGACATGAGGTGCACGGCAAAGGCAAGCATTTTCCGCCCCGGTAGCCCAACAGCCGACGGCAACGAGACATGGCGTATGATTGATCAGAGGAATTGGCGGCGCCGCGAATCGGCCGCTCGCCGGTCCGGGTATTGGTGGAGCCGATGGCGGCGGATAGACTGCCCCGAGCCCCGGCGCTTGCCGGAGGCAAAGCTTGCTTGGAGGCGTGTATTTTTTCCTTGAGGAACGACAAGGTCGAGCGGATAGGCGATCAACGGCCGCCGAAGTTGTTCGGATATGACGTACTGGGACAACTGGGAGAGGGCGCCGCGAGCGTCATCTACGCGGTGAGCGAACCGAAGACCGGGCAGGTGTATGCGCTGAAACACGTCGTCAGGCGGTCGGAGAAGGATGATCGCTTCATCGCCCAACTCGAAAACGAGTTTGCCGTCAGCCAGAGCTTCAAGCACCCGGCGCTGCGGCGAAGCGTCGATCTCAAGCTCAACCGAACATTGCTTCGAAGGGTCGTCGATGCCGCCCTCGTCATGGAACTCGTCGATGGCGCGCCGCTCGATCAGCAACTTCCCGAGGGTGTCGCTCAGGTGGTCAGCGTGTTCAAACAGGCGGCGGCGGCCCTTGGGGCGCTGCATTACCTGCGATACGTGCATTGCGATTTCAAGCCACACAATATTATGTGTATTGCCGACGGGTCCATCAAGCTCGTCGATTTCGGACAGGCGGCGCGAATCGGGACCGTCAAGGACCGCGTCCAGGGAACTCCCGATTTCATCGCACCGGAGCAGGTCAAACGCAAGACCGTCACCGAGCGCACCGACATCTATAGCTTCGGAGCATCCCTGTATTGGGCGCTGACGGGCAAACGCGTTCCCACCCTCTTCACCGTGGAGAAACAGGAACGCAAGCTGATCGTCGAGCAGACGTTTCCGTCGCCACTCCAGTTGCGCCCGGAGGTCGGGCAGACCTTGTCGGATCTCGTCATGGACTGTGTCAAGGTTCATCCATTGGCCCGGCCGGCTACCATGGGCGAAGTTTCCAGGCGCCTCGACGCGGCGGGACGCAGCCCGGAGACGCGCTGACGCGATCGGCCGGACCGAGCACGCCGGGACGCCAAGTCCGTCCGCCATGCCGCACCCGCGGCTTACGCCGGCGTGGCCCGATTCATCCGCAAACGCCACGCATGCCGGCTTGCTGCTGTCCCCCCGTTCCTGGCGCGCAGACGCAAAGCTGGAAATCACCGCAGCAAATGACCCTCAAGGAGTTGTTGAGTAGAAAACAGAACGACCGGAAGGCCGACATGCGGTTGAGCCCCCGTTTCAAGGCCGCACGTCGGGTTGGGCCAACGCTTCTGATGAAATGGAGTGTCTCCGCGAGCGCGGGGGAGCTGCGGCAGGCATGGGGGCTGGCCTGCGCAGGCGGCCGGGGGGGTGGGTGCTTCTGCCTAAGGGGGATGCGTGCGTTCCACGTGGAGCGCGACGGTGCGCGCGGCAGTCTTCCCTATTGGGTCGAGGTACACTCGGAGAGGTCTCGGATTCGTCGCGCCATGCGCCGGGCGCGACCGGCGGGGGGGCGTCTCGCTGTGCTGCGGAGGTGTTCCCGGGCAATGAGGCAAGGGCGCACCCTGCCCGCAGGCCGCCCGCGGAGGGCACACCATGTGGGCGATTTCAGTCGCCTGGCGTGAGGCACAGCATCCAGGCGGCGGAAGGCTACTCGGTGCGCACGCCAAGCCTCGAGAGCAGTTCATCGAACTGATCCAGCGTCGCATAGTAGAGAATGAGGCGCCCTTTGCCCTTCTTGGCACCGGGTCGCACCTGCGCGCGTAGCCCAAGCTGCCGCGTGATGGACTTCTCCAGATCCTGAATATGCGCCGAGGCAGCCGGCTGGGCCTGTGTGGTGGGGGGCCTGGAACCCTGTTTCATCACGCGTTCGAGGTTCCGGACGGAAAGGCCCTGGAGCAAGACGAGATTGGCCAGCCGCTGCTGCTCCAGGATGTCGCTGACGCCCGCAATCAGCTTGGCGTGGCCGACAGAAAGCCGGCCGTCACGCACCATCAGGCGTACCGGCTCCGCCAGCTCCAGCAGCCGCAGAAAGTTCGCGATTGACGACCGATCCTCGCCGAGGCGACCGGCCAGCTCGGCCTGTGTAAGCCCAAGCTGATCGATCAGCGTGCGGTACCCCGTTGCGCGATCGATTGGGTTCAGGTCCTCCCGCTGGATGTTCTCGATCAGTGCCATCTGCGCCTGAGTAACCGAGTCCACATCGCGAACGAGGGCGGGTATCGTCGCAAGACCCGCGAGCTTCGCGGCGCGCAGACGGCGCTCGCCGGTGATGAGCTCAAACTGCCCGGGCATCCCCCCTACCGGACGCACCACCAGCGGCTGAATCAGACCGGTCGATCGAATCGATGCGGCAAGCTCGGCCAACGAAGCCTCGTTAAACGCCTGGCGCGGCTGGTGGGGATTCGAACGGATGGCGGCGATGGGGATGTCGATGGTGCCGGCCGAGACCGACGACCCGGGCACCGCGGTATTCTCCGGGATCGCGGCGACAGGTGGGGGGGAGGTTGAAACCGGGACCTGGGGCAGTTCGCCTTCGATGGGCAAATCCGATACTGAAATCAGACTTGAAAGCCCACGACCCAGTCGTGGCCGGTTCTTCAATTGACCCTTGGTGGACACCGGGGACTCCTTTCCCAAAAAGAGAGGCGATATAGCGTGCGTTCCACGTGGAACAACGTGTGTCCCCCAACATATCACCCGCTGGCGCACATGCAATACCCCATTTGCAGACTTCATCCATCAATCACCCCCACTCCACCTCTGCCAACCTCTCGCATTCGATGCTCCGCCACGACGCGGCTTCATCGCTGGCCTCCTGCCCTACGATGGCGATTCCGCCATGGCCAAACCACGGGACGCGAGTCGCCGCAATCGCGGCCACACCATCGCCCCGTTCGTCCCGCCCGCGCCTCGACTACCGAATTGCATAAAAACCGGCAACAAGATAATGATAAACTCCGCTCGCCCCCCCCCATCACCCCGGCGGCGATCGCAGGCCGAGAGCGCAACCCGGACGCGACAACGGCAATCATAACAGCTCCGTGCGCCGCATGAGAAAGACATCACGTCTGCTCTTCGGTTTCTCTGCTCACGTTATCGCATCATCGTCGCCGTCGCGAATGGCCTTCACAAACTGGGCCGCGACCGCGGCGGCCTCGCGCACTGGCACCTGCACGACTTGCGCGCGCGACGGGCGATGCCATGACAAGGAAACTCAGAATTCAACAGCAAACATCCGATTCATCGGCATCATGCTTGCCTCCAAGAGCGACAAGTTGCCTGGCCATTCAATCCGGCAGCGTTCACTTCTTCGCAGGACTTGCGATATTGGGCAACGATCGTCTTCATTGCCGGAGTGACGCTGTTCTCCTGTGCTCCAACAATGCTCATGTGCTCGGGCCCTGCGCGTCCCTGGGCCAGCTCATCGCGAACTCCTCGGGCAGGAGGTCGGTTATGGGTACGCGAGCCCAATCCAACGCATCAGCAAGCATTTCCCCAAAGCAGCGGTAATCACGCACGACACTCTTGTCGCTGCGCAACAGGCGCACGTATCTATTACAGCCGACATCGTATGCGTATGCAAAGGCTTCCTCCTATCCGAGCACAATCATGCCGGAGTCAAGAAGACACCAGTAGTCCAGGTTGTCATCGACGACACCCTCGATCGTACCCGCCTCTGGATGACCAGTGATCGGCCTTTCTCTACTGGCAAGCATGGACAGCCCATTGAAATGCAAACCATCCGCGCATCGCAGCATGGCAGTATAGTCATCCGGCAGGCGGTGGCCAGCGTGTGCTCCATGACCTGCTGAATGAAGCCGGGCACATGGAGCAGGTCATCGGGCAGCGGGCCGGGGTCCGGCAACGGCGGTGCGGTCGGCTCTTCACATGCCGGCTCGGCTACGACCACCGGCGCGGCACCGTAGCCATCGGCCCGCAGCGCCTGCGTCGATCATGCCGAAACCATAAAGGTTGTTAAAATGGACGCCTGCGGCATTCGTATGCCAACCCCCCACGGGCGTTGCGGCCATTGGGTCGCTGAGCAGCGCCGCAACCTCAAGCGTGCGGATGAGCGTGGCGTCGTCAGGATCGACCATTACACTGGTGCGAGCCAACAAGTGCTTTGCAAATCGGGTGTTGAGGGCGGGTTGAGCTTCTTTTGCCAGAGCCAGCGCGCCTGAGACGAGCGGCGTGGCTGCGGATGTTCCCTCAAAATCGGAGGTGTAAGCGGGATCCGGGCCGTTGTTATAACCCTGAGCACCCACTCGGTCGGTCGTCGTGATTCCAAGACTCCCATCGAAAGAAGAGGAAGAAGGAGCAGAGACAGTCAAGTTTGCGCCGTAATTGGTGTAGACAGCATACTTCCCGTCGCTTCCGACTGCGCTCACGACGATTTCGTTTGAAGAGTTCTTGTCACCGTACTTGTTCGCGTTGTATTGCAGGTTCCCTGCACAGAAGACGGGAATCGTGCTCGAAGAAACAATGTCCTGAAGCGACTGGGTGATCTGAGGCATGCGAGCGAACTGGGTACTCACAACGAGACTGCATGTCTTGATTTGGATGCCATCATTCCGATGACCAATCGCCCTCGCCAACGACCCGTCATAAGCAGGCAAATCGTAATAGTACTGGCCCGATTGATAGGTCTCAGCAACGTTCACACTGAGCGATGAGAGGCTCGCATAAGGGGCGGCACCCGTGACACCGACACCATTGCCGCCGCGAGCAGCGGCGATGCCGGCGACTGCAGTTGCGTGACAGGGGTAGAAAATAACATTCTTGGACTGATTGCGTTCGAAGAAGTCATACTCTGATGTATAGTTCGGCTTCAGATCGGGATGGGTTTTCATCTGCATCGGATCTGCCTCAAGGGTTGCCAGACTCGTGCCCCATTCCAGAGCATCTGCAGCAGTGGGTCCCGCCTCGATGACGCCGATTCGCACACCTTGTCCCGTCCAACCTTTTGCCCAAGCGGCGGACACGTTCGCATCGACCACCGCGTCCGAGGATCGCTTGTCGAGATTCCACTGAAGTGAGTAGTAGGGGTCATTGGGCAAGAACGGCTGGCCCGCAAACATGGATGGAGCAGTTGCTGCACAAAAAAACACGACGAATGAGTTTGACAAGATCCGCAATCTTATCTGTCTGCCCTCCACCCGCTTGTTGTGCGATCTGAAACGAAGCCAGCCGCGTCAGTTCATCTCCTTGCAAGCATACACCAACTGGCGGAGCATGCAAGCGCAATCCCAGACGGGACTACCCGTCGGCGTGCGCGGGTTTTCGTGGAAGCGGAGATTTTCCCGTCGGGCGGTGAAATCGGGTCTACCTGTAGAACCTGCCCCCTCATGCCTCGGCCTCGGTCATTGACGCATTGCGGCGTATGGGCCTCGGGCTAC
>CAYVKG010000062.1:0-27639 GCA_964451955.1 uncultured Tepidisphaeraceae bacterium
CCCCCCCCCCCCCCCCCCCCCCCCCCCCCCCCCCCCCCCCCCCCCCCCCGGGCCGTCAGTTTTTCTTGGTGAAGTAGACACGTGATAGCGCCTTGGCTTCGATGGGGAATGTCTCGGCGTGCCCGTCGCAGAAGCTGATGTTGATTTTCCTGCCGCGATGTCGGTTGTAGTCGAAGTTCACGGGATCGCCGCACGGTTTTCCGGACAGAACGTCGCCGAGGGTTTGATCCCAGTACAAGTTATAGTAGACCATGATATTGGACGCCCCGAGCGTGCCGCGATTGCTGGTGGCATCGGTGAGGAGGAAGACTTCCGCCGCGCCGCGGACTTTCGCCAAGTTGCCTCGGAGTCGGCAGCCTCGCTCGACGACGCTCCCTTCTGGTGGCTCGGCGATCCCGAGCACGCCCTCGTTGAAGGCATAGCTTTGCCTGCTTGAAGGTCCCATCCAATAGGCACCGGTCCACTGCGCGATCGTATGCCCCAACCAACCCCCATCCTTGTCGGATGGGCAGAGGAATATTTTGGCCAGTGACCCGGTATTCAGGTCGGCCTCGAGGTTTGCCTTGGTGTCCGTTCGCACGGGGTGGCCGAGGTATTTGGCCAGCGACCCGGCCAGCCCCATGGGCCGCCAGGTGTTTCCTTCCATGTAGTAGGAGTACCGTTCTCGATTGGGGTCATGAAGGCCTTCTGGGGTGGCCTGCGCGACGGTGGGGGCGAAGGTGGCGCCGGCAACGGGCATAAACCCCTTGTGGTCGGTGGCATGCATGATGGCGGCCTGCGAGATGGTTCGCAGGTTTGACAGACACTGCAGAGAGCGTGCGGATTCCTGTGCCCGCTGCAGGGCCGGCAGGAGGATGGAAATCAGCAGCGCGATGATTCCGATGACGACGAGCAACTCCACGAGCGTAAACCCGCCCCGGCCGGGGAGCGTCATTCGCCTGACCGGATCACAGCGCCGTTTCTTCTGGAATGCCATAATGCCTCCGCAATGGGCATGCTTGCCATCAACGATTTGCACCGGCCGACCACACGGCTTGTCGCCCAAGGAAATGATAAACGCACCGACGACACCGCGCGCGGTTTGAAAGCGGCATTATACCGGGGATTAGCCGGCCGCTTCAAGGGGAAATGGGGATTTTCTCGCTGGCGGCAAACGATTGCACGCATCGTGGTCATCCGGCCGCCTGTCGTCTGCGCAAGCCCCTCCGCTGTTGTCGTTTCCGCTTTTCATGGGATCGCGGCGAGGATTCAGTCCACCACGCGGGCACGGAACCTGAGGCGATAGATCCCGGAGGGATCCGGGGCGTTTGGCCGCGGGAGCAGCACGAAGTCATCGGCGATGACCGCTCCCAGTTCGTTGCCTTGGAGTATTTCAACCTCGCGGATTCGCTGAGGCAAGAATTGAATGACAGGTCGCCCGCCCCGCTGGGAGCCGTTCTTGTTTACGGTTTCGAAGGACTTGTCGCCGCGTTTTGCGCGGAGTTCGAGGACATACTCGCCATTGTTCACGGTCAGTTGCTGGTCCCAGCCTTTTGGATTTTCGGCCATGCGCGCCTCCCAGGCGGGGTCTCCGTAGAAGGCGAGCACATCGCGATCGTAGAGCAGTCCTCTGGCGTCATTTGCATTCAACCCCGCCTTTTTGGCGGCGTCTCCGATTGCCGCGCGGGCGGTCGGCATTTGTCCCGCCTTCGATTCGTGGCTCAGCAATTCGGGGAAGAACGTCGCGATGCGATTCACCAGGGCATGATCGTTGGCCACGAACGCCTGCGCGAGCGTATAGCGTCCGGGCTGCTCGACGAAGTAATCGAGGCAGCCCCATCCGGCATACCCATACCAACTCGGGACGGTGTATCCGGCCATTTGCCTGACTCCGGCGCTCTTCATCCAGGCCAGCGCCATCGCATCGGTCCCGTCGATGTGCCCCATGAGGCAATTGCCGACGGCGAGGTAGACCTTGGGATTGTTCGACTTAACCGGCCAGTTTTTCCCCGCGGTGTCCACGCCCATCATCTTCCCGGCGCCGGATCGAAAAGACCCGTTTTTGTATCGGTATCCGATTTGCCAGTCGCGCTCGGTGGCATGCCCCGAGGTTATGAACAGATCCGCGCCGTACTCGTTCAACGAATCGACGAGGGCCTTTGTGGTATCCGCGGGTCCTTTGAGTTCCCTGGGGGCCTGACCCTTTTCTTTTCTGACCAGGCGTCCCTGCGTCAATTCGCAGTACCAGAGCCCTTCTTCGCACATTTCCAGCGCCACTTCGGTCCCCGCCGCGACCTTCCTGACCACGAGCGGCTCAGCGTATTTTGCGATTTCCATCGCGTTGGCCGCATCGAATCCCGTCAAGATCCCCCAAAAGGTGTCCGTATAGGGATCATCATCGTAAGCGCGTGTGAGACGGTGGACGGCGGCGACGAACTCGCGCCCGGCTTCGTCCGGACGGGCCACAAAGCATGTGAACCTTGGGAACAGCCGCTTGAGCGGGTCCAAGGCCTCGGTCACCGAGGTTTCGTACTGGATCACCCTGGCGCCATGTTTCTCGACGAGAGTTGCGACCACGTTCTGCCAGGACGAGTCGCTTGCGGTCGTCTTTGAGACCACGACGGCATACCCTCCATCGGCCGCCCGCAACGCCCCGGTCGTCGTCGCGATCGCCACTGCCGCAGTCATCAGTTTTGCCAGCATATGCGGGCCTCCGAAAGAGCCACACTCGATAATCAAGCCCTTCGCCTGGATCAGTATACACCTGCGCTGAAGGGCACGGCAGGCCTGTCGGCGATGGATTGCAGTCGGTTATGTGCGATTCTCTGCTTGCGTTGACTTGCGTTTTGGGTGAGGTATAGTCTGAGCATATGGTGAACCAGAGATTCATACGCCTCGCGGTTGTATGTTGTCTGGTTTCGTGGTTTGCGCTGGTTCTTCCAACCCATCATCATCACGGATCGGCCTCTTCAAGCCCGGTCGTTGGGGTTCGCGCGGAGTCCCATTGCTTCAGCCATGATTGTGGCGGCACCGAACACTGTGTCATCTGCCTTCTTTGCCGGTCGTTGAGCAGTTCGCATCCGGTCGCCGCACGGATTTCGCCACTTGAGCTTGTTGCGATCTATCGCTCGGCAGCGCCGCAAGCCCCCGAGCGTGTAGACTGCACGTGTGTCTACTTTGAGCGAGCTCCTCCTGCCTCCATTTGACAACGTTTGGATGCTTGCCCAGGCCGCGCGATCTTGTGCGGTCCGGCCCTGAGCGTCTTTGATTGCGCCCGGGCTGCGTGCATCGTTTTCGGGTCGGCACAACCGTGCCCGGAGCACTTGTTGTTTTCCGCCGTCCCCTCTCCATTGACGAGGCAGTTGTCATGAAGTGCCAACGTACTCGAGGCTTCACGCTCGTGGAGCTGCTGGTTGTCATCGGCATCATCGCCGTGCTGGTTTCGATTCTGGTGCCCGTGCTGGGCAAAGCCCGGGAAGCCGCCGCCAAGACCAAATGTCTGAGCAATCTGCGCAACATGCAGATGGCCCATTGGATGTATGTCAATGAGCACAAGGGATATCTGATCCAGGCGGGGCTTGGGCACGGCGGCGCGCACAGCCACGGTGAAGTCGCGTGGTTTAACACGCTCCAGAAGTACTACCAGAGCAAACTACTGCTGCGGTGTCCCAGCGATGAGAGCGCCCATTGGGAAGGCGGCACGCCGGTGCCCGGCTCAGCGAACCAGTTCCGCGTCACCAGCTATGGGATCAACGAGTTTCTGGACCGCGATCTGTGCCCATGGGGTGGTCCCTACGTGAAGATGACGCAGATCAAGCGGCCGTCGTCCACTATTCAGTTTCTTGAAATGACCGAGACGGGCGAGTTTGCCGGCGCCGACCATCCGCACATCGACCTGTGGGTCGGGAACATTCCCGCCAAGGCCTCTCAGCAACTGGAGATCCACCAGCATGGCGGTCAGCCGCGTTCCTGGTCGGCCGTCGCCAACTACGGATTCCTGGACGGTCATGCCGAATCGTTGCCGTTTCGCGAGGTTTTTACTGATCGTGAAAAGAACAAATTTGACCCCGCGGTGGCCCAGTAGGCCGCGCGGATCGTCGTTTTCATTCATCTTTCATCCCGTTTATCTGTTTTAAGGAGTGGAACCATGTATCGTCTTGCCGTCACTTTTTTGATTGTCATGGGTCTGTTGTCATCGGTTTCGATTGCCGCTGCGCATCACATGGACATCGCGCCGTTCTTTGTGGACGGCAAGCTGGTTACGGGTGGTCGGGACCACGCAGGCAACAGCACCCCGCCACCGATTCGTGTGTACGGATACGAATTTGGCGAGGATCCGTACGATCCGTTTAACCCGTATGACCCCGGCGTCAATCAGGCCGCCGGCGTGGGCAATTTGCCGGGTTCCGGCGCGCTTCGTTACAACATCCTGTCGAGCCTGCTTTACTGGGATGGCAATGACGCCGTCGCGCTCAGCGCCCCGCCTGGCGACACCGTTCTGGCGCTGAGCATGGGCGCCGCCGCACGGACTCTCTCAGTTTTCAGCGGCCCTCAGGTCGGGAGTCTGATCCAGAGCGTCCTTGCTGATGGAAGCGTGCACCGGCACTTTGTCACCAGCCTGTTCGCCTCGCCGCTGGATTCCAATATTCCCGGGGATCCGGCCTATGTCGAGCCCGCTTACGGAATCTACGCGTTCAGTCTGGAACTGGCGCTGACCCACCAAGGCATGGACTATGTCTCTGAGCCGTTCTGGGTGGTCTTCAACCACGGCCTGAGCGAGGAGCAGCATGATGCGGCGATGGCGCATATCCGCTCGGCGATTGTCCCGGAACCCGCCGGCTTGGCCGCCTTGCTTGTGGGGATGACATTGACTTTGAGAGCAGTCGGTCGGAAGAAGCTCGTGGGATAGGCAGGTGCCGGCAACCTGTGCCAAGAAACAGTCACTCCGGCGGATCAATCTGTCCGGCTGGTGATCCGCCGGGATGGCTGTGGATGAGGTTACCGGATTCTAGCCGGCAATCGCCACGGTGAAAGTGCCCACCGTCGTCGCCACCATCGCATTGCCAGCGGCGTCCCGGACCTGGTTGGCCAGGACCTTCACCGTATAGGTGCCGTTCGCCGTCGCACTCCACGCTGCTCCGACAGGCGCTTCGACCTGGAAGATGGCTTTGACTGTCGTCCCTTGCCGAACAAACGACTTGGTAACCAGTTCGGCTATAGGCGAATAATTGTTCGGCCCGGTGACCTGAACGCTCCCGCTGAGGACACTGTTCAAGTCCATCTTCAGGTCATCCGTGAACCTCACGGCGAACTGGTAGAACTGTCCGCCGCTGGTCGTCAATGGATCGGCCAGAAGCGAAGCTGTCGGCGCTGTGCCGTCGCCGTCAATGATCTTCACGGTACCGCTGAACTTCTTGTCCCGCTGGTATTCTGGTCGTCGCTTCAACCACAGATCCACCGTTTCCGTTTTCTCCTTCACATGGTCCGCGACGGGTTTGATCGTCACATCGACGGACGCTTTTCCGGGCTGAATCAGAATGGATGCATCGAGCTTGGCATAGTCGATCACGCTCGTGGCCGTCCCACCGACGCCATAGAAGACCCGCAGGGCGGCATCCGTCGGCCCGGTTCGCGTAAACCGGAATACCCCCGCCACACCCTTGGCCTCAATGGCCTCCGGGGTAATCACCTGCACTGACACCTGAGGCGGATCGTCATCGATGATTCTTGCCGATGCCCAGGTCCTGCCCAGTTGCGCGCCGACCACTCCGGATAAACGGACATAGAAGCTGCGGTCCGGCTGGTGGAAGGTGTTGCCCAGGATGGGCACGGAGATCGTTCCGCTCGTGGTGCCCGCGGGAAACCGCAAGGTGCCGCTCCCTCCGATGTAGTCCACGCCATCGACCGCCGTTCCCTGCTCCGTTCTCCACGCCACGGTGACCTGTTCAAAGGCCGGCTGGCTCAAGGTCACGGGGAAGACCGCGTCATATTCCGTTGTGCCCCCGTTTCCCTCATAGGTGGAGGTGTCGGCCACGGTCAGCGCCACGACCCCGGCCAGCAACTGGCGCCGTTCGAGCGATTCGATCATCGTTGTGTCTTTGTCTTGGCACCTTCCTCGGCGTTTGTCTGTCACCCCCGAGATGTCGTCCAGTGTGCCATTCAGCAATTTCATAATTGTCTCGCTGCTCCCTCCCCCGACATCAACGTCGCCGCGGCTTAGGTCATTGTCTCAATGAGACGACACAAATGCAAAACGCCCCCATTCTCGGTTTATTCCCCCCGGCCTTCGCCAACTCCCGTGTCCGGGCCTATGCGCCGAGTCCTTTCTCTTTGACACGGCATGAGAGCACCGCTACTGTTGACGCGGTGCGGGATCCCTCGCCCGCCTTTGCGGACAGCACCGCTTCTGGAGACTCTCCACATGCTTGTCTCTCCACATTCTGGGTTGCGCCCGATCTCCTCGACCCGCCGCGCTTGCGCGTTGGAATGGCTGGAACCCCGTTTTCTGCTTGCCGCGGCTCCTCGCGTGACGGATGTCTCGGCCGACAACCGCGGCTACGTCGTCATCACGCTCGATCAGCCGCTCGATGCCACCACTGTCTCCACCAAGTCCGCCGCCATCTACACAACGACAAGCGGCAACGACAAGAAGGCCAAGGCGACGGTTTCCTGTTCAGTGACCAAGAAGCAGATCACGCTATCAGCGCCGCTCAAAGCAGACACGTCTTACAAAGTCTTCTTGAATTCGAGACTTATCAAGGGCTCCGACGGCAAGCGACTCGACGGTGAATACAAGGGGCCCGGCAAGAAATCCGGCGACGGCGTTCCCGGCGGGGATCTGAAAGTCTTGGCCACGCCGACCCCCACGAGCAATCTGGTTGCGCGCTTCTATACCGTCCTGGGCAACATCGACGTCCGCCTATTCTCCGCGCAGACGCCGCTCACTGTTCGGAATTTCCTGCGTTATGTCAACGCCACAGGCTCGGACGCCAAGTACTCTTACGACAATTCATTCATTCATCTTTCAGAGAAGAACCATCTCATCCAGGGCGGCGGGTACAGGGTCAGCGATGAGAACGAGATGACGATCATCTACCAGCGCCCGGCCGTTCCCAATGAACCCCGACCCAATGACCCTGGCAATGTCCGCGGGACCTTGGCCGCGGCCAAACTCGGCGCCAACCCCAACTCCGCGACCAACCAATGGTTCTTCAACACCGCTGACAATCGCGCCAATCTTGATTACCAGACGGGCGGATATGCGGTCTTTGGACAGATCACCGATGCCGCAGGCCTGGCGGTCATGGACAAAATCGCCGCGCTCGACACTTTCAATATTGACCCGGGCAACTCCGGCACGCCCTTCTCGAAGACGCCGCTCCTGAATAACGGGGCCCCCGCGATCAAACGTGGACACGTCGACCCTCAGAAGGACCTGGTGATCGTGAAGCGCATTGCCATCCTCATGACGGTCGCACCTACCAAGTAGCACCGCAGGACTTCAGGAGCCACTGGTCCGCTTCCATTCCGGGCCGGCAATCCTCCATCACATGAGCCCGGATCTCCTTCCGGTCACAGCAACCTCAACGACGGACCTCGGCCCGCGCCGGAGATGACAAAGAAGCCCACGGAGCCGAGTTCGTGGGCTTCTTCCGGCTCATGTTTGCAGTCGCTGCGACTTACTTCGCCGCCGCTGCGCCTTCCTTGGCGGGCGGCCCGAAGAAGGACTCGTCCAACACGGGATTTGCCGCCTTTTTCAGTTCTTCGATCATGCCCTCGAGCTTCGCGGGCCGCAGCAATTCGGTGATCTCATCTTTCACTTCAGCCAGGGGCGCCACGTCCATCTTCTGAGTCTGAATGATGTGATAGCCATACCGGGTCTTCACGGGCGCGCTGATGGCCCCTTCCTTCTGACCAAACGCGACCTGTTCAAACTCCGGCACCATCTGCCCGCGACCGAACGGCTGGAGCGCCCCTCCATCGTCCTTGGACCCGGGATCGGCACTCTCGGCCTTGGCCACCGCGGCAAAGTCCGCACCGTTGTCCAGTTTCTTCTTCAACTCGTCGGCTTTGGCTTTGGCTGCCTCATCGGAAAGCGCCTTTTCGCCGCCGGTTGCGATGAGGATATGCCTGGCGGTCACGCGTTCATAATCCGCCTTGTGCTCCTCGTAGTACTTCTGCACTTCCGCGTCGGTAACGAGCTTGCCCTGAAGTTCACTAATCAGCGCGCCAGCCAAGGCATTGTCGCGCATCAAGTCCATTTGTTGCCTGAACTTGGCCGTCTGATCCAGGCCCTGCTTCTTACCCTCTGCGGCCAGCAATTTGAGCTTGATCAGGTCCTCGGCAACGCGACGTTTGGCCGGTCCCTTGGCCATTTGCTGCACTTCCTTCGGCAGGGCGTCGACAAAGTCATCGAACTGAGCCGCCGTCATTTGCGAGTCTCCGACTTTCAAGACGACCTTATTCGGGTCGACCGCTGGCGCATTGCCGGCCTGCTGGGCCACCAAAGCACCTCCGGCCGCCAGCAATCCGGCCAGCATTGCGACACAGCTCTTCGTCAGTTTATTCAAGTTCTTGCTCCTTTTCATGTAAAGATCGATACTCTACCCGAACCTTGGCCACAACAAAAGCACCGCGATTCGGACTTTCGCGGCATCGCTGACGCCGTTCGCTTGCCGCGCCGTTTTCGGCCAGCTCCTGCCACGCACGGTCCAGCGGCTTGGTTGTTCCACCCGAACTGTAAGATAGACACCCTCCCTCCCGCCGCCGTTAGCGGTCCCATTGAGCATCCTCTCTCGATGGACATTACTCATTTACAAAAAGAATGTTACAGCAAGCGCCTTCCCCTGGAATCCCGCTCGGAATCTCGCCTCCACGACCACTCACCCCGTGCGCGTTTTCGCAGTCCCGACATGCGGTAGGCAATCGGCACGGAACACCTCCATCAACGCCCAGTCCCCGTTCTATCGGTCATGAATTCACATGTATTCTGCTGCGCTTCCATGCCCGATGGCTTTCCAGATACGACGCTTCGCGCGCCCCGATTTCTTTCTTTTTGCTTGACCGACGCAAAATACTGGTATAGGTTTCCTAAGGCCTGTCACTTTGACTGTGGGCAATCGTGGGTGCGATTCTCTCCAGTCGCAACCAAAGGGTTGTTTGGCACATTTGGAGTAGCTCGAATCACCGGTTCCCCGCCCTTGGAGGAGCACAAAATGAAGCGAGTATTGCTGCAGGTCGCCATCGCCGTCGCGGTGTTCGCGCCCACTAGCTGGGCCGTGTTCATTCCGCTGGATCAGCAGATCAACATCGGCGCTCTCTACAATGCGCAGTCACCCGCAGGCGATGCCATCTATCCCGCATTCAATGCGGACACCATCACCTTCGAATCAGACGGCGTCGGTTTCGCTCGCCACCACATCACCGATTTCGGCGGTTGGTGGTACCAATATGTCGATCTCAACCTCGCCGGCATCACCACCCCTGGTGTCGGTTTAGATCTGACCAGCCCCCAAGCCAGAGTCTCCTTCGAAGTCCGTTTCTTTCATGATGCCCAGACCAACACCAACCCCTATGCCGATGCGCCCGTTTTCCTCCGCCTCTACACATATGCCTCCGACGGCAATACCTACCTCGGCCACTGCGATTACAGCATCGTTTACGGCACGCAGGCCCCCTTCTCAAATCCCCCCTACCCCACTTGGACCTTTATCACCGTTGATGTGAACGCCGCACCATCCACCACTGGCGGCGTGTTCGATATGACCAACGTCAGCCGTCTCCGATGGTATGGCACCAACTGGACAGGCCACGGTGATGACTTCGTTGACTTTCGCAATCTCGACATCGGTATCGTTCCTGAGCCGTCCACTGCCCTTGTCGCGATCCTCAGCGGCCTGATCTTTGCCAGACCCCGCCGCCAGAACTGCAGGTGACGTTGCCGTCGCATTCAGTCGATGCTCGGCCATCGCCACCGAGGTCATTACCACCTCTCCCCAGCGGGAAGGCGGTCAGTTCTGTTTCTCGCCCTCCGCAGACCAGACCTGCAGGCCATAGTGCGGTATCGGGTCATCCCAATCACCGTTCGTGTTTCGTCCATGCAACGCAACCGGCCATTCGGACTTGGGCGTTGTTCACTTCGCTCTGTCCCCTCATCCTCTGCCCTTATACACTACCCCTGACATGCATTGCCTGGCGTTTCTGCTTTTTGAATCTTCGCCGGACACGCGACTCCTGCTGACCATTCTCGTCGCAGCCGCCTGCGCCGTTTCCCTGCACCGCCTTCGTTTCCTCCACGCGCCTTACTGCGCGCTGGCTCGAAATCGCGTACTCTCATACACCCTGGTCTTTCTCATATCCTTCGTCGCCGTCGCCTGTCTCTCCCTAAAGCGAGGCCTTCCGCTTCCCTACGTACACGACGAGTTTTCAAACTTGCTCGCCGCCGATACATTTGCTCATGGCCGACTGACCAACCCCTCTCATCCACTCTGGCAACATTTTGAGTCCATGCACATCCTGGTCCAGCCGAGTTACATGTCCAAGTACCCCCCCGCGCAGGGCCTATTCATGGCGCTCGGCCAAGTGACCACGGGCCGTCCAATCGTTGGCGTGTGGCTCTCAGCGGCCTTGGCAGCCACCGCGATCTGCTATGCACTCTACGCTTTCCTGCCCGCGCCGTGGGCATTGCTTGGTGGGCTCGTCGCCACCTTGCACCCGCAACTGCTCGAATGGGGCCAGCGTTTCTGGGGCGCTTCGATCCCCACGCTCGCCGGCGCGATGCTTCTGGGATCGGCCGCACGACTGTTTCCTGGGATTACCCGTTCATCGTTTGTCGTGCATCGTTCGTCATTTCCGCCGGCATTTGTCCTTGCAGCGGCGCTTGTCCTGCTGGCCAATTCCCGGCCCTACGAAGGCCTCGTCTTCACTATCCTCGTCGGGGCCGCCATCGTCTTTTCCCGGGTCCTGAGGCGATTCCGAGCCCCGCGTCTGGTGAGTTCCACATTAGCAACAGCACAGGGGGATGCGCAGGCTGGGGCGGGGTTGAGACGGGGCTCTGGCAGGGCACTTCTCACGGTCACTTTGCCGCTGCTCTGTATCGCGTCTTTATGGATGGGATACTACAACCACCGCATCACTGGCAACCCATTCCGTCTTCCCTATGTCGAGCACCAATCCCAATACGGCTCGTTTCCTCTGTTCATCTTTCAGAAGGCGCCGCCACGAAAGAGCTATCTCCATAAGGAACTCGACCATTTCCTCGTTCATGAGCAGTACTACTGGTACGCCCGCCACCATTCCTGGTACGAACTGGCCAAAGAGGCCCTCCGCGATCTTACCCGCTTCAAAGAAGGCGCATTCGGGAATGTCGAAGTGCTCGCTCTGCCTCTCCTCTTGCTTCCTTGGTTGCTTGTGAGGAACAGAGCACTCCGCCTATTGGCCGTTCTTCTTTTTCTTTTTGTCTGCGCCCTATTGCTTGAGACCTATTGCTTTGCGCACTATGCCTCGCCCGCCGCCATCCTGATTGCCGCCATCATCCTTCTCTGCCTCCGGCGGCTGAGCCACCTGGCGCCTCCGTTGGGCCCCCTTCTCACTCGTCTGACCATCGGTCTGTTCTTTCTGAATGCAATCCTATGGTACAAAGACTTCTACAACTGGAAGCAGGAAGGCTTTCCTCTCGCCCGGCATGAGATCTTGGCAACGCTGCGGAACACTCCCGGGTCGCATCTGGTCATCGTGCGTTACAACCAGCATAATGTGCACGAGGAGTGGGTCTACAACGACGCCGAGATTGATGCGGCCAAAGTGATTTGGGCCCGAGAGATGGATGCCGAAAGCAACCGCAGACTGCTGGACTACTACAGAAGCCGCAGAGCATGGCTCCTCGAACCCGATGCAACGCCGCTGAAGCTCCAGGAGTACCCCCATGGGCGTAATTGACTCCGTCCACACATCTTACGTCCATACTCGCCGAGTCCGCGTCCTGAGCCGGATGTTGGCCGAGTTGATTCCCCCGAACGCGCAGGTTCTGGACGTCGGCTGCGGGGACGGCCTTATCTCTAGATCTATCAAAGACGTGCGTACAGACATCACGATCGTGGGCATGGATGTTCTCGTGCGGGGTCACACCCATATTCCTGTCACTGCTTTCGATGGCAAGAGCATACCTGCTGCAGATTGCAGCCACGATGTTGTCATGTTAATTGACGTCTTGCACCACACGGCTGATCCGATGGTCCTCCTGCGCGAGGCCAAACGTGTAGCCAGGCAATCGATTCTGATCAAAGACCACCGGCGGAATGGCTTGTTGGCCGCCGCCACTTTGCGTTTCATGGACTATGTTGGCAACTCTCGCCACGGTGTGTCCTTGCCGTACAACTACTGGGCGCAAGACCAGTGGAATCAGGCGTTCATTGATCTTGGGCTTACGATCGGAGTATGGCAGACGGAGATCCCACTCTATCCCCCGCCCGCAAGCTGGATTTTCGGCCGATCGCTCCATTTCGTGACCCGCTTGGACAAGTTTATCTAGTTCTTTGAAAAGATGATTCGACAGACTGACAAGATTGTTCCGACGCCATGGGAAGACGCGTATTTGCGTTTCGAGACCCCACAACAGGAAACCCGGAAGTTCATCCGGCGACTTCGAATGCTCGGAAGTGACCATTGGTCCCGCGAGGCGGAGATTGTGGAGTTGTTCTGCGGGCGCGGCAGCGGGTTGCATGCGTTGCAGCGACTCGGCTTTGCCCACGTCGAGGGTGTGGACATTTCACCCGCCTTGGCGGCGCAGTATCAAGGTACTGGCAGGATCCATATTGCCGACTGCCGGGAGTTGCCCTTACCCGATGCCAGCAAAGACATCGCCATCATTCAGGGGGGGCTACATCATCTGCAAACGCTCCCCGAGGATCTGGATCGGACCCTGGCGCAGGCAAATCGGATTCTGCGCCCCGGCGGCCGACTTGTGGTGGTCGAGCCTTGGCTCACGCCCTTTCTCCGGCTGGTTATCTCATTATCACACAGGCGTTTGCCAAGATGGATCTGGCCCAAGTTTGATGCTTTGTCGGTGATGATCGAGCACGAATGGACCACTTACGACCAGTGGCTCCGTCGGCCCGACATGATTCTCGGTTCGCTCAGAGCGCACTTTGAGCCGGAGTATTGTCGGCGGGCTTGGGGGCAGTTAGCGTTCGTCGGCAAGAAGAGATAGGCTATGAATCATGCGCAGTGAAGCAGCCGACACGGTGGGAATCGAGCTCTCGGTCGTCATGCCGTGCTTGAATGAGGCCGATACCCTTGCCACTTGTATCCGTAAGGCACAGCAGGCGTTGCGCGAGGCTGACATCAGCGGCGAGATCATCGTGGCCGACAACGGTTCCACCGACGGCTCACAGCGGATTGCCCAGGAAGCCGGCGCGCGCGTCGTTCCCGTGGCGGCTAAAGGCTATGGCAGCGCGCTGATGGGCGGCATCGCCGCCGCTCGCGGCCAGTTCGTCATCATGGGCGATGCCGACGACAGCTACGACTTTCTCCAGATCCCCCGGTTTGTCGATAAGTTGCGCCAAGGGTACGACCTGGTTCAGGGCTGTCGGCTTCCGGCCGGGGGGGGGACCGTCCTGCCCGGCGCCATGCCGTTTTTGCATCGCTGGTGGGGAAATCCGATGTTCTCATTCTTCGCCCGGCGGTGGTTTCGCGCCCCGATCCATGACATCTATTGTGGCCTGAGGGGGTTTCGCCGCGACTTCTACGATCGCCTTGACCAGCGGTGCACGGGCATGGAATTCGCCACCGAGATGATCATCAAGGCCAGCTTACACCACGCGAAGATCGCCGAGGTGCCCATCACACTCCACCCCGATGGCCGCCAGGCCCACGCGCCGCACCTGAAGACGTTTCGCGATGGTTGGCGAACCCTCCGCTTCTTCCTGATGTACAGCCCGCGGTGGCTGTTTTTGGTTCCGGGCATCGTGCTGATCGTGCTGGGGCTGGCGGGCTATGCGTTGGCCCTGCCGGGCGTCCGCCTTGGCCGGATCGTCTTCGACGCCCACACCTTGCTGTTCGCCAGCGTGGCGATCCTTTGCGGCTATCAGTCCGTTATCTTCGCCGTCTTCACCAAGACCTTTGCCATCAGCGAGGGCTTGATGCCGCCCGACCCGCGGATGGATCGGTTCTATGAGCTGATCAACCTGGAGCGAGGCCTGGTCATCGGGGCATTCGGCTTGGCCGTCGGTGTTGGCCTGCTCCTGGCGGCGGTCGCGGAATGGTGGGTGGCCGACTTCGGCCGGCTGAATTACGCCCAGACGATGCGCTGGGTCATCCCCGGGGCCACCCTCACCGCAATCGGGGTGCAGACGATCCTGTCGAGCTTCTTCGCAAGCATATTGGGCATGCGGCGGAAATAGCACAACCGCTCCGGCTGCCAACCGACGCCGCCACCCACCCGCAAACCCGTACCAAACCATATATGCAAAAAAAGCCGTAGGGTCGTGGATTACACGTCGCTACGGCCAGTCGCTTGACAGCCAAGCCAAGCGGTGCCTGCGAATTCCGCTTTCGCTCTTCTTGTTACGGAAAACCACAGGACAGCGATCAGATACACTGCGCGTGATTATCGCTATAATGCGATGGCTGTCAAGGTCGAATCGGGCCATACGGGAGGATCGGGCATGATCACGCTTGGGTTGGATATCGGGAGTAACTCGGTAGGTTCGGCGTGGGTTGATACAGAAAACAACGACATTTGCGTCGGGGTCAGCGTTTTCCCCGCCGGGGTCGACGAAACGGACACCCAGCGAGGCGATCCTATTGGAAAGGCCAGGCGTCTGAAGCGTCTGCAGCGACGAAATCTTGCGCGACGGTCGAAACGCAAGCGACTGCTCCGGGAAGTCCTGACAAATGCAGGGCTGTTGCCCAAGGATCCGGACGAACTGGAACACGTTCTGCAAGCCAACCCCTGGCATCTCCGCTGCAGAGCACTACAGGAGTCGCTGACGCCTCACGAGTTTGGCCGTGTGCTTCTCCATCTTGGGCAGCGCCGTGGGGCCGTCGGCATAGAGATCGATCCTGACGATCCTGAAGACGGCAAGGTAAAGGCCGCGATCGACCGGTGCAACGAGTTGATGAAAGAGCGAAAGGCCGCTACGTTTGGCCAACTCATGGCCGCCCTGATGGATGAACGGAAGGCTCGCCATAAACCGATCCGCAATCGGAAGTATCGTCTGAACGAAGACGATCACCTTCATGCCGACCGCGAGACCATTCGCAGCGAATTCCTGAAGCTCTGGCTCAAGCAGAAGGAATTTGGGGGTGCGCTTGGAGCGATATTGACCGATGATCTGAAACGGCGCCTCGACAACTCGGAAGAAGACAAGACCTGGAGATACAAGGGGGCGATTTTCGGCCAGCGCCGGACCTACTGGAATCTTGGCACGCTTGGACGGTGCGATCTGGAGCCAACGGACCGTCGGGTGCCGATCGCGGACATGTACGCGCAGGAATACCGGGTGATTGAGACGGTAAACAACATCCGCATTGAGGAACAGGGCAGATCTCCGCGCCCATTGAGCCAGGAGCAGCGAGAGAGAGTCATTGCCGCCTTGCGCCGGGAGAAGGCCGGATCCGTTACGACAGTCCGCAAAGCCTTGGGGATTAACACAAAGGCGATGAAGAACCTGATCCGGCTGAATATCGAGCGCGACGCAGATCGGGAAATCAATACCGACTGGTTCTACCGCGAATTCGTTCACGGGGTTTTCGGGGAGGATCGCTGGCAACAGATGAGCTCTCAGCAGCGAGACTCGGTTAATGCCGCCATCCTGAAATTCGACCCGAACACACCGGGGCATTCCAAGGAGCTGGTCGCTGGAGCAATGAAGTGGTGGAAATGCGATGAATCGCAAGCACAGAAGCTCGTGGAAGCATGGAAAAGCAGGCCGAAGTTGGACAAACGCCTGAGACTCTCTCGGCGCGCCGTTCAGAAGCTCATCCCGTACATGAACCAGTTCGACTCGCTCAACCAGCGCTGGCCCACCCAGGAGGAGGCACGGCAGCGCTTTGCCGAAGACGCGAGCAACAACGCCACCTCGCAGGAACGAGAACGCTACGCCCTGGGCTTTTCGCCCCTGAGCAAGGCCGATCGGCATTACCTGCTCAAGCACCCCGATTCGCTCCCCCCAGCCCCTATGCTTCCCAACCCCGTGGTGCGCAAGGCGATTCACGAGGTGCGGCGGCATATCATGGCGTACTTGCGCAAGTTCGGGCGCAAGCCGGACCGCATCGTGATCGAGTATGCCCGGTCGGCCAAACAGTCCGGCAAGGTACGCCAGGCGATTCTGGACCTGAATCGAGAACGCGAAAAAGTCCGCAAGAAGATCATTGATGATTATGCGCTGAGCGCCCTCTCGCTAAATCAGCAGCGAGCGGCGGTTGACCGGGTGATTCTGTGCCGACAACAGCGAGGTGTCTGCCCCTACAGTGGCTCGACCATCACCGAGCGCCAGGCTGCCGACGGCACGGACCTCGAATTGGATCACATCGTTCCCGCAAGCTGGGGCGGTGAAGATGGGTTGAACAATCGGGTCCTGTGCTATCGCAATGCCAACCAGGGTAAGGGAAGCCAGACCCCGAGGTTGTGGTTGCCGAAAAAGGAATTCGAGGAACTGGAAAACCGGTTGCGCCATCTTGAGAAGGTCAAAGGCCGCAAGAAGCCTAAAGGCACAAATACGGGCAAGAGCGGCGATTACTTCACAGCCAAGGACTGCGCCCGCAAATGGGCGAATCTCCATCGAACGGAGCGCCCGACAGACGACGAATGGGCAAATTCTCAGCTTACCGATGCCGCGTACGCGGCCCGGCTGGTGGGGGGCTATCTGCAGAGCGCGCTGTATGGGAACGCGAGCGACGGGGCCCGCCGGATCTTCACGACCAAGGGGAAGTACACCGCCATGTTGCGCCGTGATTGGCAGTTGTTCCAGACACTCAAGGGCCCCGACGCCGATGAATCGATGGCACAGCAGCAACAGACGCTTGGGGAGAAGAACCGGGGCGATCATCGGCATCACGCGGTCGACGCCGTCGTGATCGCCTTGACTACTCCCGCGATCATCAAGCAGGTGGCGAGTGAGGCGGCGTTCGCCGAGGAGCACCGTGAGCGAACCCGACACTGGCCAAAACGTAAGCAGTTTGGGCCGCCGTGGGGCACGGTGCAGGAGTTCCGGGAGCAAGTCATTTCCCGAGTCTTTGGATCGAGCACCAAGTCGCCGGACGGAACGGGCACGGGCGGCTTGATCGTGTCGCACAGGGCGGTAAAACGAAAACTCGTGGGCCACCTGCACAAAGAGCAGCTTTGGGGTTCTGTGGACGAACAACGGGGCATCTATCGCATTCGATGCGAAGTTGCCGATCTGACTCCGAAGATGCTTCGTTCCCCCGTTAGGGAGACGGACTCGCAAGTCAAAAAAAGGTTGTTCAGCCAGTTCAAAGCCGACGGGATGAACGATACAGATGCTCGGCGCAAGGAAAGGGAGATCTTCAAGAGCGGAAGATTTGAGCGCCAACTGACTGACCCGCCTCTCGGGAAAGGTGGCTTGGTTCGCGATTGGAACTTGCGCAAGATCATTCGAGACTGTCTAACGAACAATGGCATCAATCCCGATGACTTCACGAAGAATCAGATCGTTGAGCTTGCACGACTGGGCAAGCTCAGGATGCCGCCGCCTGGGGAAGTCCCCATCAAATCGGTCATCACGATCGGTCCAATCTCGGATCCCGTCAAAATCAAGGTCCGGGATCCGAGTACGGGCAGACAGGTCGTCAAATCCGGCTCGGGGGAGCCGGTCTTTCGCTATCACATCAGCAGGAACAACCACCACGTCGAGATCAGGGAGGACGCAAAGACCGGGGATTGGGTCGGAAATTGCGTCACAACGTATGAAGCCACCCGGCGCGTCCGGCCTCCAAAGGACGAGAACGGAAGGCGCCAACCGTCACGAGCAGCCGTCGATCGAACCGATCACGATGGTGCCAAGTTCATTATGTCCCTCTGCGAAGGAGAAGTGATCCATGCCAGACGCCCAGATCGCGAGCCCGATGATCCGACTGCGGTGAACTACTATGTGGTGGCCAAGATATTCGCGGATCGCGTCTGGTTTTCTCCGCACTTCGATGCGCGCACTGCCGAGGAACAAGAGCGTTGGGACGTTACCCTTGGGGCTCTGAAAAACTGCGGTCCAGAACCAGGAAAGCCGCCTTACAAGGTGCGCATTGGTCCGTTGGGCGATGTGACGCCAATACCCAATGATTAAGCGCACCATCGAAATCTCCGACGGGCCGACGTTTCTCAGCATCGAGCTGGATCAGCTCCTTATCCAACGCGATCGCCAGCAGATCGGCCAGGTCCCCGTCGAGGATATCGGCCTGCTGATCGTGGACCACCACTCCACCACCTACACCCACAGCGTCTTCACCCGCCTGCTGGAAAAAGGCGCGACGATCGTCGTCTGCGATCAGCACCACCTGCCGGCCGGCATGCTCCTGAGTTTCCAGGGCAACGAACTGGCCGGCCAGCGCCTGGCCCTGCAGGCCGCCGTCAAGCTGCCCGTCAAGAAGCGTCTCTGGCGACAGATCGTCCGCGCCAAGATCCGCGCGCAGGTGGCCAACCTCCCGGCCGATGATCCGGCCCGCGACGCCATGCTCGCCTTGGTGCCCCGAGTCCGCAGCGCCGACGCGGACAACTGCGAAGGCCAGGCCGCCGCCCTCTACTGGCCCGCCATGCTCGGGGGCGATTTCCGCCGGGATCGCTACGGCCTCGCGCCCAACAACCTTCTCAACTACGGGTACATGGTCCTCCGCGCGGCCGTGGCGCGCGCCATCGTGTCCGCCGGTCTCCATCCGGCGCTGGGGCTGCATCATCATCACCGCAACAACGCCTTTGCGCTGGCGGACGATCTGGTCGAGGTCTTCCGACCCATGGTCGATGCCGCCGTCGTTGACCTGGCGCTGATCCAGCGGCACATGGAGCTGGATCGGCAGAGCAAAGGCGTGCTATTGGGGCTCCTGACACGCCAGATGACCATCGCCTCGCAGACCGGTCCCCTGATGGTGGGGCTCCACCGCATGATGGCATCCCTGGTGCGATGTTACGAAGGTCTTCAGCAAGACCTTGACTTGCCCGATGTATAGCGCAGAGGTCGGCCGCGGTGGCCGGGCGTCATGGACCTTAGCGCGTACCGGTTCATGTGGATATTCGCCATGTTTGACCTGCCGGTGGATACGCGGGAGGCCCGGCGAGCCTACGCGCAGTTCCGCAAGTATCTGCTGAAGGACGGGTTTACGAAACTGCAGTATTCGGTCTACGTCCGCCATTGCGCCAGTTATGAGAACACGCAGGTCCACATCCAGCGCATCGAGGGCGTGGTGCCCGGGGATGGCGAGGTGCGCGTCATTACTTTGACCGATAAGCAATTCGGCCAGATGCGGACATTCTGGGGAAAAATGCGCAAACCCCCACCGCCAGCCCCCAAACAACTCGAGTTTTTCTGAGCCCGTTTGGGGCTAAGCGGCGTGTTTTGTGGGACTTACAGGGGGGTTAGTGTATCTGATCGCCGCCTGTAAGCAATCCGCAACTGCAGGTCGGCGGAGCCGTTCTTCGATGAAAGTGTATCTGATCGCCGCCTGTAAGCAATCCGCAACTGCGATAGTAGTCGATGAGCTTTTCATCGAGTGTATCTGATCGCCGCCTGTAAGCAATCCGCAACTCAGACGCCGGCGCACGCCTGCACGACGCAAGTGTATCTGATCGCCGCCTGTAAGCAATCCGCAACAACAGAGACTGGATTGCGTCGGCGATGCGAGTGTATCTGATCGCCGCCTGTAAGCAATCCGCAACTCAAAGACCCGTCCATGTTTGCAGGAAGGAGTGTATCTGATCGCCGCCTGTAAGCAATCCGCAACGACAAAGCGAGGACTTGAGCGAATCGCAAAGTGTATCTGATCGCCGCCTGTAAGCAATCCGCAACAGCACAAAAAGAGTGGGTGAAGGTTGCGATAGTGTATCTGATCGCCGCCTGTAAGCAATCCGCAACAGAACAGGAGCGGCTTATCCGATGGGATAGAGTGTATCTGATCGCCGCCTGTAAGCAATCCGCAACAGGCTCGCGGTTAACAGCGCCGACGTCTCTAGTGTATCTGATCGCCGCCTGTAAGCAATCCGCAACGAGCCGGTGGCCTTGGGTCATCGGGCAGAAGCGGGCAGCGCATCGCGGGATCAGAGCCGATGACCCAACGCCACCGGCTCGTCTCGAATGCGTTACGTTTTGGTGGCGGGAGGCTTTGGTTGTGGTTCTTTGATGGGGAATTCCTTGGAGTCGGTGCGGGCGGAGGCGAAGAGGGGGGTGAGCTTGCGGATGATATCGGGATATTGGGAGGCAATGTTGTTTTTCTCGGCCAGGTCGGTGGAAAGGTCGTAGAGTTCGATGGGTTGTTGGGTGCCGAGGCGGACGGCTTTCCATTTGCCTTGGCGGATGGCTTGTTTGAAGCCGCCTTCGTGGAATTCCCAGTAGAGGTAGTCGTGTTGTTTTTGTTTTTGTCCCACGAGCGTGGGGAGGACGGAGATGCCGTCGAGGCCTTTGGGGAGGGGGGCTTTGGCCAGATCGGCGGCGGTGGGGAGGAAATCCCAGAATGCGAAGGGCTGGTCGGAGGTGGAGCGGGGTTTGATGCGGCCGGGCCAGCGGACGATCATGGGGACGCGGATGCCGCCCTCGTAGAGGTCGCGTTTGGAGCCCCGGAGCGGGCCGGAGGAATTGTTCATTTCGGGTTTGTACTGGCCTTCTTTGTGGGGGCCGTTGTCGGAGGTGAAGAAGACGACGGTGTTGGAGTCGATGGCCAGGTCCTTGAGTTTGCGCATGATGCGGCCGACGTAGGAATCGAGGCGGGAGATGACGGCGGCGTGCCGCTTGCGGGGCTCGGGCCAGGGTTTGTCCTTGTAGATGCCCAGGTCGGGAACATCGATGGTGTTGGCCTCGCAATTGGCGTGGGGGATGGTGGGGGAATAGTAGAGGAAGAACGGCTGGTCTTTGGCGCGTTCGATGAAACCGATCGCTTCATCGGCCATCAGGTCGTTGGAGAAGTCGATTTTCTCGGAGGCGGCGCCCTGGCCTTCCTTGCCTTCCTTGGGAACGACATTGCGGAGCTTGACGCGGGATTCGTTCTTGATGAGGAAGGTGGGGTAGGAATTGTGGGCGTGGGTCTGGTCGAGGTAGCCGTAGAAGTAGTCAAAGCCTTTCTTGTTGGGGGCGCCGGAGGAGCCTTCATGGCCGAGTCCCCACTTGCCGACCAGGGCGGTGGTATAGCCGGCGGATTGGAGGACCTGGGCGACGGTGGTGTCGGAGGGTCGGAGGTTGGTCTTGGCGTTGCCGCGGATGTAGGCGTGGCCGAGGTGGAGGCCAGTCATGAGGGCGCATCGGGAAGGGGCGCAGACGGTGGAACCGGCGTAGGCGCTGGTGAAGCGGAGGCCTGCGTTGGCCAGGGCGTCAATGTGGGGGGTTTTGATGTCGGCTTGGCCGTAGCAGCCGAGGTCTCCGTAGCCGAGGTCGTCGGCGAGGATGAAGATGATGTTGGGCGGGCGGGAGGTCGCGGCGCCGAGCGCGGCGTGGGGCAGAGAGGAAGCGATAGCGGAAGCTGCGATGGAATTGAGAAACGTGCGGCGAGACGGTTGATTCATGGGAAGACCTCATTGGTGATAGCGACGGCGAGGGGGAATGTTGTCGACGAGCGGGTCACCGCGCCCGCGATGCTCGGTGGGATATCATCGGCCGCCGCATCAGCGTTTGGCGGGTTGAGTGGCCGGGGCCTTCTGGGCGGCGATGGCGGCAATCTGTCCCTGGCGCGCGTAGTCGATGGCTTCACCGAGAATTCGCATGGCCTCTTGCGGAGCATGGAAGCCCATGGAGTTCTCCGCGTTGACGAAGTCGAGTCGCCACTGCGCCTTTCGCTGTTGCTTGAGGGCCTGTTTGAGCTGCGATTCGTCGGCACCCGAGGCTTTGGCGGCCTTGATGGCGTCGAGCAGGTCGTTGATGGCCTTGCCCGCGCGGCTCATCTGGGCGTCGTTGCGCTCCTGGATGGCCGTGACGCGCGCCAGCATTTCCGCCTCGGGGAAATTGTGGCAACTCTGGCAGGAATGGTTGATCATGAGCAAGGGGCTGCGCACCCAATGCTCCGTCACTTTCATGGCGCCTTCGCGCTTATAGGGCATGTGGCAATCGGCACAGGCGACGCCGCTGCGAGCGTGAACACCCTGGCTCCACATCTCGAATTCCGGGTGTTGCGCCTTGAAAATCGGAGCGCCCGTCTCGGCGTGTTTGAAGTCCATGAACGGCGTGTTGTCGGGGAACTTGTAGTCGTTGTAGTAAGACTCGATCTGCTCGACTTTCAGGCCGTTGTTCCAGGGGTAGAACATGACCGTCTTGGGCGCGCAGTAATACTCGACGTGGCACTGGGCACAGACAAAGGTCCGCATTTCCTGCCGGGAGGCGTCGCGGTTGGCGTCATAATCCCCCTGCCGGCGGCCCTTGCGCCAGCGCTCGACGCTTGGCAGATGAGGCACCGGGTCGTCACTCTTGGCAAGGGCGGCAATGCCGAAAGCGAAGGCGGGGCGAGTGACCCGCAGCTGCATGGACTGTGGGTCGTGGCAATCGACGCAGGAGACGGGGTGCGCCCGGCCGACCTGCTGTGCGATGGCCTGTTGCGTGGTTGACGCGGCGGCCTGAGTGGTCGTGGGGGCCACAGGCCCGATGCCACTCCCATCCGGCGTCTTGAGCAGCTCACCATGGGCCACCGTGTAGGGCATCGTGCTCATCTTCCTGAAGCCGGCGACGACGGCAGGCCAGTCAAATCCGTTCGCATCCGCCAGCAACTTGCCCTGCATTTCAAGACCGACTCGGCGATACGTTGGAACGATCGAAGCGTGGCAGTGCAGACAGGCGCCCGCCTGTGGCCTGTCCAGCACGCGCCGCGTGTTTTCCTGGTCATAAAGCATGTAGGCGTGTCCGCGGCGCTCACGAAAATCGATGCCGAAGGCGTAACCGGCAAACATGCGCTTGAGCCAGGGGTCCTTCTCGATGCGCGAGGCGGGAATGGGCCCATCGCTGCCGCCGTACTTGGTGCGGGTGATATCAACCGTTCGCGTATACGAGTCATATTCGCGAGGCCAGTTCGTCCCCCAAATGGCGGGATCGGTGGTGTTGTTGTCCACTTCGACAATACGAACGAAGGGATACCTGGCCTCCTGTTTTCGCTCGAAGATGTTGACGAGGAGCGCCGTAACGGCCAAGGCCAGCGCCGCCATCACGACGACGATGCTGAGAAAGACAACGGTCTTGGTACTCTTGCTGACTCGAGGCGCGGCGTGTTGCGTGTTCGGATCCGTTGGCATAGTCATGATGGCCTCACACTGCTAGACGCGACGGCCTCGGAGCCGCTCGCGTGTCTGAATTGATCACGACGGTCCATGTCCCACATTCGCATGACAGTGTACACAAGTGACGGCGTCTTTGTCGGTGGTGGAGCCGCGGACGAGCTCATGCACCATCTGTTCGTGGCAAGCCAGGCAATTCTGCTGGAGGATGCGGGCATTTCGCGACTTGATTCGGATAGGCTCGTGGAAATTTTGAAATGTGAAGGCCCAGGAGTGATTGAAGCCGTTCTCGCCTTTCGCCACGTACTTCCCAACAAAATCGTGGGGAAGATGGCAGTCAATGCATTTGGCGACGGTGTGATGGGAAGACTTCTGCCAGGAATCGTACTGCTCATTCATGATGTGGCAGTTGGCGCAGGCTCTGGGGTCCGTGGAGAAATAAGACAGGCCGCGGGCATAGCCGAAGGTGAAAACGCCAACCCCAACAAAGATGCCCAACAGGAGTGCGAGAACAACAACCATTTTTCGCAATGGCAGTCGCACGATGAATCCTCTCGGCAACATACCGCACCAAAACAGAGCTAGATACTACAAAACAGGTTACGCTTTTTCGCCGGATATGCAACCCCCTCGAAACCAAAATGAGGAGAAACTGTCGTTGTCGGGAGACCGCCTCAGAATTCGCGGCGTTGTCTGGCCGGGGGGATGTGCAGGATCTTCCGGTATTTGGCGACGGTTCTGCGGGCAATATCGATACCCTGCTGTTTCAGTTTTTCCACGATTTCATCGTCATTCAAGGGATTGTGCTTGTCCTCGTCGGCGATGATCACACGGAGTTTCTCCTTGACGGCGTCCCAAGACATGTCTTCGCCGTCGGCGCTGGTCGTCCCGCCCGAGAAGAAACGGCGAAGGGGAAAGATCCCGCGCGGCGTCTGGACCCATTTTTCCGAGACTGCTCGCGAGACGGTGGCGACGTGAATGCCGAGTTGGTCGGCAACCTGAATCATGGGCAGGGGGCGCAGGAATTCGGGGCCTTTGTCGAAGAACTCGGTCTGCGCCTCAACGACGGCCTTGATGACACGGAGGATGGTGCTGTTGCGTTGTTCGATGGATTCAATAAGCCAGCGGGCGTTTCGAACGTTATTGGCGAGAAACTCGCGTGTTTTCTTGTCGCAAAGTCGCTCCTTGAGCATCTTGCGATAGAGGTTGCTGATGAGCAGATTCGGGGTCCGATCATGGGTCATCCGGACCTGGTATTTCCCGGTTTCCTCATCGAAATAAATGACGGCGTCCGGCGTGATGGAGGGAGCCTCTTCTCCTCCAATGAGGCGACCGGGGTGAGGCAGCAGTCGAGCAAGGTTCCTGACGGCTCTCTGAATCTCCGGAATGCCCCGGCCCAGTCGGCGGCTGATCTGCGGATAACGATTCATCTCGAGGTCTTTGAGATGGTCACGCACCAGGGCACGCTCGAGATCGAAATCGTGTCCTTCGGAAAGCTCTTCTTCCTGTTCAATGGCATCCAACTGAAGAAGCAGACACTCCTGCAGATTCCGCGCGCCGATGCCGGGCGGATCGAGCGTCTGAACGAGTTTGAGCGCGGCGTTGAGGTCGTCGAGAGTCAGGGGCGCTTTTGACTCGGACTGGATGACCGCCAGGTCTGTTCGCAGATACCCATCCGCATCAATGTAGTTGATGATCGCCTGACCGGCCGCGCGGATCGGGGGGGCGCACTCGACGAACGACCATTGCCGGAGGAGAACCTCGGACAAAGGCTCTGAGCGAGCGGCCGTGTTGTTCATTGCGTCCAGTTTCTTGTCGCGATCGCCACCCTGCACCTGGGCGCGGAAGCTCTGCGGGGCGTTCGTGAAGAACTCTTCGTTCTCAAGGTAATCGCTGATTCGCTCAAGGCGCTGAAAATCGGCGGCCTGGTTCGAATCCTCCTGGACGACCATAGGCCGCTCTGACTCGGAACGGTCCTCTTCCCGAGAATCGTCGGACGTTATGGAGACAGCACCCGCGTCCTCGGCTTCTGGCTCGGCCAGTTCGAGGACAGGATTGACCTGAAGTTCCTGCTCGATTCGCTCCTCCAGCGCCATCAGTGGCAACTGCAATATCTCCATGGATTGGATCATGCGGGGCGTCAGTAGCTGCCGCATTTCCGGCCGCATGGATTGTGTTAACTGCATTGCCATAAGTTAGTTGCCGATCCCAGCCCATCGGGCACGCATTTTGCTTGCGGGCCTAGAGATTATATACGTTCGCCACGCCGCCTGAGCAAGTGAAAAACTGATGGATTTGGCCTGCGGGCGGGATCGGCAACCGGTAACGGCAAGCGTCCAGCTAAACGTGCGGAAGCGAGTGCCAAACCATACAATTCGGCCGTGTCGATCGTCGTACAGATTTCCGACCTCGATTTTGCCTACGGGCAGCAACTGGTGCTCAAACACGTGTCCCTGTCGGTTGAGCACGGCAGCACTCTGGGAATTGTGGGTCCGAACGGAGGAGGCAAGAGCACCCTGTTGCGCCTGATGCTCGGGTTGCATCGCCCAACGCGTGGAACGATTCAGATTGAGGGCCTGTCGCCGCCCGAAGCCATAGCCAGAGGAGATCTGATCGGCTATCTGCCGCAGACCTATTCCGTGGCGCGCGATTTCCCGATCACGGTGCGTCAACTCGCGCAGTTGGGTCTAGCTGGAAAGACGGGCATGCTGCGGCGTTACAGCCGGGACGATCTGGAATTCGTGGACTGGCTCTTGGACCGCGTGGGCCTGAGCGATCTGGCAGATCGACCGATGGGGTCGATTTCGGGAGGTCAGCAGCAGCGAGCATTGATTGCCAGAGCATTGGCCGGGCGGCCGAGGCTTCTGCTGCTCGACGAACCAACCACCGGCATCGACAGCTCAGGTCGGCGACGGTTTCTCGAGTTCCTGCGCGACTTGCGAAATGAGCTGGAGCTGACGATTGTGCTGGTCAGCCATGATCTGCAGGCCGTTACCGCGATCAGTGATCGGATCGCGTGCTTAAACGTCACGCTGCATTGCCATGATGCGCCCGAGCACTTGCCGGCGGCTCTTCTGGATGAGTTCTTCGCCTGCGATCTCCAGGCAGCAGGTCTGTTCACGAAGAGGACCAGCCAATGATTGCTCCCCGCGTGGATTCTCAGTTAGGTGGAACGCCATGCATCTCTCTGCGTTGGCCATGACGAGTCTGCAGACTGCTCTGATCACGGCCATGGCCATGGGGACCGCGTGCGCGCTGTTGAGCGTCTTTGTGGTGCTGCTGCGATGGGCGTTCATCGGCGAGGGTATCGCGCACGCCGGTTTTGGGGGGGCAGGCACGGCCTGGATTCTGGCGTTGCTGGTCCCGTCGCCGACGGTGCTCTCGTCAGAAGGCGCTGTGTACGGCATTGCGGTCTTATTCTGCATCGTGATGGCTCTCGGCATAGGGTACGTCACCCGGAGAGCCTACGTCCGCACAGACACCGCGATCGGGATATTCCTTGTGGCCGCTTTGGCGTGGGGGTTTATCGCATACGGGATGTATACGCATCTGCGCGGCGGCGTCACCCCGCCGGGGTGGGAACAGTATCTGCTGGGTCACATGGGCCAGCTCTCGCCGGAATACGCGGCGGCAGCCGTCGGCGTCTGCATCCTGGTCGGCCTGGTTACCACCGCTCTTGAGAAAGAGATCCTCTCATACTGTCTTGATCCGACCCTCGCGGCGGTATCCGGCGTGCGCGTGGGTCTTGTGCACTATTTGCTGATCGTGCTGGTGGCCATCACGATCTTGGCAGGGATGCGGCTCATGGGCACTTTGCTGGTGACGGCCCTGCTGGTGCTACCCGGGGCAACAGCGCTGCTCTTGAGCCGGCGGATCGGCTTCGTATTGGCCGGTTCGGTTGCAGTCGGTGTGATCGCCGCGGTAGGAGGAACACTGATCAGTGACCGTTGGCGGTTCTTGCGTGAGGGCCCGGCCATTGTGATGGTGCTTGTGGCCCAATTCGCCCTGGCCTACGTCCTTCGACGCTCGATGCGTGAGCGCTAGGTATCACGACCGTGCGTATGCTTCGCGTTCAAACGGATTGTCGAAATAGGCATGCCCAGCGGACGCTATCCGCCGTTGGCCTTGGGGATCCACACTCGCAGCAGGGGCTGACAGCGATACATCTTGCCAATCAGCTACTGCCGCAGCAAAGCCAGCCACGTGCCGCTCAGCCCGGATAAGCACCTCCGCGGGCGCGATGCCCACCCCAT
>CAYVKG010000063.1:0-26435 GCA_964451955.1 uncultured Tepidisphaeraceae bacterium
CCCTGCTTCCATACGGCGCAACACGTGCCGTGTGCCCTAATCCTTCATATCTCGATAGATTAGGCAAAAATCCCCCCGCTGGCAAGGAATTCAATAGGCCGATTGGCCCTATCGCCCGTCTTTTCTACCGATGCCCCGGCCGATTGAACCGCTCATGCCGCCTACACCCACCCCTGGATCGCCATCAAGGCAGCAAACCCTCGCTGAAAGCGACCACCGGAAATCGCTGCCCAATTCCCGCCGCGCTTCCGGGCCGGTCAAACGCCCATACCGACGCCCCCGGAATCTTCAACTTCTGCTGTAACGACTGCACCAACTCCTCCAGCCGCTGCATCTGCAACGCGGTCGGGGCCTTCTGGTCAAAATCCCCCACCAAGCAGATACTGATGTATCGATCCGCGATACCCGCCAACTGTGGCAGCGGGTGTTTCCCGTCCACCATTCCTGCCGCTTGCTGGGCATTCCATCGCTCGCCCACCTGAATCGCCCCATCTTCGCACCCATTCCCGTTCCCAATCAGGAAATGGTCCGGCAATCCCCCAATCCGCTCCCCGAGGGTCAGCGCGTTGCCCTCTGTTCCCCGGCTATGGTGAATGTAGATGCACTGCCAACGCCCCGCCTTCACCGCCGTTGCCGTGTCGTAGATCTGGTCCAGCCAACGCTCCTCCCGCTGGGCCACAAGATGCCGCGCCGCATCCGGCGTCAACGGCGCAGGTTCCCACACCAGCAGCAGTATGCTGGCCAGCGTCAGCGACCCCAGCAGACTGGCCAATACAACAACGTTCCGCCCCGGCTTCGTCCTCGTCCTGGCGGCTCCATCCTTCGACGATCTGTTCCAACTGCGTCGGCTTGTGCTCACGGTATTGCTTTTCGCTAGGAGGTGCTCTCTTCCCCGGTATCGTCCGATAATACCGGCGGCCCATCATGCTCCTTCATCGGCCACTCTCCAGCGAACTCTCCAAATAATACCACCTTGCGACAACCATTCGGTAGCGGGTAACAATTCACCACGATCCGGCAACTCTTGCCCCCAATTGCCGGCGCCCTCAGCGGCCCAGCTCCGCCGTCCCCACTACGCGAAACTCCCCCCCCGTCTTCGCCGCCACGGCTTTCATCGCTTCACTCGATCCCGATTCCCCCACGCTGACCGCATGTATCTTCACCGTGCCGGATTTCCTCGCTGCCATCACCGCATTCACAAACTGCTCATCCAGACCGCTCTTCCCCGTAACCAACACAATCTCCGCTGGGTTTCGCGCCACGGCCTTCTCGATTGCCGGCCCCACCTTGCTCTGCCCAAAACAATACACATCCGCCAGCACAGTGCCGCATAGCTTCACGTTCTGCTCCGTGGCCGCTTGCAGCCCCTCTACCGGCCATGCGATGATCTTGTCCGTCTCCCAGAACACCACCGCGAACATCCGCTCTGCCCCCAGCGACCTTGCCGAATCGATCGTCGCCGCCTTGATCCAGTCAAACGTCTCGATTGTTCCCTGGCCCCGATCCAGCACATAAACCACGCTTGGCCCCCTTAGCGCCAGTCCCATGAAGCTCGGCCCTGTCACCGGCGAAACCACCGCACCTGTCCCCGTGCCGCCCTGTCCTTTCTTCTCCGTCTCCGGCAAAACAGTCCGACCGCCCCCATCACCGGTGCCCCCTCTCTCCCGCATCACCATATACGTCACGACCGCGCCCAGCAGTACCAGAATCACACCCGCGACGCACATCAGCACCGTGTTCCTGCGGCCAACCGCTGGACCCGAGATCCGCGAAGTCTCGCGATGCAAATGCTGGCCACCTGCCAGCCCGCTGCTTGCCACCACCTCGGCCAGCTCGTCCAGGGCCGCTTCGCCCTTCGCGGGTGACTTGGTGTGCACCAGCGCCTTAGGCTTCTCCTCGCCTTGAGCCCCTTTGATCCCGGCTGCCGCCGGGGTCGCCGGCCGTTTCACATCCTTCGGAACCGTCTGAATCGTCCCGCAGTGTTTGCACCGACAAACCCCTCCCGCGAACGCGTCGTCGATCTCCAGGACCGCATCGCATTCTGTGCAGCTTATGCGAATCATGATGGTCCAAATCTTGGATTTCCGTCCGGCATTTTCAAGCCCCTTGCCCCTTCGGTAATCAACAAACGAGGCTCAGAAAAACCAACCCCACCTCACGGATCCCAAAGATAGTAAAAACCGGTCGGCAACATCGCCCTCGACGGCTCAAGATTGAGCTGAATCACATTCGCCTCAGGCGGCTCGCCCCCCTCTCGCGCGTAAATCGATCCGCCATATCCGTAGGGACGTCTGTACAGCACAACCGCCGCATCGGGCGACTTCCCCAACTCCTTGGCTATCTCAATCGCTTCGGGCAGCATCGCCATCTTGTCTGCCAGTCCCAATTCCACCGCCTGTTCCCCCGTGAACACTCGCCCATCGCTCACCGATGCCACACGCGCGTCGTCCAAACCTCGTCCCCTCTTCACCACGCCTTTGAATCGCCCGTAGAACTGATCCACGATCCCCTGCATCACCGCGCGCTCCTCGGCGGTCATCGTCTTCAATGGCGAGCCCATGTCCTTCATCTGCCCGCTCTTGATGGCCTCCGTCCGGGCGCCGATCTTCCCCAGCGTTCCACTGATGTCAAAGGTCTGGAAGATCACCCCGATGCTCCCCACAATGCTCGTTGGCTGCACCACCACCTGGTCCGCCGCGCACGCAAGATAGTAACCCCCGCTCGCCGCCACCTCCTGCGACGCCGCCACCACCGGCTTCTTCGTCTTCTCCCTGAATCTCAACACCGTCTCATACATCGCCTCCGTTGCCGCCACCGTTCCTCCAGGCGAGTTGATCCGCAGCACCACCGCCTTCACTCGGGGATCCTCCTCGGCCTTCTGCATCTGCTGCGCGAACAGGCTTACCTTGTTCTCCTTGGCCTGCAGGAATCCCCCCGATCGCGCGTTGACGATCATCCCCTCAACTTCAATGATCACCACCTTGTCCGGACACCACCCTTTGCCCTCCGCCACTATCTCCTCCCGCAACTTCGTTGACGACGACACCGGCGTCACCAGAAAACTCGGCGCCCCGCACCCCCCAACCAGCAACCCCACCACCATGCTCACCAGAAATCTCCACCAACCGGCCGTGCCGCCAATCCGCCGTGTCTCGCTCATATGCACCTCATGCCCAAGTGTGCCTTCTTGCCCTGTCCCCGCTATGATCTCCTGCCTCCGCAAAGGATATGTACCGTGGCCTACCATGTCAGTAAACAACGATTCGCCCAACTGGTGGAACAGGCACTGGCCGATGTCCCCGAACCGTTCGCGACGCACCTCGAGGAAATCGCCATCGAAATCCGCACACGCCCAACACGCAAACAGCTCCGCGAATGCGGCCTTGACGAGGACGAACTCCTCCTGGGATTGTATGTGGGACGCCCACTGACCGATCGCTCGGTCACCGAATCTGCCCCAATGCCAGACAGGATTCTCATCTTCCAGGAAGACATCGAAATTGCCAGCGATAACCAGGATGATCTGGTCCGAGAAGTGCGCACCACCGTCCTGCACGAGATTGGACACCACTTCGGTATGGACGAAGATGATCTTGACGCCCTGGGCTACGCTTGACCCGTATCTGATAACTCCCTATTTTACCGTTAGTTATCGGACCACCCCCCGCACGCCCTTCCGGCCTCCCTCAGCAGCCGCCCAGACCCTCCATTCCGGTTAAGCGTCACACAATAACGGGCCGATAGCGTAACTGGTATAGGCTTGGTACCGTCTTTGTGTTATGGTGTCGAACGCTTGTTGACCGGCCGTGGCATGGCCTGACTATTTGGATTCCCGGAAAACCCCTTGACCATCCAATCATTTTGGATAGGCTACCAAGGCTTCGGTTTCGCAGGGGTCCGGTATTCCAACTTGTGTGCGCGCACCATCGGCCATCGTTGCCGGAAAGGTTTCTTATGCTTCTCATTCGCTCCGTTGCTGCCGCCATACCCGCATGCCTGCTTGCCATCCTCCTCACCTGCCCCGTTTCCATTGCCCAATCCGCCAGCCCCACCCTCTCGCCCCTTCCATCCGATGTCGAAACACGAGCAAACACCGAACCCTCTGAGCGGTCGGAACAGCGACTGAAACTCGGTGGCGTTGTGCACGAAGTCCTTGTTAAACAGGGGGATAAGGTCAAGAAAGACCAGCTCCTCATGAAACTCGACTGCCGCGTCGAGCAGGCCGAGGCCGAAATGTACAAGATCCTCGCCGACGGCAGCGAGGTCGAAATCGCCGCCGCCAAAGTCAAACACGAGCAGGCCAAAACCGAGTTCACCCGCTGGGAGGACCTTTTCAAGAACCAGCAGGCCGCCACCGTCGCCGAATACGAGAAGTCCCGACTTGATGTGCTTCTCACCGCCGAGGAGATTCGAAGAGCCGAGTTCGAGAAACAGAAAAACATCGCCCAGTACAAGCGGGCCCAGGCCGTCCTTCAGGCCATGGAATTGCGCGCCGCCTTCGACGGCATCGTCGAACGCATCGACGCCAAGGTCGGCGAAGTCATTGATTACCAGAAACCCGCCATCACCATCGTCAACAACTCCCCGCTCTGGATTCAGTTTACGCCCAAGTCCGCCGTCTCTCTCACGCTCCAGAACGGCCAGGAACTCGACGTCTATTACGCCGACGACCCGAAGCCCCATAAGGCCAAAATCATCTTCGTGTCGCCCGTCGTTAAGGCGGATAGTGATCGTCAAGTGATTCGGCTCGAAATGCCTAATCCAGAGGGCAGACCCTCCGGGCTCCAAGTCCGCGTGGCCCTGCCCCCCGGCAAGATCGTTCAGTCCGATACCAAGGAGCCTTGAGCCTTTGTTGGATGCCCGGGCGCGTCGATCAACCATCCGCGCACGGCATTCCGTGTGTTTCAGCTTGTTTGGGCCTGAGGTGAAAACCTGGAATCGCGGATCTCGGCTTCCGCCGATACACGCTGCCGCCGTTCCAATTTCCCATCGGCCTTCTACCAGTGGATGGCAACGTGAGTTCCAGAATCGTCGAACCATCGGTCGGACAACAGGACGAGCAACGGCAGCAGACGCCGGCCGCGCCCGTGCGATCCAAAATCGTGCAGCGACTCCTCGAGGCCAAGGACCTCCAGTCCTTCCTCAAGGACCTGCTCACGACCCAGGCCGTTCAGGTCGCCGGCACCGAGGCCGCCGCATTCCTCATCGAACGCCAGGGTGATCAGATCGGTCTCCGCCCCATCGAGCACATCCGACCCGATGAAAGCTCCCAGGAAGTCCGCCTTGCCGCCCTCCGAGCCTTCCAGAACCTCGTCCAACCCTGCGTTCAGCAGTCCAAAGACGGCGCGATCGAAGTCGGTTCCCCCGACGGCGGCGAATCCCAGTACTGCCTCGTCACCATCCTCGCCGCCGAAGGACAGGCTATTGCCGTCTCCGCCGTCATCACTCGCTGCAAAGACATGGACCGCGCCCGCCAGCGACTGACCGGCATGCAACTCGTCGCCGGTTACTTCGAGGTCTTCGGACTACGCAAAGGCGCCGAACAGGCCCGCATGATGGCCGAACGCCACCAGAATGTCCTCCAGTTCACAGGCGCCGTCGCCAATGCCGAAGGCTTCGATTCCGCAGCCATGGGCCTCTGCAACGAACTGGCCACCCGAACCGGCGCCTCCCGCGTTTCCCTCGGCTGGCTCAAAGGCCGGCAAATCAAAGTCAAAGCCCTCTCCCACACCGAAAAATTCGACAAAAAACAAGAACTGATCGTCGAACTCCAGAAAGTCATGGAAGAATGCTACGATCAGGAAGAACCCGTCCAGTTCGACCCCGATGGCGAATCCTCCCAAAATGTCACCCGCTCGGCGGCCCAACTGTCCCGGAATTACGCCGGCGGCGCCGTCCTCTCCGCGCCCCTCAGACGCCGCGACGACATCACCGGCGTCATCACCCTCGAGTTCCCCCCAAAACATCGCATCGACGAACAAGTCGAAGGCGCGGTCGCCGTCGCGATCGATCTGCTCGCCCCTCAACTCTACGACCGCTACGAAAACGACCGCTATATCTGGGTCAAGATCGGCCACTCCATCCGCGATCTCTCCAAGCATGCCCTCGGCCCAAAACACATGGGCATCAAGATCCTCATCCTCTCCTTCATCGCCCTCATCCTCACCGTCTGCATCTGGAGCCCCACCTACCGCGTCCGCGCGCCCTTCCAACTCGTCGCCCAGGAACGACGCGCCATCTGCGCCCCCTTCGAAGGCAAACTCAAGCAGGTCTTCTTCAAGCCCGGCGTCCCCGTCAAACAAGGCCAAGTCATGGCCACCATGGATACCTTCGAACTGAAAATCCGCCTTGCCGACGCCAAGGCCGAAGTCCAGGCACAGGAAGCCGAAATCCGCAAAAACCTCCCCGACGAAACCAAGGGCGGCGAGGTCAACATCGCCATCGCCAGAAAGGAAAAAGCCCTCGTCGACGTCCAACTCCTCGAATACCAGATCTCCCAGGCCGAAATCAAAGCCCCCTTCGATTGCATGATCCTCAAAGGCGACCTCTACGAACGACAGGGCGCCCCCGTCAAACAGGGCGACCCCCTCTTCGAAATCGCCCTGGCCGATCCCCAAAACCCCAATCGCTTCGCCGTCGAAGCCGAACTCCAGATCCCCGATCGCGATGTCCAGGAAGTCAAACGCATCCGTGACCTCGTCGCCGCCGGAAAAATCAAACGGGAATTCGATGGCGAACTGGCCACCACCACCGACCCCAATAAGGAATACCAGTTCGATGTCATACGCATCGTCCCCCAAGGCTCCCCCAGAGAAGCCGAAAACGTCTTCAGCGTCTTCGCCTCCATCAAAAACCCCGATGAAAACATGGTCCCCGGCCTCACGGGAGAAGCTCGCGTCAATATCGAAAAACGCCCTCTCATCTGGTGGTGGACACACCGCCTGGTCGATTGGTTGAAACTCAAGTTCTGGATCTGATCCGCGCCCGGCTGCTCACCGCCGGCTGCCAACTTCTGGCGAGTTCATATGCCTCAGATGCGCCCAACCTTCTCGGAGTCCTGGTACCGCGTCGCGGACCTCAAGGCGAGACTTCGCGCCTCCACCCAAGTCTCCCGGCAATTCTATCGCGGCGACCGCTGGTATGTCGTCCGCGACCCCGCCGGAAACCAGTTCCATCGCCTCAGCGCACCCGCCTGGCGATTTGTCGGTCTCCTCGACGGCAAACGCACCGTCGCCGAGTGCTGGGACCTCGTCGGTGGACAACTCGCCGATGATGCCCCCACACAGCCCGAAGTCATCCAGATCCTTTCCCAACTCCACTCCGCCAACCTCATCGAAGCCGATGTCACCCCCGACGCCGCCGTCCTCCTCCGCCGACACAAAAAAATGATCAAGCGGCAATGGCAAGGCCGCTTCATGAATATCCTCTTCCCCAGAATACCCCTCTGGGATGCCGACTCCTTCCTCAAACGCTGGATGCCCGTCATGCGGGTCTTCCTCAGCCCCTTCGGCGCTTTCCTCTGGCTTGCCCTCATCATTTCCGCCATCGCCATGCTCGCGCCTCGCTGGGGCGAACTCACCGCCGCCGCCTCCAATGCCATCGCACCCTCCAACTGGCTCTGGCTCTGGGCCACCTTCGTCGGCATCAAGGCCATCCACGAACTCGGTCACGGATTCATCTGCCGACGCTACGGCGGCGAAGTCCACGAACTCGGCGTCATGTTCCTCGTCCTTGTGCCCGCCCCCTATGTCGACGCCTCCTCCGCATGGGCCTTCCCCAATAAGTGGCAACGCATCGCCGTCGGCGCAGGCGGCATGATCTTCGAACTCTTCGTCGCCGCCATCATGGCCTTCGTCTGGCTCAATACCAGCCCCACCAATACCGTCAATCACCTCGCCTACAACGCCATGCTCGTCGCCTCCGTCTCCACCATCCTCTTCAACGCCAACCCCCTCCTCCGCTACGACGGCTACTACATGCTCGCCGACTTCCTCGAAATACCCAACCTCCGCTACCGCTCCACCGAATACACCATGGGACTCATCAAACGCCACCTCTTCCGCGTTAAAATGTCCCAGCCCCTCCCGCCCCCCATCCAACGCTTCTGGCTCTTCACCTACTGCCTCTCCTCCTCCTTCTACCGAACCCTCGTCGGCATCTTCATCATCTTCATGGTCTACCAGCGCGTCCCCGTCCTGGGTGTCCTGATGGCCATCGGCGGCATCATCACCTGGCTTGCCGTCCCCATCGTCAAAACGCTCAAGTACCTGATGATCGAGCCCGAACTCCACCGCAAACGCACCCGCGCCACCATCTGGGTCGCTTCCGCTGTCGCCGTCGCCGTCATCCTGGTCGGCTTCGTACCCGTCCCGCTGGGTCTCTACGCCGAAGGCGTCGTCCAGCCCATCCGCGAGGTCAAAATCTACGCCGAAACCCCCGGCATCGTCGAACAAGTCCCCGCCAACGACGGCGACCACCTCAAAAAAGGCGACATCATCCTCGTCTGCCGCGACCGCGAACTCGAAGCCCAGATCGCACGCTTTCGGGCCGACGAAAAAGTCTATGCCGAGTACATCCGCCTCGCACTCGCCCTCGACTCCAGCCGCATCGACGCCTACAAGGAACAGCTCACGGCCACACAGGAGAAACTCGCTGAACTCCAGGCAAAAGCCGCCGCTCTCACCATCCGCGCCCCATTCGACGGCCTCCTTGTCGCCCCCCAACTCAAGGACCTCCCCGGCAAATACATCCAGCACGGCGAGGAAGTCGCCACCGTCGCCGACGTCTCCACCCTTCGTATCACCGCCGTCATCGACCAGGAAGACGCCCAGCAGATCTTCGATGCCGTCCCCGTCGCCCTCCGCAAAAAGGTCGACCCCGAAGTCCGCCTCGCCGGAATCAAGGACGGCACCTTGTTCCGCACCAAATACCTCGCCGCTCCCCTCGAGCGAGTCGGCCCCAATCCCAATGACCCCGTCCGCCGACCCAGCCCCATGCACGAACTCCCAACGTCCGCCCTCAGCCAGGCCGCCGGCGGCGACATCCAGACCGATCCCTCCGACCAGAACAACAAACGACTCCTCCGCCCAATGTACGCCGCCTTCATGATCCTCCCCAACACCAGTCCCCTCCCCAACATCGATTACCAATACCTCCCCGGCCAGCGAGCCTCCATCCGCTTCCCACTCCTCAACGAACCCCTGTACAAACGCCTGCAGCGACGCATCTGGCAATTAATCCAGAGCCAGACACAAAGCAAATGGATCTGATTCTGTCCCGCGCGGTCCGTGGTGGCTGATCCATCACGTCCCACGCATCACGTGTCACGCCTATGTCACAGACCGCTGTCAACGAGTACTGGCAGATCTTCAACGCCCGAAAGGTCAAAGCGCCCGACCTCCGTGGCCCCGACGCCCTCGTCAGCGCCTTTGTCGGATACTACAAGAACCGCAAGCCCGTCCTCCCGCGACTCTGGAAACAGGCTGAACGCGTCGAAAAGCTCGAACCCGAAATCCATAACCTCTCCTCATCCCGTTTCCAGGAAGAGGTCCTCCTCCACCGCGATCTCTCCCGCCTCGGCCGGCTCAAAGGGCCCGCACTCGACCGCGGTATCGCCATCGTCCGCGAAGGCGTCCTCCGCGCCATCGGCAAACGCCCCTTCCTCTGCCAAATCGTCGGCGCTCTGGCTATGTCCGAAGGCTATATCTGCGAAATGGCCACCGGCGAAGGAAAAACCATCACCGCCTCCATCACCGCCTCCCTCTGGGGTTGGGCCGGAAAACCCGTCCACATCATCACCGTCAACGATTACCTCGTTGAACGCGACGCCGAGGAAATGGGACCCACCTACAAACTCATGGGCCTCCGTGTCGGCCATATCATCCACGAAACGGAGCACGAACAACGCCCCGACCACTACCGCCGCGAAGTCGTCTACTGCACCCAGAAAGAACTCGTCGCCGATTTCCTCCGCGATCAGATCGCCCTCGGAACCCTCCGCAACTCCTCCCAGACCGCCGTCGGCATGCTCCGCAGGCCCATCGGCCGACAACTCCAGGTCCCCGGCCTCTTCCGCTGCATCGTCGACGAGGCCGACTCCGTCCTCATCGACGAGGCCGTCACTCCCCTCATCATCTCCAACTCGCCCGACGATGAACCCAACACCGATCGGTACCGAAAGGCCGATGAGTTCGCCAGACAACTCGAAAACAAAAAAGACTTCACCATCGACTGGACCGTCCGCTCCATCGATCTTACCCCACGCGGCGAACGCCGCCTCGAAGAACTCGCCGGCGATGACAACTTCTGGCGAGGCAAACGCCGCCGCGAAGAACTCGTCACACAGGCGCTGACCGCACACAACTGCTTCATCAAGGATGAGCAATACCTCATCATCGAAGAGGAAAACAAGAAAACCGGCAAAATGGAGCAGAAAGTCGTCATCATTGACGAATTCACCGGTCGCGTCATGGCCGACCGCTCCTGGCGACATGGCCTCCACCAGGCCATCGAAGTCAAGGAAAACGTCAAGGTCACCGCCGACAAGGAAAACCTCGCACGCCTCTCCTTCCAACGCTTCTTCCGACAATACCCCTTCCTCTGCGGCATGACCGGCACCGCCTGGGAGTCCCGCACCGAACTCTGGCAAATCTACCGCCGCTCCATCGTCCGCGTCCCCACCAACAAACCCTGCATCCGTATCCACCTCCCCACCGTCATGTTCGACACCGCCGACCAGAAATGGACCGCCGTCGCTCAACGCATCAAGGAACTCCACGAAAAAGGCATACCCGTCCTCGCCGGCACCCGCTCCGTCTGGGCCTCCGAAGAACTCTCCCGACGCCTCTCCGCCCTCAACCTCCCCCATCGCGTCCTCAACGCCAACCAGACCAAGCAGGAAGCCGATATCGTCGCCCAGGCCGGACAACTCGGCCAAATCACCGTCGCCACCAACATGGCCGGCCGCGGCACCGATATCAAACTCGCTCGCGGCGTCACCGACGTCGGCGGACTCCACGTCATCGCCACCGAACCCCATGGCTCCGGCCGCGTCGACCGCCAGCTCTTCGGCCGCGCCGCCCGACAGGGCGACCCCGGCTGCGCGCAAATGTACTGCTCCGCCGAAGACGACCTCTTCGTCCGACACGCCAAGCACCTCCGGCATTCCTGGCGACTCATCGGCCCCAAACGCCTCATCAAATACGCCCAGGGTAAGGCCGAATCCCTCGCCCGCTTTAACCGAAAACAAGTCATGCGCGCCGATGACTGGATGGATGAGTCCCTCCCCTTCTGATTACTCCCCACACGCCCCAGGCCCCCGACCGCTCCACGCCCCCGGTCTCACTCTACTATTACCTTGACACCACCTGCGCATACACCTAGTCTTATCAATGAACTGCCCAACCGGGAGCTGCCGCCATGTCCGTTCAGATGGAGCTGCACAAAATCATCATCAGCGAGATGCAGGATAAGCAGCTCATCGGACTCAAGGAAGTCGATGGCGATCGTAAGTTCACCATCGTCATCGGAAGCACCGAGGCCCTGGCAATCGACCGCCGACTCAAGGGCATCCCAACCCAGCGACCCTATACCCACGACCTCCTCGCCAGCGTCATCGAAGAAATGGGCGGCGTCATCGAAAAAATCGAGATCAACGACCTCCAGGCCAGCACCTTCTTCGCAAAAATACATATCCGACAAAATGGCCGCGTCCTCGAGATCGACAGCCGGCCCAGCGATGCCATCGCCCTCGGCATCGCCACCATGGTCCCCATCTTCGTCGCCGAGCACGTCCTGGATGCCGTCGCCGACTAAAAACTAGGCGGCCGCGGAAACACAATCACCCGGTGCGCAATTTGGCGGCATTACCACCTTGCATCGCATTCCCGACCAGCCGCCACCAGTGCCCGAAAAACCCGCTTCTTACCTCATTGGACCCCGTCCGCAAGTCTGGCACGGCAGTTGTTTAACCGACCCCTATTCGACAAGACCAGGATGATTCGCCCGGTGTCGGGCGCATCAGATCGGCGTCGGCCACGAACCTGAAGGCTGCGCACACCCCATCGCGCGCCTTCCTCTCGATTACGGGTCGTAAGCGGCGGATGGACCGGCGGCTTCGTCCATCCCCCCTTCCAACTCGCAGTTTGTGACTCAAGAAGGAGCATCACCATGGACATGATTGAGGCGGTTATCAAGCCCCATAAGCTCGACGCCGTCAAAACCGCGCTGGCCAAGCTGGGAATTCTCGGCGTCACGGCCATCGAGTGCAAAGGATTCGGCCGGCAGATGGGACACACCGAACGCTACCGCGGCGCCAAAATGGACGTCGGCTTCGTCCCAAAGGTCCTCCTCAAAATCTGCGTCAAGAGCGGCGATTGCCAAACGGCGCTGGCCGCCATCGTCGAAGCCGCGCGAACCGGAGAAGTCGGCGACGGCAAGATCTTCGTCTACCCCGTTGCCCAAACCATTCGAATCCGAACGGGCGAAACAGGCGAGCAGGCACTCTAGAAGACAGCCGGCTACATCAGGTGCCCAACCACCCGACCCCCGGCTCGATGATGCCCCTTCTTGACATCGCGCTATACCACGGAGGAACCAAACCATGTCCGCTCTTCACGCACGAACACGACTTGTGCTCGCCGCAATCTGTTTCTTCTCCCTTCTGGCGACCCCGCTGGCTACGGCCCACGCCCAGGAACAGACCAACGCCGTCCAGATCGCCAAGGATGCCAAGATCGACTCCGGTGACACCGCCTGGATGCTGACCAGCGCCGCCCTCGTCCTCATGATGACCGGCCCAGGCCTCGCCCTCTTCTATAGCGGTCTCGTCCGCCGCAAAAACGTCCTGGCCACCATGATGCAAAGCTTCGTCCTCATGGCCGTCGTCAGCATCGTCTGGGCCGTCGTCGGATACAGCCTCGCGTTCGACTCCGGTAATTCCTTCATTGGCGGATTCCGCTTTGCCTTCCTCCGAGAGGTCGGAAATCATCCCGTCGAATATGCCTCCACCATCCCCCATACCACCTGGATGGTCTATCAGCTCATGTTCGCCATCATCACTCCCGCACTTATCTGCGGCGCGTATGCCGAACGAATGAAATTCAGCAGTATGCTGCTGTTTTCCGTCCTCTGGCTCCTCTTCATCTACTGCCCCATGGCCCATATGGTCTGGGGGAAAGGCGGACTGTTCAACGCCTTCCTCGGCGGCCGCTTCGGCGCTCTCGACTTCGCCGGGGGAACCGTCGTCCATATCAGCTCCGGCGTCTCAGCACTCGTCTGTGCCATCGTCCTCGGCAAGCGAAAAGGGTATGGCCAGATCCCCATGCCCCCACACAGCGTCGTCCTCTCCGTCATCGGCGCCGCTCTGCTTTGGGTCGGCTGGTTCGGATTCAATGGCGGTAGCGCCTTGGCTGCAAGCGGACTGGCCAGCAGCGCCCTCGTCGCCACCCACATGGCCGCCGCAGCCGCAGCCCTCGGGTGGATGGTCGCTGAGTGGATCAAAACCGGAAAACCCACCGTCCTCGGCGCCATCTCAGGCGCCGTCGCCGGACTCGTCGTCATTACCCCAGCCTCCGGCTTCACCACCCCCATGTATGCCATCATCATGGGCGCGACCGGCGGGATCGTCTGCTTCTTCGCCGCCACCACCCTCAAGCAGGCCCTTTCCTATGATGACTCCCTCGACGCCTTCGGCGTGCACGGCGTCGGCGGTACCCTCGGCGCCATACTCACCGGCGTCTTCGCCGTCGCCGCCGTCAACGGAAAGTCCGGTCTCATCGAAGGAAACCCCGTGCAGTTCCTCTATCAGTTGCTGGCAACTGGCATCACCTGGGCGCTTGCCGCCGTCGGTTCCTTCCTGCTGCTCAATCTCGTGGATCTGATCACCGGGTTGCGCGTTAGCGAATCAGATGAATATGACGGCCTTGACCTCTCGCAACACGGCGAGTCCGGATACAACTTTGAGGAAGCGTTCTCCGCCTTGTTCGCGCCGGGACCCTCGAACCACGCGACCCCCAAGATCGAGACCCAGCCGGTCCATGCCTTCTCACATGCCTGAGCCCATCGTTCTCCCCATGACTGGGGACAACCATCAGCACCCCCAGCCCTGTCCCCGACGGCCCCAAACGCATGATGAGGCGCCTAGGCTCCGTCCGAATAGGCCCATTCCCCCGAAAGGCGCCGACAGCCTCCATCCGGCTGCCCGCGCCTCCCCCATCGCCGACGCCCCCCGGTGACTCTCCCCCAAAGAACCCAAGGAGTGACGGCTATTGGCCTTCCGGCAGTGGGGGGGTATAGTGACGATCAACTACTGCTCCGCGGGCTGCAATGTGCCTCAGAATCATCGTCGCCCATTCGTACTACCAGCAACCCGGCGGCGAAGACCAGGTCTTCGACGACGAGGCCAACCTCCTCCAATCGCGCGGACACCACGTGTTTCGCTACACGCTCCATAACAACAGCGTCCGCCAAATGAACCGCCTGACCCTGGCCGCCTCCACTGTCTGGAATCGCCGAGTCTGCGCCGAACTGACCCAACTCGTCCGAAATCATCGGGCAAATATCGTCCACTTCCACAACACCTTCCCCCTCCTCTCGCCCGCCGCGTATGCCGCCGCTCGCCACGCCGGCGCAGCCGTCGTGCAGACCCTCCACAACTTCCGCCTCCTCTGCCTCAACCCTGTCCTCCTGCGAGACGGACAAATCTGTGAGCTCTGCGCCCGCAAAAAACTGGCCTGGCCGGGCGTCTATCACCGCTGCTATCGCGGAAATCGTTCCGCCAGCGCCGTCCTGGCTGCCACCACCGCCGTCCATTGGGCACTGCGAACCTGGACCCGAATGGTTGACCGCTACATCGCACCATCCGAGTTTGCCAGGGCCAAACTCATCCATGGAGGCCTGCCCCGGAACTTGATCATCACCAAGCCCAACTTCGTGCACCCCGACCCGGGAGTTGGCGATGCCGCCGGTGACTACGCCGTCTTCGTCGGCCGGCTTGCTCCCGAAAAGGGACTGCCCACCCTCCTTAAGGCATGGAGCATGCTCCACCATAAAACCCGCCTCATCATCCTCGGCGACGGACCTCTGGCCGAACTCGTCCGCGATGCCACAAAACGTGATCCCATCGACTGGCTCGGCCGAAAGCCGCCATCAGACGTGCTCGATGCCATCGGCCATGCCTCCTTCCTCATCGCCCCCTCGGAGTGCTACGAGACCTTCGGCCGCGTCGTGATCGAGTCGTTCGCCAAGGGCGTCCCCGTCATCGCCTCCCGCTTGGGCGCGTTCGCCGAACTCGTCCAGCACGGTCGCACCGGATTCCTCTTCCAACCCGGAAACGCCGGTGAACTCGCCTTACGGATTCAGGATATGCTCAGCGATCCGGAACGGTTGGCTTCCATGCGACGCCACGCCCGGGCAGAGTTCGAGGCAAAGTACACCGGAAACCGGAACTACGAACAGATGATGCGGATCTATGACGAGGCGACGGCCCTCTCACGACAGCGACCGGCCTGCCGGTAAGCACAAATGCTCCATCAAAACCGCGCCCCGCAGCCTCACCTCGCATCCAATTCCCGCACAACCCCTTCATCCTCAACTTCGCCCCCTTGCTTCTGCTTTAACACATCGCGATAGGCCCTGGCAAACGCCCTATCGCTAATCTCGTCCACTCTGAGCATCACTCCCTCCGACCGCCTGACCGAGAACAGATGGCTCGCTACCATCGCCACACCATCGGCGTCGGCGCCAGTCCTTTCCCGCCCGGACAGATCCCGCACACGCTGCAAGAGCATGCTCAACAGCCCCGACCCCGCACTCGGCTCGGCAACAAGGCTGACCGGCTGCTCGATAATCCCGCCGACGATCAGAAACAGCTTCACGCCCGTACTCGTCGGACCACGCTGTAGGCACACAAACGAAAAATCCTCGAAACGCCTCGTGTGCCGGAACGCCCCTTGCCCAAACCGCCTCGCCTGCTCAATCCGAGTCCTGATCCTCTTCGCCCTCTCAAAGGCAAGTTCGGCGGCTGCCACCTGCATCCGCTCCGTCTGCTCGGCTATGAACTCGGCCGGTTCCACCACCGCCTTGACGCTTCGAGCAACGGCCGCTCGATAATCGCTTAACTCCATCGAACCGTCACATGGCGCAGCACACCGGCCCATCTCCTTGTACGCACATGCCTTGCCCCGCGGAGCTTCAGTCAGCACACCGTAATGCCGACATAGGTCAAACGTGTCCTCGACCAGCTCAATCAATCGTTGAACGCCGTGTTTGTCCTCAACCGGACCGATCAACATGCCCGCTCTTGCCGTCAGATCGGTCGTCTTCGTGTAACGCGGAAACTCCGCCCCGGGATCCACATGCACAAACCACGCCGGGCGAAAACCGACCATACCCTGATAGCTCTCCGGAAATAACTGCCTCGCCGCTTCGAGATAGACCCAGTCCGCCTCAAACCCACTGTCCACCCGACGCCAGTGAATCCGCCGCACCACCTCCCGATAGCTGATCCGCCTGGTCGGACCCACCTCTTCCGCGCCCGACAAACGACGCTTCAAACTCATTCGCAGGTTCTTCACGCACAGCAGTTGCACCGGCCGATCCGCCTGATCGCAGACAAGGTAAACCACCCATTTCGCCGGTACCTCTTTCAGCAAACCGGCCAGGTCCCCCTCCGGGTCAAAGTCCATGTGGCAATCAAAAATGGAACGAAGATCGACCACCGTTCCTATCCTAGGGCCAGTCACCTCCCCGGGAAAGAACACCACGCATTCCTCCGATCACGATCCAGCGGTTACAATACCCCCACACGCCCCTCTTTATCGCATGGGCGGCAACTAAGGCGGAGACGAATGGACAACGACTTCCAAGCCTGGCTCGATCAACACCGCGGCACCCAATACGACCTGCACTCCACACACATCAACGCGGCCTTCGTCAAGATGCTGCGAACCATCGGCTTCGATAAAGGGTATGTCAGAGGCGAAGGCTGCTATCTCTGGGATGCCCAGGGCAACGACTATCTCGACCTCCTCACCGGCTGGGGCGTCTTCACCCTCGGACGCAATCACCCCAAGGTCAAGTCCGTCCTGCAACAACTGCTCGACATCAATGCCCCCAACCTCGTACGCATGGATTGCAGCCTCTTGGCGGGACTCGCCGCTCAGGCGCTCGTCCGCCATACCTCCGACGGCCTCTCCCGCGTCTTCTTCACCAACAGCGGAACCGAAGCCGTCGAGGCCGCCATCAAATTCTCCCGCTGCGCCACCGGCCGCGAACGAATCATCTACTGCGAAGACGCGTTCCACGGCCTCACCACCGGCTCCCTCGCCCTCAACGGCGCGGATTTCTTCCGCGATCGCTTCGGATCACTCCTCCCGGGAACCCAACGCGTCCCCTTCAATAACCTCGTCGCCCTCGAAGCCGCTCTGGCTGACAAACAGGCCGCTGCCTTCATCCTCGAACCCGTCCAGGGAAAAACCTGCCAAGTCGTCCACGATGGCTATCTCGCCGAGGCCCAGCGACTCTGCCGAAAGGCCGGAACACTCCTCGTCCTTGACGAGGTACAGTCCGGTATGGGACGCACCGGCAAATGGTTCTGCTATCAGCATTGGCCCGATGTCGAGCCCGATATCCTCTGCGTCTCCAAGGCCCTCTCAGCAGGATACGTCCCCGTCGGCGCCACCGTCACGCGACCACGCATCATGGATGCCATCTTCGATTCCATGGAGCGATGCGTCGTCCATTCCAATACCTTCGGCCAGAATGACCTGGCTATGGCCGCCGCACTGGCTGCCATACACGTCACCGAAACCGAACGACTCGTCGAAAACGCCGCCCACATCGGTCAGTATGTCATCCAACGCCTCCGAGACATCACCGCCTCCTGCCCCTTCGTCTCCGACGTCCGCGGCAAAGGACTCATGTTCGGCCTTGACTTCGCTCGACCCCAAAACTCGCTCAAACTCAAAATGGCCTGGGATATGCTCCACAAACTCAACGCCGGCGTCTTCGGCCAGATGATCATCATCCCCCTCCTCCACCAACACCGCATCCTCAGCCAGGTCGCCGGCTATCACACCGAGGTCATCAAGTTCCTGCCCCCTCTGATCATCACCCGACAGGACATCGACCGATTCCTCAATTCGCTCGACGAGGTTCTCAAAGACCTCCAGCGATTCCCGGGCGCCGCCTGGGACACCGTCTTCGGACTGGCCAAGAGAGCCATTCGCGCATAGCCCTCTTCTCCAACAAGGCAGGCACAGACCGTGGCATTCATCCGCCGACAGATCCAGAAATCCGCCCTCGTCGTGGTCTCCCGCCCCAAAACCACCCTCGCCACGGCGGCCGCCATCCTCATCGCGTCCATCGCCCTCGCCACCAGCCAACTTACGCTCTCAACAGACCAAAATAAGCTCTTCTCCTCCAATGTCCCCTTCTTCCACGATTACCTCGACTACATCACCAAGTTCCCCGAAAACGAGGCGATCTACGTCATCATCGAACCCACACGACCCGACCAGCCCCCACCCGTCACACGATGGACTGCCCTCGCCGACCGCATCGGCTTTCGACTGGCCGCACTGCCCCACTCCGTAAAAACCGTCGAAACTCGCGTCCCCCTCGACCAACTCGCCGAACAGGGAATTCTCTTCGAAGACCCTTCCCGCCTTCAACAGATCCTCAAAGAAGCCAGACAATTCCTGCCACTCGTCAAACTTTTCGCCGAAAAACCCGATGCAATCACCACCCTGCTCGGCTACACACCCACCGAACGCCTCATCACCGCACTCGCCACCCAGAAACTCGACGGCCAAACCCTTCAGTTCGTCCATCTCATCGCCGCCTCCCTCGACCTGACCCTCAGAACACCCGATCAACCCTTGCGCCTCGGCAAAGAGATTCCAGACCTGGCCTCCCTCGACGCCCAGGACCCCTCCCGACTAGGCTATTTCTACACGCCCGACCGAACAAACCCCGCTCGCGGGCTCCTGCTGGTCCGCGTCTACCCCCAACAGGACTTCACCACCCTCACCGCCAAGTGCCGCATCCTCGACACCATCCGCCAAGCCTGCCGCGAAGAAGCCGCCGCCTTCCCCGAATTCAAGGTCGGAATCACCGGCCGACCCGCCCTCGAAGCCGACGAAATGCGCGTCACCGATCGCGATTCCTTCCGCGCCGAAATCGCCGCCATGGCCACCATCTTCGTCGGCCTCGTCATCATGTTCCGATCCGTCTGGCTCGCCCTCGCCGCCGAAATCACCCTCGCCATCGCGATCGGATGGACCTTCGGCTGGGCCACCCTCTCCATCGGTCAACTCAATCTGCTCTCCATCGTCTTCCTCATCGCCATGATCGGCATCGGCATGGACTACCTCATCCAAATCCTCATGGCTTACCAACGCGAAGCATCCCGCTACGTCCGCGCCCGCGCCGTCTGGATGCGCGTCTTCCACCACGTCAGCCCCCCAGTCGTCACCGCCTGCCTCGGGGCCGCCGGCGCCTTCCTCGTCTCCGTCTTCACCGATTTCCGCGGCGCCGCCGAACTTGGAATCATCGCCGGCGGCGGACTACTCCTTTGCCTCCTCGCCGGACACACCGTCCTGCCCGCCTTGCTCATAATCCTCCCCGCTCAAACCAAAACCCTCCACCCCGCGAATCGATACGGCAAGCTCCAAACATCGCCATTCGCTCGCTGGCGGCCTTTACTCCCCGCCGCCTGGCTACTCGCCGTCGCCGCCGGAATCCCCTTCATGGCCCACGCTCAGTTCAACTCCAGCCTCCTTGATCTGCAGGCGCCGAACCTCGAATCCGTCCAATTGGTCCATAAACTCCAGACCTGGTCCGCCGTCGTCCTCTCCCCAAACCTCGACATGCTGCGAAAAATCCGAGAAACGCTCAACAACCTCCCCACCGTCGCCGGCACCGACAGCATCCTCACCGCCTACGACAACTACGATTGGCTACAGCGCCACAAAGAGGATCTGCCTCCAGTCCAGTGGGCCCCCCAAACGCCCGTCACGCCCGCGGATCTCCAGCGATTGCACATCAAAACCACTACCCTCGCTCGCCTCCTCCAAAACCAGGCTGGTCCCGATGCGGCAAGGCCAGTCCACTCCCTGGCCTCCCTCCTGGCCGGCAACGGTCCCCTCTCAAACGACGCAATCGCCCAGCGACTCTCCGCCTGGCAGGCCGCCTTTGAACAAGAACTCCGCAAGGCCCTGCGACAGCTTTCACCCCCCAAAATAGACCTCGACAAACTGCCCCGAGAACTCCGCGCCCGTTACGTCAGCGACGACGGAACCTTCGCCCTGCACATCAATCCCAAACACGACCTCTGGAACCGCAATAACCTCGAAACCTTCGTCAACGACGTCCAAGCCTCCGTCGCTCGCGTTCCCGCAAGCCCCCCGGTCACCGGCATCGCGCCAAACATCTTCTACTCCACCGCCGGCGTCGAACGGGCCTTCTACCTCGCAACACTCTACGCCATCTCACTCATCTCCGCCCTCGTGTTCATCGACCTCCGACGCCTCGGACAAACCCTCGGCGCCATCAGCGTCCTCGCGCTCGGCCTCCCCATGCTCGTCGCCATCATGGGCCTCCTCGGCATCAGCTGGAATTTCGCCAACTTCTTCGGCCTCCCCATCCTCATCGGCGCGGCCCACGAGTACGGCGTCTTCATGATCCACCGCTACCGCGAGGCTCTCTACGATCGCCGCCGTGTCTGGCAATTCTGGGACGCCAGCGATCGCGCCCTCCTCCTCTGCGCCTTCGTCACCTCAAGCAGCTTCGCCTTCTTCTGGGCCATCGGACACCACCAAGGCCTCAGAAGCCTCGGCCTGGTCATGGCCGTCGGCAGCGCCTGCATCTACCTCGCCACCATCATGGTCCTCAGACCTCTGCTTATCCGACGCCTCGAAAAACACCACCAATGCCCGCCCCGCTGAATCATCCCACCGCCACCCATCGCTTCTCCCTCGCCGCACGATACATCGATTCCATCACCACCACCCGCGCCGCAGCCTCCTTGGCTGTCACCAATGCAGCCGGCGTCTTCCCCACCACCGCGTTCAAAAACATCTCCAGCGGACTCGGCAGCCGCGCCGGCATTTCCTTCGCGGGATTCCTGGCGTCAATCACCACCTTCGTCCGATTGCTCCGAAACTGAAGCTGATCATTGATCACCGCCGCGTGCCCCTCCGTCCCGGAAACCAAGAGCGTCACCGGGTTCGCCACGTCAACCCAACCCGCGGCCAGCGTCCCCGTCACCCCGTTCTTGAACTTGATCAACCCTTCGCCACTCTCGTCGCAGTCCCCATAGTTCCCCAAAACCACCTTGATGTCCGCCGCCACCGTTTCAACATCACCCATCAGCCACATCAAAATGTCCAACGCATGCGTCCCCAAATCGCCAAAGGCCCCGCACCCCGCAACCTTCGGATCCGCCATCCAACGCCAGTCCGTGTCAAACCATCGCCCAATCGACCCCTCATGGCACATCGACCCCCGAATTCGCGTGATCTTGCCAAGGTTGCCTTGTTCGATCTGACCCTTGATGAACAGGTTCGTCGGAAACGTCCGCGACATGTAGCCCGTCGTGAACAGAACCTTCGCCTCCTCGATCGCCCCCGCCATCTCCAACGACTCCGCCCCCGTTATCCCCAGCGGCTTCTCCACAAACAGGTGCTTCTTCGCCCTCGCCCCCGCCAAAACCAGATCCCGATGCCGGTTCGTCTCCGATGTGATGATCACCGCCTTCACCGACCCGTCCGACCAGATCTGATTCGGATCCTCCACCACCCCCACACCCAACTCGTCCGCACGCTGCTTGGCCCGGGCGGCGTCATGATCGTAAACGCTTGTCACCTTCGCGTCCTTCCGCCCCTTCAGCGTGTTGATGAACGACGGCGTGTGAATGTGCGCCGCACCCACCAACGCCACCTTGACCGGCTCCTCCCCATCGGCCGCCAGAACCGGCGCCGCAAGGGCCGCCGATGCAACGGCCGCAGTCTGAACAAACATCCGTCGAGTCATGTCTCTGCCCATATCCGTCCTTTCGTCAATTCCGTGTCCCCTAGTCTATGCCCCCCTCCACGCCCTGAACAGGGGACCGGACAAAACACCCAATCCCCAAAAACGATCTCCCTCCAGGGGTGTAAGACAGGGTGACTCAACATGGCCCTGCATTCCCATCGCCACCCCTGCCAGGCGAACCGAACCGCAACGGACGATGCGGACAACAGGCCCCGGAGTCCTGACAATGCGCCGTCCGCTTGTAACCACCATCTTCATCTTCTGCCTCCTCCACGGCCATGCCCTGCGCGGCGCTGCCAACAATGCCGACGAATTCTGGACCACCGAGGCCGTCCACACCATTCACATCCGCCTCACCCGGCAACAATGGTCCATGCTCCAGCCATCCAAAAAAGGAAACCTCCAACGCCTCGACGCCAGCGCCATGCCCAGGCCAACCACCCAGGCTACCTCCAGACCCACTCTCACGCCCCGGAACCAGCCTGATCTCCGCGCCGACGGCCAACCATTACGCCCCAATTTCTACGGCCTCGTCTTCGCCTACGTCAAAGCCAGTATCGAGTGCGATGGCGTAACCCTCAACGATGTCGGCGTCCGCCTGCGGGGCAACTCCTCCTACAACTGGGGTGCCTCCGGCTTCAGAAGACCTTTCAAATTCGACTTCAACCGATATGTCGACTCCCAAAAGTTCCTCGGCATGACCGCCTTCTTCCTCAACAACAACGCCTATGACCCCTCCGCCTCCCGCGAAACCCTCGCCTACGAAACCTTCCGACGAATGGGCGTCCCTGCCCCTCGAACCACCATCGCCAATGTCTATCTCTCCATCCAGGGCCAACTCGACCGCGAATACCTCGGCGTCTATACCCTCATCGAGGACATCGACACCAAAGCGTTCCTCAACAATCACTTCGGATCGGCCAAGGGATTGCTCCTCAAACCCTGGTCCATCCGCGGACTGCCCTATCTCGGCGAACAGTGGCACCCCTACGAATCAAGGTACGCCCCAAGATCCGACGTCAACCCCGACGCCGCCAAACGATTCATCGAGTTCATCAAACTCGTCAACTACGCCGACGACCAAACCTTCGCCGCACAGATCGACAATTACCTCGCCGTCGACAAGTTCCTCCGCCTTCTGGCCGGCGACGTCATGCTCGCCAACCTCGATACCTTCCTCTTCACCGGACATAACTTCTACCTCTACCTCAACCCCAAGGACAACCGCTTCTACTTCATGCCCTGGGATATGAACCTCTCCTTCGCCAACTTCACCTCCGCCGCCACCGTCTCCCAGCACCTCCACCTCAGCATCCTCCATCCCCACGCCGGCGAAATGAAACTCATCGATCGCCTCCTCGCTATCCCCGGCTACAACCAACTCTACCGAAACCACGTCTCGCAATTCATGGCCGACTTCTTCAACCCCGACATGTTCAACCCCCGAATCGATGCCCTCGCGGCAGTCGTTGAAAAGGCCAACGCCTTGGCCGATCAGGAATGGAACGCCAGGTTCGCCACCACACAGCCCTCAACTCGCCCTATCACCATTCCACCCCGGCCCGCACGCACCTCGACCGGCTGGAGTGGACGACCCGCCATCGGCCTCAAAGTCTTTCTCGCCGCCAGGGTCGAGTCGCTCAAGGCACAACTCGCCGGCCAAACCGATGGATACAGCCCCGCCTACCGCCCACCCCCCACGCCGCCCCACGGTGGACTCCGCGCCCATCCGGCCTACGGAAACCTCGTCCTCACCGCCGTCGCCGTCACCCGCGGCGCCGATGGCAACGAAGACGGCAAGCTGACACGCGACGAGTGGGCCGCCGCTATTCGCGAGTGCTTCGCCGACGCCGGCGGAACTACCCGCGATGGGCTCGACCAAACCAAACTCGCCCGAACTCTCGCCCGTCGCACCCAACAGCTTGCCGCACAACGCCGACAAGATCGCCCGGACCGCCGACCCCCCGTCGATCCCGCTCTGTTGGGCTCGCTCTGGGCCGCCGCCATCTGGAATACTCTCGAAAACAACAAAACGACCCACGCCACCCTCGATCAAATGCTCGCGGCAGGCGATCGCTTGTTCGCCGCCGCCGACAACGATCAGTCCGGCAAAGTCGATGAATCCGAGCTGCTTCGCTTGCTCGATAGCCTCGCAGCCGCGGCGCCGCCCCCACAATCCCCCACGCCACCCGCCACCCGCCCGACAACAAGGCCCGCAACATGAACCCCCGACAACACGAGGACCTCTTATGACCACATCAGGAAACGCGAACGCTCTTGGCCCCGCCCTCGCTCTCTTGTTCCTGCTCACCGGCGCAATCAGTGCCGCCCAGACTGCCCCGGCCAAGCCCCATCCCAAACGAATCCCCCGCGCCGACAGCTTCCTCGGCATCCATTTCGATTTCCACGCCGGCGATGACTGCAAGGAAATCGGAAAAAACACCACTCGCCAGATGATCCAAACCATCATCGACCTGGTCCATCCCGATTACATCCAGATCGACTGCAAAGGACATCCGGGACTCTCCAGCTATCCCACCAACGTCGGAAACCAGGCCCCAGGCTTCGTCGGCGATCCCCTCCGACTCTGGCGCGATGTCACCGCCGAAAACGGCGTCTCGCTCTATATGCATTACTCCGGCGTCTGGGACTCCCAAGCCATCCGTAAACACCCCGATTGGGCCGTCATCAACGCCGACGGCAAACCAAATCCCAACGCCGTCTCCTTCTTCAGCCCCTATGCCGATCACCTCCTCATCCCCCAGTTGCGCGAACTGTCCACCGTCTACGCCGTCGATGGCGCCTGGGTCGACGGCGAATGCTGGGCATCCCAACCCGACTTCAGTGACGCCGCCATCAACGCCTTCCGCCAGGCAACCGGAATCCAGAACATCCCCCGCAAACCCGGCGACCCCCATTGGTTCGAATTCCTCCAGTTCAACCGCGAACAATTCCGAAAGTACCTCCGCCACTACATCGCACAGGTCAAACAGACAAACCCCCAAATGCAGCTCTGCAGCAATTGGGCCTTCACCGATCACATGCCCGAACCCGTCAGCGCCCCCGTCGATTGGCTCTCCGGTGACTACTCCCCCCAGGACAGCGTCAACTCCGCTCGCTTCTCCGCCAGATACCTCGCCCGACAGGGCAAACCCTGGGATCTCATGGCCTGGAGCTTCGCCCACCGCAACGGCCAGGGACCCTGGGTCCAAAAGTCCGCCGTCCAACTCCAACGCGAAGCCGCCGCCGTTCTCTCCCTCGGCGGGGGGTTCCAAGCCTATTTCACCCAACGCCGCGATGGGTCGGTCAAACTCGAAGAAATGCCCGTCATGGCCCAAGTCGCTAAGTTCTGCCGCGATCGACAGCCCGTCTGCCATCACGCTCTGCCCGTCCCACAGGTCGCCTTGCTCTATTCCACCGCCTCCCACTACCGCGAAAGCAACGGCCTCTTCCCGCGCGACCTCTCCCGCATCCGTGGCACCCTCCAGGCTCTCCTCGAATGCCAACTCTCCGTCGAAGTCCTCGGCGAACACAACCTCGCCGGACGCATGCCTGAATACCCCCTCATCGTCCTCCCCGAATGCACCTACCTCGATCCACCCTTCAAACAAGAACTCGTCAATTATGTCCAGGCCGGCGGATCCCTCCTCCTCGTCGGACCCCAGACCGCCTCGCTCTTCCAGCCCGAACTCGGCAACCCCACCCAAAAACCCTCCATCGTTCAACTCGGCCGCGGTACCATCGCCGCCACCCTCGCACCTTTCAGCCAAAACTATCTCAGCAATCCAACCGCCGCCGCCCGAGACTCCCTCAATGCGCTCGCCCGACAGCTCTTCCCCAATCCCATCGTCCAAGTCACCGGATCCCACGACGTCGATGTCGCAGTCAATCGCCTCGGCCCCAGGCTCGCCGTCAACCTCGTCAACACCGCCGGACCACACGCCACCAATGAGGGCGCCATCGTCGACTCAATCCCCCCCGTCGGTCCCCTACAAATCGCCATTCGTCTCCCCGCCAAACCCGCAAACGTCACCCTCGAACCCGGTGGGCAACCGATCACCTTCCAATACCAGGATGGCCTGATCCGCCTCACTCTCCAAAAACTCGATATCCACAGCATCATCCTCGTCGAATGACGCCCACAAACCCCCTTCACCTCACCCGACCTGCCGGAAAAGCTCCGTCGAAAAATACCGCTCCATTCGATCCGGAAACACCGTGACGATCGCCGCATCTCCAGGCATCTGCCGCGCCGCTTCCATCGCCGCCTCGTAATTCAATCCCGAGCTCATCCCCACCGGAAACCCCAGCCGGATCAGCCGACGCGTCGCTTCAATCGCTCGCTCCGCCGGCACGTTGATCTGCCTGAGACCCTCCATGCTCACCTGCCGCATGATCCCCGA
>CAYVKG010000063.1:26445-27411 GCA_964451955.1 uncultured Tepidisphaeraceae bacterium
AGCTGATCCATCACCCCGGGAACCCGCCCGCTGAAACACGAGCAACACTCCAGATCGGATATCGTCTCCGAGTCCACGGGCCTCGCAAGAAATGGCTTCACCGCGCATCCCACATCCCGGAAACCCAGATACAGACCCGCCAGCGTCCCTCCCGTCCCCACCCCGCTCACCACCGCGTCAACTCCGTTCCCGGGAATCTGCGCAATGATCTCTTGGGCCGTCTGGTATCGGTGCGCCGCCGCATTGTCCAGATTCTCAAACTGACGAGTGATGAACGCCGACTCCGACTGGGCCGCTTCCTCCGCCGCAGCAATCGCCCCGCCCATCCCCTTCGCCTTCGGCGTGAAAACAACCCGCCCACCATACTCCTTGATGATCAGAATCCGCTCGCTCGAAACCCCTTCGGGAATGAACGCCGTAAAACGCAAACCACGCTGCGCACACACCATCGCCAACGCAATGCTCGTCGATCCGCTCGACGCCTCCACCACCGCGTCACCAGCCCGTACCTTCCCCTCACGCATCGCCTTGCCAAGAATGTACCGCGCAATTCGGTCCTTCGTCGATCCACTCGGATTCAGAAACTCCAGCTTGCACCAGATCACCGGATCGCTTGCCTCCATCCGCACAGGCACCAGCGGCGGCCAACCCGTCTTCTCAACATACTGATTGATCTCCACACTCTTCCAAACCATAATGGCCGCAATCGTACCCCACCCCCATCTCCCAAAAAAGCCGATTGCATTACCGAAAACGCACCCCCTCCCACACAGGCCACTTGGCCCCCTCCCAGCCTCCCCCCGTCCCCTCCGCCGGTCCATCACGGCGCTCTGCCCCCTCGATAACCATTCCCACCACCCCCGCCACCTCCTGCTCCCGGACCCCGCCCTTGCCCTTGGCCCGCGCCGGGACCCGGGCCCCTGCCCCGACCTTGACCCCCGTGCCCACGACCAATCCCCTCCGGCG
>CAYVKG010000064.1:0-2095 GCA_964451955.1 uncultured Tepidisphaeraceae bacterium
GCCCCCAAATGCCCAACTCCCCCTCCAATTGGCCCAACGCCATCCTTTCCCCCGTCTGGAACGTGCCCTACAACCGCAATCCCAACTTCACAGGCCGCGAAAAGTCCCTCCAGTACCTCCACCAGTCCTTCATGGGACACGACCCGCTCCTCCATACCATCGCCATCTACGGCCTCGGCGGCATCGGCAAAACACAACTCGCCCTCGAATACGCCCACCGACACCGCGCCGATTACGCCATCATCTGGTGGGTCCGCGCCGAGGAAACCACCACCATGATCTCCGATTTCCTCCGACTCGGCGGGTTCCTCGCCGCCGGCGTCCTCGAAAACACCCCACCCGACGTCGTCGCCGACGCCATCCGACGCGCTCTCGACCGCCGATCCGATTGGCTCCTCATCTTCGATAACGTCCCCGCTATCCACACCCTCTCCCCGGTCCTCCCACAGGGCCGCTCCGGCAACATCATCATCACCAGCCGCAGCCCCAACTGGCGCGGCCAGGCACACCCCTATCACCTCGGCCCCTGGCAACGCCGCGAAGCCGTCGAATTCCTCCGAAAACGCACAGGACTCACCGACTCCGATGACTCCGTCAACCGCCTCGCCGACGCCCTCGGCAACCTCCCGCTCGCCGTCGAACAGGCCGGCGCCTGCATCGAACAGGCCCGCATCTCCTTCTCCGACTACCTCAACCGCTTCCAAACTCACCGCCAGGAACTCCTCCGACTCACCCACCCTTCCTCCGACTACCCCGACACCGTCGCCACCACCTGGGAAATCTCTTTCAACAAAATCCGCGCCGCTTCCTCCGCCGCCGGCGATCTGGCCAACCTCTGCGCCTTCCTCTGCCCCGATGAAATCCGCCGCGAACTCCTCTTCCGCGGCGCGCACGTCATCCCCTACCCCCTCGCTACCACCGTCTCCAACACCGTCATGCTCGACGGCGCCATCGCCGCACTCCTCCAATACTCCCTCGTCGACGCCAACGAACACGCTATCTCCATGCACCGACTCGTCGCCGCCGTCACGCGCGACCGCCTCTCCGAATCCGACCGAATACTCTGGGCCGACGTCGCCCTCCGGCTCATCAACGACGCCTTCGCCTTCGAAAGCATCGACGTCGGCACCTGGGGCCAGTGCTCCGCCCTCATGGCCCACCTCATGACCGTCACCGCTCACGCCGACTCGCTCAATGTCTCCCCACAAACCAATGCCGGTCTCCTCAACGAAGCCGGACGATACCTCCTCAAGGCCGGTCAGTTCCCCGAGGCGAAAAACCTCCTCGACCGCGCCCTCGCCATCGCTCGCCGCGTCTACGGCGATAAACACCCCGCCGTCTCCTCCATCGTCAACGACCTCGGACGCGTCCACATGCGACTCGGCGAACTCAACCGCGCTCGAACCTGCTTCGAATGGGCCCTCGGCATCGACGAACCCCTCCATGGCCACAACCACCCCCACGTCGCCACCATCGTCAACAACTACGGCATGTGCCTCATGTCCTCCGGCGACGCCGAAAATGCAAAAAAACACTTCGAATGGGCCCTCACCGTCTACCAAAACCACTTCGGCGACAAACACCCGAAAACCGCAAGCACCCTCTCCAACCTCGGCTACGCCCGCATGCGACTCGGCGAAATCCAGCCCGCCCTCCAGTGCTTCCATCTCGCCCTCGCCGTCGCTCAAGCCACCGTCGGCGATATGCACCCCACCGTCGCAAGTATATGCTATAACATCGGCACCGCCCTCCGACTCGCCAACCAGCTCCACGACGCCCGCATCGCCTTCGAACGCGCCCTCAACATCGACAAGGCCACCTTCATCCCCACACACCCCGACGTCCGCCGCGACGAAGACGCCCTCGCCGAAGTCCTCCGCGCCCAAGGCAACACCTCCGCCGCTGTCGAACACTACCACGCCGCACTCGCACGCGTCACAAAACTCCACGGCCACGATCACCCCCGCGCCAAAGAACTCGCAAAATGCCTCGCGGCACTCCAAACCTGACATCCTCCCTCCCACCCCACAGCCCTTCCCCCCTCCCCCCCCGCAGGCCCCCCAAAAACACGCCAGCAAACACCCAGACACCCAAA
>CAYVKG010000064.1:2105-6951 GCA_964451955.1 uncultured Tepidisphaeraceae bacterium
GCGCCCGCAACCTCCAATCCCCATACACATCATCTGCCTTGCATACGCCCCACGCCCCGTCTATATTCACCCCCACAGTCCAACTCGGACTCTCGGCAAAGATAAGTGGGCGTTTGAGAAAGGAAACACACCATGCCTCAAAAAGACTCCGTCAACATCGCTTTGATCGGCGCAGGTTTCATGGGCCGCACCCATTCCAATGGCTGGGGCCAGGTCTCCCGCTTCTTCAAAGTCCCCCTCAAACCCGTCATGCACACCGCCTTCGCTCTCCCAGAGGAAAACCCCCAGGCTATGGCCAAGTGGGGCTGGCAGAACTTCTCCACCGACTGGCAAAAAACCGTCTCCTCCCCCGATATCGACCTCGTTGACATCGTCACACCCAACTTCATGCACGCCCCTCCCGCCAAAGCCGCCATCGCCGCCGGCAAGCACGTCGCCTGCGAAAAACCCATCGCCGGCACCCTCGCCGAAGCCCGCGAAATGGCCGAGGCCGCAAAGAAAGCCAAGGTCAAATCCTTCGTCTGGTACAACTACCGCCGCTGCCCCGCCGTCGCCATGGCCCACAAACTCGTCAAACAGGGCGCCATCGGCGAAATCCGCCACGTCCGCGCCTTCTACCTCCAGGACTGGGCCGATGAAAACGTCCCGCTCGTCTGGCGATTTGACAAGAAACTCGCAGGCTCCGGCGCACACGGCGACCTCAACGCCCACATCATCGACATGACTCGCTTCGTCACCGGTCAGGAAATCACCCACATCGTCGGCGCCATCGCCGAAACCTTCATCAAGGAACGCACTCTCATGGCCGGTACCGCCGCCGGCGGCATCGCCGCCGGTATCAAGTCCGGCGGCGGCAAAGGCAAAGTCACCGTCGATGACACCGTCCTCTTCCTCGCCCGATTCTCCGGCGGAGCCGTCGCCTCCTTCGAAGCCGCACGACAAGCCACCGGTAATCAAAACCGCAACGGCTGGGAAATCAATGGCTCCAAGGGCGCACTACGCTTCGACTTCGAAGACATGAACCGCCTACACTTCTACGACGCCACTCGCCCGCGAGAAGTCCAGGGCTGGACCAATATCATGTGCACCCACGGCGGCTCACACCCCTACGTCGAAAACTGGTGGCCAGACGCCCATATCCTCGGCTATGAACACGGCTTCACCAACCAGGCCTATGACATCCTCCGCGTCATCTCCGGACAAGACCCGACCGTCCCCATCCCCGACTTCCAGGACGCCTACCAGACCCAGCGAGTCCTCGAAGCCGTCCTCCTCTGTGCCGACAAGAAGGAACCCGTCAAGCTCTCTGACGTCAAGTAACCCCGCAACACCAACCCGAAAAAGAAACCCAGGGCCAAAACCCTGGGTTCTTTCTTTCAGCAACACAACAACGATCACACCCCCAGCAGATGCTCGATCACCATCCGCTCCAACCCCTCGTAGTCCCGATCCTTGATCAGCTCCGCCTCCGCCTTCCTGTCAAACGTCCGAACCTTCTCCACCAGCAACTCAAAAAACCGCTTGCTGTTCGACAGATGCGCCGTGTTCTTCTCCTGCTTCTGCGTCCGCATCACCTTCACGTCCAGCCCTATGAACGCACCCGTCTTCGCGTACCCCGCCTCCTCCAGCACCCGAACCTGGTTCCATGCCTCCCGAAGATTCGCCGCCCCGAAATTCTTGTCCTCGTCAAACTTCAACCCGTTCTGGTCATTCAGATGGACGCTCCACAGCTTTTTGTGGAACAACGCAAACGCCATCTCGTCCGACGGGTCCAGCCCCGCCAGCTTCGCGTGCGCCGTCTCGATCAGCCCTCCCACTCGCTTGGGATCATCCGACGCGTACGCCATCGCGATCGCATGCCCGATCGTCGGCACATACGCATGGTCCATCGGCTCATTCGGCTTCGGCTCAATCGCAATCCGAATCTTTTTGTTACGCGCCAACATCTTGTTGATCGCCGTCATCAGCCACTCGTGCGCCTGCCTCGCAGGCTTCGATTCCCGAATGTACGTCCCCTCCCGCGCCAGCCACAGCACCATCAGGTCGCACCCCAGCGCCGACGCAATGTCCACCGCCAACACCGACCGCTCAATCGCATATCGCCGGCACGCCGGGTCATTCGACGTATACCCCCCGTCAATCGTCCGCGGGTCTTCCCATAACCGCGGCGCCACGAACTCCGGCACCAAACCCTCTTCCCTCAGAATCTTCCCCAATTCCTTCGCCTGCTTCACCGTCACCGACGCCGGCTGCTTGTTCAGCTCCGGGACCGCGTCGTCATCGTGAAACTGAACGCCCTCAAAACCCAGCTTCTTATACAGTTTCAGCTTCTCCGAAAAGGCCAATGGCTGCCGCACCGTCGGGCCAAATGGATCTCCTCCTTCATGCACGTTCCACGGACCGAACGAAAACCGATACTTCGCGTCACTCTTTGCCATGTGCCTTCTCCTGTTACAGATGCGCCCACGACGAGTTTAGCCAACACCGCAACCTGTGCAAGCGCATCGCTATCCACCTCACATGAAGCCCGCCCCACTACGGTCCCCAACGTCCCAACTTCCCCCTCAAGATCATGCAGAAACCCTCATCAATCCGATAAACCAGATAGGCACCGTGTTTCTTTGCCAAACGCGCACACGTTGAAAGTATGAACCTGAAACCCCGATCCATGCGCAAAACTGGCATCGCCGCCGCAGGCGCAATGCTCGCCACCTCTATGTTCTTCTCCGCCCAGATGTTCGGCGAGTTGCACACCCCTCTGGAAATCCTCCCCCAACCGCCTCTGCCAACCATCCCGCCACCCCCCGTTTTCAACTTCATCGACCCCGATATCCTAATCCCCGTAGCTTCGCAACCATTGAACCTCCGCCTGCCCGGCACAGAACCTCTCCCCGACGAGACGTTCCTTCCAACCGGCTACGCCATCGGATACCAGCGCATGATTCCCCCCATTCCCCTAAGCTCATTCGCCCTCGGCGGCTACCATAACTTCGTCGCTGATTCCGACCTCTGGATCCCACCCGGAGCATTCTCCCGCTTTAGCATGGCCTACGACATCGGACACCCCGGCGGCCAAGACTTCTGGCCCCCAGGGCCAGGTTCCCACTTCCGCGACGACGAGCACCATGGCGTCCTACCCCCAACCTCCGACGAGCCCCCGGCTGTCCCCGAACCCGTCTCACTGACTTGCCTCGTCGCTTTGTCCTTTCTCCTGCGCCGACCCGCCCGACGCCACAATTCCCCCGCCCGCAAATAGGCTGGCTGACCCAATCTCCCCACCCTGTTCCGTGAGCCGAACCGCTCCACAAATTTCTTGCCTTCTGCCCGCTCGGGTGTCTTGTTGACTGGGTACGCCCAGGAGTTATCTTGCCCGGCGTCTCGAAAGGAGGTGTCCCTTGCCATTCCGCTCAACCGCCATGGCTCTGCTGATCTGCACGACAACCACCCTCGCCGCCAACAGCAGGCCAACCCCCGCACCGCCACCGGAAATCAACCTCCGACACAGCGTGACCGTTGAGGTCGTCCGCAAAACCAAGGACGCCGTCGTCAACATCTCAGCCATCAAGACCGTCGCGCGCCGCGTCAGCCCCTTCGGCGGCGCCGACCCCTTCTGGCAGCAGTTCGACACCGGACAGGTCATCCGCGTCCCCGCCAGCTCACTTGGCTCAGGCTTCATCATCCACCCCGACGGCTATGTCGTCACCAACCATCACGTCATCGACCGCGCCCGCAAAATCCAAGTTGAACTCGCCGACGGCAGAAAGCTCGATGCCGACCTCATCAGCTCCGATGCCGACTCCGACCTGGCTATCCTCAAGATACTCCCCCCCTCCAAGTCTACCGCGCGCAATCAACAACCGTTTCCCAGCATCGAACTCGGAGATTCCAGCGACCTCATGATCGGCGAGCCCGTCATCGCCGTCGGAAACCCCCTCGGTTACTCCCATTCCGTCTCCACCGGCATCGTCTCTGCAATCCATCGCGACATCAAAGACCGCCAGGACCAGGTCATCATGGCCGACCTCGTCCAAACCGATGCCGCCATCAACCCCGGCAACTCCGGCGGCCCACTGCTCAATGCCTACGGCCAAGTCATCGGCATCAACACCGCCATCCGCGGCGACGCCCAGAACATCGGGTTCGCCATCCAGGTCAATCGGCTGCGCGATCTCATTCCCGAATTGATGAGCCCCCTCCACGTCACCAAAATGGACCTGCCCCTCAAACTGGTCGAACGCCGAAAAGTCACCCCACCTGCTCACATCGATTGCAGCGTCTCCATCGTCGGCCAAAACGCCAGAATCGTCCGCTCTATCGACGGCCGCAAAATCTCCGACATCGTCGACGCCTACGCCGCCCTCCTCCGCGTACGACCCGACCAGAATAGCATCACCCTCCTCCTGGACGACGGAGCCCGCCAGACCATCCCTCTCCGACCGGCGCCCCAGCCCGGTTCAGTCATCGCCGCCCGCAACCGCCTCGGCGTCACCCTCGAACAGGTCACGCCCATGCTCGCGGAAAAGAACAGACTCGAAACCGAAGACGGACTCTATGTGACCGAGGTCCTCAATAACTCCGCCGCCGCCCGCGCAGGACTCAAGCCCGGCGATATCATCATCCAGCTCGGTCGATATCGCGTCTCCTCCCTCGATGACCTCAACTCACTCCTTCAGCATCTCCGCGACGGCGACCGCGTCCGAATCGGTATCATCCGCGGCGACCGAGTCGGATACACCACGTTGCAGCTCTAGCACGACCTTCTTCCACCACCCAAACGCCAGGGGGGGGCGGGGGCGCCGGCCGGCCGGGGGGGGGGGCCGCCGCCGCGGGCGGCCGGCGGCCCAGG
>CAYVKG010000064.1:6961-27178 GCA_964451955.1 uncultured Tepidisphaeraceae bacterium
TCCCCCAATTCGACCCTCCCCCCAATACCCTCATAGGCGCGCAAAATTCTCCAGCATCGTCAGCCCCACCTTCTGACTCTTCTCCGGGTGAAACTGCGTCGCCATCAGGTTCCCACGACAAATGCTGCTCACAAACCAACCCCCATAATCAGTAACCGTCGCTATCACCGAAGCGTCCTCCGGCACAACGTGATAGCTGTGAACAAAATAAACATTGCAGCCGTCCGGCAACGACCTCAGCAGCGGCGATTCACCCGTCTTCCTCAGCTGGTTCCACCCCATGTGGGGCACCTTCAGCCCCAACGTCTTGTCCACCTCAAATCGTATGCACTTGCCTCGCAGAACCCCAAGCCCCTTGTGCTCGCCATCCTCGTATCCAACGTCAAATAGCATCTGCAATCCCAGGCAAATCCCCAAGAATGGCTTCCCAGCCTCAATGTGCCGGATGAACGGCTCCGCAAATCCCCTCCCGCGAATCGTCGCCACCGCGTCCCCAAACGCCCCAACCCCCGGAAGCACAATCTTGTCCGCCTCCTCTATCTCCCGGACGCTGTCCACGATCTGAGCCTCATACCCAACCTCCCCGAATGCCTTCTGCACCGACCGCAAATTCGCCATGCCGTAATCAACTATCGCGATTCGCATAAACACAAAACCACGGATTCACGCCGATCAGCACACGCCCACAGGCAACCGATCCGCCCGTCCTGTCCGTGCCAATCCGCACGCATCCGTGGTTCCTTTGTCACTCCATCCATCCTACCCAACTACCACAATGATCTCGACACGCCGGCTGGCCGCCTTCGTCCCCTTCGGACTGTTTTCTCCATGCCCCACCGTCGAAATCTGCTTCTTCGGAATCCCCTGCGACTCCAGATACCGAGTCACCGCCGCGGCACGGTTCAGCGACAGATCCAGGTTGTCAATCCACTGCCGGCCACTGGCCCGAATCGGGTCCGTGTCCGTGTGGCCTTCCACCCGAACCAGCTTCCCAGGGTAATCCTGCTTGATCGCCCGTACAATCTTGTTCAGCGTCGCCTTCGACTCAGGTTTTAGCGAGGCACTGCCCGCCGCAAACAAAACGTCCCCGGGCACATTCACCGTCAACTCGCCCTTCCTCCTGTCATACGTCGCCTTGATCCCCTTCAGCTCCGGGTCGCTTCCCACCCCGCCCTCACCCTTCTGAAGCTGCCCCTCCAGTTCCCTGATCCGCGATTCTCGCTGCACAATCTCGTTCTGCAACGCCTGCAACTGCGCCGCATCCGGTGCCGCCTTCAGTTTGCTGTCCGCCTCTACCAGCCTCGCCTGCAACTGCTGGTTCTGCTCCCGCAGCGACTCAAGCTCCCCGGAATTGTTCGAGCACCCCACGCAAAAAACGCACCCCAGCACCGCCACGCCCATGCCCATCCGCACGCCCAACATGCTCGACTCCTTTCGTTGCCCCTTCACAGTTCTCTTCTCTATCGCCGAAAATGCTAAGCCAATTCCCTCCCCCGTCAAGAACTCGTTGAACCGACGGCATGGCTCACTGCCCCGGCGGCGACTGTTGCTCCACGGCTTTCTCGCCTCGCGTCTGCAGCATCGCCGCCTTCGCCTTCATCTCCGCCACGTCCTTCACCAACCTCGCCTCGTTGCTCTTCCGCCGAGCGTCCCGAATTTGCCGCACCGTCTTCAACGCCGTCCCGATCAACGTCCACCCCACAATGCTGATCAGACTCGTCAGCAATAGCACCAACAGCAGGTTCGGCCGGTCATAACTTACGAAAATCAGCGACAAACGTGGCTCCACCACCACCGACGCATTCAGAATCACAAACACCACCACCAACACCACCACCAGCGCCAGAACCGTCAACTTCAACCACGCCATCAGCTTCAGCCACATCGTGCCCATTTCGCCTCCGGGTCCGCTACCCGAGCAATCCCCGCACCAATTCCACCATCCCCTCCACTCCGGGCCTAAGATACTCGGCGATCGGACAGTAAAATAGTATGACCACTCCCGTCGCCAATGACAAATACGGACCGTACGGCAACTCGTGCCGCTTGTGCGTGATCAGCATGTACAAACCCACCAGCAGGCCCATGAACGGCGCCAGGAAAAACGCGATCGTCGCCGCTCCTCCCCCGATTATCGCGCCCACCCCAAACATCAAGTGCACATCCCCCAACCCCATCGCCACACGCCCAAATGCCAGCGTCCCCACAATCCGCGCCACCCACACCACCAGCCCCCCCACCATCGCGCCCAACGCCGCCCCCAGCAGCCCCGTTAGCCAGTGATGCTGCATCCCGCTACGCCACCATCCGCCAAGCCCCGGCGCCAACTGCGTCGCCCACACCGCCAGCAGCGAGCACACCAGCGGCGGAACCAGAAACAAGACCTCCTTGCCGATCTCACGACGAATCTCCGTCTTCGTATACCGACGAATCGTCGGCCGCTTCGGCGCCTCCTCGCCCTTCTCCTCCGCCGACTTCACCGCCGCCGCATACGCCGCCTCATCCACCTCCAGCCCCGGCTCCCCCTCCGCAAACGCCTCCGGAATCATCCCCCTCTGATACAACACAATGCTGATCACCAACCCAATCGCCCCACCCGTCGCCATCGCCAACGACATCCCCGCCGAATCCGTCAAACTCACCGCCCCCGGAACCAGCGGCGTGTCGATCACCCCGTGCACCACAACCCCCACCGCCGCCATCGCCCATGGCACGATCAACGGTATCTCAAACAGCTCCGCGTCTATCAGGCTCACGGCAAACAAACACCACACCATGAACATGTGCAACGCGTACATCGGCCAGTCTTCGAGAATCCCCGTCATCAGCCGCGGCTCATACACCACCCGCCCAAACAAATCAATCTTCCCCATCGGCAACGGCGCACACGGCGAAACGTGATAGACAAAGTACATCACGTAATAAAACACAAACAACGCCCCCGTCAAAAACTCCATAACCGGATATCGCACCGAAATCGCCTGCGAACAGTATCGGCATCTCCCTTTCAACAAAACCCAGCCCAACACCGGAATATTGTCACGCCATGACAGCTTGTGCTCGCATTTCGGACAATGCGACGGCGGCGAAACCAGGGCCCCAGGGCCCCACCGCGGCAAACGCCAAACCACCACGTTCAGAAAGCTCCCGAACGACACGCCTAACAAAAACAGGAATATGCAGAATATCAAGTCAATCATGCGCCACTAGCCCACCCCACGCAGCCGGCCCCTGGCGACACTTCCGCCGCCAACCGCCAACCGATAACCAATCCTAAAGCATCCTCGCAATGTGCGACACCGCGTCGTCCACCGAAATGTGACTCACGTCAATCTCCGCATGCATCACCTCACGATAGATCGGCTCCCGCTCAGCCAGCTTCAACCGGATCTCCTCGATCCCGCCACCCAGATTCGTCAGGTTCGGCCGGTTCTCCGCTGACCTCGGATCCTGCCGCACCCGCGACAACAACACCTCCGGCTCACATCGCAGAAAAAAAACCTTGTCCCCCGATTCCCGTACCATCCTCCGGTTCTCCTCACGACCCAGCGTCCCGCCCCCTAACGCCGCCACGTGCTGCGGAATCCCCAGCAGTCCCCGCAGTGCCTCCGTCTCTAAGTCGCGGAAATGCTCCTCGCCTTCTCCCTCAAATATCTCCCGAATGCTCTTCCCAGCCTTCTCAACGATCAGGTCGTCCACATCATAGAACTTCTGCCACAGAATGTCCGCCAGTTTCCGACCCACCGACGTCTTCCCGCTTCCTCGATAGCCAATCAGAATCACATTCATGTCGTCCACAATATCGGCAATCGGCCCCTAAGTCAGTAGCCCCACCCCCACTCCTCGCCCTCCACCACCCTTTCGCTATAATCCCCCCTATGCCAGATCTGAAGTACAAACGTATCCTCCTCAAAATCAGCGGCGAGGGACTCTGCGGCGACCGCGGCTTCGGTATCGACACCGCGGAACTCCAAAATATCGCACAACAAATGGCCGAAGTCTCCCAACTCGGCGTCCAACTCGCTATCGTCGTCGGCGGCGGTAACTTCATCCGCGGCGAAAAACTCTCCGACAACGGCCCCATCCCCCGCGCCACCGCCGACTACATGGGCATGCTCGCCACCGTCATCAATTCCCTCGCACTCCAGGAAACCATGGAAAAGGCCGGCCAGCCCACCCGAGTCCTCTCCGCCATCTCCGTCCACAGCGTCTGCGAACCCTTCATCCGCCGACGCGCCGTCCGACATCTCGAAAAACGCCGCGCCATCATCCTCGCCGCCGGCACCGGAAACCCCTTCTTCACCACCGACACCTGCGCCGCGTTGCGAGCCACCGAAATCCAGGCCGATGTCGTCCTCAAAGCCACCAAGGTCGATGGCATCTACTCCGCCGACCCCAATAAAGACCCCGCAGCTCGCCTCTACCACCAGATCACCTACGAACAGGTCCTCCGTGAAAAGCTCCGCGTCATGGACCTCACCGCCATCACCCTCCTCATGGAACGCAAACTGCCTCTCGTGGTCTTCAATTTGAAGACCCCAGGCAATATCATGCGCGTCGTGACCGGCCAGAACGTCGGCACGCAAATTGTCCCTTCTTGACCATCCATACTTTCTCGAGGTCCGCCATGCCTTTGGATGACATCCTGTTCGACTGCGAAGAAAACATGGAAAAGGCCGCCGAGCATCTCCGCCAGGAATTGCGCGGCATCCGCACAGGCCGCGCCTCCCCGGCCCTCGTCGAACACATCAAGGTCGATTACTACGGCTCACCCACCGACCTCCGTTCCATCGCCGCCATTAGCATCCCCGAAGCCACCCAAATTCTCATCAAACCCTTCAGCCCACAGGATATCAAGGCCATCGAACGCGCCATCAGCGAAAGCAATATCGGCCTCACTCCCCATGGCGACGGCAAGCAACTCCGTCTCACCCTGCCACCACTCTCCCAGGAACGACGACTCCAACTCGCCGGACAGTGCAAACAGATGGCCGAAACCGCCAAAGTCGCCATCCGAAACGCCCGCCGAGACGCCAACAAGACTATCGATACCGAAGAAAAAGCCGGCATCCTCACCGAAGACGATGCCAAAAAAGCCAAAGACCAGACTCAGGACCTCACCAAATCCTACGAAGCCAAAGTCGACCAACTCATCGAACAGAAAAAACGCGAAATCCTCCAGGTCTGATCACCCCTCCATCCCCTCCAGCAGACGAAGCACACTCCCACACGTGAAGTGCGACGCAATCTTCTCCACAAATCGCGCGAAATCCACTGCCGCACCGTGGTCCGCGCGATCCGATATCGTCCGAAGCACAATGCACGGTATCCCGTGCTCGTACGCAACCTGCGCTACCGCCCCTCCCTCCATCTCCACACACCTCAGCCCCGGTATCTCCTCCCGCAGCCCTCGGGCAATCGCCGGATCCGCAATGAACTGATCCCCGCTCCCTATCGTCCCCGAAACCACCCGCGGATGCTCCACACGAAACTCCTTCAAAACCTCCGCGCTCACCTCCCCAGCCAAATCCTCTCTCAAATACATCTCGGCCGCTTGCATCGCCGCTGCCACACGCCCAGGCTCAACCGAAAACCGTGACAACCCCAGCAGCGGCACCTCAAAACGATCCACGCCCGCCAACGCGCTCGCGTCAAAATCGTATTGCACCAGCGAATCCCCCACCACAATGTCCCCAACGTTCAACGACTCATCCACCGCCCCCGCCACCCCCGTGAACACCAAACACCTCGCCCCATACCTCTCAATCAGCGTCGTCGCCGTCGACGCCGCCGCCACCTTCCCCCAACGCGAAAACACCACCGTCACCCCCCTGCCCCGGATCTCCCCGCTCACATACTCCCGCATCCCCTGACTCTCGCTCCGCGCACCCGCTATCTCACGCCGAAGCCTCGACACCTCCTCCACCATCGCGCCCATGATCCCGATTCTGCTCACCCCCTGAAGATAGGCAATCGCAAACCCCTGTCAATCCCCGCCCTCGCTCCACACCACCACCGCCTTCCAATGACTGGCCCCTGGGCAACACCGCGTGCCTCCCAGGGGCCACTTGCCTTCCACCATTCACCTTTCGTCCCTCTTCCTACTTCCGCACAACGCCCCACAAGGGCACCGACACATTCGTCGTCTTCGTGCCAATCTTGTAGGCAAATGAGAACGTCGCCTCCACTGACTTCGGCACACTCCCGGTTGTGAAATAAAGCCGAACCGTCATGCTCTGGCCAGCCGCCAACGTTTTGCTCTTCGGCATCGCCTTCCAGATGCCGCCCACCGATAGCATGCTAAAAGACTTGGTCGCGTCCGTCACCAGGAAACTCTTCAGGCTCATTGACGACGTCCCGGTATTCCGGATCACCAGGTCAATCGCCCTGCCATTCCCGTTCACCTTGAACGTGCCAAAACCGATCGCCTTCACCTTCGGCGGCGTCGTCGACAACCCGAGCGTCACCGTCTTCACCGCCACCGTGCCACGATTCGCCAACTGCACAATCTGCAGGTCCGCGCTCGTCACGCTGCCGTCCCCGTTCACATCCGCGTTGCGGTCAAATCCCGCATCGCCCGTTGACTTGCCCATGCTCGCTTCCACCACCGCCTGGTCCGCAAAATCAACCGCCCGCGTCCCGTTCACGTCCCCAGTCAGCTTGTGGAAGTCCACCGTCTTCACCACGCCGCTCGCCAGCGTGATCTGCAACTGGTAGTTGCTGTTCGCCAGCGAAACGTTGCTCAGATCCAACGTCGCCGTCGCTGTCCCGGCGTCATACGAAAGCGTCGCTTTCGACAGCGACACCGCCTTGCCCGCGTCGCTGATGATCTTCAGATTCGACTTCGAAATCCCGGCAAGCGCCTGCCCATCGTAAATCGGCTGGAATGTGATCGTGCCGATGCTCGATCGCTGCGCGTCGCCGCCGTTGATCGCCACCGTCCCGATCCCCGTCGCCTCCAAAATCTCCACCGACGCGCTCGCCGACGCCGTATCGCTGCTGCGATTCGTCGCCGTCACCTGGATCTCGTAACTGCCAACCGCCGCGTAACTGTGCGACACCACCACGCCCGCGCCGTTGCCCGCGCTGGCGGCAATGGTCTCAACCGCCGAACCGTCGCCCCAGTTGATCGCATACGTGAAACCCGCCGCCAAGTCGGCGCCCGAAACGCTCCCCACCGTCAGCGTAAAGCTCGCCGCCTTCCCCGCAAAACCGATCGCCGGGCCCGCCACCGCGGGCGTCATCAACGCGTTCTGCACCTGCGCCGAACTCGTCGCCGTCGTCGCCGCCGCCCCCGCATGCTCGATCGTCGTCGTGACCGTGTACGTTCCGTCGTCCGCATACAGATGCGAGCCGCTGACCGTGAAAATCTGCGTCGCCGAGTTGTACGTGATCGTCCCCGCCGACGTCGTTCCGTCGCCCCACGCGATCGTCGCCGCGTAATGCGCCAGATCCCTCGGCCCGCCCGGATCCGTGAACGTCGCAACCGTCTGCGCCGTCGAATTCACCCCCTCCTCCGCCGAAATCGTGAACCCGCCCGTCGCCGCCACCGCAACATCCGCGACCGCCGCCGAACTCGCCGCCGTCACCGTTGGCAGGTCCTTGTGCCGAAGCGTCGTTGTAATCACATACGAGCCATATAGCGCGTACGTGTGGCTGCCGCGCACGGAGAACACCTGCGTGCCCGAATCATACGTGATCACCCCCGTCGAACTCGAACCATCTCCCCAGTCAATCGTCGCCGAATAGCTCGACACCGGTTCGGCGCCGCCCGGATCCGTAAACCTCGCCACAACCCAGTTCGACGCCAACGCGCCCTCCACCGCCGACACCGTGAACCCGCCCGTCGGCACGATCTGCACATTCGCCACATTCGCCGTGCTCGTCACCACACCGGGCGTCGTCGTCCCGTGCAATATCGTCGTCGTGATCGTGTAAACTCCTTCATCCGTGTACGTGTGCCCGCCGCGAACCAGGAACGCCTGCGCAACCGTGTCAAACGCTATCACGCCCGCCGACGTCGTCCCGTCGCCCCACGCGATCGTCGCCGAATAGTAACTGACATCCACCACCCGACCCGGATCCGTAAACGACGCCACAATCTCGCCGCTGAACGCGGCCCCTTCGTTCGCCGTTATCGTGAACCCGCCCGTCGGCACAACCGGCGTGTCCGTAATGCTCGCCAGGCTGGTCGCGCTCGCCGAGGGCGCCGAATCGTGGCTCACGGTCGTCACAACCATGTAGTCCCCGCTCCCGCCATACAGGTGGCTCCCCCTCACCGTGTAGATTCCGCTCCCGGCGTCATAGGTGATCACCCCGGCCGACGTCGTCCCGTCACCCCACGCAATCACCGCCGAATAATCGCTAAGCGGCTCAAGACCGTTCGGATCACCCGGGTCCGTAAACGTCGCGACCACCTTGTCCGTCAACGTGTCCCCGTCCTGGGCCGTCATCGTGAATCCGCCCGTCACCACCACCGCCGGATCCGACACCCGCGCCGTGCTCGTCGTGATCGTATCCGCGGCCGCATCGTGACTGATCGTCACCGTGATCGTATACGGACTCTGCTCTGCCTGAGCGTAGGTGTGGCTTCCACGCACCGTGAAAACTCCGCTCGCCGCATTGTACGTGATCGTCCCGGCAGACACCGCCGACCCGTCGCCCCAGTCTATCACCGCCGAATAATCGCTGAGCTCATCCGCCCCCGCCGGATCCCTGAACGTCGCCACGATCTGACTCGCCGACGCCGCGCCTTCCACCGCCGTAAACGTGTACCCGCCCGTCGCAATCACCGGCTGGTCCGCCACCGTCACCGTCACCGTGCCCGTACCCACATTCCCGGCCGCGTCCGTCACGCTGATCGTCACGTCATACGTGCCCTCTTCATCATACGTGTGCGGCAACTGCGGTATCACGTTGTACCCACCCCCCACCTTCGCAACGATCGTGCACGCCCCCACCGCCGATCCATCGCCCCAGTCTATCGTCGCCGTCATCTTCGAGATGTCCGTGTCGGTCGCGTCCACAAAACTCCCCACCACGCCGCTCACCGCAACTCCCTCCACAGGCGACAACGCCGCCGGCGTCACCACCGGCGCCGTCACGTCCACCGTCACCTCCGTCGTCACAATCGGACCCACCACACCGGCATCATCCGTCGCTCGCACCCCGATGATCTTCTTCCCGCCCGTCGCAAATACACCCGCATTCACCGGAACCACAAACTTCCCCGCAAGGTCCGTGTAAACCGCCGATCCCTCCCCAACCGCCGGATCATACCCGCCAACAATCACCGGATTGAACGGATCTTCCATGTCCAGCAACGTGATCCGCACCTTGTTGCCGAACGCCGTCTGCTGGCTCCATCCCGTGAAGTTCAACCCCGTCGCCGTCGTGATCCCGTCACTGTTCGACGCGCCACGGTCGCTCGCCGGATCCAACGCAAACCGGAACTGCGAATTCGGGAAACTCTTGTCCGTCAGAATCAACGGCGCCAACCGGATCGCAAAGCTCCCCCGACCAAACGTCGTCGCCAGCAAGACGCCCGGGCCCGTCGATACGTTCGGCTGACCCGTCGTCGAATCAATCGCGCCCAACGCCAAGTCCAGATCCGTCACAAGCACGTTCGGCATGTAGCCGCCCGCTTGCGCCGCCCCGTCCAACGCCACATCCGGGAACGGCGTCCAAGTTGTCCCTCGGTCCAGCGACCGATACACCCCGGCATCCGTCCCCACATACAACACCGGGTGCGTCCGGCTCGCCGGATCATTCGGATTGTCCGGAATCGCATACCGCCAGTCCGCTTTCAGCGATGTGATCTTCGTCACCTTCGCCTCGCTCAGCCGGTCGTTCCCGAACGGCTGATGCAGCAAACTCTTCAGATTCCCCGTGATCCGCACCCACGTCGAACCCGGATCACTCGAATCCGCACGGTAATACACGTTCTGATTCGTCACCAGGTACAGCTCCGGTGTGCTGTGGCGCAACGGCGTCGGCGATATCCCCACTATCGCGCTGCTGTCCGGAACGCCCAGCGAAATCCACCGCCCGGGCGCCCCGCCGCCGCCCCCGTCAAACGTCACAAACACCTCACCCTTCACCGTCCCCGCATACAAATGGAAGTTCGTCGCGTCAGGATCCCCCTGACCATTCGGGTTCGGCGCGCCATATGCCAACGCCGATGCATACGAACCGTCCAACGCCGTCGATTCCCCGATCAACGACCAGAACTGACCCGTGTTCTCCGTCCCGTATATCCGCCCCGATATCGACCCGATGATGATCTGACTCCCCTTGATCGGGTTCACCGCGAACGCCGAGTTCACGTAGTTTATCTCAAAATTCGGGCCCAACAGCCGCGGATTCCGTATGTAGTCCTGCCGCGTCAGCCCCGCATCCGTCGCAATCGGACGCAGCACGTTCGGCCACTGCCAGTCCTGGCTCGCGTATTCCGTGTCGCTGCTCCCCTGCAACAGCCCAAACGTCCGCCCAACCCCGTTCACCTGGAAAAAGTTCTTCCCCACACCAGCCGACTCCGGCCACTTGAACTGGTACAGCGTCCCCAGTCCCTGCTGGTCCGTCGCCACGCTCGAACCGCTACCCACCGTCCCCGTCCAGGTAATGTTCCCCGTCGCCAGCACGTCCGCCGCCGACTGCGGATAACCGTTGTTCATCCCCATCCCATAAAACATCACGCCCGTCGTGTTCGCCGCCGCTATCGTCGGCTGCGCCGCGCCTTGGAACAACTCCACCAACTGAAGGTTGCCGTTACGCTGCTGCGCCGTCGATCCCGTACGATCGTCCCCCGCAGGCGTCCCGTCCCCGTAATTCACCAGCGTCGTCACTCCTCGGTCATCGCCCATGATCAAACGCGTCCGACCCGTCGCCGCGTCCCTCACCGCCACCAACGCGTGCTGATTCATCGCCCCCCCCCAACTGCTCGGATACCCCGTCCACTTCGCGCCTATCCCGGAATTCGCAAAACCCACCGCCGGATCCACGTTGCTCACAAACACCGTCGCGTCCCTAACAAACGGCTCCATCGGGTTCTGAATCAGGTTCACGTACGGATTGTCCAACGGATTGATCTCCGCCCCAGGCGTCCCCACGTTCGCCAACGCAATCGGGTCCGTACCCGCCGTGTGCAGCGTCCCCGCCGCCGTGTTGCCGTTGATGAAGAACGCGTGCGCGTCCGATATCGTGGTCGTGTCCACCCGAATCAGCCCGGGACCACCCGTCTGCGTCGTCCCGCCAATGTACACCACGTTTGCGTCGTTCGGATCCACCGCCAGCGTGATATCGTACAAACCCTGCCCATACGGAATACGCGCCGCGTCGCTCACCAGCTCGTAATCCGCCGCCGCCGGATCATTCGTCGGAACCGCGTCGTGATACCCCGCCGGTGCGTTCGCCGGCACATAGCTCCCCAGGCGCACTTGCGTCCAGTTCTGACCGAAGTCCTTCGTCAAATACAAACCGACAAATTTCCCGCCGTCATGCACCGACCCCGGATCCGTCGAATCCGACGCCGCCGTCACCACCACCGCGTACAGCCATCCCTGGTACAACAGATCCTGCACCGGCACCCCCGTTAAACCCGGCTTCGCCAGGAGGATCCGCGTGCTCCCCTGGTTCGGCGTCCCCGAACCGCCGACGTTGATCGCCAAATGCTCCGGATTGTCCGCGTCCTGAATCAGCGGATTGCCGATCGTCCCCGTCAGTTGATTCCACACCGTCCCCCGGTTCGGGCTCATGTACACGCCACGCATCCGGAACGCCGCGTACACCCTCTGCAAATTCCCCGCGGGATTGCTCACCACGTCGAAATAACCGCTGTTCTCGTCCAACACCACGTCCGTCGCCGAATCCAGCGTGTACATCGCCTCCCAGGTGTCCCCGGTCGTCACGCTCCGATAGATCCCGTACGTCGTCCCACCAGGACGCGCGCTGATCGCCGCGTACACAATCACGTCCCCGGACAGCGTCGGCCGCGGGTCCACCACGATCTTGTAACACAACGCGTCCGCCGTTATCCCGAACTTCTTGTCACGCGCCGTGTCGTTCTTGTACAGCGGCGTCCGATCGCTCACGCTCACCACGTTCCGCGTCGAATCCAACAGCGTCCACGTCCTCCCACCATCCATGCTCCGCAGAAAACCGACCATCGGCTCGCTCTTGCTGATGTCCCCCGTCGCCGCAAAGATAATCGAGTCGTTCGGATTCCCGTTCCGACCGAATACCGCAATGCTGCTGATCTTCATCGCCCCGTTCGGACCGAAATCCGTCAACGGAATGTACGTCGGACCCGCCGGATCGTCCGTCAGAAAATTCGTCGTCTTCCAAATCCCGCCGTTCGCACCCCCCACGTAAACCGTGTTCCCCGATGGATCCGATGGATCCACCGCCAATGCCCCGACGCGACCCGCGCTGCCGTTCACGCCCGCCGTCGCTCCCCCCACACTCGTCCATTCATTCGTCGATCCCGCAAGCCCCGGATCCATCGTGAATATCCGGAATCCCGTCGTGTACTGGTCCGCGATCGCCTCGCCCAATCCATCCGACGGATCAGGCTTCTTGAACGTCAGCGACCACCGCACCAGCTGGTTCGGCGAGCCCAGCGGCAATCGCTCAATCCCGCTCGCGTTCTCCACAATCAGCGTCCACGTCCCCTCGCAACTGTGACCCACCAGCAACGGATCCGTCAGCGCGCTCTGCGGACTGTACCGCCCAAGATACGGCGACGCCCCGTTCTGAATCGGCGTCGTCGCCTGATCGTCCAGTATCGTGTCCGTGAAGTTCGACCGCAGCCCCGTCGCGCCCACCCGGTCAAACAGCGGGATAAACAACTCCGTCCCGTCCTTCAGCATCACATGCAGCGTCGCCACAAGATCCTGATCGTTCGGGTACGTGATGTTCAACTGCAACGTATATCCCCCCGCCGTAATGTTGAACGCGTCCGCTCCAGAAATCTCAATCGTCGACTCCGCCGGCGACAACGCCGTGATCGCCGCCGCACGGTTGTTCTCAAACCTCACTTCCGTCGTCACCGACGACCTCCCGAACAACGCGTCCACGCCCGCGTTCAGGTTCGTGTCCAGTTGCTCCCCCGCCGCCGATTCAATCGACGACGCCAGCGTCATCGAATACGACCCGCTCGCCTTCTGCGCCGGGAATCCCACCCGGAACGTCCGCGGATTATCCGGATCCGGGTCGGTTCCATACGGATCCCCCGTGATCGTGTACGACAGCCGGCCCGGCGTCGCAATCAGCGACCAGCCGTTCAACGTCCCCGACATCCCCGACCGCCCGTCCGATATCAACAGCTTCCACGTCCCCCGGATGCTCGTCCCGTCCAACATCGACAACGGCGATGCCGACTGATAACCCTTCGGATTGTCAAAGGGCGCCGATCCCGTCGCAATCCTCAATGCCGTCCCATCGCAAATCAGCGTGTTTGTGAAATTCGCCCCCGTCCCTTCCTGCACCACCAGCGGAACCGAAATCCCCGTCGGCGACAGCAGCGTGATCGTCAGGTCGCTCACCCGCGAATGCGTGATGTTCAGCTTCACCCGAACGTCTCGCACAAAATAGTCCTCGTCAATCGTCAGCGGCGCCTCCAACGCCACCCCCGACGGACCATCCGCGATCCGACCCGACACCGCCGACCCGTCATACAGATTCTGCGTCGCCACGTAGCTCCGAGGCCCGTTCACGGGCCCCGCCGGACCCAACAGGTTCACAATCGAATCCGCCGTGAAACTGCCCGGATCCATGTCCCGGTCAAACATCACGTCAATCGACCCAACGCTCCCGTTCACCGTCAGATTCCCGTCCGTCGTCTTCGCCTGCAGCGACCACCGACCCACCGTCACACTGTTCGCCACCACGCCGTCCGCTATCTCCAGCGTCCATTCCCCCGCCAGCTTCTTGCCCGCAAACGCCGCCAACGACCCCACCGGCCTATACACTCCCGTAAACGGCGCAACCCCCGCCCCTATCGCCTGATCGCCCGAGTCGTCGAAAACCGTCCGCGCAAAGCTCGACCCCGCCCCACCCACCCCCACCGCCAACAACACCCGCGTCCCGTCAGGACCAACCAACGCGAGCGCCAGGTCCGACAAATTCGTGTGGCCCAGCGACTCAATCTGAACGTTCAAATCCGTGATCTTCGCATTCGCACCTGCTCTCACCGTCAGCTTCGACTGCGTCAACGCCTGTGGCCCAACTTCGCCCTCGCCGCCACCCACGTACACCGGCGCAATGATGTGCGGACCGGGCACCACGATCGGCAATGTGCTCGCGTCAAACGGCGCCGTGAAAAACGTCCCATTGTACGACCCCCGGTTCGCCGGCTTCGGAATCGCGTACACGTCCCCATTCGATCGGATGTTCGCCGCCTGACCTGACTCGCCGTCCATGTCCTGATCCCCCGACGAGCCCGACACCGTGTCGTTGATCACCGACGAAGTGCGAATGTCCAGCGACCACGCCTCCAGCGTCCCAGTGTTCCCCACCGCTGTGTCCGTGATCTCCAGCCGCCAGCTCCCCCGCGCGTCGCGACCCACAAACCGGCTCAGCGACTCCTCCGGCACAACCCACCCGCTCGTCAACGCCCCCGCATCGTCATCAAATGTCGTGTTCGCCGAACCCACGCCCGTCGCCTGCAAATTGTTCGTCGCCAACGCCACCCGCGTTCCATCCGGGCCAATCAACGCCAGCGTCAAATCGCTCAACATCGCGTGGCTGATCCGCACGTTCACCGCCACATGCTCAATCAGCGACGTCGCCGCGGGACCCGCCACCGTCAGCGACGACGTGATCGTGTCATTCACCGCCGCCCCGGAACCCCCAGTCCCCGCCGCCGGTATCCGGTTCGCAGGCGACGTCACCGTCGCCGCGTACGCCGTCCGAATGCTCAGCGACCAACCCACCAACACCCCCTGATTCCCCGCCGCCCCGTCGCTCACCTCAAGCGACCACGTGCCGTTCGCCGTGTCGCCCAGAAACGCTCCAAGCCGCCCGTCAGGCGCAAACGTCCCCGTGAATGGCGCAACCCCCGTCCCGATCGGATTGATCGACGCGTCGTCAAATGTCGTGTTCGTAAAGTCCGCACCAGTGTCCCCCCCCCGATTCCGCGCCAAAACCACTCGCGTCCCGCTCGGACTGATCAACGTCAACACCAGATCCTTGTCCAGCGAGTGCGTCAGGTTCACGTTCACCGTCACCCCACCCACAACCTTCCCCGCCGGAACACCCGCCACCGTCACCGTCGACGTCGTCACCGCCTGCGATGGAATCGGCACATTCGTCTGCGCCCCTGTCGCCGTCGCCGTATACAGCGTCGGCGCGTCCGGCGATCGATACGTCCGCTCACGCCGGATCCGATCCGAATAATCCGGCCAAATCTCGTAACTGTACGTCCCCGTCGACGTCCACGGCGACGCCAACGTCACCAAAAACAACGTCGCCCCAAATGGGCCATTGTCCAACGCCGTCACCGATCCCACCGCCACCGCGTCCCCGGCATCCGTCCCCGCCTTCGTCGTGTCCCGATACCAGACGTTGATGTCCGTCGCGTCAAAACTGCTCGGATCAATCGGCCGATCAAACTGCACCCGGATCCCGCTGAACTGCGGCGATCCATCCACCATCCCGGGATTCACCGTGTCCCCATACTCGCTCACAGGGCCCATCGTGCTGCTGATCACCCGAGGCCCCGCCGCGATCGTCATCAACGCCGACAAGATGTGCGTCCCCGTCATCTCCACCTTGTTGACCACATCCCACCCGTTCTGATTTCCCGTCCATACCGGATAGACCCGACCCGATACCACCGCCAATCCCTGCCGCTGCCCCAGCCCCGCCGCCCCTACGTTCGCCGTCGAATGGTCCGCCAACGGCCCAATCACCACCTCGTTGTGCGTGATCGCGTCCGTCGCCTTGTTCGGCCTGTTCGCAAACGTCTGCGGCCCAAACGTCGCCCCTCCGTCGATGCTCGTCGCCACATACGTCGCAAAACGCGACCGCGCCGCGTCATAGCGCGCATCCAAATACGTCACCACCAGCGTCCCCGTCGTCTGGTCCACCGCTATTGCCGGCTGAACCTGCGCCCGACCCGTCGTCGCGCTCCCTTCCGAAAAACCATCGCTCACCGCGTTGTCATCGTTGATCCGCAACGGCGCGCTCAACGGATCCGCCGGATTCGTCCGACGTGTCACCCACCCAATACCCCCATCATCCGAATACGCAAGATAAATGTCCCCATTGTCCGGCGTGTTCGTGTTCGGCGTCCCCACATACGCCACGTACAGCCGACCCTGGTACGGACTGAACGACCCCAACGTGTTGTCCGATGCAACCACCGGCAACGGCCGAACCGTCCCCGTCCCGCCCGCCGACGAACCCTTCACATTCGTCGTCGCCACCGCGCTCCTCGGCGTCGTAAAACTGTTCAGCCGAATCCCCCACGTCACCGAACCCGCCTCCGGCGAATGATAATCCCGAATCGTCAACCGGAACTGCCCGCCTCCTATCCCGCCTCCCCCCGCGTTCGCCAGCGTCCGATTCATGTAATACGCCGACAATACCCCTCCCAGATTGAACCGACCCGTGTACGGCTGACCCCCAGCCTCCAGGTCCGCAATCCCCCGGAATGCGTCCTCATCCAGCGTGAAGTTCATGTCCGCGCCCGTCAGACCCCCTCCCGTCTGCTGCACAGGATTGTCCGACGTCACCCCGTTCGTCGCCAACAACACGTTCGTCCCGTTCGGCAACGTCAACTGCATCCACAACTGGCTCAAGTCCGCGTGCGTTATCTGAATATAGATGTCCAGATCCGTCACCGTGAACGTCGCCTCCGTCGGCAACGTCAACGTCGATACCGTCTCCGCCATCGTGTCCGGATCCGTCGGCGGGTCGGGCGGATTCTGCGATACCGCCGCCGTCGCGTCCCGAATCGCCGTCGTCGCCGTCGGCAACGGCGCCGTGGGGACCTTCCCTACCGCCCCTCCCGTGATCCGCGTCGACCGAATCGTGTCCGTCGTCGCACCCGAATAATCGTCCCAAACCACCGTCACCTGACCAGGAGTCACCCGACCGTCCGACGTCCCCTGGCTAACCACCAGCCGCGGCGCCGTGTTCGAGTTCCCCGTGCTCACCGTCACAGGCTCCGAAAAAGTCGCACCCCCATCCGCGCTCGACTGCATCCGAATCCGACTGTAATTCCCCCCAACCGGCGCCGATGCCCACGCCACATAAATCCTCCCCACATACGCGTTCGTCACCACCGCGCTCGTCGTCGGATCCGTGAACGTCCCCAACGTGTTGTCCACCAACATCGTCGGAAACATCGCCGCGTCACCCCCGGTCCACGTGTAAACCTCCTTGTCCTGCGTCACCACCGCCGGCATGCCCGTCGCCCCCAGATTCACCGGCAAACTGTACTTCTGCATCACGATCGCGCCGGCCGTGTAATCGTCCGCCGCCGTGTGCTCAGAATACACCACGTAAAAATTCCGCGCTCGGTCAAACGCCACCGTCGGATCGCTCGCCGCCCCATATTCCCCAAGAAGCGCCGGCATCGCGAACTCCGTCCAGTTCGTCCCGGCATCCAGCGAAAAACTCCCCACCACTTCGTCCCCTCTCACAAACGCCGTCACCAGACGCTGCGTGTCCGTCGGATCGTACGCAATCGACGGCGTATGGTCGTTGTCCGCCGTCCCACCCGAAATGTCCACGTACGAGGTGATCTCCGGCAACGGTAACGTCGCCAGCAACATACGGTTCTCCAGCGACTCCACCGCCGCGCGCACCACCGCCCCACCCACCGAACGCCTCCGCCGATGGCCGCTCAGCCCGCCTTCCCTCGTCCTCTTGTTCTGACTAATGCCCCGCTGCACCTGCTCCGACGCGCGCCGCCAAAACATCATATAGTCTCCTCTATTCCCGGGGTGCACCACTCATGAAGCCGCAAACCCTTTGGCCTGCGGGGAGATCCACCCATCATGCCGAGTCGGCGCGGAACCTCCGAGAAGGTCCTTGCGCATGCGGGCTGCCACCATGTACGGGGGGTCGATCAATCCGGACGCGCCAACTCAGCCATCCTCTCGCTAAACACCGAGAATTCCCTGGCTCCACTACCCTGCGCCTTTTTCACCAACACCACGCACACACGCCCATTACGTACTCGCGCCGCTATTGATATCACCCCGCATACTCATCCGCAACACCAAACCCTCCAGATTCCCATACACCTAATCCGCATATCCACAGTACCGTATCCCCCCCCACTCAAACCCCTTCACCACACCCTCCATTTGCACCTCCCCGTCAACCTCGCTTATCCTCTCCGCCAAAGGAGAACCCGCCCATGCCGGCCCCCACCCTCATTCTCGCTCTCTTCCTCCTCTGCTTCCTCAACCCCCACCTCGCCTTCGCCCAGCAAGACCTCGCCGACGTCAAAAAACAGGCCGACCAGTGGCGCGCCGAACGCCGACTCATCGACCTCCACCAACACATCAACTTCACCCCCGAACACCTCGCTCGCGCTGTCAGAATCGCCGACTCCGTCGGCATCGGCGTCATCACCAACCTCGGCACCGGCACCGTCACCCCACGACCCAATGGCCAACCCTCCGAATTCGAAACCAACAAACGACTGGCCGACACGCTCCACCCAGGACGTTTCATCCATTACATGATCCTCGACTACGCCGGATGGGACACCCCGGACTGGTCCCAAAATGCCGCCAAACAAATCGAACTGGGTCATCGCCTCGGCTCCGCCGGACTCAAAGAGTTCAAACGCCTCGGCCTCTACCTCCGCGACTCCCAAGGCAAACTCATCCGCATCGACGACCCAAAACTTGACCCCGTCTGGAAACGCTGCGGCGAACTCAACATGCCCGTCTCCATCCACGTCGCCGACCCAAGAGCCTTCTGGCTCCCCTACAACGACAAGAACGAACGATGGAAAGAACTCAAAGACCACAAAAGCTGGTGGTTCGGCGACCCCGACAAATTCCCCCCGTGGAAAGAACTCCTCGAGTCCCTCAACCGCGTCATCGCTCGACACCCCAATACCACCTTCGTCGCCGTACACTTCGCCAACAACGCCGAAGAACTCGACTGGGTCGATCAGGCCCTCGACCGCTACCCCAATATGATGGCCGACCTCGCCGCTCGAATCCCCGAAATCGGCCGACATCACCCCGATGCCGTCCGAAATCTCTTCATCAAACACCAGGACCGCATCTTCTTCGGCACCGACTTCATGGTCTATGACCGACTCATCCTCGGCTCCAGCGGCAACGAGCCCCCTCCCTCCGACGACGACGCCGCCGCCTTCTTCGCCAAACACTGGCGATGGCTCGAAACCCGCGACACCGATTGGCCACACATGACCCCCATCCAGGGCGACTGGAATATCTCCTCCATCGCACTCCCCCCATCCGTCCTCCGAAAAATCCACTTTGACAACGCACGCCGCCTCCTCGCCAGGTCCCTCCCCCTCCCAACGATGTCCGCCTCCCGCATCCTGCGCGATTTTACCCCCGATGGCGCCCTCTCCAACCCCGCCTGGCGATCCGCCACTCCCGTCCGCCTCGAATACACCCTCCGCGATGCCTCCCCTCGACCTGACCTGTCCACCACCGTCAGGTGCCTCTGGTCACCCACCAGCCTCTACTTCGCCTTCCAAGCCCCCTACACCCAACTCACCGTTTTCCAACCCCCCTCCCCCACCAAACGCCTCGGCCTCTGGGACCGCGACGTCGTCGAAGTCTTCCTCGGCGCAGACCATGACAACATCAACCGCTATGCCGAGTTCGAAGTCGCCCCCACCAACGAACGCCTCGACGTCACCATCGACCTGCCCAACAAAAACTTCGACTGGAACAGTGGCTTTGCCTCCGCCGTCCGCATCGACACCGCCGCCCACCTCTGGACCGCCGAAATACGCATCCCCATCGCCTCCTTCTCCTCCAAACCACCCGCCCCAAACACCCGCTACCGCCTCAACCTCTTCCGCTCCGACCGCGCCAACAACGCCTTCCTCGCCTGGAGCCCAACCCTCACCCCCTCCACACACACCCCCTCCCGCTTCGGTAACCTCCTCCTCGCCGACTAAACGCCCCCAGACATCCACACCCCCTCCACAGTACAATACCCCCACGCCCATACTGAACCCCTGACCGGAGACCCCTCATGCTCAGAGTCCCT
>CAYVKG010000065.1:0-14041 GCA_964451955.1 uncultured Tepidisphaeraceae bacterium
AAAGAGCCGCTTCAGCCATCACAACAACAGCCAAAGCACCCCGCCAAACGCGGGTGAGTCGGCCGCTTCTACGAAAATCGGCGGACTGATCCAAGTTCGGCGTTTCTCTTCTGCTGTTTTTCTGTCGATTCCGTCACCGGCTCACCGCCAGTGACCAAGGTAGGTTTTCTGGCGATCAGTTCGGTGTGTCGGAAAATAACTGGCTCTTAATCAAAGCCCGGATACCTCGTTTCGTAACTGTCGCTCTATCCGCCTTTCTTTCACTCCTCGTCCAAACGCGAGAAATTAGAGTTTACTTATCTTTTGTCGCCAGTCAAGGGCTGGTTTTGAATTTTCACGAAGCCCTTGATCAGGCTCGGATTGGTGGCAACCATGGGCAATTCAGGCGCCGTCACGTGCCGAGTTCTTCTATCGGCACGAAGTCGTAATCTAATTCACTTCCGTCAGATAGGGCAGACCAACCCCCCGAGGGCAACTCGTGGTTGTCTGGCGCCCTTAGGCCTTCTGATTGGAGCGGCGGCGTCCAGGACTGTGACCGAAGAATCCGAGACGCAGTGGACGGGAATGGCGCCCGACGAGGCGATTCTCGTAAGTCCAACGCACCCGGCAGGATTCGAACCTGCGACCGCCGGATTAGAAATCCGATGCTCTATCCAACTGAGCTACGGGTGCACCGGGACATCAGTATACCGACCAAACACGCTCGGGCCAAACGCGACGCGGCTGGACAGTGCGCGGGCAAGGAATTAGCTTTTTTTCGCGACAAGAGGGAAAGGACCGACCGTTGGAGAGGGATCGCGCAATGCCCGCAAGACTCTTGGTATTTGCCAGCGACATCAAACTCAGCCATACCGTATTCGCGTTGCCGTTTGCCATTCTGAGCGCGGTGCTGGCATGGCGACAAACGGGTGGCCCCGTCGCAGGTAAGCTGGCGTTGATCGTAGCGTGCATGGTATTGGCTCGCACGGCAGCGATGGCAGCCAATCGACTGCTTGATGCGGATCTCGATGCGGCCAACCCACGCACGGCGGGACGGGCAATTCCGAGTGGGCGGTTGTCGCGCACGTTTTTCCTGCTGGCGATCTCGTTCTGTGCCGCGGGTTTCATCATTACCGCGGCGGGTTTTCTGTGGTTTGGCAATCCCTGGCCGCTTCGGCTGGCGCTGCCGGTCCTGGCGTTTGTGTGCCTGTATCCTCTGCTCAAGCGATTCACGCGGTTGTGTCACTATTATCTGGGAATGGCGCTGGGTCTGGCGCCGATCTGCGCCTGGATCGCGATCAGCGGATCGCTCGAATGGGCCCCCGTGATCATGGCGGCTGCGGTACTGCTGTGGACGGCGGGTTTCGACATCATTTACGCTTGTCAGGACTACCAATCGGACCTGCAGACAGGCGTAGCATCGGTGCCGGCAAAAACGGGCATATCGAAGGCGTTGTGGATTGCACGGGCAACCCACGTGGGATGCGCCGCCCTGCTGATCGTGCTCGGGTGGGCAGTGCCGCTGTTTGGATGGCTCTATTCTGTCGGGGTGGCAGCGGCGGTGATCCTCCTGGCTATTGAGCATAGTCTGGTCAGCCCACGGGATCTGTCAAAGGTCGGACTTGCGTTTTTCACCGTCAACGGCATCATCAGCCTTCTGCTGGGTACGCTGGGCGTTATCGACGTGCTGCGGCATTGAATGCGCGACTGCTCCCCGGTCATTCCGAAGACTCGCCAGCTGCGCTGGCGCTGCCGCATGGCATTTGGGGGGGTCGTTCTGGCAGCAGCGGCATTGCGCCTGCCCGTGATCAGCCAGAGTCTGTGGTATGACGAGATGTACACGCTGCTGAATTACATCCTTCAGCCCTGGGAGCGGATCGTGGCTGGGGAGTACTCGCCGAACAACCACATCTTCTTCACCCTGCTGGCAAAGCTGGCAACACCGGACACGGGGGACCTGGCCGCGCTGCAATCGGAGATCGGGGGAATCACGGTGATGATCCGACTGGTATCGCTGCTGGCCGGGATCGCACTGCCCGTGGCGTTGGCATGGGGAATCCGGAAGGAGCAGCCGTACCAGGCAATTCTGCTCGCCGTGATCGCGGCGGTTCACCCGTGGGCAATCGGCCTGAGCGGCTGGGCTCGCGGGTATACACTGATGATGCTGTAGGCGGTCGTGGCAACCGTCTGGCTGCCACGTCAACATCGCGCGGTTGATTGGGGATATGTCTTGACGTTGACGGCGGCGCTCTACACACAGCCCATTGCGGTCCTGTTGGCGGCCGGGCACGCGACAGCAATGCTCTTCTTGCGCCGGCCGTTTCTGGGAACGTGGCTGCGATCGGCGGGTCTGGCAGGCGCAATCACCCTTTGTCTCTACCTGCCATTCTCCGGGGGAGCGGTGCAATACTGGTCAGCCTCGCGCGGAGCGTCGATAGGGTATGTGCATTTTGTTGCCGGGTCGCTTCGCCATGCGCAGGCAGGTGATGACATTGGCGGGATGGCGGCAATTGCGGTGGCATTGTTGCTCGTGGTCGCCGGGAGCTGGATGGCCTGGCGAGCGGAGTCGGCTCGGCCGATGTTAATCAGTTTCGGAACTGCGGCAGCAATCGGATTGCTGATGCCGCTGGCCATTCCCTCGACCGGGGAAGTGCGGGCGATGCTGTGGCTACTGCCGCTGCATTGCATGGGATCGGCGGCAATGCTGGCGTCGCCGATAGGCCCGAACTGGACGCGATGGATCGGCACAGCCATCTTGTTGATAGTCCTGGGCATGCAGTCCTACCGGATTCTGCGGATACCAACGCAGCCGATCCGCGAGGCCATTGCCGAGGCTCGCTCGTTAGCCGGTTCCGAAGGCCGAGTCATTGGCGTGTACATGGCAGCGTCGGAAGCGAGGATTCTCTACGGCGGCATTGACGCCGTCGCCTACTGCGCAGGCCCATCACCGTCACCGGCCACCGCATCAATGCCATCGCTCCGTGACGCGGAATCAGGATCAGAAGGCGCGACGATTGGGGTGGTCTTTTACGAGAGCTTCGTGCGGCGCAGCGAGCCGGAATTGTGGGAGCAGTTGCAGCAGCGGTACGAACTGGTCGCTCGATTCCCGGGTCGCACATCGCCGGCGGCGGTCTACCGCCGCAGAAATCCGTAGTGTCGCGGATCTGTGCCAGGTCATCGCTCGGGCAACGCCCGGTTGAGTAGACGGAGCCCGGCCGCTACCGCACTGTTCTTCGCAGCATCACCTTGGCGATTTCCATATTCATTTCCTGCTTCAGCGCGGCGGATCCGGCAAACAACTCGTGCGGGAACCTGCAGTATTGCATCATTTCGTCGTGAATCTGGCTGCCTCGATTGGCGTTCAGTCCCATCCCCGCCAGATACTGCAAGCGGAGATCCCGATCGCCGTTGATCTCAGCGTTGTGGAGCCAAGGCGCCAGATCCCGGCCGCTGCCCGCGTACGTTGCGAGCAGTTCAAGCCCGGATCGGAAGCCCACCTCATTGATCGAGTCCAGCGCCGCCGCGTATTCGTCACTGCTTAGCCGTTGTTGAACGAGATCGACGACGATTCGCGTCGGTTGAGGCTGGCCGAGCAGGACGATGTCATAGCCCCGGCCGGCAATGTCATTGCTCCAGATGGTGCCATCCGGGAAGACCTCGAAGAACGTCCTGATTTCCGTCTGAACCGCTTCGACGCTGCTCTCGTAGAGCGGAACCCACTGGGCAACGATGCCACCCGGGTTCAGGCGACGTTTACACAACTCGAAGTACTCCCTCGTGTAGAGCGTGGCGGCTCCTTTGACCCACGGGTGGATTGGATCAGAGGTGATGATGTCAAACTTGTCCCGGGTGGTCAGGATATAATGCCGGGCGTCGTCGTAGACAACCTGCACTCGCCGATCCTCCAAGACGCGGTGATTCTCCTCGGCAAAGTGCCTGGCCACAACCCGGGGGATCAAAGGCTCGATCTCACAAATCACGATCTTGCGCACGCTCGGGTAGACCACGAATGAACCGGCAGTGACACCGGCTCCACACCCGACGACCAGGACCGATTGCGGGTTGGGATGGATCATCGCCGGCACATGACCGAGCATTCGCTGTAGCCGCATGTCCTGAGGCTCGCTGGACGCTTCGATCTTGCCGCTGACGTGAAAATTGCGTTCACCGCTGGCTAATTCAGTAACGGCAACTGAAGAGTTCATCCCCTCGCCGACATACAGTACGGAAGCCATGCCGAGCCATTGGGACAGGTGCCGCCCATAGGCGATCAGTTCCCATGGAACACCGGGCACCCTCCACGTCAACGAGATCAACAGGACCAACGCGGCTACAGCGGACGCGAGCCGGACGACGCGATTCGAAAACCAGTTCATGGCCTCGTGGAATCTGCCGGCGGGCTGCAACCTGAGGTAGGGTGCAAGCATCAAGAAACTGGCCCCAGATGACAGCAAGATGAGTATCCGATGGGCCTCCTGGGTGCCCAGTTGAGGGATCAGAATCGCGCTGAAACAAATCGAGCCGACAATGGCGCCAAGGGTGTTGGCGGCATAGACGCCTCCGACCAGCCGGGCAGGGTCTTGGCCTCTTGATGCGACGGCAGCAATCGCGGCAGGAAAGCTGGCGCCCCAGAGCAAGGCCGCCGGTAGCACCGCCCAGGCGCAACGCAGGGCGTCGAACAGGAGACTCGACCAAGCGGTGGATATTGCCAAGGAACTGAACTGCCAGTAAGGCAGCCATCTAGCCGTCACGAACGCCGCCCAGCATATCGCAATCGCCAGCAGGAATTGGCAGCATCCGAGAACAATGAAGGCGTTTGCACGCCTGCAGAGAATCGCGGAGATGCTGCTTCCGATCCCCAGACCAAAGAGAAAGATCGCTAGAATGATCGAAAACGTGTATACCGTTGCGCCGAGCATCAGCGACAGCAATCGCGTCCAGAGGACTTCAGCGCCCAACGCACACAGACCCGAAACCGCGACCACGAGGTGAATTCTCCATGCGCCCGCGGCTTTGAGTTTCGGTAAAGGCAACGCGCGGTCGCTTGGCGGGCAATGGGTGACGATGGAAGCCAATCCCAGTCCGACCGCCCCAACAGCGAAGTTCACCGCGACAGCCACGTAGGTGGCCGTCGCCACGTCATAAACACGCAGCAGCCAGAATCCCGCAAGCAAGCACCCGAAGACGGCGCCGGCGATGTTGCCGCCATAGAACAGACCGAGCCACGACATGCCCTGAGGCGTCGCTTCCACCCAACGGGCAATGACAGGCAGCGTTGCGCCCATGAGCAGCGTCGGCGGGAGCAGACAGACCGCGCAGACCACCGCGCGCAGCGATACGCTGCCCAGCCCATGGCCGATGCTCGCGACGTACACGCGGTCGATGCTCGGCATCGCGAACAAGACGAGGATGCCAATCAACCCAATACCCAGTTCGAGCAGCGCGTATACGATCAGCGGATGCCGCCGGCCGGAGACCACTCGCGGTACCAATAGACTCCCCAGGCACATGCCGCCCATGAACGTGCTGAGGAGCACACCCAGCGACAGGGCGGACGAGCCGATCACCAACTCCAGCATCTGAAACCAGACAATCTCGTATATCAGCGCCGAACAGCCGCTGCCAACAAACAAAACGAGCAACGCCGGGAGCAGCCACCGAGGGTCGGCAGACTTGGCCTGGAAAGACATCGGTTTTTTCGTCATGTTCAGGGTTCTGTCATCGGGCAGACCGTCTGCTCCACAATCCGCAGGTGCCGCCGGCAGTGGGCGATAAGTCAGCAACCGTCAGGCACGCGCATCGGTCGACTCCGAACGTTCGGGCGGACTGAGCACCAGATCCCGATAAGCGCGAGCTGCCGCCGGCAACTCGTTCCGCGGCCAGGAGACGGCTTGCCGCTGGCCGTCAATCAAGAATCCCCAGCATCCATCGTTGAACCTGACCAGGTCGATGCGACGGCCGAGCGCGTCGTTTGCCGTCAACAAGTTCTTGATGATGCACCACTGCATAACTGAGCCTCATTGAAAGTCCAAATCGTCAACAGTGCAGGTGGCGCGGACTAGAAGGCCGCCAGCGTCTGGGCGCGGGCCGCCTCAACCCGTGTCAGCATGATTGCGCCGGCAAGGCAACAAATCCCATTCAGGAGAAGCATTGAGATCCTCCTGAACGGTGTGCAGACACCCTCGCCGCAGGAACCGCCCAGCGACAACGACTGTCGGTGCCTCTCTTGAAGTAGTTGCAGTTGCCCCTGCGATACCGCCGCCTGGTGGGATCAACGTGGTTCCGGACCTCGCCGGGGCGGGGGGCCGAAGCCGCCGTCCCGTGATCCAATGCTGCCTGTGAACGGATCGCCGATCAACGACTTCCAGGCGTCGACCTGCGGCAAGGTCAGTTTGTCCATCACGTTGCCGACGGCATACTGCTGGAGCACTTCGGCGGCAGCGGCCGTTTCCTGTCGGGGCCCCCCATGCCGACGAAGTTCGCCGTAATACTGGGAGGCGATTTCGCGAATAGCCTCGCGCTGTTCGCGGGTGAGCCTCAGAGTATCGACGACATCCGAGTCGCGAAAGGCGTCAATGCCGCGAAGTTGACGCGAGATCTGCCGCAGACGCTCAATCTGGCTTGGAACGAGGATGCTGCTGAGCATCGACTCCGCCTCACGCGCATACTTCTCCCGCCGCTGTTCGCGGGTCATCTTGCTGATTTCCTCATAGAGGCCCGGTCCCCTCGGGCGAGGGTCTCTGGGTCGCTCGCCAAGCTTGGCAATCTGCTCCGGTGTGAGCTGCAATTCCTCTTGAACCGACTTGTCATACAGCAAAGGCCGCAATCGGAAGAGCACGCGGTAGAACTCATCTTCAGCAGCCAACTCCCCCAGGATCTCGGAGACGCGGTTGCGCGCCTTGTCCAGTTCGATGCCGATCGTTGGATCGTCGCGGCGATCCTCCAGGAAGCTCTGATAATAAGTCAGAGCGGCCTGGAGCATCTCCTTGCGAACATCGCCGAACTGAGGCCCGCCCATTTCGTCGGCGGCAATGTGGCTGAAGAAATCGACGGCGTCGCGAGCCTGTTTGAAGCTCGCCTCAGCGCGGGCGCGCTGCTCGTTAGCTTCGGTCGCCCGATCTCGCTCGCGAACGTACGCCGCCTTGGTCTTGGCCTGTTCTCTGGCAACCAGAAGCGTGCTGACCAGCAGCCCCACCGCAACCAGCAGCAACATCACCAGCCCGGACATCGCCAATGAGCGATGCCGCCGAGTCCATTTCACAGAGCGGTCCCAGAGCGAGGGCGGTCGAGCGAGAATCGGCTCATCCTGGAGAAACCGGCGGAGGTCTTCAGCCAGCGCTCCCGCCGTCGGGTACCGGTCGGCGGGATCCTTGGCAGCAGTCTTTGCGATAATCGTTTCCAACTCGGGCGGCAACGTCCGGTCGATGGAACGCAGTGCCCGCGGTTCGTGGGCTCCGATCTGATGGAGAAGCTGCTCTCGTGTCTGCCCGGGAATGGCACGCTCAAGTGTGAGCAGCTCATATAACGTCAGCCCAAGCGAGTAAATGTCGGTTCGCTGGTCCAGCACAACGGCTCGTCCTGATGCCTGCTCCGGGCTCATGTACCGCAGGGTGCCCAGCAAGTCGCCGGTCTGGGTCAGCCCACTTTCGGCATAGAACTGTGCCAGGCCAAAGTCGGTAATCCACAGATTCCCCCGCACATCAAGCAGCAAATTCTCGGGCTTGATGTCGCGGTGAACCACCCCCTGCTGGTGGGCATAGTCTAGGGCTTCGGCGGCCTGCAAGCCCAGGCGGGCAACAGCGCGGTGAAACGCGTTTCGCCTCGACGCCCGCATAAGCGAAAGACTCTGTGCCGGCTCGGACATCGCCGTCAGGCTGCCGTCCAACACGCGCGGCCGCAGGAGGCTGTTGCCAGTCTCACGGCTCTCGAAGCTTCCATTCGCGGTAGATACGGGCGTCGCCCGCCAACCCTCGCTCTTGCCCGAATGCCCCCCCTTCCCCATGGGGGACAGCCCGGCGGCCTCCCTCATCTCGCGAATCACCTGCGCCAAGCTCCGACCTTCGATCAACTGCATCGCGTAATAGTGAACCGACCGCTCGCAGCCAACCGCGTAAACCGGCACGATATTCGTGTGATGAAGTTGAGCAGCAGCCTGCGCTTCGTTCTTGAATCGCTGCAACTGTCGCGTGTCCAGCGCGGCGGCAAAAGGCAACACCTTGACAGCCACCCGCCGCCCCAGGGACAACTGCGTTGCCTCGTAGACGACGCCCATGCCCCCCCGGCCGATCTCCCGGACAAGCCGGAAATCACCCAGCGGACTGGCCGTTGCCAGGTCGGCATCAACCGCGCTGACCGCAGGCGAGCCGTTGCCGGCGTTGCTCGCATGCATCTGCGCAGCGGCGGAATTGACGAACGCCAGGCCATCCAGGCAAACGGCCAGTTCGGCCGCGATTTCGGCGTGGCGTTTGAGAAACTCCTGGCGGTTGGGCCTTTGACCCGCTTCCATCGCCGCAAGGTACTCCTGCATCGCCGCCAACAACCTGGGATCGTCGTGCTCAGGAATCGCCGACGCCGTCGCGTCCAGGTCCTTCTCGAGGTCTGCCCGATTCTGGTTAGCCGGGTTCATGGTGCACCTTCGAGCGATCGCCGCAGGCTTGCCAATGCACGCACCCACAGTTTCTGCACGCTGTTCTCGCTTCGCTTCATCCGCGCCGCCACTTCCGAGAAACTCAACATTTCCAGGTGGCGCAGAACAATAACCTCCCGGTAATCCTCCGGCAGGCGACCGAGCGCCTCGGCAAGCAGCACCGACTGCTCTCGCCGGGAAGCGTGCTGGCTTGGCGTGCTGTACGAGGCGAGCAGCCCCGCGTCGAGGACCGCCGATGACTGATCGATCTGCAGTTCCAAGTCGCGTTCCAGTTTCACGTCCCGCCCCTTGGTTCCCAAATACCGCCGCAATGTCAACGCGAGCTGCCCGGCCAGAATCCTCCGCAACCAGGACACAAACTCGGCTTCGGTGCTGCCGCGAAATCGCGAGAACTGCCTGTGAACGTCCAGAAAGGTCTCCTGCACCAGGTCGGCGGCATCCACCTTGCCCTGCACGCTCCGACCAATCTGCACCCGTGCCAACAGAGTCAGGTAGGTGGAATAGGACTCAAGCAATCGCCCCAGGGCCGCCTCATTTCCTCGGCGGGCCTCCTCCAGAAGAATGTCGACGTCCGATCTCATGATCGCAATGTCCGCGGCAAACCACGCTCGGGCCGCCTGGCCAGCCTGTCCCTTTCCATATCCGACAGCGATCATGGTAGACGACTCGGACAACAACTCAAAGCACGAACCACGGCGGACGCATCCGTGGGAGTAGTTGCGCCGGGACCGGGAAAACCGCCATCGGCGCAGCGCGCTTCCCTACAGATGCTGGCGATCTTCGAGCGGCATGACATGCGAAGCGCGGGCATCTTGTCCCAAAGAGGCCGGCTCGTACCACACCGTCGTGCCGCTCGCCATGTCCGCCAGCGTGCGCCCCCGCTCGTTGCACAACGCGACCATTGCTGAGACCGGAAACAACGGCACAAACATAATGCCGAGCCACAGCCGCCAAAAGCACCGCCAGAATCCAATCTCCCCCCCCTGCTGTGACCCGATCCGGCATCGCATCAATCGCAAGCCCAGGCTGCCCCGCCGATCGGCGCCGTCAAACAACAACCAAGCCACCAGCGGCACGTATGCCAGCATCACCAACGGCTCATTGACCATCCCGTCCCGGCCAACGATCAACAGAACCAGCAACCCGTAGAGACCACAGGGCGCCACAGTGCACAGTGATGCGAACGCTCGTCTGGTCCGCGATGCCGCCTCTGCTTTCATACGCCATCACTTTCATCGCCGCCGAGACAATAGAAACGTCTGCAACATCCCCATATACTTGACCAAGAATGTCGAGCAAACCAGCGCATCTTGTGAGCGATACCTCGCTCATTGCCATCGCGGAAAAGGTGATTGCCAACGAAATTCTGTCGTATGACGACGGCCTTGCACTCTACCAGAGCGGAGATATCCACGGCATTGGTCGCTTGGCCGACATCGTGCGACGACGTCTCCATGGCAACAAAGTCTACTTCAATCGGAACCGCCACATCAACTACACCAATATCTGTGCCCTGAGCTGCAAATTCTGCTCCTTCTACCGCAAGCGAGGCGAAGAAGGCGCCTATGAGATGACGATCGAACAGATCGTGGCCGCCGCCCGAGAAGCCGCGACCGCCGGCGCAACAGAGGTCCATATCGTGGGGGGCCTGCACCCCTGGCTCAAGTTTGATTACTACTTGGAGATGCTTCGGTGCATCCGGAGGGCGTGTCCCCGGCTGCACATCAAGGCATTCACCGCGATTGAGATCGTCCACTTCACGCGCATCGCCCGGCTCGGCATCGACGAGGTTCTCACGGCGCTGCGAGACGCCGGGCTCGGTTCGCTCCCTGGCGGCGGCGCCGAAATCTTCGACGACCGCGTCCACGATGAGGTCTTCAAAGGGAAAGTCCGAGCCGACAAGTGGTTTGCCGTCCATCGCGCGGCTCATCGTCTGGGCATCCCGTCCAATGCGACGATGCTCTATGGCCACGTCGAGCATCCGAAAGAACGCATTGGCCACCTGTTGAAACTCCGCGAACTGCAAACCGAGTCGCTCGCCTCGCCGGCACGATTCAACTGCATGGTTCCGCTGAGTTTCATCCCCGAAGGAAGCGAACTTGGCCATCTGCCGGGGGCAACAGGCCTGACCGATCTCAAGACTCTGGCAGTGGCTCGCCTGATGCTGCACAACATCGCGCACATCAAAGCATTCTGGATTATGCAAGGCATCGGCCTGTCACAGGTAGCACTCAGTTTCGGCTGCGACGACTTTGACGGGACGGTCGTCTGGTACGACATCACCAAGCGAACCGGAACCGGCACCACCCATCAGGAACTCCACGTTCAGGAAATCAAACGACTGGCCCGCGAAGCAGGGTTCGAGCCCGTCGAACGTGATACGCTCTACCAGGAGGTTCAGCGCAACTCGACTACCGACCAAGCGATGGACTGAACGCGCGCAGCAGTCGATGGCTCACGTCCCGATCGCCGACAGCAGCATTCGGCTTCAGAATTCGCGGCAACTCGTCCGATAAGGACACAGCGGAGATATTGTTGGGTTTACGCGAGGAGGGGTTGGTTCAGGTATGGGCAAGCAGAAGAGCAAATCCAGCGAACTGGGTGGGTCCCTTCACTTCGTCCCAGCGATGCAAGGCAAATTGACCGCGCTGGTCGTTCTGAGTGTCATCAGCGCCGGTAGCGTCTACGGGTATTCTCGCCTTCGTCAGACAATCGAACGCCAACTGGCCTATCCCGAGACGCCGCCGCGCGTCGTACTGAAGGACCGGCCAGCTTGGATGGGCGATGCCCTGGCCCAGCGCATTGCCAATTCCGCACAACCCAGAGATGCCCGATCCGCTCTCGACCATCAACTGCTCAAGGACATCGCAGATGTCTTGCAGCAAAACCCCTGGATCCGTCAAGTTCGCCAAGTCCGCCGCATCTTCGGCAAGTCCCCCGGAGATACCATCGAAATTGACTGCGAATACCGCGACCCGATGGCTCTTGTCACCTACCGCGGCGAGTACATCCTGGTGGACAGTCAAGGCTACCGCCTGCCGGAACGCTATCCGGCCAAGACTAACCCGCGCGCCATGTTTGACTCGGAAGGAAGCATCAATTTGCGCATCATCGATGGCGTCGCAGCTATGCCCCCCTACCGCGACGGCCAGAAATGGGTCGGCGAAGACCTCCAGGCAGGCCTGGATCTGGCTAAACTCCTCTACGGCAGGCCCTTTGCAGACGAAATCCATCGCATCAATGTGACCAACTACGGCGGCCGGCGCGACAGCCGTAGATCGCATCTCTCCCTGACAACCAAATACGGCACTGAGATCGCATGGGGAAGACCGGTACGAAGTGTGAACTTCGAGTTGCCCCCAGCCAAGAAACTCGAGCGGCTGGCAGCCCTCAAGGACTACTATCACCGGGTAGATGCAGGCAGACCCTGGCTGGATATTCGTAACGACGCATTGCTGCAACCCGCCCCGGAAAAGGACTCGCTTGTCCGTGCCGACGGTGCTCGGAGCACTCCCACCCAGAGCAATTGACAACTCGGATCGGCCCGCGTCAAATGCCAACCGTTGATGTCAGCGCCGCTCACCCCCGCAGCTTCGCGCCCCCTCCGGCATTTTCTTCCAGTGACTGTCTGGCTGTGCATCCAGCTCCTGGCGCTGACTGCAGGGGCTACGCAAATCCAACTCTCAGATCAGTTCCCCCGCCCCGCCGAACAACTTGCACTTGATGTGATGCTGGCCGTGCAGCTCGGAACATCGGCCATGCTATTCCCGTTGTTGCTGCGGAATCTCACCTCCACGCTTCTGGTTATCGCAAGCACTTGGCCGTTCATCCAGATAGCCGGCATTCTCGCGGCAGTCCCTTCCCCGAGTATCTTGCTGGCCGGGTGCTACGTCAGCGTCTGGCTGGTGTTCCTCGCACTGGCCCGATCTTTGCCGCGGAGCGAGAAGAGCATGATGTTCGTCGTCATGGTCATGACCGCCGTATCCATTGGCGGTGCCTTGATGTGGTATCTGAAGGCAGAGTTCTCCCCGGATGCATCTCAGGTGCCGTCATCCTCCTCGAGATTCATGGGGCCGATTGTCGATGCGATCGGAATTGCACATGGCCAAACCAATGCGATGCGAATCTGGGGGCCAATGATCGTGGCGTTCATGCATATCCTGCCGCTGGCATTGTACAGACGTCTGAGGAAACCAGTCCCGATGCCAGCATAGCCGCGTGTTGCTGGCCACCGCCTTTGACAGCAATCCAGGCACTCGACAACTTATCCACAGGTAATCCACAGTAGGCGGCAGAAATCCACATGGGAATGACTCCCGCGTTGGTCTGTTCATCGCAATTCGCCCTCCCTCGGCAGAACTGCGGCAGAACTTTAAAAAAAACTACTCATCTGCGCCTTTTGGCTTGCATTAGTGGAATGATGTGGTAGAAATTCCCTGTCATCGCTGGCCAAATGGAATGATTTCCCTTGAGACTACTCTATGGCAATTACGAGTTGACCATCGACGACAAGAACCGCGTCCTTGTCCCATCTGAAATACGAAGAGCTTTGGAACCGCAGACTGATGGCGAAGCGTTTTTCCTCGTAACCGGCGTGAATGGCAAGCTATGGCTGTATCCCGAAAAGTACTACGAGGAACTCGCCAGCCGAACGCGATCCGAACTGGCGCCGGAGGAAGATCTGTTGGCGTTCGACCAGGCAAATATCGCGATGGCCAGCAAGGTGGAGTGGGACAAGCAAGGCAGGATTCTGATTTCGGAGAAGGTACTGCGAAGGGCGAACTTGGGCAGGGATGTCGTCTTGCTGGGTGTTCGCGACCACGCCGAGATTTGGGACCGAAACGATTGGCAAAAGCGAGCTGAGGAACTGGATCAGCGGCGAGCAGAGATTGCAGTGCGAGCCAAACAACAGCGTCAGGTACCGCAGTTGCAGGCTTGAATTGGGCACGAATGGGATCCCTGGGAACTCGGTTCCCCGCTGCACCTGAGCGGATCAGGTGTGCGAATCGAAGAGTGGATGGAGACATGTCCAGGGAAGGATTGGGTCTCTACAAAAAGTCGCGATCGGACAGATGGCCGTCGGCGCAGGACGTGCCGATGACATTTGCTCGATCAACGCAGGAGCGTTGCGAAGGCTGAACTTCGCGGCATGGCTGGCTCTTCGTCTGTCAGGCACGGACGCCTCAGGACGGGGAAACAACGGGCTTGATGCGGGAAGAACCCTCGAGCCTGGGCGGGGCGTCAGACCGTCAGGAGGATGATCGACGCCCCCGTGTTGCTTGACGGCGAAGGACCGCCGCCGAGCAGGTCATGCCACCTTGTTCAGCCGCACGCGAAAGTTCGATGTAGCGATGCGCAGAGCCGTCTCACGGACGGGGCCCTCGAACTCTACTCGAGGGGGTAGGCTGCCCGACT
>CAYVKG010000065.1:14051-25739 GCA_964451955.1 uncultured Tepidisphaeraceae bacterium
CTGTCGTGTCGCGAATCAACTCATTGCCGAATCTCAAATTCGAGCAGTCGCCCGACCTCTGGCGATTCTGCGCCGCCTGAACCGTGGCCTGCGGCATTCCGCCGGGATCCCAGTCTCGGTCGCAGCAGCTCGTTTATCGCCTGTCGGGACCAACTCACATGAGCCCGGACCAACAGCCGACATCCAAACATCATACTAATTATAGCGCATGGCATCCCCAGTTTGCAACAACAAAAGCCACAGCTTAACCTCGCAGGCATGGACTTGCCCACAACAGGCCACGAGAGTGTGCTCTTGGACGAACTGCTCCTTTGGGTGAATGCGCCTCTTGGCGGAACCGTCGTCGATTGCACGGTTGGACGAGCGGGGCACTCCCTCGCCATCGCACAGCGTCTGGGACCGTCCGGGCTTCTCATTGGCCTAGATGCCGACCAGCGCAACTTGGACTACGCTCAGAAAAGGATGGCAACCGCGCCAGCCAACATCCGGCTATTCCACGCCAACTTCGCCGAGCTGACCGATGTCCTCGCCGCGACCAACTGCAATGCCGTTGATGGAATCGTGGCCGATTTAGGACTAAGCACAAACCAATTCCTCGACCCGCAGTACGGCATGTCCTTTTCCCAAGACATGCCCTTGGACATGCGACTCGATCTGCGGACCCGACAGACGGCCGCAGATCTGGTGAACCACCTCCGAGAAGAGGATCTGGCCAACGTCCTCTATAACCTCGCCCAGGAACGTTATTCCCGACGCATCGCCAGAAAGATTGTGGACGCACGCCGAATTTCGCCGATTACCACTACCGGACGCTTGGCGGAGATTGTCCGGTCGGCTGTTCCCAAACGGAGCGGCGCCCCAGAGAAAATCGACCCGGCAACTCGCACCTTCCTGGCGATTCGCATGTGCGTAAACCAGGAAATCGAGAACCTCCAGGCGTTTCTGGCCACCGCCCCAGGGCTCCTGAAGCCCGCCGGCAGACTGGCCGTGATCAGTTTTCAGTCGACGGAGGATCGGCTGGTAAAACAGGCGTTTCGGTCCACGGCGGAGTCCGGGTTGTTCGACGTCCTGACGAAAAAACCCCTCTCTCCCTCCGAGGCCGAGATCGCCCGTAATCCAAGAAGCCGATCCGCAAAGCTGCGGGTGCTCCAGAGACGCCCCTCGCAGCCCTGAAGAGCCTGGGAGAAGTCATGACACGCGAAACGAAGATCGGCCTCCTGGTTGGCTTGGCATTCATCATCGTGATCGGGATTCTCCTTTCCGACCACTTTGCCAGCACCATGCAGCCCCCCCCTGCTCAGTTGCTCACCGCTACCGATAACGTCCTCAGAAGCTATGTCACGCCCGGCGCCAAGACCGCCACCACCGACGACGTCAGGATCGATGGCGTCAAACCCAATAAACGCGTTGCCCTCGATAGCTCAGGCAACGAGGGAAAAGTCGAAGTCAAGGTCGGCCCCGGCGATACGGGCACTCGCAAGCCTGTGGATACCAAGCAGGCCGACCCCGTCGCCAAAGACCGAAATGATGCCGCAGACAACATCGACGCTCGAAACAACGCGGATAACAACGACCACCAGGAACACCCCGTTGGCACCAAGCCGTACACGGCAGAGAAAGGCGATTCCCTCTCCAAAATCGCCGCCAAGATGATGGGCAAGAACACCAAGGCCAACCGGGACGCGATCGCCAAGGCCAATCCGTCTCTCCAGAAAAACCCCGACAGCATCACCGCCGGGAAGGTCTACCTGATCCCGACCCAGGATGCGCAACCGAGCGTTCCACCCGGCTCGTCCACAGGAGACACCCGTACCGCTCTTATCCCCACACCAAGCAGTGAGACTATTTACACCACCAAGCCCGGGGACAATCTCTGGCGCATCGCCGTCGACCAGGTGGGCAGTGGCACAGCTGTATCGCAGATCCGCGACCTGAACAAGGATGTCCTCAAAAAGGGCGATACCATCGTGCCAGGCATGAAGTTGCGACTCCCGCCCAAGCAGGTGGCGTCGGCCAATTGAACTCCGCCCCTAACGATGGGCCATCCCCATGCTGAAACTGCTGCTATGCCTCGGCTGTTCTGTGACGATCGCCGTCACGATGCTGCAACTCCGCCAGCAGGAGTTGGAACTCCGACATCGGGCAGCCAGACTTCAGGAACAAATCGAAGCCCAACAGACTAAGCTCTGGAACCAGCAACTCCAGATCGCCATCTACACCGCTCCAAACGCCCTGACCAAGACGCTCGCCCAGCACAACCTGGACCTGGTCCCAGAACCAAAGAGCGCCAATGATGGCCTCAAGTATGGCGCCGAGTTGTCCGCCGCTGACAGCACTCTCGGCGGGCTCTAGAAGCAATCCAATTCAAAGCAAGACGCACCACCCGGCATGACGGATGGTCCGTTCCCCTTCTCTGCCCAAATTACGGGGATCTGCGCCGGCCTACCCGCTAGGTGGATTCCTCTTCCGTCTCGCCCGCGTCATCCCCATCGGCATACGGCGCTATTCCATCCGCAGTTACAAGGAAAAGCCGATCCGTAACCTGGTGCGGCATCGCCTGATAGTCCGCGGCAATCCGCTGTTGCAGCCGCAACACCGTCTCCGGTTCATCGCGGAAGCAGATCAGAATATCGCGGTTCGGTATGCCCGCCACGAACGGCCCGCCAAGATGCTCCTTCAGGTGATTGTACAGTCCCGGCAACAGAATCCGGCTCGCGTCGTAGCCATCCATCAGCTGGACGAGAATCAGGTCGATCCGCCCCGACTCGTTCTGCGCCGCATGCGCTGGCAGCGTCTCGCTCAGAATCGCCAGATTCTGAAGAGCTGTTTCGTGCAGTTCGTCGATCGCCATCCCCCACTTATCAAATATTTGCTTCGTAATGTAGGACATCGTCCGTTCCCCGTCCACCACATAGGCGACAGACAAACCGTCCAGCAACTGCTGAGTCACCACCTGGACATCCGCGGGCGCCGGCGGGGGCTTGACCACGACCAAGGGCAGAATCCGCTGTCGGACAGCCTCGTATGAGACGCTCTCGTCCGTCGCCGCCTCCGCCCCCCGCAACAGATCCCTCACCCACCGATCGACCCGGCTCTCCAGCCGCCGCGAATACTCCGGATCCCCTTCCGCTTCGCCCACGGATATCCGGTAGAGGTTCTCCAACGCCATGAGGTGACCGTTGATCCGCAGCGAGAAATCGGCCTCCGCCCGCTCCAGCATCAGAGAGGGAAACCGCCGTGCAATCATCCGCTCAACCTGCGTGAGAAACTCCATACGAGAAGGCTTTGACATCATGCGACATCGTACCCAAACGACGGCCTTCCGTCATCACAGCCCCCGCCTCGCCTGGTAAACCGGAATTCGCGTGAGCCCCGAACCCATTCCATGTATACTGCCGATCACGTGACGTGCCTCCGCCAATGTTGATGGCCCTTCGACCAAGGATCGCCCATGCGAAATCTCTTCGGACTTGTCGGATTGCTCGCGGCCATTCTGGTAATCGTCATGTTCTGGATGAAACACCACCCTGCCGACACCGTCCGGCAGGCCGAACCGGCCAAAAAACAGGTCGAGCAGATGGCCGGCGGCAGCCCCGACATGCGAGCCAAGGACTCCATCACCCTCGAACCGATCCTCAAGGATGGCAAACTCCGTTATGTCCTGGTCGATCAAATCGTCGCCGATGGTCCCATGCACAAGTACTACGGCCTGAAACGCAACGATTCGATCGTGGCGACAGGAACCATGGACTTCAAAGGGGAAGATGGCGACATGGCTGTTGACCTGATCCTGCGAGCCTACCAGACCAAAGACAAACTAATCGTGCTGCGCGACGGCAAACGCCTTGAATTGCCGCTTGATCCGGCCCATGATGCCCCCCCCACCCGCGAAAATAGTTCCCCCATCCACCAGCAGTTGGATGCCATCCCCGGCATACGCTGAACCGCAGCAGCGACGACGACGCGACCGCCCTCTCCAGAACCCCCTCCCCTCCAATACCCCGGGCAACGCCACGTCTCCCTCACAAGCCGGCCCCTCTTTGCCCATGCAAGACATGCCCCCTGGCAAAAAACCCGCTGAAAACAAAGTCCCCGGCTTCCACCGGGGACCTTGCCTCCGCATCCGTAGCTTCTCACCCCCGCTCAACGAACCTTCATGCTCATCGAACGAATAATCTGGTTCTTGAACTCCAGTGATCTCAGGTCGGTCCCGTCAGGCACCAGGTAGATCAGATAAACATCCGTCGGGCGGGAATTGCGGTCGCTGGGTATCGACCGCACCGGCTTCGTTGCGTCATAGACCCCGGCCATCATGTCCTGCCCCGCGTTGCTCTTGACCTTGGCAATCGCGCCGTTCGGCGAATACCGTTTGCCTGCGGAATCCGTCAGTTCGTACTGCGACACGACATCAGCCCATGCCCACTTGTCCTGAGACTTCGACGACGGCCTGGCAACAATCCGCACCATCTTCTGACCCTCCGGCACGTGCATCGAACTGCAGGCCTCCTTCCCGCCTGACAGCATCTCAAGCGCCCGCACCGGGCTGATCTCAAGCTTGAGGAAATGCTGGTTCAGCATCGTGTACTTGCCCCATTCCGTCTCGCCCTTCGCGTTGTTGTCCGCGATGTTGGGTATGTTGATCGAGCTGAACAGCTCGTTGTCGAACAAAGGGTCGCCCTCGATCGTCAGCGGCCCCACCATTGTGTCGCCGCCGGTCTTGCCGCCAGGCTTGCGGATCATCCCCACCGAGTCACCCGGGGGCTCGATGCCCTTGCGGATCTCCTTGTCGGCCAACTGGACGCGCGCAAACCGCTTGAACTCGAAGAATACTCCCTCGGCGATCTTCGGCGCCGTCGTCTTGTCCGCCACCGACGCCAGCAACTCACTCTCAGGAACGTCAAACACCAGGTCGATCGCCTTGTCTCCAAGGGAGAACAAGGGATCGTCAATCGCACAGCGATACAGCACTCTCCCGCCTTCTATCGTCCCGATCGGAAAGTAATTCTTGCCCCCAGCCACCAGCCGAACTCCGCCCGCGGCAAATGCAACCAGGTTCGACTTGTCATCCGTATTGATCGACCCCACCTTGGCGCGGATCACCAGCAGCATCTTCCCGGGTCCGGGCACATACTCCGGCGGCAACGGCGCAAGACCTTCGTTGCCCTTCGGACCCCGAACGCCGATATCAAAACCCTCTCGCTGCCACCGCTCCGGGTCGTCCTGCTGCAGCCTCGCAACCGTGTAAACCCCCTCCGCCTGAACAGTGTTCGCCAACGCCGTATGCTTCGAACCGCTCTGCAGCCCCGCCCGCTGCCCAAACAGTTCCTGCAGATAATCCGGATGTACAGCCGCCAATGGCTTCCCGGCATCCAGCGAAGCACCCGGCGAACTCACCATGTGCGCCACGTTCAGCACCAACTGGTCGGCGGGAACCCATAGACCCGATGCGTCGCCCGACTCGTTCCGCACAAACTTCTCAGAGTCAACCTTGTCGAAGACCGCCTCTTCCGGATTGCGCATGTCCGGTCCCTTGATGACCAGCGATCGGCCCGGCTGAATCGGAAATCTCGCGTACATCGCAACGCTCGCCCCAAAGCCGAGTGACTGCACCGCGATTGCCAGTACCCCAGCCGCGAACACACCCGCAACCACGCCCATCGCCGCCGCGCCAATCCGATCCACCAGCAGCGGGAATCGCAGGTTGCCGGGAACCGCAGCGTCAAACAGCGTGCGCAGGACGATGTAGACAATCGCATAAATGCTGACCAGGCATACGGCGATCGCATAGTCCGAGAACTTCCCCCCGTTGACCATGTCCGCCATCATCTCGTGATACCCCAACGCCACCATCGCCGCGATGATCGACATCACCGCTGACAGCCCCGAACTGAAAAACCCCTGAAGGTAGTGAAAGTAAGCGACCACCCCGATTATGACGATGATGATTAGGCTTAGAAGCATCGTTCACCCATTCAACCGTTAATTGCCGGGTCGGGCATCAAATCAGCGACCGGACTTACGCGGAAGGCGCTTTCGGCGGTCGCGGCCGACTCACCGCACGCCTGGGTTTCTGCTCGCCGATCGGAGGCGGAGTCGGCTGCACCTCGTTGGCATTCCGCAGCACCCGCAACACCTCCTGCACACTGGTTTCACCGGCTTCCACCTGCCGCAACGCCACCTCCTGCAGATACAGCCCGTGCTGTTTGCGGAATACCGTCTTGAGTTGACTGGCCGAACCTCCGGTTGCGATCACTTGCCGCACATCGTCGTTGATCACGAACACCTCGTAAACGCCGAAGCGACCCTTGTAGCGCAACTCCTGACAGAACTCGCAGGGAATCGGATGACCACGATTGTCCGTGAGAGGCGCAGTCCTCGCCTGATAAAGGGTCTCAACCTTCGCCGGATCCATGTTCAGCTTACGCAAGGTCTCTGGGTCCGGCGCATAACCGACTTTGCACGCCGTACATAGCCGCCGCATGACCCGTCCAGCCAAGACAAGCCGCAGGGATGCGCTGGCCAGTTCATCATTGCCAACCAGTCGTCTCCAGTTCGCCAGCGCTTCAAATGTGCTGTTCGCACGCATCCCAACGTAGACTCGCCTGCCATCCCCGGCAAAACGGACCAGTTCCATCGCGCTGGCGGGGTTGACCACCTCGTCCACCATGCACGTGTCAGGCTGTTGGCTGCACACCCATTCCACCTGTTTGAATTCGTCGGCGGCCGACGCACCGGCCGCCAAGGCCGTCTGCGTGATGCCCTCCAGGTCCTCCTGCTTACCACGCTCAATCGTCTGAATGTGGTTCAAGAAAGCATCGTGCAGCCGCAGGATCGAATAGAGCATCGTCGTCAAACCCTGGGCACGGGGAGCTGCGATCAGCGTGATGCCGGGCGATCCCGAAAGCGCTTCCTGAACGACCGCCAATTGCTCCGGCAGAAGACCCAGCGAGCTGAATTTGATCTCGTGTCGCTTCTTCGGATCAACACGGATACGAAGCGATTCGCCCGCAGTGGTACCGGCAGTGGCAATCTCCAAGTCACGCCGCTTGCCATTGAGCGTTGCGCGGATCATCGCGGACTGAGGCTTGCGACGGTCCTCCACATCAAGAGCCGCAGCCTCCTTGAGGTAAGTGATGGCCGCAGAAGCGGAAGCAGCATCCAGCGTGTCGGCGTTGTATGCCACCCCATCAACAACGTACTGAAACGACGCGCCGCCTTCGCAAGGACGAACTTCAATTCGTTCCGCATTCTTCTGAAGCGGATCGGTCAACAACTGTTGTGTCACTTCGTACCCGAGCGCATTCGGATCGTCCTTGGACTCGGGCGCCGTCAAAACAGTCCCGGACTTCATCGCCAGAACGACCTGCCCCGCGGTCACTTTGACCTTCTTCTCCCTCGTGAAAGTGCTGCGGAGAAAATCGTTGAACTGAGTCTTCAGGTCTCCAAGGCCGACAACTCGCTGTCGCATACCGAGGTACGTTCCAACGGCTGCCAGATTGACAAAGAGCAGCGAGCCCAGCGCAACCCAGTAATTGGGCAGAAACAGGAACAGACCGACCCCAACAAGACCAACGATAAATGTGCCGACATTGAACAGTTCACGCGGAAGGTGCGCACCCTCGGCGTCCTTGTCGATCCAGGTGAGCACTCGGGCCCAGATCAGAAGGATTACTAAAACGGGTATGAGTTTCAGACCACTGATGTAGCCGGAAAGGTCGGCGGCGGCCATCAGTCCAGAGGCAGGTATCATCGTGATCCCTTCTGTCCTAGCGACACAGATACTGGGAACTGAATCCCGTAGCTGGCCATTCTAATACCGCGAGGGAAGTATGCCAATTCGTACGGCGTTTCACTCCAACGGGATCGAACCTGGGTCCTTCTTCGGGGGTGCCGGCACAGGGTCGTCCAGCGCATAACGCAGCGGCCGTTGATCCTCGTCGTCTTCTTCGGGAAGTCTCTGCTGCCCGGGAATGGGAATGATTGTCGTGGTCTCGGTTTCACCGCGGCGCATAACCTCATAAGCCCTTGATAGATCCGTGGCAAGTTGGCGAGGCGTCAATCCACCGGCGGCCAACACCAGAGCAACGACAGCAAAGATATCCAAAAATACATTCAGAGCGTTGCACGTTCGCCAGAAGCCACCCATCTCCACCACTTGGTCGGCGCCGATCGCAGGGTGACTGAACATGACGGCTAGCGATTGGAGGAACATGCCAAGCAGAGTGGCAATCAGCGCCCAATAGAATTGCGCCTTGTTCTTGATGATTGACGGGAAAATGAGGCAGACAAAGATAAAGCCGATAATCGCGGTTTGTACGCCAGCCATGCCAAAAAGGATACCACGGACTTGGGTGCCATTGCACGCCTTCAAGCACCCCAAAAATAAGACTTCGGAGCGATAACCATACCAGACCGATGCTCCACTCCAGCTCACCCGGAGAGAAGCAGAAAATCGCCTCTGTTGCCTATTCGCCAATGCCGAGCGCCTTCTGCGCATCGGCCGGAGGATGAACCGTGGTTGAGCCAACACCTTCGATGGTCGTCGTGATGACGCGATCCAATTCGTGCTCATTGCCGGCGGTCTTCAGCGTGGCGATGATGCCGCACTGGTACCTGCTGATCCATCCGTCCTTCAGCCAGAACGTAACGACACCCCTGACGCGGACTATTGCGGTATCAGGTGCGACCGAGATGAGCGACTTAGCGGCGGCTTCTGAAAGATCGGCGGAAATCCGGCCCGGCTGCGGTTGCCGGAAATTGGAGGCGTTCTCCACCAGGTATTGCGCCTGAACGTGGGGCAGTTTCAGCGACTGAGCAGATTGAAAGACAAAGCGGACGTAGTCACGTTGGGCATCGGGAAGTCTCTGAATCTGTTCGGACGTAAGCCAGCCGGTGGGGGTCCTGACGACAAACCTATCGCCTCTGTAGACGATACAGATCCCGGAGTTCCTGGAAAGGGAAACCGTGGTGAACTCAGACTTCCTGGTCTTGCCTTCGGTGGGACCGCCCATGACCGGAAGACCACCTGATTGCGCGGCAGAAACCCAAGAGTAGCTATCGGCGTCAGCGAGTCTCTTCGTCGCGGCAGAGACATCATCCTTGGCCTCGCCCCTGACGATCGATGAAATCAGCACGATGGTGGTGAAAGCGATGGCTCGTCGCATGCTGTGGACCTCTCTATGTCATTGGTTGGACGGCAACTGCGGAAAAAGGTTGCGGCCGGCGGCAGAAATGCGATATCATGACTGATCACATTTGTCGGTCTTCGGGGGAAATTGGCGTCCGGAGGTTGGCATGTCGCAGGCTGACTCAAGCAGGTGCAGGCGTCGGGGTTTTACACTTGTGGAATTGCTGGTGGTGATTGGGATTATCGCCATGCTGGTCGCCATACTGCTGCCGGCGCTCACCCGGGCCAAACAGGCGGCTTATCGGCTGGCCTGCGCCGCGAACCTCAGGAGCCAAGGCCAGGCCATGGTGATGTACGTGGGGGACTATCGCTACTACCCGGGCCATTGCGCCAGCAAGGGGAGCATCACATTTGCCGTGTGGCCGACACGGTTGAGGCTGTACACGAAAAGCCGGGGGGTGTTTTTCTGCCCGGCCCAGGAACCGGGTTTTCAGTGGCAGCGGGTACTGGGCACTGGGGCGGCGTATGCCACGGAATTGGAGGCTGGGCGATACGGGTATGAGGTTGGCGAGTTATTGTTGAACGTGGAGCGAGTGCCGTTTTCGTACGGGATCAATGATTGGGGGGCGATCAACGTGCACCGGCCGCAACTGGGTCTTGGGGCACATGTGGACAATCCTTGGTGTGCGGAGTTGAAGGGGAGCAAGGTGAAATTGCCGTCGAGCATGATTGCCATAGCGGACAACTCATGCGACACGTCATGGGACTACAACATCGGGCCGCATGACAACGGGAGTCCGTCGAGGACGGAGTATCCGGGGAAGATTCACAACGGGGGAGCGAACGTGTTATTCTGCGACGGGCACGTGCAATGGTATTTGCAGAAGGACCTTGTGAACGTGAACTGCTCGACGGGTCCTGGTCGGGCGATGAACGCGATGTGGAACAACACGGGTGCGCCGGAGGCGGACTAGCGGACGGCGGCGAGTTTTTTGGTGCCGGCGGCTTTGGCAAGGACGTCGGCCATGTCGGTTTTTTCCCAAGAGAAGCTGCCATCGGCGCCGGGTTCGCGTCCGAAATGGCCATGTTTGGCGGTGGCTTTGTAGATGGGCTTGAGCAGGCCAAGGTGTTTGATGATGCCACGTGGGGTGAGTGGGAAGTGTTTGCAGACGAGCTCGGCGATCTGGTCTTCGGGGATGTGGGCGGTGTTTTCGGTGCTGACGGTGACGCTGACGGGGTTAGCGACGCCGATAGCGTAGGCCAGTTGGACTTCGGCGGCGGTGGCGAGCCCGGCGGCGACGATATTTTTGGCGATGTAGCGGGCCATGTAGCAGGCGCTGCGATCGACCTTTGAGGGGTCTTTGCCGGAGAAGGCGCCGCCGCCGTGGGCGCCCCGGCCGCCGTAGGAATCGACGATGATTTTTCGGCCTGTGAGGCCGGAATCGCCATGGGGTCCGCCGATGACGAACTTTCCGGTGGGGTTGATGTGGAAGATGATGTCGTCCTGCCAGTACTTGGGGGGCACGACGGGTTTGACGACCTTATCGATGATCTGTCGTTTGGCTTCGTCGCTGATGGCATCCTGGCGGAGGACGCTTTCGTCGTGCTGAGTGGAGACGACGACGGTATGGACGCGGACGGGTTTTTCGTTGACGTACTCGATGGTGACCTGGCTCTTGCCGTCGGGGCGAAGCCAGGGCAGTTGGCCGGTGATGCGCATTTCGGCGAGTTGTTCGACGATGCGGTGGGCGAGGTGGATGGGCAAGGGCATGAGGGTGTCGGTTTCGTCGCAGGCGTAGCCGAACATGAGGCCCTGGTCGCCGGCGCCTTGGTCTTTGCGGTTGTCTTCGGCCTGGGCGACGCCGCGGGCGATGTCGGCGGACTGGGCGTGGAGGGCATTGAGCACGCCACAGGATCGGTAGTCGAATCCGATTTCCGGGTGGACGTAGCCGATTTCCCGGATGGTATCACGGGCGACGTTGGCAACGTCGACGTAGACGCCTTTTTTGGCGGTGACTTCACCGGCGATGACGACCTGGCCGGTGGTGACGAGCGTTTCGCAGGCGACGTGTGCGTCGGGGTCCTGGGCGATGAAAGCGTCAAGGACTGCGTCGCTGATCTGGTCAGCCACCTTGTCGGGGTGGCCCATGGTAACTGATTCGCTGGTAAACAGATGTTTCTTGCGACGGAATTGGGGCGACACGCTAACTCCTTGGTAGATCGTCGGGCTGTGCCAGGTCAACACGGGAATTTGGCCGAGGGACCTAGGGCAGTGTTTCAGAGGGGGAGAATGTATCGAAGGACCGGGGCGCACGCAAGATCGGGAGCTTGTGGGTGCTGGGATGCGGTTGGATGAGGCAGGCTGGACTGTCGGCTTGGGCCGATGCTGTGGGATGGGGTGGTGGAGCGGAAAGGTGGGGGCGGAGGGGGTGGTGGCTGTAAGGGTAGGATTGGCCGTGGGTTGGGGGTTTTTAGGGGGTGGGAAAAGGGGCAAAAAGCGACGAAGAACGACAAAAACCGACCGAAAGCGACGTGAAGGGACGGGGGAGGGAGGTAAGGCG
>CAYVKG010000066.1:0-486 GCA_964451955.1 uncultured Tepidisphaeraceae bacterium
CTTCGCCCGCGCATCGACCTTGGCCGGCGCCAGGCGGCTGAAGGCGGGGGCGGCGACCTGAAACGCAATACCCAGTTCCGCCCATTTGGCCAGGATGTCGGCCTTGGCAATGAATCCTTCGTGCCGCCAGAGCTCCTTGCCGCTGGCGTCGAAGAAGATCTGCGTGGGGATCACCTGGACCTTGTGTTTCAGTGCGATCGCCACGTTCTCCTTGATGCCCACGTCCACAAATTCCACAAGCATCTTCCCGGCATACTCTTTCTTCAGCTCCGCCAGAATCGGCTCCATCATCTTGCACGGAATGCACGTCTTGGAACCAATGTCCAGCAAACGCGGAAGGTTCTGCGCCTGCTCCGCCTTGGCCTGCTCGGCGGCGGCCAATTGTTCGTCGCCGCGAGTCAGCCACACCGCGACCGCACACGCCAGCACCACTATCGCCGCACCGACCGTCATGCCTCTGTTCATCGGATTGCTCCTTCCACCCAT
>CAYVKG010000066.1:496-25401 GCA_964451955.1 uncultured Tepidisphaeraceae bacterium
GGCACCTTGCCTACAACCTTCACCTGCCCATCCACCGCCAGGGCCGGCGTCATCATGACGCCGAACTTCATGATCTCGTTGATGTCCGTCACCTTCACCAGTTCATATTCAATCCCCATCGCCTTGGCAGCCGCTTCCGTGTTCTCCGCCAGCTTCTTGCACTTGGGGCAACCCGTGCCCAAGATTTGCAGTTTCTTCATTTTCACACCTTTCAAGCTTGTGCGACCAGGATCTGATTGGCGTGGCTGACGACCTTGCTCACCTGCTCCGGCGTGCAGCGGACGCCTTTCACCTTTTCAATGCCCAGATCGGTGACCTTGATCTGCACGTAGTTGGTGATGCCGTGCTGATCGAAGATCTTCTTGGCACAATCGACCGGGCAGCCGTCGATGACGACATTCAGGTCGGCATCCTTGGCCTTCTGAACCATGTCCGGAATGCCGGCGCCGATGCCGGCCAGACAGAACATCTGCCCCATCCCGCTGAACATCAACTCGCGGGCGGCACGATCGCTGACCTCGGCCACATTCGCCCCACCCGAGCAGGCGAACAGCAGGACCGTCTTCTTTTTTCCACTGCCACAGCAGCACTCACTCATGGCATTCTCCTCAAGACTCGCAACAACGCCCCGTTAATCAATCCGAATATCCTCGCCATGACAATCACCAGCACAATATGCGAGGCCGTCTCCTCGGCACCCATGGCGATCCGCCCGCCGCTCCGGTGATCCCGATCAACTGTCCGGACAAATCAGCGTTGGGAGTAGCGGTCGTCATGTGATTACGTGATCAGCAACTCACTATTTTTCGGAGAAAGACAAGCGCGGGCTACGAACAGCACAAGGCCCGCTGACCGGCCTCCACATCGGCCCTGATGACCTCACGTACACAAGAGAAGATGTTGAGAATGCAGGGCGTGTGCAGCCTATAGAACACCTGCAGACCATCTCTCCGGCTGCTCAGGATGCCGGCATTCGTCAACACAGCCAGGTGCCGTGAGACATTGGAACGCTCCGCGCCAACGGATTGGGCGATGTCGTTGACGCTCTTCTCGCCTTGACGCAGACTGTCAAGGATAGCCAACCGAATCGGCTGGGCCACGGCTTTCATGATGCGGGCGGTCTTCGCGTAGTTCTCGTACCGTCGATCGGCCACAACAGGCTCCTCCCAAAAGACCACGCCAGCCGCTTGCGTGATTGATTGCTCACATAGTAAGATACTGGTCGCCTCGTGTCAAGTCCGGACTTTTCCAGAGACCCTCACCGGTGAAAGGAGTTAGCATGTCATCCGATTGGTCGCGACGTTCGTTCCTGGGCACGGCCGCCTTGGCGATGGCTGGATCTGTCGCGCACTTCGCGGCGGCCCAGCAATCCGGCAAGACGGTGAAGATCGTCGGCATCTCGTGCAGCCCGCGCAAGGGCAAGAGCACGGCGGCAGCGCTGCAGGTCTGTCTGGACGCCGCCAAACAGGTCGGCCCGGACATCGAGGTCGAACTGGTCGATCTGGGAAGCCTGAAAATCAACGGGGACCTGGCCGCCGGGATTCCTCTGGAGCCGGGACAGCAGGATGACTTCCCCAAGGTCGAGGCCAAGCTTCGCGAGCCTAACGTGGCCGGTATCATCATCGCCACGCCCGTCTACTTCAGCAACATGAGTTCGCTCTGCAAGGCTTTCCTCGACCGCTGCATGGTCTTCCGCAAGAACTTCGACTTGCGCGACAAGATCGGGGGCGCCATCGCCGTCGGAGCCGCTCGCAATGGCGGCCAAGAACTGACCCTTCAGACCCTCCACGCCGCCATGCTCTGTCAAGACATGATTGTCGTCAGTGACGGCAAGCCCACCGCGAGGCTGGGTGGAATCGTCGTCAGCAGCGGCGATGACGTGACCCAGGATCAGTCAGGGCTGGCAACCGTCAAAGGCCTGGGCCGACGGGTGGCCGAGCTTGCTGCGCGATTGGCCAAGGCCGCCGGCTAGTTGCCCCTTGAATCCCGCCACGACACGCGCGCCGGCGCGGCAACCCGACTCGATGAAGGTCATCGCGTTGGCCTTCCTGTTGCCGTTGGGATACCGGGGATCAGACAGGCATGAAACAGGCCCTCGTTTTGCGAGGGCCTTTTCATTCGTAAGTGCTTGCTATTTCTTATAGTGCGCCATTTAGGACTTGAACCTAAAACCCGCTGATTAAGAGTCAGCTGCTCTGCCAATTGAGCTAATGGCGCTTTTTTCTGGCCCCGTCTGGGTACCAACAAGGAAGTAACGCTACCAAAAAGGACCACGCCCTGCAAGTCTCACAAGAACGGCCGCGCCCTTGGTGTCGATCAGAGGATCGGTGCCGCTTGTGGCACACAGCGCAGTGCGATGTCTCTCCCTCGTGCCGTCGCAGGCGGGCGTGCGACGCTCACAACAAAGCCCCGGCCACCGGCTGGTTTCGTCTGTGCGCAAGGCCGGGCCTGTTGTTGTTTCGGCACCGCAGCGGCTGGATCGGCCCGCGGCCCCAACTCTCAGCCCGGCTTGATCCACCCGATGATCCGGCGAAACGTCCCGCCGGTGGCTTTGCGGCGGCTCCACTCTTGCTCCAGGGATTCCAGAAAGGCGGAGGGAATTCCCGGCTGGCCTTTGAGCACCCGGCGGCACCGGCGCAGCGTCTCGGTGGGCAAGCCGCCAAGGAGCGGGGCAAGGGGTCCCAGATGGCGCTGACACCCCTGCGTCAGCATCACATTGACAAGTTGGTCAAGGGGGATCGCCCCGACCGGGGCCGAGGCGTAGGCCGCCACGAACATCTCGACCCGCTTGGCGTCAAACAGCAACAGGGCGGCGGAAGACCGACCCGCAAGGGCGGCGTCAACAATGCGCCGATAGTGGCTCTCAGGCAGGCTCGCCAGAATGGCCTGTTGGCGTCGCGTGTCCCCCGTCCAGATTGCATGCAACAGGGCCAGATGAACGGGGGCCCCACCCTGCACCATCCGGCCCAGGTCCGCCAATTCCTCCTTCGGCGGCGAGACAAGCCCGCCCGCGAGGTACCCGCGATAGAGCATGTCCAACAGAATGTCCCGATCGAAGCCCCGCACGCCGACGCGATAGAGCTCCGCCGATTCCATTCGGCCGACAGGATCAACCAATCGGGCAACCAGCGCGGGGGGCAGGTGCTGCCCCAGCCGCCAGGCAACCCATTTGGTCACTCGGTCGGCGTTTTGCCGGAACAGGGCCGTCACCAACTCGGGGCTGATGCGCTCGAGGTCCTCGATCGCCACCGACGCCCCCTCAAGCATGCTGGAAAGCGCGAACACGTCGTCTTTCTGACCGGCCAGCGCTTCCCAGGATCCCCGGGTCACCTGTTCCTCAAGCCAAAGCTCGTAGGCATTGGCAGGCTTCCAGCGGGCGTCGTAGTTGACGGTGCGCGATGCTGCGTCGATCACGACATACTCCTGCGCTCCGGGGGATTTCGGGAAACCAGCGGCCCAGCAGTAGGTTGCCAGCAGATTGCACGCGTTGCCCTTGTCATCCACGAAATGCGTGTCAAAGGAACACGTGCCGGCTAATGCGGCCGGCAGAACCAGGTGGGCGATTCTGAGGACATCAAGGATGGCCGGCGGATTGCCAACGACGCCGACCGCCAGCCCCTCCCGCTCAAGACGATTCGTCCTGAGCGCCAGGAAGATGACTTTGCGCAGTTCATCGGGCCTCCAGGCGCGTGCCGCCTCGACGGCCCGCTGAACCGACGCGGCGGACAACTCAATGCCGACCGAGGGAATGTGACCGGTCTGACGATCACCGGCCGCCAACGCTTCCTGAAGGGAGGTGATGAAGCGAAACCCGTCGACAATCTGGAAGGGGTCCAGGCGCAGGCGGAGGAACTGGTCCCGGGACACGACCACACAATGGGCCAGCGCAATCAGGCGCCCGTGGCTGTCGCGTTCGGGCAGCCGAACGATGTTCGCCACCGCCGGATTGCCCGAGGGACAGACGAAAAAGACCTGTTTCGGGGGAGAGTTTTCCGTGGGGTAATAATGCAATCTCTCCTCGATGTGCCGGATCTCATCGTCGCTGATTCCGGGCTGGGTGCGGAAGACGGTTTGGTAGCCGACCAGGCCCCGCGGCGACTGTTCCTTTTCCAGTCTCGCGTAGATCTGCTGGAACGCTTGGATTCTGGGCATGTCGATCCCTCACAGTCTGCGGTCCGCCTGCATGCGAATGAGGCGAAAACCGAAATAGGCGATGCGTGTGTCGGCATGGATCGGGCGGACGGGTTCGCCGCGGAGCGGATCGCACAACTGGTGCGCGAAACACGCGCGAGGGGCGCCGAGCCCGACCCATTGATCCGCCTGCCGGACCCATTCGATGCCCCCCCCATTCATCAACGACAGATCCACCAGCGTCTCCGGTCGTCGTTGCTGGAAAAGCCCGCGGATCATCGCGACGGCTCCGCTGGCGAGCTGGTTTCTCGGCAGAGAATCAAAATAGGCACGCGAGCAAGCCATCGACTCAAAAGCCCGGTAGACGTCGCGCCACTGCTCCACCGTGGGAACCCGCCAATCCGGACCAAGCCAGCGGGCAAACGCCTCGGTCTCGGCGGGAAGAACTCCGGTCAGCAGCAGGCGTTCATAATTCTCCGGAGCGAATCGCGTGTGGCTGATCCGCGGATTCAATTCCAGGAGCCGTTCATACCACGCATCCCCAAACGAGGTGGGCTCCAGCAGGAACCGTTCGTACTGCACTTTCGCCACGGGAAACAAATGCGCGCTGAGCCCGAGGCTGGGAATCGGCACAAGCGGGAAACCGGCCCGGTCACACAACGACGACATACGCGCCATCCTCCAACTGATGGAACAGGGGGAGCTGAGAGATCGGCGCCGGCAGCCAAACGCCCCGGGCCATGTCGAAGCTGTAGACCGTCGCCTGGCCGGCCTCGAAAACGGCGACGCGATCTTCACCAAGCCGAAACACCCGCCCGGGATGTCTGCGAACGGCAACCCCCTCCTCGGAACGCTCCAACAGCACAAACCCGCCGGCGCCTCCGGAGATGCACCCGAAGATGGGCGGCCCATGAATTCGACCGGCCTTCGTGCAGCGGCCCGTGTTCCAGCGGTGTTCCCGGCCGCAGCGGGGACACGTGAACGGCTGGTCCTTGGCGGCCTTGTCCAGAACCTCCATTTCCTCCGCGGTGAGAACGCCCAGAGGCTGCGACTCAACGTGGAGCGGCTGAGCCGGATCGAGCGGCAGGGGCATCCGCCGACCATCGGCGAACGTCGCCACCGCCGCAATCGCCTCGTTGGCTGCAACGAGGAAACCAACAATGACCCGGTAGTCCTGAAGTTCCCCCGCGACCAGCGCGAGCGAGTGGCCATCACCAATAACGCCGTAGGCCTCGTTGTCCCACGCCAAAGGCATGAAACCGGGACCCGAAATGGAAATCCGCTCGATCGGGTTGTGCAGGTGGCGGCAAACCTCGTCCGCGCCGGCCTGCGGCAATTGCACCCCGAGGCCCCCGCCGCGGTGGAGCGGTTGGTCCACGCTGGCAAGCAGGAGATTCCCCATCAGCGGATGATCCGCAAAGTCCTCAAGATCGAATATCTCCCCGCTGCCGATGACCGCGGCCCTCGCGACGGAAGTCGCACCCGCGCTTTCCATGATCGGCGCAATCAGGCTCGTGCGGCCGCTGTTGCGGCGAACCCACTCGGCGGCATGGCTGTCAAACAACCGCGCGTCGTATGCGGTCGCGTCGCCGAGAAACCGAATCGTGCGCTCCACCCGCGCCGGCAGCCGCGCCAACACCTGCTGGGCGATGCTCAGGATCTCGCCCTGATGCGACTGCGCGCTCTGGGAGGCGTCAAGGATGAGCATGACTCGCCCGGCGGCGGCAGGATTGAGCGTGGCCCATTGCTCGGCAAGCGGCATCCGTCATCACTCCATTCCGTCAAGAACCTCAATCGTGTTGCCCTTCTCGGGGACGGCAAGACGAAACTCGACGGCTCGCCGTTTGAGGTCCTCGGCACGAAGCAGACTCTCGGAGAGGGGCAACACCACCTCTTCCTCCAGGCAGTTGGCCGCGCCGCGACCCCCGAACATCGCAACGCGCTTGCCATGCCGCTTGGCCAGCCACGCCGGGACGGCCTCATCAAAAACGATCCGATGCCCGGAGGCGCGGTACTTGTCCTCAATCTCCGCCTTGATGCGCTTCAGGATGCTCCTGAAAATCTGCACCTGAATCTCTGGCGCGTCAATCGGGTTGAACGGAATGATGTTCCGGCCAAAACGGTTGAGCAGCTCGGGCCGCGAAATCTCGAGCTGGAAGAACTCCTCGACGCACCGATGAAAATGCTCTCGCAGCCGCCGCTTCCGCTCCCCGGCATCGAGGCTGCCGTCCTGCTGGATCCGATCCAGCGCGTCCCGCTCCTTGGCCCGGGTGCCGATGTTCGACGTGAAGATGATGATGGTCTCGGTGAAAAAAACCGTCTGACCGCGGCTGTCCGTCAGCCGGCCTTCATCCAGGATCTGAAGGAAGATGTCCATGATCTTCGCGTGCGCCTTCTCAATCTCATCGAAGAGGACCACGGAGAACGGCTTCTGCCGCACGCCGTTCGTCAGCATGCCCCCCTGTTCCGATCCCACGTACCCCGGAGGAGAGCCGATGAGCTTCGAGACCGTGTGTTCCTCCTTGAACTCGCTCATGTCGAAACGCAGGTAGGCGTTTTCGTCGTCAAAGAGGAACCGCGCGAGTTTCTTCGCGACCAGCGTCTTGCCGACGCCGCTCGGACCGGCGAAAAACAGCGCGCCCTTCGGCTTGCTCGCCGTCCCGCTGGCCATGCCGGCCAGGCCGGCCCTGGCGATCTTCAGCATCTGGCCAATGCGCTCGATCGCCTCGGTCTGCCCCTTCACGCCACCCTTGTCCTTGTCGTCGCTCTCAAACCACTCGACCACGCCGTCGATCTTCTCCGTGCTGAGCTGTCCGAAAAAATCCTTCTGAACGCCAAACCGGTACTGATTGAGGATTCGCCGCAGCGATTCGGAACTGAAGTCCGGCGCCTGCCGTATCGAGGCCGCTATGTTGTCCAGATCCCTCAGAAACAGCCCGTCGGTGAGATTGCCCAGCATCGCAAAACGATCCTTGCCAAGCTCGCCGGGCGTGGCGTTCTCCAGCTTGTGGCGAAGGTAGGCTTCCCGGTCGTCCGCATCGGGCATCGGGATGGCCTGCACGAACGCCTTCGGAGCGTTGGTATACAGCTCCACGGGAACAAGAGTGTCCTGCAGCGCAACCAGGATCAGCCGGTTCGACGGCGCGATCTTGTCGATCAGTTTCTCCAGCCATACCAGCAGTTGCCGCTCGTTTTCCTGGTAACCCGTGCTGTACGGAATGAGCTTGTCCAGGTAGTACAAGACCGCCACCCGGCTGTTCTGCGGATTGCACAGATCACGCAGCCACCTGGCAATGACGGTTCTGGGGTCGGGGATCGGCTGACCGGCGCCCGGCGTCGGACCCGGCTGCGACGGAGGCCGCGGAGCATCACCGTCGTCGTCGAGCAGCCCCGGCGACGCCGTCGACGTTCCCCCGGGTCTGGCGCCTCCGGGCAAGGCGACGGCGCCCGCGCCCAGCGGCACCCGCCGCTCGGGACGCGTGCAGTCGTAAAAGACAATCTCCGAAAAAGGCGCCCTGTCGCGAGACAACTGCTCCGCAAGACTCCTCAGCAGCGCCGTCAGATCCGGGTGAACAGTCCGCTTTTCGTCGATATACAGGTCCCGCACATTCCCATGCAGAATCGCCACCGGCCGGTCGCGAAGGCTGTTCTTCAGGTTGCTCAGCCACACCACTTGTCTCGCCGACTGCTCGTTGCCCGACCTCCTCTCGCTTGCCATGTCGACTCCTCACGCGTTTCGCCGTTGTCCCGAAATACGGGTGATCGTCTGATTCGCCGAGCCCTCGCCCTTTCCTTTGGCCGTTTCATCAATGGGACGGGCGCCGTCGTCGCGAGTAAAATGCGTTTCGATCCCGAACAGGTCCGCAAGACTGTTCGAAAGCTCGTCGAAGTCCTCGAAACAGGACGCGCCGGAGATCTCGGAATTGGCGTGAATGCCGTCCAACTCAAGGCTGAACTCGATCTTCCCTTTCGCCAGGGTGTCGAAAACCATCACGATCCGGCTGCCGCGGTCGGATTCGTCGTCAAATTGCGGCCCCGACACGCGCTCAAACCCACGAGCCTTGCAGACTTTGTTGATGGCGTTGAGCACATACACCCGCTTCTGATGCAGTTCCTCTCGCCGGCGAGCCTGGGCCGCGCCAGCCCTGATTTCGTCAAGCAGCCGGCCCAGCGCAGGACCCGCCTCCCCGTAACGTTGCTCCGCCAACCGGGCGCGCGCAGCACGCAACTGTTCGGTCCAGCTTGTCATCTGCGACTTCGCACACCACATGCCCAGCAACGTCTGCTCACCCGCGAACACCTGCTCAACGTCCGCCAGCTGCGCTGTCAGCGCGCGGCCGACCTCGTCGGCCTTCTTTCCGAACGTCGTCACCAGGTTCCTCTGGACTTCGGCCGCCTTGCGGGACAATTCCTCCAGCTCCCCGCGAACCCGGGATAATTCGCTCTGCGGGCTTTCCGCGGTCAGCGCATCAGTCCTGGGAATCCGCGTCCCGCTCAGAAACAACTCCGCCTGCCGAACCTCGCCGCTGAACGACTCCCGCAGACCCGCGGAAGCCTCGTCGAGCATGGCACGCACCCGAGCGAGAATCCCCGACAGCTTGTCCTGTTCACCCTTGATGTCCTGAACGAGCCGGAGCCGCTCGGCCCGCTGCCGCTCCAGCTCGAACCGCGAGTATTTGACGCCGCTCATCGGAAGATCCTTTCCATGAAGTGCCAACCCGAAAGGACATCGCCTATGCAATATACCAGTCGTGCAAACTCCCTACAACGCATGCCTGTCGCGTCCATGCCAATCCCGGGGGCATCGCAGATGCCATCTCGGCACTCACCAACAAGGGGGGCGTTCCCAATATCGCTTCCATTCGTGCCGGTTTCGTGGTAAACCGTGCACGGCCGGGAACTGACCTGACCATGTCACGTCGCCACAGCACCATCCTGGGTCTGGTCGGCGCGTACGCAATCGCGTACGCCGCGTCGCCGCCCGTGCTAGGTCGCTCCAGACCGAGCGCGGGGCGAGTCGCGCGCGCCATTCTCCGCCGCCTGCCGGGTTCGGCCATGGGTCATGCGTGAGGCCAAATGCTCGGCTTCTCGCCGCGGCGACAAAGGACCGACCGGTACGCACGCGTTCCCTTGGAGCAGGCTCATGAACGCCGACAACGATGATCTGAGCGAACGGGAAGACTCGATCCTGCGAAGGTTCCGCGATCGCCAACCCGTCGGCGATCATCCCGAAGGACGCCAGGCGCGCGGCTGGGCGGGCTATTACAGCAACGAAGACGGCAAGATCCACCTCAATGAAACCCGCCTCGAAGACTCCACGGACGCCGTGCGCGCCGCCTGCCTCGCCCACGAGAGAGTCCATCAGGGCTATGCCGAAGACTACCCCTCCATCGAAAACGAGGCCGAAGCCTGGATCGCCGCCTATCAGGCGTACAAAGCGCACGGCGGCGACATCAACGAGGATTCCGACGACCCCGTCGAAAAAACGCTTCAGGATGTCGGCGAGTTGATCGAGCGCGGAGGAGGCGAGCTGGATGACTGGATTCGCAGCATCAAGGGATATGAACATGCCGCCGACACCGCGGAAGACGCGGAGAGGATCGCCCAACTGCTCGACTCCGGTCCCGTCAGCGAACTCTCCCGGGACGAACTCCTCGAGGTCGCCGACCTCATGCACGTCGAATTCAACGACCACACCTCCCCGGACGAGCTGGCCCGCGAGGTCGATCAGATCAAACACGGCATGAAACACCCCTATGCTCTGACCAACGACGCGGCGGACGACGACAAGCCGAAGACCACCGGAAACGACACGCCCCCCAATGACTGGAATCTTGAAGACGACGAACAGACCCAACAAGAAACCGACGGCTGGGATCTCCAAGACGATGAGGATTACGAGCCGGTCGATGATGACGTCGGCCCTGAGGACGAAACCGACGAGCCCGACGACACCGATCAGCCCGACGAGCCGCCCGACAATGACGACGACTCCTGGACCGACTGGACCGACTGGAATGACTGGAACGATTGGAACGATTGGGATGACTGGTCAGACAGCCAATGAGCGGGCCCCGATCAGCCCGTGTCACCGCGTCTCGATCGTCACCTGCCACATCGCCGAGGGATGCAATCTGGATTGCGCCTATTGCCGCAACCGGGGCGTCCGACCCCCCGTCATGTCGATGGAAATGGACACGCTCGCCCGCGCGGCGGCCTGGGTCGCCCGCCGAACACGCCGAAAAAACGTCACCTGGGTCCTCTTCGGAGGAGAACCCCTGCTCCGCCCGGTCGCCTGGCTCAGCGACGCCGTCAGGCGCGTGCGCGCGGAATTCGCCGGAAATCGGATCGAGGCCGGCATCAGCGTCCAGACCAACGGGACTCTCCTGACCGACGCCGTGGCTGACATGATGCTCTCCCTCCAAGTCCGCCCCTGCATCAGCGTCGATGGCCCGCCGGAAATTCACGACCTCGCCCGCCGGGACGGGCAGCGCACCTGGGAAGGCATCCGACGTCTCCTCGATCGCGGCATCGTCCCGCGCATCGTCTGCGTGCTCGGACCGCACAATCACGCGCGCCTCCGGGACGTGATCGCCGCCTTCATGAACCGCGGCCTCAAGGCCGTACGCATCAACTTCCTCTGCCCTCCCCGGGACGCCGGCGACCCCCAAACCCTCACGGGCGACCAAATGTTCCATGCGCGCCGACTCATTCTTCAACACATGCTCCGCGATCCCGATCGCTTCCGCGAGGCCAACATGGCCCGATTGATGCGACTCTACGTCCATCCGGGATCTCAACGCCCGGACAACATGCGCGGCTGCGCCGCCCCGGTCTGCGGCGCCGGAATCACCCATATCTCCATCAGCGCCGGCGGGAACATCTTCCTCTGCGACCGCGCGACCAATCGCGAGCCCGCCTGCCTCGTCGGATCGGTCAATCATCCCGAAGATGACGGCCACTGGCGCGAAAGCGTCCGGTCTTTTCACATGGCCCATCGCCTCCCCGCTCACTGCGAGCGATGCGAATTGCGGCGATTCTGCCTCCATTCCTGCGCGCTCTATCGTCGTGGCCCCCGGCACGAACGCGACCTCTGCCGTTCGACTCGCCTGTTGGCTCGTTGGCTGGACACGCACAACAACGCGATTGAGGACTGGGTGAGGCGGTTTGCCCGAACCACAGCCTGACCAGGAAGGAGACGATCTGATGTCGCAAAGCCTCCCGCCCACCCCCGAGCGCATCCGCATACGATGCCCCCACTGCGCCGCCACCTTCCGCGTGCGCCCCAACCTCATCGGCCGCAGCGGCCCCTGTCGGTCCTGCAATGCCCCCTTTACGATCACCCCGGATCTGGTCATCCCCGATGAAACCGAGCGGCCTCGCACGATCCGGGCCAGCGGAGGACGCCTCCCGGAGAGCCACGCCAGACCCGTCACACCCGTTCCTTTGCGGCGAATCCTGCTGCCTCCCGTCGCGGTCGTCTTCGTCCCCGCCGCGTTCCTCCTGGGCCTGTGGATCCGGCTGGCCACACGCCAGGATGTTCAACACGATCATTGGACCGGCTCGCTGGTCGCGCGCGCGTGGTGGCTCGTCTATCCGCTGATTGGCTACTACGTCTCCATGGGCTGGGTCGCCGCCGGCTCCCAGGGATGCCGCGAAGTGCGACTGCGGGCCATGCAGGTCGCCATCACCCTGTCCAACATGTTCGTCACATTCGCCTGCATGCTATTCGGCATGCTCGCCGGCGCATTCGGTGGACGCGGCGGACGCAACGCCACACGCAGCCTCCAGCAACTCTGGACCGGCCTGAACACCGCCCTGATACAGATCGCCACGGCCGTGCTGGGACGCCTGGCGTCGGCGTGGCTCATCGCCATCCCCCAGACCGTCTGGCAGATCGTCCGCCCCAACCAGAACCTGAACCTCGGCGGCACGGTAACCCTCCATGTCCTCGGGCTCCTCCCGGGGCTCATCGTCCTCTCTCTGTTCCTGGCGCCACTCTCGGATCAGGCCGCTTACCACCGGACACTGGCGGCCACGCGCCCAACCACCCGTATGCACCAGCCCCGCGTCGCATCCGTCACCCCAAGCCGACAAGGCGCCGCCATCCGGACCACCCCCGAAAACCCCCGGCCCGACAAGTCCCCGACCGCATCATGGGGAGATCCCGCCGGCCTCCTGCCCGTCACCCAATTCGGCGCCAAGTCGGCCATGACCGCGTCCATGCCCCAGCCCCCAGAAATCGACGCCATTGCCGCAACCCTGGCGCAACAGCTTCCCGACGTCCGGCGAAGAGGCGATGTCCTCTATATTCCCCTTGCCGGCCCCCGCGGCTGCAACGCCTGGATTCGGGCGGACGGCGTCCTCGCAATCGCATGCAATGAGGAACTGTCGTCGCCCGCAACCGTCGCCGCCATCAAAGTCACCTGGGACCAGCTCACCGCCGCTCGCGGCATACCCGCCCCCCGCCGCTCATCCGATAAGCCATTTGAGCCCTTTGAACAGACCTGCGAATTCTACACGCTCGATGCCCAACAATATCAGCGACTCTTGCTGTGGGACACGGGCTCGTTCGGTAACGAGTTCAAGAATGCGGTGTTGAGCTGGCCCGCGGGAAAGGCGACCTGGGGGCTGGCCCGCCGCCTGATCACGAGTCCCTACGGCCGCTCTCAGTTGACCGTCCAGGGCAAAGAGCTGATCCCCTTCTCCAACAGCCTCCAGCCCATGCCCGCCAACATCGCCGATCTGCCCTTCGGAGAACTGTCCGTCACCGGACGTATCTCCGATCCCATCCTCTTCGACGCGTTCTTCGCAAAACCTTCAGGAGTCATCGGCATGAGATCCGGCGAAGGACGCCTCCAGAATCGCATCGTCGTTTCCCTGCCGCTCTCGTCCCTGACCTTGCCCGACCTCCGGCGCGACCCGCCGGTGACCGCCCCGCCGATTCCTCAAACGCCTTTCTCAGCCTCCAACCTCGGGTTTCGCGGGGCTGTGGAGGTGGACCTTGGCGGCCAGATTCCGTCGGCGCCTGCCGAGCGATCCCTGCGCAACCGAGCCTGGAGCACGCGCACCGCCGAGGGAGCCGTGCTGGCCTGGCATCCCGATCACCCGGGATTCGTCGCCTGTGTGTCAGCGGACGGCCGGGTCATCGCGCTCAGTCGAAAGCCCCTGGTCAATCGCGCCACCTTTGTCGAGATGACGAAGCTGTGGCACGAGGCGGCCCGCGCGGTCGCCTCCGTCACCGCCACCACCCCGGAAAACAAGCTCGACGCCCGCTTCCGCGAAAAAGCCCGCTTCTTCACCGAACTCGCCAATCAGTATCAGTCGCTCTACGTCACAACGATCTACGAGAAGACCCACGGATGGATGCTCGATTGGCCCGGCGCCCAGACAGCCTGGGCCGTCGCCTCCTACGCCGCCGACTGGCGAAAACCTCGCGCCACCGGATGGACATCGTCATCCTGGGCCGTCGCCGGCGTCCCCTTGCCCTGTCCCGATTCCGACGCGCGCCAGATCAGCCCCGTTGCCGCCGACCTTCCACCGATCACCAAGGGCAGCCATCCTCTGGATCTGACGGCGCTACGCGGCACTTCGGCCCGCGACAACGTCGCCACCGACCCCCTTGGCAACAAGTACTGGCTCACCCTCGAGGCCTGCTTCCCGCAACCGGCCGGGATCATCGCGCTCTACGACGGCCTCCCCCGATCCCCTGTCGCACGCGCCGAATACTCTCGCCCCATCAGCGCCCTCGCATTGCCCGCCTCCGACGCCTATCGCCAGCCGCCCTGACCGCGCACGCGACGGCCAACTCACTCCACCTCCCGTGAACTCGCCTTGCGATTGGCGGGCAAGCGCTCAACCGCCCCGAACGTGTGCTTCAACATGTGCCCCGTGTGGCTCGAGATCGAGCACTCCGGCCTGATCCGACAAGTCATCTCCTTCAACCCCCCGCGCCGCCTCTCATCCGTGTCGCCGCTCGCCTGCATCACGAATCGCTCGATCTCCGCGTCATCCGCCCCCACAATCTCCACCGCGTCAAAGTCGAACAACGATCGCCGCCGCGACCAGTTGATGTACAGGCAGTCATCCCGGCAAAATCGCTCCTGCCCCTGGTCCTGCCACAGCGCCGCCACAACCTCGCCGGCAACCGTCCAGTTCCCCTCTCGGCAAAGCACCCTGCCACACGCCCGGCACCGGGGGTAGCTCACTCCAAGCACCGGCTCCTTCGCCAGGGTCAGCCGCGTAAGGCATTGAGAACACATGAGCGACTCAAATGGAATCCCCTTGCTCCTCATCTCCTTAAGCAGAAAACCCGACAGTTCCTCGATCGCCGCCCGACCGTGGCGAATGAACGCCGACCGGGCAACCTTCTCCTTGTCCAGCAACTCGAAACTGCCCGTGGTCAGCGTCTCGAATACCGCTATCATCGCCAGCATCACCGCGACCATGCTCCATTCCAGGCTGACCGCGTAACGAACCCAAAGCTGCCACCGGTCCGGGTACTCTCCGCCCCAATACCAGTGCGCCAACAGCACCGCGACGCCGAGTCCCACAAACGTCGCCAGCGGCACCGCCACCACATGCCCCCGCGGAAACGCCCCGCGCACCGACCAGTAAACATCCGGCACACTCACCCCGACACCCGTCCCAAGCACCAGCATCCAGATGAAGTTCGCCACGGTTTCCAGCCCGACCGCGCCCGGGATCACCCGCGTAAGCCACATCGCCAGCATCCCCGCTGCTCCGATCATCCCGATCATCAGCACGCCGTTGAATAAAATGCCCATGACCGCCTGCACCGTGATCACGGGCGCCGCAACCGCAACCTCGCCGCTCTGGCTGCGCAAAACCGCGATCACCTCAGGCAGCAGCGAGGGGTTCGCCTCCCCGCGCAGCCGGATCATGTCGCGGTACCTCTGCTCATACGAGCCCTCGCGGATGCCGGGGCGGGCAATGGGGGGTCTGTCGCGCTTGCGGCTCACCGGCTCCCTTCCTCTCTCCGCCAACTTCACTCAAAAATCCGCGCCAACCACTGTCTCAGCTTCGCCATCGGACTCTCCACCCCACCGGTGCGCCGCCGCCGGCCGCCGGAACCCCGGGCTCGCATCTGCATCGCCACCAGCATCAGCAGCGGATCCAGCACTCGTCGCGGCGAGATCTTCACCCGCAGCTTCCCGTCAGGCCCGGGCTCCGCGCCCAGGGACGAAATCATGCAAAAACGCACGCTCCGGAAATTGTGCGTTGCCGCCGTATAGAACCCCACCGCACGCACCGCCTTTACCGTGAATTTGGCCAACAGCGCGGACATCGCCCCCAACTGATTCAGGTATTGATAGGTGTCGGCCAAACCGTCGTACGGATCGGCCGCCACGTAACCCCGGATCGTCTGCCAACCATCCAGGTGTTTGGCCAGAATGTCGGCCTTGGTGTACACCACCACCAGGTCCTGCTCGGCCGGGTCGCCTCCCAGCTCGCGCAGACCGATCAGATAGGCCGTCAAAAGCCTCTCCAGCGCCGTCGCGTAGTCCCGTCCCTCCTTCAACAACTCCGGAATGCTGATCATGAACATCGCCGTCTGGGCGCGGGCCACGAAACGCGCGTACTGCTCCACCTGCACCCCCTCCTTGAACGCTTCGCCCGAAATGTCGTAAATCGCCAGCGTGCAGTTCCCCAGACCCGGTACACACGCCAGCCGCAACAGCGTCGGCCGCTGGAAATTCTTCGGCGACGCGCTCGGCACGCTCCCCTCGTCCAGCATCGCCATGTTCTCCAACACCGTCTTCAGGCTCGGATCGTCCAGCGCCAGGCTGTAAAACTCCGGCCACTGCTCCGTCAGACCTTCGTTGCGCAACGCGTGAAACAACGACGCGAAATACACCGTCTTGCCATGGCCCGAAAATCCCACCGCGCTCGTCACCACCGGCGGGTATTCATCGTAGTCCTTCACGTACATCGTCGGCACCGTCGAGCGACACTGCGGACATCGATAACGCACCGGCCCCGGTCCCGATCCCGCTGAGGGATTCGGCAGCTTCGCATCCGCCGGATCCTCGTCCGAAAGGCCGGATGCGACTTTGCTGGTCAACTCAAACTCCGCCTCCGCCAGGCAATACGGACACAGCATCGCTCGGTCTCCTCTTTCTCGTCCCCGACAAACCGCCGACCGCCGCCGACGCTACCGCCCGCGCAACGCTCGCTCCAGGTCGTCAACCAGACCGTCCGGCCACGTGCCCGTCGTCGTGAAACCCCCGACGCCCACCACACACTCCACGCTCGCCGGCCTCCGCTCCACCTCGCAGGCCATCGCCCGATACCGATCGCTCAGAAACAACACCCGCTGGTTGCCGCTTCCCCGCCACAACAGGTTCGCCGACTGTTCACGCAGGTAGGGACCGTCGATCAACACATCCACCTGACTCAGCAACCGACTCACCTCCGGATCCCCGGACGACCTCAGCTGTTCGATCGTGAATCCCGTAAAGCACACAACCGACAGCCCATGCCCCCGAACCCGCCGCGCCAGCTCCGCCAACGCCGCCGCCTGATGCATCGGCTCACCGCCCGTAAACGTCACCCCCTCGATTCCCGCGATCGACACAATCGCCCCGGCCGCCTCCTCGACCCCCACCACGCGACGTTCCACAAATGCCTGCATCCGTTCATTCACGCACCCCGGACACCGTAGCCGACAACCCTGCACCCACAACACACACCGTTGTCCAGGCCCGTTGGCTGCGGACCGCCGGCGCCACCCCGCGAGGTTCAGATATTGCCGCGAATCCCAGTGCACCCGTTACCCGGCATCGATTGGACTGCCCACGACGTGCCGCCGCACCCAAGTTCGGCGGCGATCGCATATTACTCTTTCGACGCGCGCCGAACAATAACGCACCCCGATCTATGCCTGCGCCCGGTCGCCGCCCACGCACGCCATCTCCACACTCCCAAACGTCCCTTCAAGCATGCGACGCGACTGCGTGGAAATCTTGCATCTGGCGGCAACATGACACCGGACCGACCGCGCCCGGCCGCGGCGAAATTCGTCCGTGTCATTCCGAATTGCGATCACAAACCGCTCAACCTCCACATCGCCGGCGTCTCGAATCTCGATCCGATCATAATCCGCCTGCGCCCCCACCTCCATCGCGTTCACCAGCAACAACGAGTCTTCCGCTCGCACCCGGTCTTGCCAACCGCGACTCAGCACACCCACGATTGCCCGCGCGTCCTCAACAAAGTGCGTTGCATCCCAGATCTGCCCGCATACCCGGCACCGGTAATACGATGCGCCAATCGCCTCGTCCTCGTGAGGCGTCGGACGCGCAAGACAGTCCGGGCACACGCTTGTCGACGCCACCGGCGCCGTTTCCGCCGTAACACGCTCAATCGCCATCAGCGCATGCCGCACAAACGCGGCACACGCCGCCCTGGCAATGACATTCCCCGGAAAAAGCCCCTCCATCAGAACGTCCCGGATCAGTCGCTGCCACCCGGAACCATCCGCACTCGCCACGGCCGCCTGCACCCCGTCAAATCGCAACAAAGCACCCACCAGAAAGCGACCGGCCAGCGACAGAAGAACGACCGCCAGCACCATCTCGCCAGGATCAACCCTCATCCCAAGCAACAGCACCAGATCCATCACCAAACCGCCCGCGATCAGACCCATCGGCAACAACACGTCAGCTCCGGGCGAACTGCCCTTCGCCGAAAAGCTCTCCAGCATGCGCGCCTTCGACGGCAGCAGCGCCAACCCGATCAGAATCACCCCTCCCGCCAAAGCCACCAGGTAGTCGCCAATCGATCCGCCACCCGCAAGCATCGCCGCCAAAACCATCGCCACCGGACAGGCCATCATCACCCCCAGCAGCCACATCCCTTGGCCCGGCGTCTCGCCCCGCAATCGCAGGTACCGCCCAAGCACCACCCAACTCGGAAACAACGCGATCGCCGCAATCAGAAAGCCGATGAACATCAACCCCCTCACGGCGTGGTTTATCGCCTTCTCCCACAAGCAGAAAATCGGCGAACCGAGGATCGCCACCGCCACCGTCGCCAGCACGAGCCCCACCCCGATCATCGCCGCAACCCCAAGTGCCCCAAGCCCGCTCACCATCCCGGCCATCAGCGCACGCGCCACGCCCTGTCGCGGCCCCTCCCAACGCAACCCCTCCTCCCGCAAAAACACCACCAGCGCGGGCAGACCCGTCGCATCACGCTCGCGACGAATACGCTGGGCTATCCCGGCCCGCTCCTCCCAGTCCGCCTCTCGCAACTCCCTCAGCAGCGGCTCGTCGGTCACGGAATCTGTGCTTCGCTGTTCACCAGCCATGGCAACCTGCTCGACGGCGCCACCACGGCGGACACCACACATCGTCCACCCAACCCCCTCATTGTCCGACGACCCGACCATCGCCGCAAGTCGCTCCCGGCAACACGCGCCTCACTCAACCTCCTTCGCCCCCGCCGCCAGCTTCCGCGACTGCAAGACGAACCGAAACCACAGCCGCAGAACATAGCCCCACAAAACCGCCGATCCCATCGCGTACGCCAGAATCATGTAGCCGCCGGGACTCATACAACCTCCCGAATAAGATCCAGCTTCATCGGCTCAATGGACTTCCGCGCCGACGCCAGACCCCGGATCGCCCGCTCCTGAGACTGCACTCTCCAGCCCATCACCACCAGACCGCCCGCCAGGAGCGTCACCGGAACCAGAAACAGAATCAACCCCAGCTTCATCGGCAAAGCCAGCGAGATCGATGCCGGATGCATCTCCGGAATCAGCTTCGATGATAGATACACCAGCGGCACGTCCAGAAAGGCCACGATCCCGTATGCGGCCGCCACCACGCTTCGCCGCTGCTCCGAATCAATCGACGCCCGCAATACCAGGTAAACCACGTACAACAACCACAACAGCAGACTGAACGTCAGCTTCGGACTCCACGTCCACCACGTGTTCCACGCCACCCGCGCCCAGATCATCCCCGTCACCAGAACCACCGAGCAAAACAGCACCGCCGTCCTCGCCCCAGCCGTCGCCAGATCGTCCCACCACAACTTCCGCTGCAACAAATAACCGATGCTCCCCACAAACACCACCAGGCAGGCCAGCAACGCGTTGATCGCAACCGGCAAATGCAGGTAAAAGATCTTCTGAATCACCCCCTGATCCGCATCCTCCGGAACAAAAAACACGGCGTTCATCACCGCCGCCGAAAAGCCACCCGCCGTGACCAGCCAGAACGCGATGGCCCCAACATGACTCGCTCGCATGGACTGCACTCCTACGGCTCCAGCACCCACTCGAACAACACCCACCCCACCACCAAAAACACCGCGTCAAAGGCGACCAGAATCGCACAGTCCCCTCCCCACGCAATCCCAGGATCCCGGAACACCTTCAACACCAGCTGCGTCGACGTGATCACCAGCGGCAATGCCAGCGGAAACACCGCCAACGCCAGCAATCCACCCTGCAATCGCGTCGAACTCACCACCGCCGAAAACAACGTCCCGATCGCCGCAAAACCCACAACCCCCAACGCCATGATCACCCCAAACCGCATCGGTGCCGCCGACAGGTCAAATCCAAAAAACAGCATCCCCGCCGGCGTCACCACCGCGGCCACCCCCGCAATCAACGCCAGGTTGCTGATCAGCTTGCTCAAATACAGCAGCCCCCGATCAACCGGCGCCATCAGCAACGCCCCCAAAGCGCCGTCCGCCCGTTCAACCGCCATCGTCTTCTCAAAACACAGCACCCCGCTGAACAAATACGCCACCCACAGCACCGCCGACGCCCATTGTCCCGCGCCTCCCCCCTCCAGACCCAGCCCCAAGCCCAGCACCACCACCACCAGCAGCCCCAGAACCGCCACCAGACCGCCCGTCTGCCGGCTCTTCGCCTCAATCCGAAGGTCCTTGCAGACCAGAACCCCAACTGTGCGAAACGCTTCCATCATGGCTTCCGCACCTCCAACAGCACGCCCCCCGCCTCCAGAGATCCCGCCGCCGCGGCGACCACCACTCGGCCCCCCCTCAGAATCAACACCCGACGTGCCAGCCGCAGACTCTGCGGTATGTCGTGATTCACCATCACGATCGTCTTCCCCGCCTCGTGCAACGACGCCAACAACGCCTCCGTCGCCTCCACCGACGCCGCGTCCAAACCCTCAAAAGGCTCGTCCGCCAGCAAAATGTCCGGGTTGTGCAACAACGCCCGAGCAATCGCCAGCCGTTGCAACATCCCCCGACTGAACGCCTTCACCGGGTCATCCGCCCTCGAACCCAGGCCCATAATGTCCAGCAACCGACCCGCCCTTGCCGCGGGATCAGCAACGTCATACAGCCTCGCGAAAAACACCAAGTTCTCAGCCGCACTCAGGTCGCGATACAGCATCGACTGGTGCGCCACCAGCCCGATCCGCCGCCGGATCGCATGCGCGCTGCCGCGAACCGACTGCCCAAAAAGCAGCATCTGCCCCCTGCTCGGGGCCGTCAGCGTCGCCAGCATCCGAACCAGCGTGGTCTTCCCCGCACCGTTCGCTCCCAGAATCCCCACAAACTCCCCGGCCGCAATCTCAAACGATACATCCTCCAGAATCGTCCGCCCGTCGATCTGCTTCCACAACCCCTGCACCCTGATCGCCGACCCTCTCGCCCCCGGGGCGACCGCTGTCGGAAGTTGGGAGGCTACGGCCGTCATCTCTGTCTCCGAGCGGGTCCCACCACCACCGCGCCCGCCTCACCTGGCTCCATCCGGTTTCCGCGCAAGAACCACCCCGCCGCCCACAATCACAATCAGTGCCGCCACAAACCCCCCCATCAGCCGCAACGCCGTCAATCCGCCCGACGCCGCCTTGTCCCCTCCAACCACCGTCCCGGGCTTCAGATTCTCCAGCCCCGAAACGCCAATCGAAATCACCTGGCCCGCTCCCAGCGGACCCGCCATGAACAACCTCGCTCTCGCGCCCATGCCCGCCGGAGCCTGCGCCGGCTGCAGCAACTCCGACGAAATCGCCGTCCCGTCCTCCGGCGCCATCACCATCGTGTGACGCACCGCCGCCGGAGCGTCCAGATCAAAATGAACGTGCCCCCCACTCGCGGGCAACTCGTACTGAAACTGATACTGAGTCACACCCGGTACCAGCGCCGCCCGACTCACGATCGCCCCGGCGGCCACCTCCGTGTGGTCTTCGTCAAACGCCCCCCCCACACGCGGATTGACCGCGCCCCGCGGCAACGAAACCACCAGCGTCGCAGGCTTGCCCGTTCCGTCCCGCTTGCCCCTCCACGCCCGGTCGCCAGGGTTCTCGACCGCCAGCATCTGCGTCACCACCACTCCGCCGACGCTGTTCTGCAGCATCACGTGCCGCATCTTGATCACCCACGCCGGTTCCTGCTCACTCGCCTCGTAGACCGGAATCTCCACTTGCCGCCTTGGCTCTTCACGCGTAAATGGACCCGCCATCTGCCGGTACGTGATCCCTTCGTGCACAATCGTCACCAGCGCCTCGCACGACAAGGGCAACCCGCTCACGCTCGCCCGACCCTGCCCATCAAGCCTCGCTTCCCATCGCACCGGCCGTTCATCCACCAGCGCCTCGACGATCACCTGACCCCCGCTGATCGCCGGGCCGTCTTTCGTCCCCTGCACAGCCCGGATGTCCACCGTCCCGGTCCCCGCGGGGGACGACGCCGGAACTGTACTGGCCATCGTGGCGGGCTGGCCCCACGCCGCCGTGGCGACGAGAACCGCCAACAAACCCGTCATGCACGCCAATCTCATCGAGTTCGCCCTCCAGTCGCCGCCAGCGCCTCCCGTTTCCCACCTTCCGCCGCTTCCTCCGCCCTTCCGCCCCCGCCCCTTTCGCCAACAACCGGATGCCGCAGCACACGCGGCATCAGGCCAAACAACGCCCCCGCCGTCATCACAATCCCCCCAATCCAGATCCATAACACCAACGGATTGATCCGAACCTGAAAAGCCGCCTGCCCACCGTCCGGTCGATAACCCGCCAACAATACATACACGTCGCGGACGCCGTCCGACCGCAACGCCACTTCGCTCGTCGATCGATCCGAACGCTCATAGAAACGGCGCTGCGGACGCAGCAACATCGCCCCTCCCGATGAATCCTCCATCCGAAGGGTCGCCTCCACCGCTATGAAATTCTCGTAACGCTTCTCCGTGATCTCCTGGAACGTGAATCCCCACCGACCAACCGAAGCGCTTTGCCCGGGAGTAAGCATCAACTCGTGCTTCTCCCCATACAGGCTCGATCCCGCAACCCCCGCCATCAGCAGAATCATGCCCACGTGCGCCGTCTGCCCGCCGTACCGCCGATGATTCGCGTCCACCAGCCTCAACCCCGCCATCACAACATTCTCGCCGTTCGTCCGCATCCGCAACCGCGTGGCCCACACCAGGTCAACCAGAACCGCCGCCAGCGCCGCCCCGGCAATCATCACGCACGCCAACGCCCAATAGTCCCGCATCCCCAGCGCCGCCGCAACGACCACCCCCACCAACCCCCCTCCCATAGGCCACACCACCCGACGCCTCAACGCCTTCCCCGCGTCGTTGCCGTGCTCCAGCAGCGGACCCAATGCCATGATCGCCAGCAGCAGCAGCGCCAACGGAATCACAACGCTCGCGTAAAAAGGCTGCCCCACGCTGATCTCTCGCTCCGTCACCAGCCGCGACAACGCCGGAAAAAGCGTCCCCCCCGCCGTCAGCATCATCATCGCCACCAGCACCACGTTGCCGATCAGAAACAACCCCTCACGCCCCCAGATCGTCTCCAACGCGTGCTCCGAAACCAGCAGCCTCCACCTCCAGACCATCATCGCGACGCTCGCCACGATCACCAGCACCAGAAACACCAGAAAGAACGTCGACACCGCCGATCCCGCAAAACTGTGAACCGACTGCACAATCCCGCTTCGCGTGATGTACGTCGCCAGGACGCACAAAATGAAATTCATCCCGATCAACACAACGTTCGACCGCTTCAGCATCCCCCGCTGCTGCTGCACGCTGATCGAATGCAGCAACGCCGTCGCCGTCAGCCACGGAAGCAGCGACGCGTTCTCCACCGGGTCCCACGCCCAATAGCCCCCCCAACCCAGCTCAATGTACGCCCACCACGCGCCCAGAATGATCCCCACCGTCAAGAACATCCACGCCGCCAGCGTCCACCGACGCACCGACACAACCCACACATTGTCTCGACGCCCCTCACCCAGAACACCCAACATGATCGCAAACGGCACCGCAAAACCCGCGTAACCCAAAAACAAGAACGGCGGATGCGCGATCATCGCCGGGTCCTGCAGCAGCGGATTCAAACCCTGACCATCCTCCAATACCTGCGCCGCCGCCGTGAATGGACTCGCCGCCGGCACGTACAGCATCAAAACCGTAAAAAAAACGCTGATCCCCACCAGCACACCCGCGGCAATCGTGTGCTGCCGGTCATTCCGTTGCCACGCAAACGCCGCCCATAAACTCCCCAGCCCCGCAATCAGCCACGCCCACAGCAGCAGGCTCCCCTCCTGCCCCGCCCACAACGCCGCCAGCTTGTACCCCGTCGGCAACGCCCGCTCCGTGTACCGCGCCACATACGAAATCGAAAAATCCCCGTCCAACAACGCCCCCGTCAACGCCAGCCCCGCCAACGTAAACGCCAGCCACACCGCCGGCATCGCCCACCGCGCCAACCTCATCCCCACCACGCTGCCCAGACGCACCCCCGCCAGCACCGCGACCAGACCCGCCGCCTGCAACAACAACCCCACGATTAATGCCACGTTTCCCAGCAAACTGCTCACTTGGACATTTCCTTCGCGCCGTGCGCGCTGTCGTACTTGCTGGCGCACTTGGTCATCAGAATGTCGGCCTCAAAACGGCCATCGGACCCCATCCGCCCCTCCACCACCACGTCACTACCTGCCTTGAACAGGTCCGGAATGCTCCCGTGATAGTTCACACGCACACGACTCTTCGGACCCAAAAGGTCAAACCGCGCCGTCAGCCCCGCGCCGTTCACCTCCAAACCCTCCCCTGCCACTCGACCCATCAGACGCACCCGCTGCTTCTGCATCTGAACGTCCGTAACATATTCGTCCACCGGCACATAATACACCCACCCCTTCTTCGCGCCGGCATACCCCAGATACCCCAACGCCAACGCCAACACCCCCCCCGCCACCAGCAGCTTTCGATGTGTCGATGTCATTCACTGCTCCTGACGCACGACCAGACCAACTGATAAAGGGCCGCCAGTCCTGATTATAGGGATACCACCCCCAACTGTCCCCCGCAAGCACATTCCCAACCGCTCCGGCGTCCCCATCTCGGTCAAGTCCCAATCCGCCTCTAAACACCGCGACCTCAATCACCGGTCAACCAACCACACACCGCCTCGTTAATCGACTGACGCACGCCCATCTGTGCCTTGACGACTCTCCATCTCCCAGAAACTCCCCGTCCGCCGCAGCGCGCCATCCCCATCTCATCACCCGGCCCATTGCGGAGGCTCAATTGCGAATTTGGGCAAAAAAAGTGGTCTGCGCAAGATACTCCTGCGGTAGTGCCCCGAAGGCTGCCCAATCAGATCATGAGCCGCATACGCCTTACTATCTGAAAAAACTCAAGTTGGGCTATTAAAAATGGAGTTTGCGATTCTTCAAGGTCTGTGATTAATTCACATACTCAAACTGACCGTTTTCATGCCGCCAGGAGGTTTTCGAGGCGGCGAATCACC
>CAYVKG010000067.1:0-25139 GCA_964451955.1 uncultured Tepidisphaeraceae bacterium
GGCCAACTGATCATCGCAGGCATCCTCAACGCCCCCTCAAAAAAACCCCCCTTCGCCCCACGATACCGCCCCGCATCCCCCCCTCCCCCAAAACTCCGCTCCTCCGTCGAATGACCCTGGTCCGACTGAAATATCACGATCGTCTCCCCACTCAACCCAAGCTCCTCCACCTTCCCCAACACCTGCCCAACCTCCTCATCCATCGTCGATACCGCCGCCGCATACATCCCCCTCGCCTCCCCCATTCCCCGGTACCTCTCCCGCCATTTCCTCGTCCCCTGCAACGGATAGTGCGGCTTGTTGATCGCGTAATACAAAAAAAACGGCCTCTCCTTGTTCCTCTCAATGAAACCCCGGCACTCCTTCACACACAAATCCCCAAAATACTCCCCCTCATGCCATACCTCCTCACCCTGCCTCCACAAATCATGCCGGTTCGGACCTCCCCAATAATAATAGTGCGAGTAATTGTCTATGCAGCCCCCCATGAAACCAAACGAATAGTCAAACCCCTTCGCGTTCGGCACCGTCTCCTTCGACCATCCCAAATGCCACTTCCCGATCTGACCCGTCACATACCCCCCCTCCTTCAGCATCCCCGCCATCGTCACCGCCTCCTTCTTCATGCCACCCTCCCCAGGCTTGTTACCCGCATTGCTCCCCATCCCCACTCGCTGCGGATACTGCCCCGTCAATATCGCCGCACGCGACGGCGAACACATGCTCCCCGCCGCGTAAAACTGCGTAAACCTCACCCCCCTCCCCGCCACCCTGTCCAAATTCGGCGTCATGACCTCCTTCGACCCGTAGCACCCCACATCCCCGGCCCCCTGATCGTCACTCACAATCACAATCACGTTCGGCTTCCGACCCACACCCTCACCTCCCATCGCCCTCGCCGCCACCATCCCCATCACACCCCCCACAAAACCTCGCCTCGTCATCTCCATGACTCGTCTCCGTTCCCTCCCTCGCCTACCCCTTGATCCCCGACAACTTCACCCCCTGGATAAACGTCCTCTGCGTAAAAAAGAATATCACAATGATCGGTGCCGTCATCAACAGCGACATCGCCATCAACTGCCCCCAATCCCCGTTGTACTGCCCCTGAAACATCGCCAATCCAATCGACATCGTGTACTTCTTCTCACGATGTAAATAAATCAGCGGCCCCAAAAAATCATTCCACGTCCCGATGAACGTGAATAACGCCACTACCGCCAACGCAGGCCGCGACAACGGTAACATCACCCTCCCCCAGATCCCCAACTCCCCGCAACCGTCCATCCGCGCCGCTTCCAACAACTCCCGCGGCACCGACCGGTAAAACTGCCTCAACAAAAATACGAAAAACGCGTTCCCCAAAAACGCCGGAACCACCAGCGGCAATATCGTGTTGATCCACCCAAGATGCTTGAATGTCATGAACACCGGTATCATCGTCACCTGCGCAGGCAACATCATCGTGCTCAACATCACCCAGAACAACCCCTCCCGCCACCTCCACTCCACACACGACAATCCGTACGCCACCAGCGAACAACTCAACACCGTCCCCAACACCGCCAACACACAAATCACCACCGTGTTCACAATGAACTTCCCAAACGGCGAACGCCTCAACGCCCCCGTGTAATTCTCCGTGTTCAAATACACCCGATCCTTCATCTCCTCCGAATCAACCGCCAGCGTGTTCGTCCCCTCATCCCACAACTCCACCACCTTCTTCGCCCCCGCCGCCTTCGTCGCCGGCGCCGCCTCCCCGCTCATGACGTCCCACTCGCTCCCCTTCTCCACCACACGCCCGCCCCTCACCACGTACGGCTCCTCCACCTGCACCAACTGCTTCCCTCCCTTCACCTCCACCGGCCGCACCCGCACCCAACGCCCCTCCCTCTCAATATGCGGCGCCAACGGTAACAAATTCAACGGCTCACTCTGAATCTTGCTCTCCACCTTCAACGACGTCCCCACCATCCACACAAACGGCAACATGAACACAACCGACAACAACACCAGCACCAACCCCGCCAGCCAAACCTGTCCCATCCTCAATCTCATCGCTTCCTCTCTCTGCCTTCCGCCTTCCCCCTTCCGCCTGCCGCCTCCTACGAATGGTAATACACCCACCGATTCGCCACCTTCATCAATCCCACCGTCGCCCCCAATAGGATCACAAACATCAGCCACGCCATCGCCGACGCATACCCCAGCCGATGCTCCACAAACGCCGTGTTGAACAAATTCAACGCGTAAAACAGCGTCGCGTCGTTCGGCGCCCCCGTCCCGTTCGTCATCACCCACGCCTGCGCAAAATACTGCATCGCCCCAATCACTCCCATCACGCCCGTAAACAACAACACCGGCGAAATCATCGGCAACGAAATGTGCCACAACCGCTGCCACGCCCTCGCACCATCCAACGCCGCCGATTCATATAACTCCTGCGGCACATCCTGCAACGCCGCCAGATACAACACCATCCCACCCCCGCATCCCCATACCGACATCAATACCAACGCCGGCTTCGCCCAGTACTCGTCCGACAACCACAACGGAATCCACCGCTCCGATACCCCCACAAACCTCAATAGCTCGTTCAATAAACCTCGGTGTGGCTCCAACACCTGCTGCCACAACACCACCGTCGCAATCAGCGGCACAATGCTCGGCAAAAAAAACATCGTTCGGTAAAACGCCATCCCCCTCACCTTCAAATTCAACAACAACGCCAGCAGCAAACCCACAAACATCCCCAGCGGCACCGCGAATATCGCAAAATACGCCGTGTTCCAAATCGAATACCACGCCCGCGAATCCGTCAGCAGCTCCCCATAGTTCGACAAACCCACAAACACCCGCTCCCCCGCCTTGTCAAACGGCGCATACTCCGTCAGGCTGTACCAGAACGACGCCACAATCGGATAAGCCGTCAAACACACCAACCCCACTATCATCGGCAGGCAAAACGCCAACCCAACCCCCCACCGATTCGCCGATTCGCCCATACGCCTCATCCGCCCTCCTTCTGCTCTCCCGCCACCCTCCGCCGAACCTCCACCCGTGCCATCACCGCCTCCAGACGCGCCTGCGCATCCCGCGTCACTTCATCCAGCACCTTCTGCGGATCCTCCTTCTCGTACAACACCCGATTCATCCCTCGCTTCAACAACTCCATCAAATACCCCTGCACCGGCATCAGCGTCCGAACATGCTTCGAGTTCCTCAAAATCTCATAAAAAACCGCCATGTCCCGATCTTCCCCCACCGTCTCAAAATACGGGCTCTTCTTGTACGCCGGCATCTGACTCATCAACTTCCCCATCCTCGTCGTCGACTCCGCGCTCGTGCACATCCACCGGATAAACTCAAACGCCTCCTTCCTCGCGCTGGCACCCCTCGGAATCCCCATCGACCAACCCCCTATCCAACCCGAAGGCCACTCCCCGTCCGGCGGCGACGGGATCGGCGCAATCCCATACTCGATCGTCGGCGCATACCGATGCAGCCACTTCATCTCCGTCACATGAAACAGCCGTATCGCCATCTCCTCCGTAAAAAACGGGTTCCGCGCAAACGCCCGACGATTGCTCTGAAACGCGCTCGTCAACTCCACGTCAAACATCCTCGCGTGACTCTGCATCCACCTCATCATCTTCACGATCCGCGGATCGTTCGCCGTCACCTGCCCCACCAGGTTCCCGGATCCCTCCCTCGGCTCCCGGTAAAAATCGCCCCCAAACGCATACCCCCACGTAAACGAAGAATTGTCCCCGTCCCAGTCCCACGGAATAAACCCCACGCACAACAACTTCCCCTTCTCCCCCGGCTTCCCACCCGGCGCAAACTTCGTCAGCCTCCGAGTCGCCTCGTCCAACTCCTCAATCGTCCGCGGCGGCTTCTCCGGGTCCAGACCCGCCTCCCGAAACATCTTCTTGTTCCACACCATCGCAAAGTTCGGGTCCGCCCCCAGCGGCATCGCATACACACGCCCCCCAAACGTGCTCTCCTTCCACCTCGGACCCCAGAAATCCTCCCCGCTGATCCCCGCCTCCTTCACAAACTCCGTAATGTCCGTCAACGCCCCCCTCGCCGCCCACTCCGCGAGTTGCTGCCCGTCCACCAGCGTCACATCCGGCGCACATCCGCCCGCGATCGCCAAAAACAGCTTCTGATTGCTCGTCAGATTATTCGCCGCATACGACATCTCGATCTTGATGTCCGGATGCGCCCGCTCAAACTCCCCCACAATCTCCACCAACGCCTCCTTCAAATCCGCGCCCCAAGGCTGCCAGAATGTGATCGTCGTCCGACTGCCCCCCTTCTCCTCCTCTTGCCCCCCACAACCTCCCACCACCCCCACCACCAGCATCAGGCTGATAACCCAATTCCTCATCCCGACTCCCACACACGCCGCCACATCCGGACCGACTTCCTCCCACCATCGAATCCTACCTCCTCACCCCCGTCGCGCCCACCCGAACGCATCGCTCCACCTCAAATTCCTCCGCCCAGGATCCGGCGCCAGTCCTGGCCCCGAAATCAGCGTCAACCCCCGCCGCCTTCGGGACATCTCCAATCCCTGGAATTGCCCTGATCACAACACCCGGCCCCCACACCTGCTTCCACTTCGCCTACATCACCTCGATCAAATACCCCAAACAATTTTTACGGTTTCTAGCCAACATCCCCCTCCCTCACTTGTATACACCACCGAAGGCGGACTACGTCCACCTTCTTGGCCGGGGGGCTCTCCCCCCTTCCAAGCTCTTTGGCATCCGAATACGTCGCCATCCGACACGCCGGGCCCACCCCGCCATTCGCCCCGGCGAATCCCCCAACCCCCCATCTCTCTGTCCCCCGTCGCTTCCGGTCGGTTTCTGTCGCTCTCGGTCGGTTTTCGTCGGTTTCTGTCGCTTTTTCACCGGTTCCCCGACGCAATCCCCGACCCCCCTTCGACCCAAACCCCCTCCCACGCTCCTCTTACGCCCCACCACCACCCCGCCGCGCGTTTCCGCCCTCCACACCCCGCCCCAAACCCGCCAACAACCGCCTCCTCCCCACCGTCCCACCCTCCACCCCTCGCCACTCCCTTCGACTCGCCCATCCCTCCTCCACTTCCGCCTTGACACCCGCTCCCCCACTCGGTATTCACCCGTAGCCTCGCCCGCGCGGGCGACGCTCAAGTGTCCGAACCTCCACAAGGAGTACCTGACCTATCATGAAATTCGACGGCAAAATCCTCGTCATCGGCCTCGGCGCGGTCTCCCGCTGTGCTTTCCCACTCCTCCTCAAACACCTCCAAATGGACCGCAAAAAAATCACCGTCATGGACTTCGAAAACGTCCCCGCCGCCAAAATCGTCACCGACTCCGGCGCTCGCTTCGTCAAGGAAAAAATCCAACGCGCCACCATGGGCAAACAACTCGCCAAGTACGTCGGAAAAGGCGACATCATCATCGACCTCGCCTGGAATATCGGCTGCGCGGATATCCTCCAATGGTGCCACGACCACGGCGTCCGCTACGTCAATACCTCCGTCGAAGTCTGGGACCCCTACGAAGGCGCCGCCAACCGCACCCCACCCGAGCGAACCCTCTACCACCGCCATATGCGACTCCGCGAATTGTTCGCCACCTGGAAAAACACCAACGGCCCTACCGCCGTCCTCGACCACGGCGCCAACCCGGGCCTCGTCCAACACTTCACCAAAGAAGCCCTCCAGGACATCGCCAATCATTGGCTCGACGACCATAACAAAAAATCCCCACGCCGCGAACTCATCCAGACCGCCCTCAAGTCCCGTCAGTACAACCACCTCGCCATGCACCTCGGCGTCAAAACCATCCATATCTCCGAACGCGATACCCAAATCACCAGCAAACCCAAAGAAGTCGATGAGTTCGTCAATACCTGGTCCATCGAAGGCTTCCGCGAAGAAGGCGTCGCCCCCGCCGAAATGGGCTGGGGTACCCACGAACGATCCCTCCCTCCTCGCGCCATGCACCACCAGGAAGGACCCCAAAATCAGATCTGCCTCGCCCAAATGGGCTGCCGAACCTACGTCCGCTCCTGGGTCCCTAACTACGAAATCGTCGGCATGGTCATCCGCCACGGCGAAGCCTTCTCCATCTCCGAACACCTCACCGTCTGGAATAACCACACCCCCCTCTACCGCCCAACCGTCCACTACGCCTACTGCCCCTGCGATAACGCCATCGCCAGCCTCTTCGAACTCCACATGCGCAACTACAACCTCCAGCCCCGCCTACGCATCATGGACGATGACATCACCTCAGGCCAGGACATCCTCGGCTGCCTCCTCATGGGACACGACTACAAGTCCTGGTGGATCGGCTCACTCCTCGATATCCACGAAACCCGCCGACTCGTCCCCTACCCAGGCCAAAACGCCACCACCCTCCAGGTCGCCTGCTCCGTCCTCGCCGCCGTCCTCTGGATGATCCAAAACCCCAACAAGGGCGTCTGCCTCCCCGATCAACTCCCCCACGAATTCATCCTCAAACACGCCAAACCCTACCTCGGCCCCTGGTACTCCAAACCCGTCGACTGGACACCCCTCAAAAACTGGTCCCACCTCTACGAGAAATTCGGCGCCCCACAACCCAAAGACGAAGACGTCTGGCAATTCAATACCTTCCTCATGAACAACCTCAGCGGCATGGCCTACTAAAATCGCCCCAAACCATCTGCACCGCCGTCAACCCGACCACCACCGCCGTCTCCGCCCTCAGCACTCGCCCCCCAAGCACCCACGGCCTTGCCTTGCAGGCCAATATCGTACGCTCCCGGTCCGAAAAGCCCCCCTCCGGACCCACCACCAGAACCACTCGACGCGGACTCGCCCCCACCTCCGGCCAACCCTCGCTTCGGTCGTCCAGGTACACGCACTCGTCCGCCTCCAACACCGCCTTCAACTCCAGAAACGCCTCCAATCCCGTCGGCGGACCCACCTGCGGCAACGATCCCCGACGACATTGCTTCGCCGCACGCGTCACATGCCCCCACCACGCGTGCGCATTCTCATGCGCCAACCCCTCCCTCGGCACCGAATGCTCCGTCAACAGCGGTACCACCCGCCTCACTCCCAACTCCGTCGCCTTCTGCATCACAAACAGCATCCGCTGCCTCGCCAGCACCGCACACGCCAACGTGATCTCAATCCCCGCCTCCGGAGAACGCTCCATCCGCTCGTACGGCAACGCCCAACCCCCATCGGCACCGCCTTCCTTCAGACTCGCCCGAAACCACGATCCCGAACCGTCGCAAATCGTGAATGCCTCCTTCACATTCACCTCCCGCAACCTCAATCGCTTCATCAACCCACGCCCCAGCCAAAATGGCTTCTCCAATTGCAGCGCCTCGCCGATGGTCATCGCTTCGTCACCGGCCGCGTCATACCGCTGCACCGCAATGCTTCCTTCACTCGTGGGAACTGGCCCATTGCTCGCATCACCCGACTGCCTGAGCCTCCCACGTCTCCGGTTCTTCCGGTTGGCTCTGCCCATCGTCTTGCGCCTCCAAACGGATGATTCAAACCGCAACCGACGCTACCCGCGACCCACCTTGTCGTCAATTCAGCCCCCAAACCGATCCTGTTCCGGCGCAGGCACTCGCGTCCCGCCTCGGCCAAGGCATAAACGTGGTGGGTGGCGGAACCCCGATCACGCGGGTACATTTGTCACCATTGGGTTGGGTCTTGGTCCGGCACAGATCTGGAGGATTGACATGAACCGTCGTGATTTCCTGAAGGCAAGCGCTGGGGCGGTGGTGGCGTCGGCGTTGGGCGGATACGTGGCCGGGGCGGCGGACCAGAAACCGCTGCGAGTCGGGCTGATCGGTAGCGGATGGTATGGGAAGTTGGACTTGTTTCGTCTGATTCAGATCGCCCCGGTGGAGGTGGTTTCCATTTGCGACGTGGACAAGAGGATGTTGGCGGAGGCGGCCGAGTTGATCGCCGCGAGGCAGGTTAGCAAGCGGAAGCCGCGGACCTATACCGATTATCGGGAGATGCTCAAGGAGAAGGACCTTGACCTGGTTGAAATAGCCACACCGGACCATTGGCACGCGTTGCCGGCCATCGCGGCAATGGAGGCGGGGGCCGACCTGTATCTTCAGAAGCCCATCAGCGTGGACGTTTCGGAAGGCGCGGCGATTCTGGCAACGGCGAGGCGGTTGAAGCGAGTGGTTCAGATCGGGACGCAGCGCCGGAGCACGCCGCATTTGATTGACGCGATTGAGAAGGTGATCAAGCCCGGGCTGCTTGGGAAGGTCGCGTACGCCGAGATCTGCTGCTATTACCACATGAGGGCCAGGGGGAACCCCGGGCCGTCCGCGCCGCCGGACTATCTGGATTGGGAGATGTACCAGGGTCCCGCGCCCGCGAGGCCGTTCAATCGGGTGGTGCATCCTCGCGGATGGCGGGCGTTCACGGAATATGGCAACGGGATCGTGGGGGACATGTGCGTGCACATGCTGGACATGGTGCGATGGATGCTGGGGCTGGGTTGGCCAACAACGATTTCTTCTTCGGGCGGGTCGCTGGTGGATCCGGGGAGCATTGCGAACATCTCGGACACGCAGACGGCAACGTTCGATTACCCCGCGATCAAGATCGTGTGGACGCATCGGACATGGGGCAATGCGCCCGACCCGAAGTATCCGTGGGCGGGGATCCTCTATGGCGACAAGGGCACATTGAAGGCATCCGTGAACAGTTATGATTTCTACCCGGCGGGCAAGAACGAGCCGACGATCAGCGGATCGGCGTTGTTTGAGTACGAGAAGTATCCGGAGGACCGCACGGAGAAGGATCTGGAGCGGCATGTGGCGTCGGGAATTCGCGGTCACATGAAGAATCTGCTTGAGTGCATGGGGACGCGAGGGCGGCCTGTGGCCGATGTGGAGGAGGGACACATATCGACGGCAAGCTGCATCCTGGCGAACCTGTCGATGAAGCTCGGTCGATCGTTGAAGTTTGATCCGGCGAAGATGGAGGTAATTGGTGACGCGGAAGCCACGTCGCTATTGAAGCGGCCATACCGGGCGCCCTGGGTGCATCCGGGAGCCTGAGAATACGACGGCATCGGTTTTCCCACACGACGGGGCGGAGGATCGCTCCGTCGTGTGTTACGTTTGGAGCCAGACATGAACAGCACATCACGGCGTGGGTTCTTGAAGCGTTCGGCGGCGGCGGGGTCGGCGGTGGTGTTCCCGGCGATTGTGCCTGCACGAGTGCTTGGGGCGGATGCGCCCAGCAAAAGGGTCGCCATGGGGCACATTGGAGTGGGCGGGCAAGGCGGTGGTCTGCTGCAGGGGTTCCTCGGAGTGTCCGCATCACGGAGCGTGGCTGTGTGCGACCCGATCAAGGCTCGGCGTGAGGCGGCAGTCAAGGCGGCCGAAGGGTACTACGCGACACAGGCCGACCAAGCAACGTACAAGGGCTGTCGGGCGTATGGGGATTTCCGGGAGTTGCTGGAGCGGCCGGACGTGGACGCGGTGGTTGTGGCCACTCCCGACCACTGGCACGTGCCGATTGCGATCGCGGCGGTGCGGGCGGGGAAGGATGTGTATGTTGAGAAGCCGCTGGGGATTTGCATGGAGCAGGACAAGGCCATGCGGGAGGCGGTGAAACGGTACGGAGCGGTGTTTCAATATGGAACGCAGCAGCGGTCGTTCAATCAGCACTGCGGGTTTGCATGCGAGCTGGTGCAGAACGGCTACCTTGGAGAACTGAAGGCGATACACGTGGTGGCGCCGAACGGGGAGACCGGGGGAAACCCATCGCCGCAGCCCGTGCCCGAGGGGCTTGACTATGATCTGTGGCTGGGACCGGCGCCGGAAGCGCCGTACACCCATGACCGGGTTTTCGGGACGGGGCGATGGCATATCTACGACTATGCGATCGGTTTCATTGCCGGATGGGGCGCCCATCCGCTCGATGTGGCCCACTGGGGGTATCCGCACATTCCGGTGGAGATTGAGGGGAAGGGTCGGATTCCGACGGAGGGGTTATTCAATACGATCGTGGATTGGGATCTGAAGGGGCGATACGCCAGCGGCATCGAGTTCACCATGAGGACTGGGGGAGACAAGACGACCTTCGTCGGCAACAAGGGCTGGGTGGCGGCATCGCGAGGCGGAATTGAGGCCGAGCCGGCATCGCTGCTCAGGGTGAAGATCAAGCCCGATGAGATTCATCTGCTTCGGGAGAAGCACCATTATGCGGATTTCGCGAATTGCGTGCTGAATCGGCGGACGCCGGTGAGCCATATCGATTCGGCGGTACAGTCGGATTTCATCAGCCACCTCGGGGACATTGCCGTGCGCACTGGGCGGAAGATCCGGTGGGATGAGAAGAAGGAGACGATTGTGGGGGACGAGATGGCATCGCGGATGATGCTGCGGGCAATGCGCTCGCCGTGGCGGCTGTGATGCGGGGGCAAGGCACAGCGGATGCTGGAACGAAAGAGCCCCGGATTTCTGGTCCGGGGCTCTCTGTATGGCATAAGCTGGCTTAGTAGGTGCGTCGTTGGGCGGCTTTCTGGCCGTCGGGCGCGGGGCTGAACATGTCCGAGGCCTTGAGGCCCAATTCTTTGGCCATCTGGATGCTGTATTCGAGCTTGCCCATGTTGGGGTAGCGGCCGTTGGAGCCGAAGGTGAACTTGAGGCCCGCAGCCTTGACGGCCTTGAGGAACTTCATCTTCGGGAGCCTGAAACTGGAACTGATTTCGATGGCCACGCGATGTTTGAGGGCGGCGTCGATCACCTGCTGGATGCGTTTGTCGGTCCAATAGGTGTCATAGCCGTCGGCGAGGGGCGCCGGAAGCCAGGAGACATTGGCCAGGAGATCGATGGGCTGTTCGTTGATGATCTGCAGGTGCCAATCGACGTAGCGGTCCATGAATTTCTCTTTGTTGGAGATATCGACGCGGTCGGTCACGCCGGGCTCCCAGAGCTTGACGCGTGAGCCGTCTTTGCCGGCGAAGGTCATGGTGTCGGTAAGGATGTAATCGAGTTCGGCGAGCGCTTGTTTGGAGAAACACTTGGCCCAGTCGTGCCATTCGGTCTGGATGCCTTTGTAGACGCCCTTGCCATCGAGCATCTTGTTGCGGGCGCGGAGTTCCTCGTCGTTGCTGAGGACGACGGGATACTTGTTCTCTTTGGTGCCGGCGTGCTCGACGATGCCGAACTTGACGTTGCGTTCTTTGGAGAGTGGCAGGACCTGATCGATCGAGCTGTTGTCCAGGTGGACATGCAGATCAACCAGGGGAAAATCGAGTTCGGCGGCGGCAAGCAGATGCCGGGGAATGGAGACGGAGGAGGCAATGGCAACGGCTCCAGCGACGAACGCGCGACGAGAGGGGAAGGTCTGAGCGTTCATGTTATGCGATCTCCCAGCCCTGGCGGTAGGTTTCCTTGATGAACTTGTCGGCCTCGGGCGCGTTGGTGGCTTTCATGTTCGGGCCATCCCAGACCAGGGGTTTGCGCGTGCGCAAAGCGACATTTCCGAGGAGGACGATTTCGGTGAGTTTTGCGGAATACTCGAAATTGGCGCTGGCGGGCTCGCCGCCTTTGCAGGCGAGGATCCAGTCGGCATGGTGGCCTTTGGATCGGGGCAGGGTCTTGGCGGGGCGTTTGTAGTCGCGATGGAGGGAAAGGGGGAGGAGGCGTGGCATGCCGGCCCAGCCGCCGCCGGTGATATAGCCCTTCTCGCCAATGAAGAGGATGCCGTTTCCGCCGTCACCGATGCGTTGTTTGCCATCATCGGGGTCAACGCCATCGGGGGTGCGGGGGCGGAGTCCGCCGTCGTACCAGGTCATGGTAACGGGGGGCAGGTTACCGCGTTGGCCGAAGCGGTAGTAGCAGATGGTGCCGTTGGAGACGACTTCGGAATCAACGATGGGGGCATAGGACTCGACGTGGGTGGGATGCTGGAGGTTCAGTGCGAAGACGGCGGGATCCATGTTGTGGCAGGCCATATCGCCGATAGCGCCGGTGCCGAATGCCCACCAGCCTCGCCAGTTATAGGGGGCGTACTCGGGGCTGTAGGGACGGGTCTGCCGCGGGCCGAGCCAGAGATCCCAATTGAGGTTGGCCGGGACAGGCGGGGTGGTGGCTGGGAGGCCCCAGTGATTGACCCATCGGCCGGTGTCGGACCAGACGTGGACCTCCTTGACGGCGCCGATGGCGCCGTCGGCGATCCACTCGGCGGTGAGTCGCAGCCCTTCGCCGGAGTGCCCCTGGTTGCCCATCTGGGTGGCGACGCCGGTTTCTTTGGCGACCTTGGCCATTTGGCGGACTTCCCAGATGTTGTGGGCCAGGGGCTTTTCGCAGTAGACGTGTTTGCCCTGTTTCATGGCGGTGATGGAAACATAGGCGTGGAGGTGATCGGGGGTGGCGCAGAGGACGGCGTCGATGGCCTTTTCCTTATCGAGCATCTCGCGGAAATCGACGTACTCTTTGCAGGTGAAGTTGGGGGTTTTTTCGGAGTATTTCTTCTCGATCATTTGCTTGAGTGGGGCGCGGCCACCCTTGCCGCCGTAATAGAAGTGGCTAAGGTCCGTTTCAACAGCGGGATCGGCCAGGGCGATGATCTGGGCCTGGTCCTCATTGAAGAGGTTCTGGGCGTTGGTGCGTCCCTGGCCGCCGGCGCCGACGATGGCGACATTCACCTTTTCGGAGGGCGCGACGAATTTAGCGCCGCCGAGCACGTGGCGGGGCACGATGGTGAATGCCGCGGCGGCGGTGGCCGCGCCCAGGAACTGACGACGGTTCATCTCTGCGGAAACTGGTTTGTTGTTCATAGTCGTTCTGCCATCTTAAGAAACATGGTTTGTTGTGATCTGACCGGCCCGGCCGGTTCCTCGGGATGATACCGGATTTGGTGCGAAAGTGTTGCGAATCACGGAAAAATCCGCCATGGCAACACGTAGTCGAGGGTTTGAAATGGCAGGCCTGATCGGACTATGCTTCTGGAAGAATCGGCACCGAGGTGCACACCATGCAGCGTCGCAGATTCGGCAATAGCAGTCTGGAGGTTTCGGCGATCTCATTTGGTTGCTGGATCGCGGGGGTGGATTGGTGGGGCCATTATTCGGATGAGGCGGCGGCGAGGCTCATGCGATATGCCTATGAACAGGGGATCACCTTTTTCGACAATGGCGATGCCTACGGAAACGGCCGGGCCGAGCGGGTGTTGGGCGGCTTTCTGAAGACGGTGCCGAGGGAGCGGGTGGAGGTGGGGGGCAAGTTCGGTTATGACTTCTACACCGACCCGGGGACACCGGGATCCCATCGCGAGCGCAAGCAGGATTTCTCGCCGAGGTTCATGCGGTATGCGTTGGAGCAGTCGTTGCGGCGACTGGGGACGGACTACGTCGACCTGTATATGGCGCACAACATCAAGCTGCCGCAGTTCCGCGACGATCTTTTCTCTGAGCTGGGCAGGCTGAAGGAGGAGGGGAAGATCCGCGAATGGGGCGTGTCTCTGGGACCGGCCATCGGATGGCGAGAGGAGGGTTTCACGGCGATCATGGAGAAGAACGCCAAGGCGGTGCAGACGGTGTTCAATCTGTTCGAGCAGAACCCGGGTCGTGAGTTCTGCGAATTGGCGTGCGCCTATGGGGCCGGGGTGTTGGCGCGGGTGCACGACAACAGCGGCATGCTCAAAGGGAGCGTGCGGCCGGACACGGTGATCGGCCCGGACGACCATCGCAAGTTTCGGACCGACGCATGGAAAGTGTACGGGTTGAAGAAGCTGGAGAAGGTCCGGAAGCACGCGGAGGGGCACGGAATGACGGTGCATCAGCTGGCATGCAGGTGGCTGCTGGCGCACGGGGCACTGACAAGCATCACCGGGACATTCCTGAACGAAGCGGAGGTGAAGGAGGCGGTGGATTCGCTGCGCAAGCCGCCCTTGACGCTTGAAGAACTGGCGGAGATCTCGCGCCAGTACGCCGACGACTGGGGGCTCGGAGACGCCGCCCATCCGTGCGATCTGAAGAGCAGTCTGGACCCGCGGGGCAGGGTCCGGAGCGCCTATGTGGCTCCACCGGTCATGATGGCATAGCGGGGAGAGTGATTGGCGGGTATGGCGGTTCTAGGGAATGACCACTTCATATTCGCGTTCGATCGGAACGGGGACGGGCGTATTCGGCCGATGCAGCATGAGGGGGCGAGGCGTCTGGAGGCGGTAGTGGATGCCGTCGGGTTGTCTGGTCCAGTTGATGTTGATGAGGCCTTGTTCGTTGCGGAGGGGGATCGTGCCGTGGGCGGAGGGGAGTGAACCGGGGCGCAGGTCAAAGGCGAAGTGATTGGGGCCGAGGTCGAATCGCGGGTGAAGGCCCAGGACATAGCGGGAGAGTTGCCAGGTGGGGCAGCCGGCCCACTGGTGGCAATGTGACCAGCGGGTGTCGAAGACTTCGAGCCAGGTGGTTCGGTTGTCCTGGAGGGCCCATCCCCAGCACTTGCGGTACTGATCGAGGACGAAGTCCATTTCTCCCGCTGCGATGAGCAACGGCATGGCGTAGTGTCCGAAGTACGGCGTGATGAGCCGGGGGTTGTTGGCGACGGGATCGCTGAGGCGAGGAGCGGCGGGGTTGTTGGGGAAGCAATCCAGCATGTGCGCTTGAACAAACCCAACGGCGAGGCGATGAGTGGGCGCGTCAAAGAAGCCCATTCGGGCCGCCAGCACCGTTCGATGGTACCCGATGCGGCGCCAGTCATACTTGCCGCCGGTCTTCTGCGCCTCGAGCCAACGGGTGATGATTCGGGAGAGTCGCGATTCCAAGTCCTGGTAATGCGCGACCCGGTCGATCTTGTTGATCGCCCGGCACCAGCGGACCATGTCGCGGAGGGCGGCCAGGTAATGCAGATCGAGGGCAATGTCCGATGGGCCTTCGTTGCGGACGTAACCCCAATCGACGAATCCCCAGCCGAGATCATCGCGCAGACCGTTGTCGGTCATACCATTTTCGAACGCGGCGAGGTTGCGTTCGGCAGGAGCAAAGAGTTGGTCGAGCAGCGCGCGATCGCCGGTCAGTTCCCAGTAGTGAATGCAGGCCGAGACCCATTGGGCGGCGTAGGTCGAGAGGTATGCCTCGCCGCCCGGACACAGGCCGGCCACCAGGCCGTCGGCGCGAGCGGCTTGCGCGCATTGGAGCAACCCGCGGCGGCAGAGTCGCAGGTCCGAGTAGGCGGCAGCAACGATGTCCATGCCAACGCCGACGACGTCGCCCGCCCATTGGCCTCGTTCACGAGTGGGGTTGTCGATCAGGGCATCTTCGGAGCAGGCGCGGAGCGTCTCAATTCCCACGGACCAGATGTTGTCCAGAAGCGAGTCGCCCGTTCGGAAGGACCCTTCGGGGGAATCGAAATAGCACCGCTCGACAAATTCCTCCCTGATGAACTTGATCCGGTCGGCCGGGGCAAGGATGTGCACTTCAACAAACCGGCCGCCTTTGGGAGTGAGCGGCTCGAACTCCTGAGGCCCCCCGCGAGCGACATAGTGATCGAGATTGCACGAGTACGGACCTGAGAGCGTGACCCAGGGCCCGACGCGGCCATGACTCAGCGCCTCGCTGTAGGCGAACTCCACAACGGCGCCGGCGGGCAGATCGAGGGTGAATCTCGGCTTTGCCAGCCGGACCCGGCCCAGGTCGTAGCGTCTCCACAGGCCCATGGGCGGCACGTCTTTGCACTCCAGATCCCTGAGAAAGAACCTGGCGCTGACGTCATCTCGTTCATAGCCGAACATCTCGGCCAACACGCCTTGGGCGATCGCCTTGGCGGGATGAACGAACGTCTTGACGGGGGCGATCGAGGGAGCCGCCAATGCGCCGATGCCGCGATTGACTTGGGCGGGCTCTTGCCAAGCCGAGTCATCGAACGCCGCGCTCTTCCATTCCACGGGGATGGATCGGGTATCGCACCATTCGATCCAGCCGAGTTGCTCGTTCACTCGGCGGACTTTCTGCGCATAGCCGGCGAGTCTTGTGCATTTCCATTTTACCGGCAGGACCTTGTCTCCCGTTCGTATTTCACACCAGAGAAAACCCGGGATATCATCGAGCATCCGTGTCGCCAAGCCAATGTGGTGGACCTGGACGGCAATCGCGTGTTTGCCTTTGGCGAGCTTCACGTTTCGGGATTCATATTCGGGCCAGGAGATGTGGAACCGGGGCGGTCCTTCGGTCAGCCATTGGCCGTCAATCCAGGCGGTGTACCACGAAGCGCCGAGGATGCGCAGTTCAACATCACAGGGTTGGGGAATGTCGAAGCAGCCTCGAAAGGCGACGTAGTAGTCGGCGTCGGCGGGTTTGGCGGACGGGAGCCACATTTGTTGCGCGTTTCCCCTGTCTTGTGCCCACGCCATGGCGCCTATCGCCAACACCACTGCTCCTGCGGTGACTACCGATAGATGAATCATGTCGCTCAACCTTATGTGCGTGCTGATCGAACGGAAGCCCCGCTCGGCAGCAGCAGGGCGCAAACAGCCACGAGGTCCGTTTCGGTCATTCCACCTTGACGGCGTCCGCCCTATCGGCCTGTGAATCGTCCTGCGGGAGCGTCTCCTGTTCCCATCCCCCGCCCAGAGCTTTGTACAGGGCCACGAGATCAGTTGCGACGTTGCGTTCGCTGATGATGAGTTGCTCTTCGGACAGGTACAGGGCCCGCTGGGCGTCAAGGACATCGAGGAACCCGCTCAGGCCGCGTGTATACAGCTCATTTGCCAGTTCGACAGCCCGCCTGTTCGCCTTGACGGCGTCGGCGAGCGATTTTCGACGTGATTGTTCGCGCGAATAGGCAACCATCGCGTTTTCGACCTCCTCCAGCGCCAGCAGGACCGTGTATTCATACCGGTTCAGCGCCTGCGCCGTCCGTTCGTCCTCGACGTTGATTCTGGCACGGATCTTCCCGCGGTCGAAGATCGGGAGTGCAACTCCTGGTCCGATCGACCAGAAGTTGCTGCTGGAGTTGAAAAGCGTTTTGGCCTTGTTGGACTGCAGGCCGATGCCGCCGGTCAGCGAGAACTTGGGGAAGAGGTCGGCCGTTGCCACGCCGATCCGAGCCGTGGCGGCGGCGATTTGGCGTTCGGCCTGGCGGATGTCGGCGCGACGGCGAAGCAAGTCGGACGGAAGCCCCACGGGCACCGCCGGCGGCATCGCGGGCATTGGCGACACCTTCGACAGCTGCTCGAGCAGACTGCCGGGCGGCTGGCCCGCCAGAACGCCGATGCGATGGATGGCGCGCCGAGCCGACGCCTCCAGGATGGGAAGCGTGGCCGCCGTCGTAGCAACCTGCGCCTCGGCCCGCGCGACATCCAGTTCGCCTGTCAGACCGGCTTGAAATCGTGTGCGTGTCAGATCGACGCTCTCCTGCTGGCTCCTGATGTTGTTACGGGTGACTTCAACCTGGCGCTGGATGCCGCGCAGATCGACGTAATTCGCCACAAGTTCGGCCAGGAGCGAAACCAGCACATCCCGGCGGGATTCGACGCTGGCTTCGACGTCCGCATCGGCCGCCTCGATCGCCCGCCGAACGCCACCAAACACGTCAATCTCCCACGACGCGTCAAATCCCAACTGCCAGAGATCATGCGCATCCGTGAAGAACTGATTCATCGGGTTCGCCATGCCCCCTCCGGCGGCGCCGGATGTTCCAAACGCGCCCAGCGAACTGATCGAGGTGTTCTCGCTCCCCTTGCTGCGCTGGTACGCTCCGGATCCGCTGACGCTCGGCCATTCACCCGAAATGACGATCCGGCGCAACGCTCTGGCTTCGCGGATGCGTGAAGCGGCGATCTTCAGATTGAGGTTGGACAGGACGGCCTTGTCAACCAGTGAATCGAGCACCGGATCGTTGAACGTCTTCCACCACCGGGCATCGGCGGCAGGCTGTGTGGCGGCAACCCCGGGGGTCTTCTCGCTCCATTCCGCCGGGACATCTGTTTTCGGAGCGTGGTAATCCGGGCCGACCTTACACCCCCCCGCCATCATCAGGATCATGAGCAGGCTCACGCCACACGATATCCGTCCACCACCGCTCACCGGGCACCTCCTTCACTGGCGCTACCCCGCTCGCCGCTCGTCGTGGTTGCGGGACCGACCGCGGGGGATTCAATGAACACATCCATCTGCTGCCCAACATACACCGGAAGGGATCCCCTGGAAAAGCTGAAGATGACCTGGAGGACCCGCGTATCCACTCGCTCGGTGCTGTCGCCCGTCAGTGATCGCTTGGGCACCACATAGGGTTCGAAGCGGACAAAATCGAGCGGCGTCTTCAGCTCGGAGTTGCCGCGGACGAACGCCATGGCCGGCGCGTTCATTCTGACCCGCCAGGCGTCGTTCTCATCGACATCGACTCGCACGTGGAGGCGATCGACATCGCCCAGGAGCATCAAAGGAGTGGCCAGCGGACCGGGTTGCGCGTATTCGCCGACGCGGATCTTCACCTGGAGCACTTGGCCGTCGATCGGAGAACGAACGCTGCGTTGATCCACGTCAACCTCCGCCTGCCGTACCGCCGCCTCGGCCGATGCCAGATCCGCCTCGGCAATCGCCAAATCCGGTTTCCAGGAACCCGCCTCGAGCAGAGCAAGTTGCGCCTTCGCCTCTGCCAGCCGGGCCTGCCCAACCTTCACGGCATACCGGCGGCGGTCCAGCTCATCGACACTCACCGCGCGTCGATCACTGACGCTCTCGTACAGTTTCAGCTGGTTGATCACGTCAGCCAGTGAAGCTTCGGCCTCGACCACCTTGGCCTGGGCGGGCGGAATGTCCTCGGGCCGGGGAAGATGGCGCAGCCGCTCGAGCTTGGCTCTCGCCGCCGCCGCCGCCGCCTTTCGGAATTCGAGATCCGCCCGGGCCACGTCGTCGCGCAGCCTGAAGAGCACCGCTCCGCGTTTGACGTGATCGCCGACTCTCACGCAGACCTCGGTCACGACCTGCCCCACAGGGGTGCCGATGGCGATGTTCTCGCTGCTCGGCTCGATGATGCCGGCCCCCGCAATATACGCCGCGAATGGAGATCGAGCGGGGTCGGCCACGGGGGCGGCCTCGGGCACCGGTTTGTTCCCCGCCCGCACCAGCCACACGGCCAGCACCACGCCTGCGATCGACAGCAACGGCAACAGGTATTTTCGAATCATCTCTTGGCTCCCGGTGAACTCGCCGCTACAAGTCGGCGGCGGATGTGACGACCCTTTCTATCTTGCCGTCGTCCATCCTGGCGATCCGATCGGCAAAGCCGAAGATCCTCGCATCGTGGGTGACGATGATCAGAGCGCGGTCCTCACCCCTGGCAACTTCTCGCAACAGTTCCATGACTTTCTGCCCCGTCTCGTGATCCAGAGAACTCGTCGGCTCATCGCACACAATCAGCCGAGGATCATGCACCATTGCCCGGGCGATCGCCACTCGCTGTTGCTGCCCGCCCGACAGTTGCGCCGGCAGCGAGCGATCGCGATCACCGATGCCCACCCGATCCAGCATCGCGCGCGCCCGCCGGAGCGACTCGCCGCGCCCCATCCCATTGATCAGAAGCGGAATCGAGACGTTCTCGGCAGCCGTCAAGGTGGGTAAGAGGTTGAACGCCTGGAAGACAAACCCGACGTGCCGGCCTCGGTATTGCGTCTTGTCTCGGCCGGCCATGTGCTTGAAATCGTGGTCAAAGACCAGGCACTGGCCGTCATCCTGGTCGAGAATCCCGGCAATGACCGAGATCAACGTGGTCTTCCCGCAGCCGGATGGCCCGACAAGCATCATCAGTTCGCCCTTTTTGACCTCCAGGTCAATCCCGCGCAGCGCCGTCACGCGCGCATTGCCCGATCCATAGGTCTTGGTCACCCCGTTACAACGGACCGCCGCGCCCCGCCCGTTGCCTGACGTTGATTCCGACAGACTGTTGTTTGCTGCAACCATGACCTTCGCTCACTTGAACATCGCGACCGTTTCCAACCGAGTCGGGCGTTCCGCCTGCAGTGTCTCGTCACCGCGTCACGACTTAAACACGATCGCCGGCTCCAGTCTCATCACCTGGCGAATGCTGATGACGGCGGACAGGAGGCAGATCAGGATCACCGACCCGGCCGAGATGACCAGCGATTGCCACTTCAGGAGGAACGCCGCCTCGGTGTTGCGAATCGCGTAACCCAGAAGTGACGCGGCTCCGATTCCCAAACCATACCCGACCGTCCCGACCACCGCTGCCTGCAGGGTAATCATCCGCAACAAGAGCCCGTTCGCGGCGCCCATGGCCTTCAATACGCCGAAGTATCTGAGGTTCTCGAGGGTGAACGTGTGGAACATGAGGCCGGCGATTGCCGTCCCGATGAAAAAGGACATGACCATTCCGATTCCGATGTTGATTGGGATGCCGGTCATCTTCATGAAATACACCACGGTCATCCACTTGAACCCATCCCGCGGATACGCCGCCAGCCCCGTTGATCGTCGAATCCGGTCGCAGAGTTCGGGAACCCCGACGCCGGCCTTGGCCTCGGCCAGCACAAACGAGAGCAGCTTGCGTTCTCGAGGCGCAAAGGTCGTCGCTCGCGAATACGTCGTATAGACAACCGGTTGCGATTGAAACGTCCGTGTCACCCGGCAAATCCCCACCACGACGGCGCGATGATCGTTCAGTTCCAGCGTATCCCCGACCGCAAGGGGCTCCACGGATCCGTCGGGCTTGCGACGAGCCAGTTTGCCGCTCGCCCCGATCTCATCAACAATGACGCCCTCCGCCCGTCGGAGATCGGCCAACGTTCCTGACACCATTTCCGGCGGCCCGCCGATGAGCGTTCCCTCGTCAAGGCCGATGACGTTGCAGTTCTGAAACGTACCGTCCTCCAGCCTCGCCCGCATCATCCCCTTGTACAACGGCACCGCCCATTCCACTCCCTCAATGCCCCGCACGCGGTACAAGATCGTATCCTGTAGCGGCTTCACATCATCGATGAACTGCACTTTCGGGTCCATCACCCAGATGTCCGGCTGGCTCAGGTCGGTGATGAAGCTGAACGTCCGCGACATGATGCCCACAAACACCGACATCTGAAACGTCATGAGCATCGTCGAGAAGACAACCCCCATCACAATGCCGATGTACTTGGCACGGTCGCCCACCAGCATCTTGAGCGCGATGACGTTCATGGGTTGCCTCGGCCGCCGCCCGTCTTCCACTTCGCCAGAGCACCGAGTGAGAACCGGGCGATGTGGTCGGCTATCACGTCGATCTGCTCAGCCGAGAACGTCATCTCGGGCTTCAGCCTCGATATCACGGGTTTGCACTGGCGATAGAAGATGCACTGCGAGATGACACTCATCGCCGACAGTTCCACGTCGCGCTGTGAACCCCTCGACCCGAGGATTTCACGGATCAATGCCTGGACGTATTGGGACTTCGGGCGAATCTCCTCCTCCACAAGCCGATCCAGAGCCGCGGACGGGTCCATCATCTCCCGCGCCACCAGTTTCATGTGCCACGCCGGCTTGCCCGGCTCCAGAAGCTGCCGCAACAGGAGGCGCACAAACACCCGAAGTTTCTCTCCCGCAGGCGCGGACCCGTATGCCGCCATGTCGCGCTGCGGTTGAACGGCCACGCATCGATGCGCGTACCGGATCACCTCCGCATACAGCCCTTCCTTGTCCCGGAAGTGATAGTTGATCGCCGCAATGTTCGCGCCCGCTCGCTCGCAGATCTCGCGGACGGTGGCGTTCCGGAAACCTCGTTCGGCGAAGATCTCACCGGCGGCGTCCAGCAACCGTTGTCGCGTCAGCTGGGACTCTTCGGGGCTTGTGTTCATATTCTCGTTTGAAACACGTGTTTCACCTGGCATGATAGCAGTCCCGCTCCGATGGTTCAAGTCGATAGGCGTAGATTGCGGATTGGCGGTCTTGCTGTCTCCCCGCGATGCCTCCGGTTCCCGTCGGCATGCCGCAACGCGGCACACGGCCCAGATCGGTAAACCCGAGGGCCCTGTGCCCGGCCCGCAATCCGAACGCGACACTGTGTCATGGCCAAGGCGAGCTCATCCGTATTTTTGCAGCGATAATCGCGATGCTCGCAGTGGTATGCCATTTGTTGACTCCGTCCGGTTAGCAGAGCCAACCCGGTTTTCATTCCGTGGCGAGTGCCGGGCGGCGTAGTGGTACAGTTCGCGCGTGGGTGACGGTGGGCTTTTTCGCAGGCGTCAGACCGCGCACCGTGAGCGTCGAAATGATCCCGATAGACACTCCTCGGCCTGGGATCGTGCAGGTGGGGTGCCGACACCCTTGGATTGTTACGTTCTGTCTCGCAGCGTGCCTGCTGGGAGGCATCGCGTACTTGGGGTTCGCCACGCCGCTATACACCGCTTCGGCGCAGATCAGCGTAACTCCGTCGGTGCCCCGATTGATCGCGCAGCCAGAGTCCCCTGCCACTGCTGACACCGAGTTCAACTACCTGAACAAAGAACGAACCGTACTGCTGTCCAGGCCAATTCTAAGTGAAGCCGTATCGCGCCCGGGGATTGTCGACTCGCGACTATTTGTCGGCATACCGGACAGTGTGTCGCATATGAAAAAGCGACTGCGAGTAGTTGTTGGCAAAAAGGACGGGATTATCTCCGTCGAGTTTGATGCACCCGACCGCGAGCAAGGCATTTCGCTTATTGCAGCCATCGTGGACGCTTACACGTCTCACCATGCAAGGATGGCTCGCCGCGCCGCCGAGGATCTTCTAGTAATTCTTGGCCAGGAGAGAGCTCAGTGCGAAAACCGCATTGCCGCCCACAGCAGCGATATGGTGAAGCTGAAGCAAGTTGCTGGCGCGGCCTCATTTGATGGAAAGGACGCTGCGAGCAGTCAGGCTCTGCAGGAATTGAGAGATAGTCTGAAGGTCGCGGGGGCCGAGTTGATGGCGGCCGAGCACTTCTATGGTCAGGCAATCCAAGCCTACGGCAACACCGACGAGCATCTGAAGAAGATCGAGGATCTTGAGAAATCGGGGAGTATCCTCGCGATGTCCGACGTCGAGCAAGCTCAACTTCGCTGGGCCATCACGGATCTTGAGGTCAGAATCAACGAGCTATTGCGTCAACAGGCATATCTGCCCAATCACCCGCAGGTTCGCTCGCTGCAGGCCAGGCTTGACGAGTTGCGCCCGGCCTATGTCGTGGCGAGCAAGCGGCGATTGGCCCTGGCGAGGGAGCGAGAGGCGGCTGTCCGCCAAGCAATCAGCGCCCAGCAGGCAATTGTGATGGATATCGCCGCAAAGGCGTCCCAGTATGCCGCCCTTGAGGCGGAGCTCGGCCGTCTGCAACGCCACGCCGACCTCTTGGATCTTCGGATCAATGAGATCCGCGCGGGTCAGAACACCGGCGCCATGAAGATCGTCGTGGTGGATCCCCCAGCGGCGGAGATCAAACCTTCCAAGCCGCAACCGGTTCGGATCCTCGGTGCCGCACTCGCCGTCGGCCTGTTACTTGCGGCGTGGATGGCCTACCTGCGCGAACGCCTGAAGCCCCGCCTATACAGCATCCAGGAAGCGCGCGCCAGTCTTGCGTTGCCGGTGTTGGGCGTGGTTCCGCGAATGTCGCTGTCAGCACTCGGTCGCGCGCGGCCGCCGATGCTGGAGCATGACGAGACGCGGGGCGAAGCTGACACGCGGCGTCCGCTCCGTGCCATGGTTCATTTCGCCGAATCGGCTGCGGAGTGTCGGAAGCTCATGGTCACGTCCCCAATGCCCGCCGATGGACGATCCACCGTCGTTGGGAACCTGGGTATTGCATTGGCCGAGGCGGGCAAGCGAGTTCTGATCGTTGACGCCGACTTCGAGCATCCATCACTCCACCGCCTGTTTGCCGTGGGACATCGGGTCGGACTAAGCAGCATTCTTCGCGGTGAGGCGTCAGCAGCCGGTGCGATCCAGAGAACCGCGGTGGAGGGCCTGGACGTCATGTCTTGCGGGCCCAGGCCTCGCAGGGTCTGGCATGAGATGAGCAGCCGGCGCTTTCACGACCTCCTCGATGAGTTGGCCGAGCGCTATGACCACGTGCTGCTGGATACCGCGGCCTTGAGCGAATCCCGGGTCGCGGCGGCGATGTGCGGCGCGTGCGACGGCGTCGTCGTTGTCGTACGCATCGGTAAGACCGACGCCCACGCGGCGGAGGCGGCATGTGACGGGCTGGTCGGGCTCGGAGCCCGAATCCTGGGCGTTGTGATCAACGCAGTCCCGGCCGCCGCCGGCAGAGGCGTCAGCTTCTTTGAAGTAACCGCCGCGCCCGTCGACAAGCGGGCCGAGGCGCCTGCAGCGGCGCGAGCCCGAGGCGCGGCAAACCGTGGCGAAATCAATGTTCCCGCTCCGCGAATGCAGCGCCCGGAGCATTGATGGCGAAGATCATGTCGGTGCAGAGCAGTGGAGAGCCCTGTCCCGTTGGGAGCAGTGGTTTGAAGGACGCGTGCGGCATCGCTTGGCGAACGGAGTGCGCCGTGGCGTGTCACACATCACAGTGGCAGACAGGGATGTGGGAAACGGACACGTGACGTATGGATCGCACGACCAGACAGACATGGGAACACGATCTGCGAGCGCTCTACTCGCCCCAGGAAATCCAGACCGTGCTGCGGCGCGAACGTTGCCGCGCAGACCGCAGCAAGCGCGATTTGGCCATGGTTGTTCTCCAACTGGAAGAGGGCGGCAAGCGCCAGCTCGAGCGACTGGCTCGCCTGCTTTTGTCCCGAGCGCGTTCCACGGACGAGGCGGGGTGGTTTGCAGCGGAACAACTGTGCGCCGTATTGCCCGACACGGGCAGCGTTGGCGCCTGTCGTTTCGCGCAGAGCATGTGTGAACTTGCCAGGCAGAACTCCCTTGGGATCAGTTGCAGCATCTACACCTATCCCACGCCACCATCTGACGGGTCGGGCAGTCAGCCTCTGCGCGACGACCGGCAACGAGGGTTCTTGCCCAATGCCCTCGTACCGCGGCCGGAGAACGGCGGCAAGACGGACGTGGGAACCGCCCGCCGATACCTGCTGGAGGAGGCCGCCCGCGGGATGCGTGCCGAGATGTTGCAAGGGGGGACTCGCATTCTGCCTCTGGAGGAACTTCTCGTCAGGCCGTTACCGTTCTGGAAG
>CAYVKG010000068.1:0-25001 GCA_964451955.1 uncultured Tepidisphaeraceae bacterium
GCCAGGGGGAAGCTGGCGCAGTCGATCTGGTCGAGGCCGTCTTCGGTGGGGATGAAGATGGGCGTAGGCGCAGCGGCGGCGGTGGTGGACTTGCCGATCCCCTCGGTTCCGTAGATGAGCAGGCGAGGCGGGGAGTGCCTGCGCCCGCGGTGGATGTTCTGAATCGTGGTCATGCGTGCTTCTCCCGGCGCTAGTTGAGGAACTCGGGCGAGTACCAAGTCATGGCCATGCGGCCGCTGACGCTGCAGGCGCGGGGCGGACCATTGTGAATCAGCCCATCAGCCCGCAGCTCCGGCAGGCGCTTGTGGGCCTTGATGCCGATGCGAGCCTCGATCTCGCGGGCGGTCAGGCCCGGATGGTGTCTGACGACCATCAGGCACAGGTCGCGCTGGCGCTGAGCCATGCCGCTGGTTCTCATGTGCCGCCCGGCCAGCGCCGAGGTCTGCGGATCGCAACTGCGATGATTGCAGGTCATGTTCGTCGCTCCGTATGGGTTTGAGTCCGTGCTTGAAGCACCCCGTTGCGCTGGCCAGCGGTTTGGGGACAAAGGCAGCTGCGGGAGTCGAACCCGCATCCGGAGAAGCCCGTCAAAGGGTTCCGGTGACCCGTCCAGGGGCTGCCAGATGCGCCCGGGGGGCGGTCGCTGAAGGACTCGCCACAATCCGCGCGGGCGCGGAGAGATGCTTGGTTATGCCACGTCCAGCATGCGAATCTCCTCGTAGCCGGTGGGCCAGTGATCCTCTTTGCGACAGGCCAGAAGGCGGCTGATCGCGGCCTCGTTCTCCTGGCGGGCGATGGCCAGGCTGTCGTCGCTGACGCGCCACACGCCGCAGCGGAACGGCTCCTTCTTCTCCACCGCGATCAGGTGGACCGGCACCATCAGGCCGTCCAGGACCTGACCCAGAACCGCCTGGTAGAAGGCCATCTGCTTGGGGTAGCCGTAGCGCTTGGAGTCGGCCTCGAACCAGGTCAGGTCATCGCAGGTCTTCAGATCAACGATGCCACGATGCGGGTGAAGCCAGTCGATGCGGATCTGACAGGGTGTGCCGCAGTACTCGGCGCGGACGACGCCCTCGCTGCGACCGTAGAGCAACAGGTCCACGGCTTCACCGTTCATCGCCACGCCGCAGGCCATCTGCTCGACCAGATCGACCTGGTCGTAGGAGAGCACCGGCTTGCCCTGCGCCTCGGCCCATGCGCGGAACGCCTGGGTGGTCGCACCGTACGGCTTGCCCGTCTGCGGGTTGATCGGACCGCCCAGCGCGAAAGCAGCCGCGTAAGCGTCACGCCCTTCGAGGATGCGGACATGCGCGGCCCGGCCGATCAGGTAACTGGCCGAGTCGCTCTCCCCGATCAGGCCGACGGCCTTCTTGTGGTGCAGCCACGGGCACTTCATGAAATCCAAGAGCTGGTGGCTGGAGAGGAAGCGATCCACCTTCGCGTGATATTCCGCGGCCTCTTCGACTTCCAAGATGTCCAAATCGATGTTCAGGTCCATGTCCGTCCTTGCGTGTCTTCCCTCCGCTCCCCTCGGAGGCCCCTGGCTTTTCTTGCCGGGGCCCCTGAGGGATGCGTCGCGTGCTCTTCTCTGGTTACCTATGCCGTGGCGGGCACCGCGCCCCGCCTACCTGGGACCGAGGCCGGCCTTTTCGAACTCGCGGCGGATGCGGGCCAGCGCGTTGGCGACCTGCCGCCAGGACACGCCCAGCTCCTTGGCCGTGGCGGTAATCCCGTTGGCGACCACGCTGGCAACCAGCGCCTGGTCCTTGGGGTCCAGGCTGGCCATGGCGTGGTCGATGGCCTCGCGCAGCTCGAACTGCTCGACCGGCGAGATCGACTCGACCTGGGTACGGCGATCCCCATCCTCCTGCAGCAGGACCGCGCCCAGGCAGGTCACGTCGTCTTCGCATTCCACGGGCGTGCCCTCCAGGGACACGGCCTTGTAGGTCTCGCACCGCTTGCCGCGCTGGCGGAAGCGAAGCTCCATCGCCACCCAGGTCTTCAGGACCTGGGTGACAAAGGCCTCCAGGTTGCCCCGCTCGGCGTCGAACAGGTGGGCCTTCTCGACGAGATAGAGGAGCATGCCCTGGCAGAGGTCGTCGAAGTCCGACCGCGAGAAGTCGGAGCGCCGGCAGAGCTGGCGGGCTTTGAAGCTGACGAAGGTGACGGTGAACGGGTGAGAAACGATGGTCTGGCTCGAGGCCATGATTACCTCGAGGCCGGGCGATGTGCTCCCGGATCAGCCACCTATCGCACGATTGATCACTGTGCCGCGACGACGCGCCGCGTGGTTCCACAGATGCGATCGGGGCTGAACTGGTCTTGAGCCCGTCCGGCCTCGACCGAGGCCCCGGGTGTCGCGGTTGGCGCATGAAAAAGGCGGAAGGTCATTCCGCCCAAAAGCCCCGAAACTGTTGTGAATGCTGAGTTAGCGGCGTTCCACGATCTTCTTGGCTCTGTCGCGGCGCTGCGACGCGACACCGCGTGCGACGGAGGGCGAGTCCTCCTCCTCGACTGTTCCGGCTTGGCCCCCGTGGCGTTGCACCGCGCGGTAGACCGCGTCCTTGCTGACCGGCCGACCCGTTTGTCGGGTCAGGGCTTCCGCCGCGTCACGATACGACCCATGCTCCTTGTAGGCGGCGACATAGGCGTCGTCGGTCAGCAGGGACTTGATCTCGGCCTTGACCTGCCGCCGGACCATCTTCTTGCCCGTCGGTCCGAGCGCGATCGCATTGGCCTTCTCGGCCCGAAGATCGGCGGATTGGACGATTTCCACGACGGCCGAGGTGTCCAAAACCAGCTCGCCGTCCACCAGCGAGAGGACCTCCGCGAGCGGCACGACGGCCGGCGCGGGATCGGACCAGATCCGATCGTCGGGCGCATGCTGGGGCACGAGCACGATGGTGCGGCCGCCCGCCCCAACGTTGGCAGCAACGTTCGAAGCATCGAGGTCGCGCATCCGCATCGCCAGCGCGATCTCGCGTGTGTGGCTGGTACCCGGCGGCCAGGGCGTTCGCCCCAGACGCCAGAACCGCTCAGAAACCACGGCCTTGGGCCTCTGCGTGATCCCCATCGCAACCGCCACGGCAGACGCCAGGTTCGCCCGGTCTACCTCCCAGCCAGCGCACATTTCCGGATGCACCTCAACACGCATCGCGTCGGGGCACCAGATGAAGTAGCGATCGGCCTCGCCAGCGCCCGGGCGAATGGTCACCGCTTCGATGTGCGCACCCTGGCAGTTGGGGCATGGCGCGAACAGACCCGCGGCCGCCGGGCGCAAGAGGCCCAACCGGCACAGCACCCCGTGAGCACCGGCCGGCCATGTGACGATCTCAGCATGATCGAAGACGCGGCCCACATCATCGGCAGCGGCCAATATCAGGTGGAGCAGATCATTCATGGTCATCCACCACCACCTTCCACAGCTTCAGGCACCGCTCGCCCACCGTTCGCTGCTCATCGGGCTTGCTCTTGAGATTGCTGGAGTTGGGGACCGACACGTCGAACGTCAACACCGGCTGGCGGCCCCGGCTATCGGGCTGGAACTTCGCCCGGAATGTCGCCTGCAACACACGCGTCGCCCCCGGCGGAATGCACTCGGTCTTCAGCCACCGCTCGATCTTCCGGTAGATGTCGTTGGGGTGGCCCTTGGGATCGGCCTTGATTTCGACGTAGCCGCCGCTGCCACGTGGGGCAAGACGCAGCCGGGTGATCCGGGCCTCCTCGACCCCGTCCCGCGGGTCACTGGTCAGCGGGTAGTCGGTCGCGAGCAGGTGATCGAGCTGGAACGAGGGACGCAGCGGATCAGCGGGGTCTACGTCCTCATCCAGCACGGCTTGGCAGAACGCCGCCTGAAGAGGCTCCCAGACCTTCTTGCCGCCCTGGGCAAAGAGCTCCATCGATCCATCATCGCCATTGTAGACAAACACATTCTCAAAGGCGTACCGGTCCGAGCGCACGGTGGGCTCATCCCCGTTGCCGTCGAAAACCATCCGCTTGTCGGGATAGTCGTCCAGGTAGGCAAAGAAGTAGTTGGAGCCGCTGGAGCGCTGGTAATGCACGACCTGGCAATGACGACCGCGCATCTGGGCCGGGCCGTAGAAGGACGTCAGCGCCTGCGCCAGCCCATCGCACATGGCCTTGTTCACGTTGATCTTCTTCCTGGGCAGGCTGTTGCGGCGGTTCCAGTAGCGTCCCGCGGCCAGGGCGTCGGCGCGGGCGAAGAGGGCCGCCTCGTTGAACGCATCCTGGACGTTCAGGTAGACCCACATTGCCTTGTCCGCCTGGCCGTCTTGCGCCTTGAACTCCTCGGCCCGCTCCGGGCAGTGCCAGAGGATCTCCTCGGCCAGCACCGCTAGGCCGCGATGGTCGGCCAACTCGTTGACGTCGCGCAGGATGACCTGGATCTCAAGGCGCTGGCGTTCCGGCAATGCCTGCCAGGCCTCGAAGACGGGCTCGATCTTGTGCTCGCTGAGATCATTCCAGGGGACCTCCGCAAGCTCGCCTCGCCGGGCGAAGAACTCACGCAGAAGGGGATTCGAGATGTGCTTCAACACTTTCCGAGGGTCGAACGGTTTGGCCATTCTCACTTCTCCTTTCGTTGGCCGCGTCTATATAAAGTAAACAGTAAACGCCTGAGACACAAAAAAAGATGCCCCTTAGAACAGGGTCTGCGATCGTTCCCGCAGCATAAACCCGATTTCCTCGAGGCGGATACGCATCGCCTCGGCCGATACCTCGAATTTCCCTGCCAGCGGCCGCACGAACATCTCCATCACCGCGTTCTGGGCCGTGCGCTGATCGGCCCGGGGGGCATCGCTGCGCTGGCCGATCTCCGTGCGCACGGCATCCTCGCCGTATTCGTGCCAGAGATCCTCAAGGCAGACGGAGTCCAGGTTGCCACGCCATTCCTGCCAGCCGGCGCGGAGCAGCTCGCTGGGCATGAGCAGATGGGCCGCGAAATAGTCGGCTTGCCATTCGATCGGTTTCCTTGCATCGCTGGAGCGGCACACGTACGCGGGCTTGCCGTCTGCGCCAAACAGCTTCCCCTGGTCGGGGTTGTCCAAAAAGTACTTGCGATGCAGCCGCCAGTGGCCCGACTCGTGGGCAAGCGTGAAATGAAACCGGCCGAGCATCTTCGGGTTGGCGCTGGGATCGAGGCTGCTATCGATGCGCACCGTCTTCTCCGCGATCCAGAGCGCGCCCAGAACGTCCCCGAAGCCGAACATGCGCTTCATGTCGGCCATCTCAAAGACCAGCTGCAGGTGGAACTCGAGAATCTCCTCGATTGGAACGGGCATGCTGACGGGCTTGCCGCAGCGTGCGGCGTGCTCGGCAAGCAGCAGGGATGCTTCCTGCTGCACCTGTTCCTTCGTGAGATATGGCACATCGCTTCGAGTGTTAGCGATCCGCCGGCCCATTCTTCATCCATCCTTCTCCTTGAGCTTCTTGGCCTTTTCGACCAGTTGCCGAAGCTGGTCAGCCGTCAAACCGCTGGCCTCACGCAATAGCTCAGGAATATGCGTGGGCTGCTTCTGGATGATCTTCGGCAGGTCTTCGGGCACGCGGCCCGCCAGCGCGATGAGCTCATCCGTATTCTCGCCGAGGATCTCGGCCATCTTCTTGACCCGCTCCGCAGTGGGCGGATCGATGTTGTTCTGCTCCACCTGCGAAAGATAGGTCGGGCTCACGCCCACCTGTTCCGCGAACTTCCGCAGGCTGATCCCCTTGGCCGTGCGCATCTCACGCAGCACCTCACCGAAGGGTTTTTGCTTACCGCTCATGATCCGTGCCTCAATCTTTCTTCTCCGGCGCGGACTGTACAGTGTTTAGCTTACAGTGTTCAAGCCGGCTGTCAATGGCTGAGCTTGTCCATCCGCTTACGTTACGCGGTCCAATCCTTGCACAACACCTCAGCCTGCTGCAGAACCAGCTCCGTTGCGCGCTGCTGCATATCAGGCGGATAGCCGTGCTTCCGCAAAATGCGTTTCACCATTACGCGGATTTGGGCGCGGGCGTTCTCGCGCACTTGCCAGTCGATGGTGACGCTCTGCTTCACCCGGTCGACCAGTTCCTGAGCAAGGAACCGGAGCTTCTCGTCGCCGATGACCTGCTTGGCGCTCGCGTTCTCGGCCAGCGCGTCGTAGAAAGCCACCTCGTCATCCGACAGCCCCATCTCCTGCCCGCGTGACTGGGCCTTCCGCATCTCCTTCGCCAGGCGAATCAACTCGTCGATGACCTGTGCGGCCTCGATGGCGCGGTTCTGGTACTTCCGCACCGCCTGCTCCAGCATCTCGGCGAACGACCGTGCCTGCACGACGTTCTTCCGCATGTGAGTCTTGATCTCGTCGTTGATTAGCTTCTTGAGCAGTTCCATCGCCAGGTTGCGCTGTGGCAGTTGCTGCACCTCGGCGAGGAACTCATCCGACAGGATCGAGATGTCGGGCTTCTCCAGCCCGGCGGCGGCGAAGATGTCCACCACCTCCGACGACGATACCGCCCGCGAGACGAGCTGCCGGATGGCGGACTCCATCTCCTCCGGCGATTTTTCACTCTCGGACATCGTTGCCTTTACCAGCGCCGAGCGGATTTCCTGGAACAGCCCCACCTCGTCTCGGATCGCCATTGCCTTCTCGTGCGGCACGGCCAGGGCAAAGGCTTTAGATAAATCGCCAACTGCTTGCACATACCGCCTCTTGCCATCCTCCAGGCCCAGGACAAACTCCATGGCCTGCGCCACGCCGGCCATGCGCTTGGCGGGAGCGGCGGCCAGGATTGCTCTGTAATCGAACTTGTGCAGCAGATCGCACACCACCTCGTACTTCTCCAACATCACCGCGACGGCCTGCTCCTGGTCCACCGTCGCTTCACCTTTTCCGCCGCTGGCCGTGTAAGTGCGCAGCGCGTGCTTAAGCGCGTCGGCGATCCCCAGGTAATCCACCACCAGACCGCCTGGCTTGTCCTTGAAGACCCGATTCACGCGGGCTATGGCCTGCATCAGGTTGTGCCCGCTCATAGGCTTGTCCAGATACATCGTGTGCATAGATGGGCAGTCGAAACCCGTCAGCCACATGTCGCGCACGATCACCAGGCGCAGGCTGTCCGACGGGTCCTTGAACCGCTTGGCAATCGCCTCGCTCGCCAGCTTTGTGCGGATGTGCGGCTGCCATGCCTTCTCGTCCGATGCCGACCCGCTCATGACGATCTTCATCTGCCCCTTGGCATCGTCATCAGAGTGCCACGCCGGGCGAAGCTTGCGGATTGCCTCGTACAGTTCCACGCAGATCCGCCGAGACATGCAGACGATCAGCCCCTTGCCGTCCATCGCGGCCAGGCGCTTCTCGAAGTGGTCCACGATGTCCCGCGCCACCAGGCCGATGCGCTTCTCCGTACCGACCATCGCCTCCAGCGCCGCCCACTTGGTCTTCAGCTTGTTCTTCTCGGTCTCCTCTTCGCCCTCGGTGATCTCCTCGAACTCCGGATCGAGCTTCGGCTTCTCCTCTTCCTTCAGTTCCAGCTTCGCCAACCGCGACTCGTAATAGATCGGGACCGTCGCCCCGTCTTCCACCGCCCGCAGGATGTCGTACTTGTCGATGTAGTCGCCGAACACCGCCGGGGTGTTCTTGTCGTCCAGTTCGATGGGCGTGCCGGTAAACCCGATAAACGAAGCCCCCGGCAGGGCGTCGCGCAAGTACTTCGCCATGCCGTACTTCATCTCGCCGGTCTTCTTGTCCAGCTTGGCGCTGAAGCCGTAGTGGCTGCGGTGAGCTTCGTCGGCGATCACGACGATGTTCCGGCGCTCGCTGAGCGCATCGCCCCCCTCGAATTTCTGTAACGTCGTGAACACCACCCCACCCGACGCTACCCGCAGCAGCTCCTTCAGGTGGTCCCGGCTTTCAGCCTGCACGGGTTTCTGCCGCAATAGCTCGCTGTTGATGCTGAACGTGCCGAAGAGCTGGTCGTCCAGGTCGTTGCGGTCGGTGATGACCACCAGCGTGGGGTTCTCCATCGCCGGGTGCTTGATGATCTTCCCACCGTAGAACGCCATCGACAGGCTTTTGCCCGACCCCTGCGTATGCCAGACCACGCCGATCCGCTTGTCCCCGCCCGGGCCGCTGGCCTCCACCGTGCATTGGACGGCCTTATTCACCGCCCAATACTGGTGGTACGCCGCCGCCTTCTTCACAATCGTCTTGCCATCATCCTCAAACGTGATGAAGTTCAGCACGAAATCCAGGAACCGCCGCTTCTCGAAGATGCCCTTAACCAGCACCTCCAGTTGAACCGCCCCCTTGGCCGCGAGCTTGACGCCGTCGATGGTCCGCCACGGCTGGAATCGGTCCCAACCGGCCGTCAGCGTGCCGGCCTTCGCGGCAAAGCCATCGGAAATCACCAGCACCTCGTTGTAGGTGAAGAAGCTGGCGATGTCGCCCTTGTAAGTCTGTAGCTGATTGAACGCGTGGCGAATGGTGGTCTTTTCTTCGGCCGGGTTCTTCAGCTCGATCACTCCCAGGGGCAGGCCGTTCACGAACACCACCACGTCCGGCCGCCGGTTCTTCTTATCCTCCATGACCGTTAACTGGTTGACGACCAGGAACTCGTTCTGCTCAATTTTGGCCGGGTCGCGCTGCACCAGCCACACCTTGCCGTGCTTTTCGCTGCCCTTTTCCCGCCAAGACACGTCCACACCATCTGTGAGCATCTTGTGGAATGCGCGATTGTTGACAACCAGCGAGGGGCTGTCCGTGCGCGTCACCTGGCGGATGGCGTCCTCGATCGCCGCGTCCGGCACGGCCGGATTGATCCGTCCCAGCGCCGCCCGCAGCCGCCGTATGAGCACCACTTGGCCGTAGTCACTTCGCTCCGGTGCCTCGCCGTCGGGCGCGATCGTCGGGCCGTGAAGATACTCGTAGCCCAGCTCGCGGAAATACTCCACCGTGGCGATCTCGCATTGAGCCTCGTCCAAGCACACGCTCATCTGCTATCTCCTTCCTGCTCCCAAATCGGGGAGTACGTGGAATTTGATGGACGAAGGCTCGTCAGCCTCAGGCCATAGTGTCATCTGCCTTGGTTGCGGCAGCTTGATCGGAATCTCGTTGTTCCGGGCGCAGCGCTCGTCGATAACGTCAAGCCATCGGCGCATCGTATCAACGCTGCACCTGGTTGCTCCGTAGTGCTTGCGCTGCGTTTCCAGAAGGTCGTGGTTATCCACCGCCGGGGCATGCCGAATCAGGTAACGCGCCAGTCGAGGTCCAATCGCAAAGCCGATTGACGACGCGAGGACAAGCGAACGGACTATACACAGTGCTGGAAATGGATTGTCCGTTTGGTTGATCTCAAGAACCTCATCCACGATGCCGTCGAAGAACTGACCATCCCCGGCGTAGATGTTCCGCCGCCGCCCAGGTGGTGCCCACACATCCACTGCAATAGCTTCCAAATTGAAGAACGTCGTCGATGGCAGCTCGGCAAACTGAGCCTCGCGTCCCTTGTTCTCACGGAATGCCCATGTGTTCTGCAACGGCCACATGTCAAACTGCCACTCCATACGACTAAGCTGCAAACCACCAAAGCGCGTCTCCCGCGTAATCATCTCTCCAAACTGAGAGCGCAGTGCGTCCAGGCCGACCCCAGCCACCACAATGTCGACATCCCGCGGCCGTCCAAATCGTCCGCGTTGTACTCGCGATAGGAGCAGCGATCGGAGCGTTCCACCGAAGAACACTGCTCGCACGTTTGCCTGCCGAAGGTCGCGCAGCGTGTAGACAATCGCCCGGCTCCACAGCCGATCCTCGCGCTGACATAGCGAGGTAACGTCGTGGAGCAGGAGCTCTCGCAGCTTCGAAATGATCGCCTGTCTATCCATTGGTCAATTCGGCGTGCAACCGCTTTGCAAAGGTATCAGTCATGCCGCACACGTAGTCGGTCACGAGCTGCAATCGGTGATACTGTTCCGGCAATTGCGGCACAGCCTGCACGAAATGGCAGAATACGCGGCGGTAGTTCTCTGAGAGCAACGCACCGGCCTTCCCGGCAAACGACTTCGGCTTTGGTGGCCCATCGATAGGAAGAGCCTTCGCGCCTTCCCAGAAGATATCCATCAGGTCGTAAATTACGCGGCGGCCCATTAGCTCCAGTTTGAGATTGGATGACGTGCAGTAGACCTGCTTTCCTCCGATTGCTTTTAGCGCCTTCGGCAGCGGAGCCGCGTCGCATTCAGCAATGAGTTCCCCCTTGTATGTGCCCGCCATGATCTCGTCGTATCGCGTCTCGAACGCCCTAACTACCGATGGGACTACAACACTGATCGAGGCCGTGCGGAATGCCGAAGCGTAGATGTCACCAGGCAGACCCGAGGGGATCGCATCGCTGCCCGCCTTCAGGATGCGGACCATCGCTTCAAGTGCCGCCTGTATTGTGGGTTGATTTGCATCCCGTAGCTGTTGCTCGATGTCGCTCCAAGACACAATGCCCTTCTTCACGGCGTCTTCGATATCTGCAACGGAGTACACGATGTCATCGGCGGCTTCGACAAGATAGGTCAGCGGGTTGCGGGCCTTGCCGGTGCCGGTCTTGTCCCGAATGCTCGCCACGATGTCATTCTCCGAGGCGAAGTACCCGGGTTTGGCGGTCGCGTGGTCATCAGATTTCCCTGCTTCGTGAGAAGGGGCGATGTACTTGCATGATGCGGAAAGCGTACCGTATGTCAGGTTGAGGCCATTGAAGTCGGCGAGGATCTGGAGCTTGGTGAGGAGCCGCAACGACTGAGCGTTTCCCTCAAAGTTGAGGAAATCGTGGACGAGCTGGCTATTGCCGTGCATCTGGCCTCCGAGCTTCTCCTGGCCGAAGCGTGTGGCAAACCAGTGACGGATAGCATCTTCGCCCGAGTGGCCGAAGGGCGGATTCCCCAAATCGTGGATAAGGCCACACGTGGCGCATATGGCTTCGATCCAGCGTTCCATACCAGGATCGATCCGTTTGTTGGCAAGCAGGCGCTGCCCGATGGCAATGCCGAAGCCCCGTGCTACCGATGACACTTCCAACGAGTGGGTAAGTCTGGTACGCACCGCGTCGTGAGGCTCAAGAGGAAACACCTGGGCCTTGTCTTGGAGGCGCTTGACCGGCGTTGAGAAGATGGCCCTGTCAAAGTCCCGCTCAAACTCGGCGCGGTGATCGCCGGGATTCGTGGACGGGCGGGGCCGATCCTTGCTTAACAACTGCTTCCAAGTCATAGCCATGGGTCATCCTTCATCTTATGCACTGAGTTACCGACAAGGGCGATTCAGTGAATCGCTGGACATCGTGCTGCCCATCGGCTCGGCCCCGCTCATGCCGTAGCCTCATCGGCCACGTCGACGGCCTCCGGCAGTTCCAGTTCGCCGCTGAGCAGCTTGGGCAAGAGGGCGTCACGCAGCCCTGTCAGACGGCTTGACTGTATCAGCACGTTGATCTGGCGGGCAAAGAGACTTCCAAGGATATCGTGAGCTGCTCTCAGCACACGCGCGTCGGGGATCGCGATTCGAGCATTGCTCAAGTGGCGTCGCTGGATATGCCCCATCGTCGTTGCTTTGTCTGCGGCTATCCGCTGGAACTCCTCAAGGTGGTGGAGTGTTGCGTGGTAGTACAGCCACTTCGGGTAAGATGCCGAACTCACTTTGAACACATGCTGGTTCAACACACCCCGTCCGCCACACCAGACCGAAACTAATAAGCTTCCAGACCAGGAGAACAGCACATCGCCGTTCGCCACGATGTACTTCTCTGGGACCTCGGCCGTGGCCCTGTCCGCAGAGTCAGACGTTCCCTGACGCAGTTCGCGAATCTTAATGACTGGTAGCCCTGCTTCGCCTGCTTTGGGCGGGAACTTCTGGCATGCCAAACCGTTTGTGTACTGCGCTATCTCATCGAGCGCCAGCAGTTTCCACCCTTTGGGAACCGGCCCAAAAGGTGAGCTCTCGATCGAGTCAGGAAACAGCGCGGCCACACTGCTGGGTAGGCCAGTATCGCACGCACGCGCCTTTGCCCGCACAGGATCGAAATCAACGAACCAACTCTGGAACAGCGACGCCGCCATCTTTTCGAGTGTCCGGCTCATCCGACGATTCAACTCGAGCTTCTCGTCGAACACCCCCAGCATGTCAGCAATCCGTCCTTGCGTTTGCAGGGAAGGCAGGCAGACGTGGAACGCCTTTACTTCAGGGAAATAAATCGTCTGATGCGTGGTGCCGTGCGCAAACCGGAAGAAACTGCTGCGCTCGGCAAGAAGGATGTACTTCAAAAAGCGATAGTCGAGGACCTTGGGATCGCAGACCCAGTTGACGAAGTCTTGACTGGTGGCCATCTGGCGTCCCATGACCACCACGTATCCGATTGAGGCGGTGCGTGAGAGACAGACGGTGTGGGCGGGCAGAACACGCGCGGAAGAATTGTCGATGCCCAGCTGGTTGGTGTGTTGCTGGGTGTCTGCAATCTCCCTTCCGTGGTTCTCGGTCGCATCACGGATTCCAATCCACGGTATGTCGCCGCCCCAATATTCGGGGTGTTCACGGCTGGGCGTATGACCCGTTTCAAGGCGAGCGAAATCCGTGAGTTTGACCCATCGCCAACCCTCTGGCGGGGGCAAACTGGGCATGCCGACGGCTAGAGCGACATCGCCAGGTATGTGGCCGGTCGTCGCTTCGCGTCCGCCGGTGCGGGTGACGTGGCCCTTATTCCTCATAGCCAAGCGCCTCCAGGTTGCGGCGGATTGCCAGATCAAGCTCAGTGGATTCTGCGATCTGCTGGTAAAGCTCAGCGGATAGCTCCGCCATCTTCGTGTCGAACGACTTGTCGTCGGTGACGGTCTCCTCAGCCCCCACGTATCGGCCAGGCGGCAACATGAATCCGTGCGACGCGAGCTCCTTGAGCGTCGCCATCTTGCAGAAGCCCGGCTTGTCCAGATAGTCGCCAGCACCTGTCTCGCCACGCCAGGCGTGGTAAGTGCGGGCGATGGTTGCGATCTCCTCGTCCGTCAGTTCACGGTGCGTCCTGTCGGTCAGTATCCCCATCTCGCGGGCGTTGATGAACAGCGTCTCCCCGTGCCGAGCGCGGTATCCCCGATCCTTGTCCGCCCCTTTGTTGCGTGTCAGAAACCAGAGGCAAGCTGGAATCTGCGTCGTGTAAAACAGCTGGCTGGGTAGCGCGATGATGCAATCCACCATGTCAGCTTCCACGATTGCCCTTCTGATGTCGCCCTCACCGGATGTCTCCGTGGTTAGCGTCCCATTAGCCAGGACGAACCCGGCGGTGCCATGCGGGGCGAGGTGGTGGAGGAAGTGGAGAATCCATGCGTAGTTGGCGTTACCGCCGTCGACGTGGACGAAGGAGCCGTCCTTCTGCTTGCGCTCGCCGCCGGGGGGGAGGGAGAACTGGGCGTTGCCGGAGGGCTGGTCAAAGCGCCGCCAGCGCACATCGCTTTTCACCTTCGAGTAGCCCCAGTCCTCCATGTTGAACGGGGGATTGGCCAGGATGTAATCGGCCTTGAGGTCCTTGTGTTTGTCGGCCAGAAAGCTGTCGCCCCATTCGATCTTGCCGTCGATACCCCGGATGGCCAGGTTCATCAGACACAGCCGCCAAGTGGTGTTATTGGATTCCTGGCCGTAGATGGAGATATCGCGGCGGACGGCCGGCGAAACTTTGGCCTTCTTCCCGTTGCCGTTGCCCGAGGCGTGGGACTGCACGAACTTGGCGGCCTGCACAAACATGCCGCCCGAGCCGCAGCACGGATCGAAGACGCGGCCCTTGTACGGCTCGATCATTTCGACCAGCAGCTTAACCACACACTGCGGCGTGTAGAACTGCCCGCCGAGCTTGCCTTCGGCGGCGGCGAACTTGCCGAGGAAGTACTCGTACACGCGGCCGAGGACATCCCGCTCGCGGGCCTGCTTGTCACCCAGGCCGATCGTGGCTATCAGATCGATGATCTCGCCGAGGCGGGCCTTGTCGAGCGCAGGCCGAGCGTAGTCTTTGGGCAGCACGCCTTTGAGGACCTTGTTGTCTCGTTCAATGGCGGTCAGGGCGTCGTCAACGAGTGTCCCGATCTCCGGGCGCTTGGCGTTCTTCTGGAGGTACGGCCAGCGAGCCTCTGGCGGCACCCAGAAGATGTTGTCAGCCAGGTATTCATCCTTGTCCTCCGGGTCGGCGTCCTTCTCGGCCTGTAGTGCCGCGAACTTCTCCATGAAAGCGTCGGAGATGTACTTCAGGAAGATCAGGCCGAGGACAACGTGCTTGTACTCGGCGGCGTCCATGTTACCGCGCAACTTGTCCGCGGCAGCCCACAGTTTGTCCTCGAATCCGAGATTGGCTCCGGTCACGGTCTTCGCCATGTGCTCCATCCTTCTCGCTGCCCTTGGGCGGCACGACAGCGCATCCTTCAGGGATGCACTGTTTACTAAACATGACAAGTGTAACCCCGCCGGTTATCATCCGCTAGTGGCACGGGCGATAGGCCGTGAAGATGCCCGGGCGCATCGGTGTGTAGACCGCGATCCCCAGCGGTGTCGCCGGGGCCTTTAGCAGGACGACAGGCCATGCCCACGCTTTTCTGGAATGCCGGCGAGAAAGAGGTGATCCGGGGCCTCGACATCCTCGGCTTCCGCAGGGTCGACCAGGACTTGGAGAAGGTGTGGGTCTCGGGCATCACCACGATCTCCCAACGTGCTCGCTACCTGTCGATGCTGCCTTGGCTCCTCATGGAGTACTACAGGCTATGCGGCATCGACACAGGCGAAGCACGCCCTCCCGACTGGGATGAGTTCCACGACATGGAGCGCCGGCTGGAACTCGTGGTCCTTGCCGCGACGCAGATGACCGATAGGCAATTGAGGCGCAAGACCGGCGGCCTGCTGGGCAGCGACCTGTTTGATGATCAAATGAGCACTCTGGCCAGCGGGGGCGTGGTTCCGCTGAAACTGGGGCGTGGTGGCGCAACCTTCGGGACCTACGTCGTTCCGTGCCGAACCATCGGTCTGATCGGACATGAATCTATCGAGGGGAAGTGGGAGGCTCCGAAGATCACACCGCGCGGCCGCCGGATGCACGAGATCCGACGGCAGAACCTCGGCAGCAGCCCCCTGGCCCAGCGCATACTTGAGGGCGGCTCAGTCGATGCCACGATTGTTTCTGCGGAGGCCGCGCACTTCTCTGCCGGCGCTCTCGATGTGCCCGAGTCTCAGGAAGAGCGCGACCTGCTCGAAGCGGCCTTCCTGACGCCGGAGGACGGCCAGGATGGAGAGACATACACCCGGTTCCTCACGACCGTCCGCTTCGCGCTGACGTCCATCCAGGCGGGCTACGGTTCGTCGGCGGCCGCACTCGCCGCGCGGTACGTCGATGCGACGCAGCCCCGTGTCCAGCTGACCGAGTCGGCGCTGGCATGGGCGGCCTACGAGATGCACCGCCGCGTGCATTTCTCCCTTGAGTTGCTGCTTGGGGCGCTAACCTCGGCGATTGGCGAAGCGGATGGGGCGACCGTTGATGATGTCGTTGCAGTCTGGACTGAAGACGAGGGGCTAGCACCTGCGATCGCCGAGCGACTTGACGCCAGGTTTGAACTCGATTGGGCAGCGTCGTTCTCGTCATTCTGCGGCGCTATTCGCGATGATGCCTTCCTGGATGGCCCCATCGAGAGGAGGTCTGCCAACCGGCTTTCAGCCCGCGACCGGGCGATGTTCGCCCTCACGCTTCTGGCCGCGACCTGGAAGCGATCGAGAGGGCTGTACGCCTTGGAGCGTTTCCCTCGCACCGGATCGGGGGCTGAACGGGTGTTTCCAATCCTGGACACTGGTTCCGACCAGATGGTCCGCACCCTCCTGATTCGGGTGATCGACCGCGGCGCGGTGGAATCGCACCTCAACACCACGCTGCGCAAGATGGGCAATGGCCTCAAATGCTCGCTGCGCTTCTTCCCCGATGGGCGCGTCCTTCGCCCGACGGGCATCCATGTCTCGGCCGGGTTCAGCGGCGATCGGCTAGGCAATGTCATGGGCATCCTCACCGATCTTGGGATGATCGACCACGAGACGGGCGGTCTTTCCTCACATGGTCGGCAGTTACTGGACAAGCTGGAGGAGCCGGATCATGCGTGACGACATCCTCAAGCTTCTGGCTGGTCGGAAGAACCTGACGCACATCTTCATTGCCACGTTCAATATCGACTTCATCTTTATTGAGAACGTGTTGTTGCGCGAGTTGCGGAAGTGCGGACACCCGTCGCTGACGGTTTTTGCCGACGCCGAGGAGGTCGCGACGACCTTTGCTGCGCAGGGCCGCTGGGTTAGTCGGATCGGACGTCGATACCGGGTCGTGCCGGTCCGGATGGAGCCCGGATTCCGGTTTCATCCGAAGATGGTCATGCTGGCGGGGCCGGAGCACGCGGACCTGTTTGTGGGCAGCGGGAACCTGACGTTTGGCGGCATGCGTCAGAATGACGAGTTGTGGGTGCGATTCCAGAGCGACCAGGACGGCAGCGGCTCTTTGGCAGCATTCAGGGACTTCGCCGAGGGATGTCTGGCGCGAGCCCCGCATCCGGCGTCGGCCCGAATGGAGCTGCGGGAAGCGTTCGATCCTGACCAACATGAGTGGGCGCGGACGCTGGGGCCGGCGTCGGGCGTACTCGCCAAGGTCGGCACTGGCCCGACGCTCGTGCGCCGAATGTTCGACGCAGTGGGTGATCTGGCTGTGCAGCGGATAGTGGTGGGTTCCCCGTACTTCGACGAGGCAGGGGAAGCGCTGACCGCTATCGCGGGGCAGTGGCCTGGCGTGCCAATCGAAGTGATGGTCCAGCCGGGGCAATCGCACTTGCTCGCGTCCGCCTGGAAGCGGATCAGACAGCCCAAGGCCCTGGTTGCCGTGGCGACTTCGCGTGGAGAAGGTGTCCAGGCGTTCATCCACGCCAAGTTTTACGCCTTTGTCGGGGCGTCGGATGCCGTTCTATGCGTCGGGAGCGCCAACTGTTCGCGCGCAGCGTTGGCGTTGCCGGGGGCGGCTGGCAATGCTGAAGCCATGGCTGTCGTGAGGCTGAAGGCAAGCGAGGTTGATGAGACGCTCAATTCGGGCCTTCGACGCATCGAGGAGCCGGCCGTGCTGCGCACAGACCTGCCGCGGGTCCCGCCCACCCAGCCAGCTCCGGCTATACGCATCCTTGCCACCCATCACGACCACGGGGAGCTTGTGGTCGCCTATGCCGCGACAGAATCCGTTACGTCCGTTGAACTTCTGGCCGACGGTCGCGTTCTTGGCGGAAACGACATCCATGCCAGCGATGGGCTCGTCAAGGTACGCAGCATTGGAGTGGTCAGCCGTGTCCAGTTGGCGGTCACAATCGCCGGCAAGCGCCACGTTTCGGCGGATCACTGGGTTGATCACGAGTTCATGTTGAGCGCGACCAGCCGCCAGCGGCAGATTGCCCAGGCGATCGTCGATCACGTAGGGCCGGGGCAATGGAGCTTCCAGGGGTGGGCCGAGGTGCTACGGCTGTTAGGCGACCATCTGACCCACACACCAGTGTCATCCGCAAGCCACGAGCAGAAGGAACGGGACGAGAAGACGTCGACCTCCGTTGCGGCATCCGACTTCTTCACCGAGGATTACCGCCTGCCGGCACATCGCCACGATGCAGGCCGACTCGACGAGGCGGCGCGCGTCTTGGGCCTGCGAGGCCTGCTGCTGGATTACTTCGGCATTTCGAATGACGAACCCACCGGATCGGAGGTCGAAGAGGAGGAGGGCGGCGACGATGAGATGGTCGACAAGCCCGAGACTGTCAAGACCAAGCAGCACCCCGAACCACCTCCCGTGACCAAGCGAGACCTCGCCGATTCCGAACGACGCCGTGGACAGCGCATCGCCAGGCAGATCGTTGACATCTGTACGTCGACGAAGTTCGCTGACGCTCGGCCTGCCACGATGCTGTCGTCGGACCTGGCCATCGTTGCCGTGCTGCTCGTATCGGGGCATGCCGAACGCTGGTTGAGCAGCGCCGACTTCCTTGACCTGACGTACCGCGCCTGGTCGTTCCTGTTTTTTGACGACGGAACCGACGACAGTGGCCGGGAGCGGAGTATGGGAGCCCTTGTACGCCGGCACGATTCCTCACCAGCGCCCCTCCAGTTTGAGCAATCGATCCGGTCTGTGCGCCTGGCTGCGGCGTTGGTGACTTGGTGTTTCTGCTGTCCGCAAGGCGTGGCGCACGCGGAGGCGACCAGATTCGAGATCGCCACACGGCTTGCTGTCGCCCGGCTCCCGTGGCTCTGGTACTTGGAGGCACGCGACAAGGTCGCGCAGGAGCTGTTCGAGATCGCGCGCCGAACGGGGTGGCTTGGGCTGGACATGGTTCGACAGTGGGACCAGGTGGCCACACGATGGGACAGCCTGTTCGCAGAAGGCCGAGCTATTGCGATGTTGGAGCAATCGCTTCTGCAGATGGAACTGTCCGAGCTCCGAAACCGGGTTAACGATGATGAGGTCCCTGCGGGGACACTTCTATGGCAGGGACCGAAACTCGGCTTCTGCGCGCTGGCTCAAGCCGCAAGGCGTCGGTCGCAACCTGGGCAGTCGGTGCTGGTGCTGACCCTCCGGTCACAGAAACGCGATACCAACCTCTCGTCTCCGTATTTGCTTCCGTTCCGCAGCCTGCTGCGAGTGGCAGCCGACGCCTCGCCGACGCGGTTCACGCGAACCCACCTCGAGACGCTGGATGCCTTTGCGGCCAGGGTCGAATCGATGTGGGCGTCTGCACGACGGTGAGCGACGGCCCATGGCGGCCTGTCCCTTCACGACGCACGAGTCGCGGGAGGAGGTCGCGTCGCCTAGAAGCCCGAGCATCAACCGAGTTCGTGCTTGTGACCATCGGCGGAAAGCGGACAATACTTGGTTGGCCGGCCACGCAATGGCTACGGCGGCCGAAAGCGGTCTCAAGCGTCAGCAGCGAGGTTTGAACAATGAGCGACGTGAAGCTGTTCAGGGTAGCGAATGGCTCGGCTGTGGAACTGGTTGGCAAGCCGGTGAAACTGGAGAAGAAGCTCCAGACGCTGGTTGAGAAGCATATTGAGACGCTTCTGCATGTCCGGTTCGTCGCCACTGAATACTCCACGGGAAAGACGCACGCTGGCCGAATCGACACGCTCGGCATCGATGAGAATCTCTGCCCGACGATCATCGAGTACAAGCGCAACTCCAATGCCAACGTTATCAACCAAGGCCTGTTCTACCTCGACTGGCTGATGGACCATAAAGCGGAGTTCGAGTTGCTTGTGCAGAAGGAGTTCGGCCAGGATGTGGCATCGCAGCTCGACTGGAGCGCCCCACGATTGCTGTGCATTGCGGAGGACTTCACTCGATACGATATCCACGCCATCCAACAGATCAATCGGAACATCGAGCTGATCCGGTACGTCTTCTTCGGCGATGATCTGCTCTTGCTCGACCTGGTCAATGTCGTGTCGGCACAGCCCGAAGATGAGGGGGATGGCGACGGCACTGGCAGCCCGAAGCAGTACACGACGCAGGAAGAGTACCTTGCCAAGGCGACGCCCCAGCTCAAGGAGCTGTACGAGGCTGTCCGCGACCACGTGACCGACCTTGGAGATGACGTGCAGGAGCGCGTCCTGAAGTGGTATATTGCCTACAAGCGGCTGAAGAATTTCGCCACGGTCCAGCTCCAAACGGGCAAGAACAGCCTGCTGATGTGGCTGCCCCTGAATCCAGATGAGGTCCCAGTTGAGGAGGGATTCTCCCGCGATGTGCGCGGCGTGGGGCATCATGGGACTGGTGACTTGGAACTGACAATCCGCAGCCTCGAAGACTTGGCCAGGGCCAAACCGTTGATCCAGAAGAGCTTTGAGGAGAATTGAGGACAGGGACATCCGTTTAGCACAGCTCTGGATTGCCTTCAACCGAGTCGAGAGGGCCGCGAAGGGTACGCCACGCAACACGCTGCTCCCGCCAGCATCGGAGCCGAGTGATCGGCCGCAGGTCCCGCTCCGTCAACGTGTCCTTGCCCGTTCTGATCTGCGGCAGATGCAAGATGTCCTCCTGGATATCGGGGGCCAGGTGCAGCAGGTTCATGACCTGGCTCATGCGCGGCTGCGTCACGTGGCACAGGCGAGCTAGTTCGGTGAGGTCGCCCACGACGCCGTCCGCGAGCAGTCGGTCGAAGCGGATGGCCAGCGCCATCAGCCTGGCCACGCGTGGGACACGCCCCTCCGGCCCTCGCGTGTCGGGTGCCAGGCCGGGCATGGCGACCTTGCGCCGGTGGTGGACGGCAAAGTGGATCTGTTTGGTCACTGTGGTCATGCTGCATTCTCCATCTTGCGGTCGATGAGCGCCCGGATGCTTGTCGGCCTGAAGGTGACCGACACGGTGCTCGCATCGCCGTCATACTCCACCGTCGAGATCAGCAACTTGAGCAGGCGGGCCTGCTCGCGCGGGATGAGGCTTTGCCACAGGCTGTCAAAGTCGGCGAACACGGCGCGGGCCGCTTCGGGCGTGACGATCTGCTTCTCCATCGCCGCGATCCGCGCGTCCAGTTCCAGCAGGCGTTGCTCGTCGGCCGCGAGGCGGGAATGCAGATCGGCAATGTGCCCGGTAACGTCCGGCGTGGCCTTCCCACTCGTGACCAGCCGCTGGAGGTCCTTGTGGCCGCGGGCAACCGCCTGCCGAAGCTCGTCGCGTTCGCGGCGCACGGCCGTCAACTCCGCTTCGACGGCCGCCTTCGCATCGGCCAGGACCTGCCTCAGCATCGCCTCGTCCTGCGCCAGACCGCGGACCTCGTCGACCACCACCCGCTCAATCTCGGTGGCCGGGAGCAGTCCGGCGGAGCAGGCGTCACGGCCGTTCTTGATCGCGTTGATGCACCGGTAGTAGCGGTGGGCATTACGGGCTTTACCTCTGCAAAACGTGTGCGCCATTGCCGAGTCGCACCCCTTGCACCGGAGCAGCCCGCGAAGAAGCGCACCATACTTGTTGCGAACCTCGACCCCGCCGCTGCGGCCGTTGGCCTTGAGTTGCTGCTGGACCTTGTCGAACAGGTCCTGCTCGATGATCGCCTCGTGCTCGGCGGCGAAGAGCTCGCCCTTGAAGAGCCTCTTGCCGGTGTAGGTGGGATTGGTCAGTATCGCATAGAGCGACACCTTGTCGAACGGGCGGTTTCCCCGTTCGCGTCCCGTGCTCGTGATGGTCCTCTTGGTCACCCATCCCCGACGAACAAGTTCCTTCACCACCGGCAGGAGCGACGCCTCCTGAATGTACATGCGGAAGATCTCGCGGACGCGCGCCGCTTCGCTCGCGTTGACCACCAGGCGCGGGCTGGGGCCGGAACGGTCGACATCGTAACCGAGGACCGGCGCACCGCCCGTCCATTTGCCCTTGCGCGCCTGGGCTGCGAGCTTATCGCGGATGCGCTCTCCGATGATTTCCCGCTCGAACTGGGCGAACGAGAGCAGGATGTTCAGCGTCAGCCGGCCCATCGAATGGGTCGTGTTGAAGTGCTGGGTGACGGAGACGAACGACACGCCGTGGCGCTCGAACGTCTCCATGATCCTGGCGAAGTCCATCAGGGAGCGGGAGAGGCGGTCCACCTTGTAGACCACCACGCAGTCGATCTTGCCGGCGTCGATGTCGCGTAGCAACTGGTCGAGCGCGGGGCGGTCCATGCTGCCGCCGGAGTAGCCGCCGTCGTCATAGCGCTCGGGGAGGACCGTCCATCCCTCGGCACGCTGGCTGGCGATATAGGCCTCGGCGCTCTCTCGCTGGGCGTCCAGGGAGTTGAACTCCTGCTCCAGGCCCTCCTCGGTGGACTTGCGGGTGTAGATGGCGCAGCGGATTGTCCCGCGCTCTGGCCGTTCGGGTTTCTTCGGTGCTCGGCTCATCGTTTCACCCCCAGGCGGAAGAAGCGGAAGCCACTCATGTGGCTGCGGGTGATCCGGTTGGCCAGCGCGCTCAAAGAGCGGAACCGTTCGCCGTTCCATTCAACGCTCTGCCCGTCCTCAAGGACCACCGCCCGGATGGTGCGGCCCTTGTACTGCCGCACCACCGCCGTTCCCGGTGGGGGCATGCGCGGGTCGTTGGGCTTCTCGTCTTCCGCCGGCATCGGCCGCGTGACCGTCACCGTTTCACCGACCTGCGGCGGGCAGATCATGGTCTTTGGGGCCATGACGCGGATCTCGGCGTCGTCGGCCAGTTCTGCCGCCCGCTTACGGGCACGCTCAGTGAGATCCCCCTCAGCGTTGGCCTGGATGCGCCACGCCACCTTGCGGATGAGGTAGGCCCGATGGCGGGTTCGACAGGGCTGGCCGTGAAGCTCCCGGTAGCGTTCGGCCAGGTCGCCCGTGGACATCTGGTCCAGGGCTGTGAGTTCCGTGGCAACGTCCTGCATCGATGCGGCTCCTTTCCACACGTGGTTTCAGAGACCCAACCCGTTAACCAACGGGTTGTTGAGCCACACTCAGCCTCGTTTCCGATGGAAGATCAAGGCCAATCTGAGACTCCGGCGGGGGTTCTGTGCTGGCGTCGGGAACCGGTGCTTTCGCCCGCCGGACGCAGCGTAATAGGCCGGTGGCCAGAATGCTGGCGACTTCGAGGCGACGATCGTCGGCCGTCATGGTTTCCGGATCGCGGGTCATGATCATGGCGAAACCTCCCGTGTGGTGCGATAATGCCGCCATTACTGGTTATCTATGCCGGCTGTGGGGCACGCGCTCACGACGGGTAGAGACCCGTGACTCTCGCGGAGAATGGAACATGGGACTGGCGGAATGGTTTCAGACGTTTTGCGACAATTTGAAGATTACGACTGGCGAGACCATCTCAGCTCGTTACAGGGCGATCACCAGACGACTGAACACAGATTTCTGGGATACGACGTCCGATACCGCGCACAGCCTCTATGTCGGATCGTACGGCAGGAACACTGCCATTGAGGGGCTCAGCGATCTCGACATGATCATGCAACTCCCGTACTCGTTATACGAGCAATACAACGGTCACGTCGGGAATGGTCAGTCCGCGCTCCTCCAAGCGGTGAAGTGCTCGATTGAAAGAACCTACTCCACCACAAGCATTCGGGCCGATGGGCAGGTAATCCAGGTGCCGTTCACCGACGGAATTAACTTCGAAGTAGTGCCGGGGTTCATCAACAAGAATGACAGCTACACCTATCCAGACGCCAATGATGGTGGCCGTTGGCGGACAACAGATCCTCGAGCGGAAATAGAGGCCATTCGTCAGAGGAATGCGAACTGCAATGGGAATCTTGTACAGCTGTGCCGCATGATGCGTTCCTGGAAGCAGCGGTGGGACGTTCCGATCGGCGGGCTCCTTGTCGACACGCTCGCGTATCAGTTCATCGAGAACTACTCTTACCGTGATAAGTCCTTCCTTTACTACGACTTCATGTGTCGTGACATGTTCAAGTGGATGGCGGATCAAGACGCGGAGCAAGAGTGGTGGAGGGCTCCCGGCAGCGGTGCCTATGTGTGGGGCAAGGGGCTGTTCCAGTACAAGGCGAAGCGCTGCTACAACATCGCGGTAGAGGCTATTGATCATGAACAAGCCAACCCCAAACGAGAGTGGTCAGCTAAAGACAAATGGAGAGAGATCTTTGGAGCTGCATTCCCAAACTGACGACACGCCGACTTCTCGTGCGGTACTTGAAGGGCAGTTGAGAGAGTGCTATGGACGGGTGGTCTATTCGCACAAGACGCATGAGAAGTGTGCCGACATATTGCTGAGCCGCCTTGCGTGCATCAAGGTGTGGCAGATTGCCTTGTCCGCAGTCACGGCCGCTGGCTTTATTGGGGTGGCGTTTGGCACTGGCACGGCCGGCGCGGTAACTGGCATCATTGTGTCGACCGCCTTGCTTGCATTGAACGCGTACACGAAGAACTACGATCTGGGTGCACTCGCGCAGAAGCATAAGCAGAGCGCGAATGATCTCTGGCTCATACGCGAGCAGTATCTATCCCTTCTCACGGACCTCGCGATGGGAGAGAAGCCGATCGAGTCGCTTCAAGCTGAGCGGGATCACCTGGTTAAGCAGCTTCACAAGGTTTACAGCGGTGCTCCAAGCACGACGTATGCCGCGTACAAGAAGGCGCAAGAGGCGTTGCAGCGACTCGAAGACATGACGTTCAGCGATCAGGAGATCGACGCATTCCTGCCCAAGGAGTTGAAACGGGCGGCCGCCAAGAAGACGGAGCAAGTTGAAACACCTGCCGGGCCGACGAAGACGGGGAGTTGATCGGATCGCCAGGCACGCGCAATGTGACACCCTCCGCGATGAGACAATCCCCCATACCCGTGGCCGAGAGCCTCTTCGGTAATCGGAGACCTCCGGGCGAGAACGCCCACGGTCGGTCCGCAAACCGCGCCAGAGCGATGTGCCAACTATGCCGCGCGGAGGTTGCGCCCGCCCGGTCATGAGGAGGTCATCTGGTCTGGAGCAGAGACAACGGGGCTATAACCCGTGCCGCAAAGTCTCTCGGACGAGTCGAGACTCCCGGCCCCGGGCGTCCGCCGACGCGCCCGAAGTCGCGCTGGATCGATGGGTCGGTTATCTGCTTCTGCGAATCAGAGACTACGGCCGAGGCGAGCGGAAATCGTAACCCGTTGCGGGGACTCGCGTAAAAAACGAAAACGCCGCCGAGGTCTCTCGGCGGCGTTCGCTGAAAACCAGAGGGCCGGTCACGTTTGTAACCGGCCCGAAAGTAGCGGGGGGAGGATTCGAACCTCCGACCTCCGGGTTATGAGCCCGACGAGCTACCAGGCTGCTCTACCCCGCGATCATGGCAGCATTCTAAGCGGCCGGGACGTGGCGTCAAGCCGTGTGTTGTCGGAATTCCGGTGGCGAGGCACACTGGGCAGACGGTGACGTGGTTGGCTGTTTGGTGGATTGTGGGATGGGGGCATGCGAGGGGGTGGTGGAGGGCGGAAAGCTCGGGGCGAGGGTGTGGGGCGGGGCGGAAAGG
>CAYVKG010000069.1:0-24730 GCA_964451955.1 uncultured Tepidisphaeraceae bacterium
AGGCGCAAGATACTGTAATATCGCCGCCGCCGGAACAAAAGCGATTGCCCTGGTGGCCCTCGTTTTCAAGTCCACCCTTGCTTCATAGCTCAGCTTTTGTATCTTATCGCTGTCGGCAGACCCCCGAAGGTTGCCCCCACACCCTTCACTGCCGAAGTTGTAGAAAGGCGGCCATCCCGCAAAGCGTTTCCCCCCGACGCTTGCATATGGATGCCGTCTTTTTTCGTTTGCGCTAGCGGTCGAGTGTGGAGCGGGGCTGGATCGAGCTTTAGGCGCAGAAAGAGGTTTTCTTTGCACAGAGAACACCCTGATTGTCATGCTCAAAAAGGCATTCTGAATATAGTCAAGTTTTTGACACGACCCCGTTTTTGGCGTCAAAAACGCGGATTAAGTCGCATGGGGGAGCCGCATTCGGGGCATTTGTCTTTGCCGTAGCGGAGGTCGTAGGAGCAGGACTGGCAGAGGCCTTGGCGTTGGCAGCGGGATTGGCCGAGGCGGAGGCGGAGCCAGTAGGCCGGGGGAATGGCGGAGACGAGGATGATGAACCAGAAGGGCACGGCGAAGAGGCGGCAGTCGTAGACGTTGCTGCCGATGGCGCCGAAGCCGAGGATGTTGAACTTGGGGCCTGTGGGGTTGCCGCGATGGTCGAGTTCTTCCCAGAGCAGGTCGGCGTCAACGAATTCCTTGCTGCCAGGGTCAATGTGCGAGTAAGTGACGGGCATGGGGCGGCTCCACAAGATGAGGACGAGCTTGCCGCGACAGGCGTCGATGGCGAGAGGATCGGGGAGGTAGCTGAGCGGGCAGCAGAGCAATGCGAAGATGAGAAGAAGCAATGAGGCGAGGGCAGCGAGGTTGAGGAGGAGGCGATTCACGAACAGACCTGTTTGGCCGAGAACCGGGCTTATGGGGAGCAGTATCGCAGGGCGCCGCTTTGTGTTCCTGCGTGAAGCGGGTGGTTTGCGATGTCGCGGCTTTGCATTTGGGTTGCTGAGCGTCTACAGTCTTGCGTCGCGTCGGGCCGAAGCCGGTGGTCGGCGGAGCGCGGGCGCGTCTTGAAGATTGGTAGAGAAGGAACATGCCGTTGATGCACGAAAACCTTGCCGCCGCGATCGAATCCCTTGCGGCCCGGATGACGAACATCCGGGACTCTCTTTGACTTGCCGAAGAAGCAAGCGAGACGGAAAGAACTGGAGCAGAAGATGGGGGAGCCGGGGTTCTGGGACAACCAGGAGACGGCCAAGGGGCTGGTTTCGGAACTGAAGATCCTGAAGGCGACGATCGATCCGCTGGATGCGACGCTGAAAGGGATTGAGGACGTGCGTGCGCTGTGCGAACTGGCGACGGAGGCGGGCGACGCGGATTCGATGGCCGAGGCTGATCGGATGCTGACGGATCTGGAGAAGAAGGGAGATCGGCTGGAGTTGCAGGCGTTGTTGGGTGGTAAGAACGATCCCTTGAGCTGTTTCTTCGACATTCATGCGGGTGCGGGGGGAACGGAGGCGCAGGACTGGGCGGAGATGCTGCTGCGGATGTACCTGTATTACTTTGAGAAGCGGGGCTGGGAAGTCAGCGAACTGGACCGGCAATGGGGTGAACAGGCGGGGATCAAGGGCGTGACGCTGCTGGTGAAGGGGGAGTACGCGTATGGGTATTTGAAGAACGAGGCGGGGGTGCATCGGCTGGTGAGGCCGTCGCCGTTCAATGCGCAGAACAAGCGACAGACGAGTTTTGCGGCGGTGGATGTGGTGCCGGACTTTGAGGATGAGGAGACGGAGATCGAGATACCGGAGAAGGACCTGGAGATCACGGCGTTTGCCCGGTCGGCGGGTCCTGGGGGACAGAACGTGAACAAGGTGGCGACGGCGGTGCGGATAACGCATATTCCGACGGGAATCCAGGTAACGTGTTCGGTGGAGCGGAGTCAGCAGCAGAACAAGCGGCTGGCGATGGCGTTGTTGCAGGGTCGATTGGAGATGATCGAACAGGCGAAGCGGGATGAGGAACTGAAGAAGGTGTATGGCGAGAAGGGAGCAATTGCCTGGGGGAACCAGATACGGTCCTACGTGCTGGATGATCGTCGGGTAAAGGACCATCGGACCAACGAAGAGACACACGATGTGGAAAGCGTGCTGGATCGGGGGGAACTGGATCGGTTCATCGATGCGGAGTTGAGAAGGCGACGGGCGACGTGGAAGTGAGGATGGGGGTATTCGCTTCCGGTGGTGGGGTGGCGTCTGGACTGTGAGGGGGGAATCTCTACAATGGTTGGGGTGAGAGCGAAGGCGGAGGCTGCGGCAAGTGAGCGGGCCTGCATGCGGGTTAACCGACAACCCATCTGCTTTTGCTGGAGAGAGTTATGATAGTAGACTGTCACACGCACGTATGGCAGTCGCCGGACCAGCTAGGTCAGATGGTCTTGGGCGATTATGTACCGCCGTCGCGGTTGCGGCCGGTTCGGTTAATCGGCGAGCGGGCGACGGCGCGGAGCATTCCCGCTGCGGACGCGGATTACCACTGGTCGCAGGTGGGGTCGGTGGACAAGACGTTTGTGTTGGGATTCAAGAGCCGGCATTTGCAGGCGGAAGTGCCGAACCGTTATGTTGCGGACTATGTGAACCGGTATCCGCAGAAACTGATTGGTTTTGCGGGGATCGATCCGACGGAGCGAGGTGCGGCGGATGAGGTTCGGTTTGTGCGGGGGGAGTTGAAGTTGAAGGGGATCACGCTGTCGCCGCCGAACCAGGCATTTCATCCGACGGATACGCGTGCGATGAAGGTGTATGCAGCGGCGGAAGAGTTGGGGATGCCGATCTTGGTGCACCCTGGCAGTCCATTCACCGAACAGAGCAAGATGGAGTATGGTCGGCCGGTGCTGCTGGACGAGGTGGCGAGGACATTTCCGAGGTTGCGGCTGATCGTGGCACATTTGGGCTATCCGTGGGTGGATGAGACGATTTGCCTGTTGGGGAAGCACGCGAACGTGTATGCGGACATATCGGGGCTGATGCGACGGCCTTGGCAGGCGTACAACACGCTGGTGAGCGTGTATCAGTATGGGGTGATAGAGAAGGTGCTGTTCGGCAGCGATTTTCCGTACACGGTGGCGACGGAGTGCATCGAATCACTGTACAATTTGAACCAGATTGCACACGGGACGAACCTGCCGCTGGTGCCAAGGGAGGCACTGCGTGGTATTGTGGAACGCGACGCGCTGCCGCTGCTGGGGCTTGGGTGAGGGCGATTGGGCGCTTTTGCCCTGGTAGTCTGGCAGAGTTTATCCGATACCGCGGAAGTGCCACGCAGCGGCTGGCTTGCTAGATCGGCTTCAACCGAAAAAGCTCATGATGAAATTATTACTGCGTTGTGTGTGGTTTGGCGTCATGTTGTATGCGGCACTGATCTGCGCCCCTGGTTGTTCTTCAAGGGAGGGAGGAACGGTCACCTTTGACGCTCTGGATCAGAACCGGACACTGACGCAGGTATTTCCTCATGCCTACATTGCGCAGGCCGGGGGTGGGGAGTACGACGTCATCCTAGTGGACAAAGCGACGGATTGGGACTATGGCTCGCCCGGCAAGAATCGCCCGCTGCAGCCGGCGGACGTTGAGCCAATCCGGCAGATGATGCGCATTCACTTGTATTGGCGGCCTTTGGCGGGCACAACCAGGAACCCTGCGGCGACGAATGCATCGGTGGACTGGTACGTCATGGGACCGGATGGGAGTGACGATATGGTGGTCTACGAGGGGGCGGGATTCGTCATGCTCAGAGGAAGCGGCGACAAACTGACCGTGGTGATTCGCGACGGGAGAGTATCGCCGGTCAGTGGACGAGGCAGTCTGCGTGATCCGGTGGGCCCGGCCAAGATCAGCGGGGAGGCAGTGGCGAAGGTGAACAGCGCCCGGGTGCGGGAGACGATCTCGGAGATACTGAAACAGGCGGGAGTGGCGCAGAAGTGATTTCGGGAGCGGGCCGGTCCGCCGCATGGGCAAGCGGCATCGGAGGTGCGGATTGCTGCGGGGCTGCAGACGGGCATGTCGGTGTGCAGGTTACGGGCTGATAGCAGCGGTGCTGATGGTCCTGGCAGCCGCAGGGTTGGGAATTTCCAGCGGAGATGCAAGCCGACTTGAGGGGTTTGTGACAACGGTGGACGCATCTCGGACGAACCCCGAATTCAGGCAGGTGGGTGAACGATACATCCGCGCCGGCAGCAACGCGCTTCAGGCGAAGTTTTTCGGGGTGCGAGCAGGACGGGCACTCTACACGTTGCGGCGGATACCGGGCCTTCCGCAACGACTGGCGGCGAACGATCACCTGGCGTTGCATTACCAGCATTTTGGCGAAGGGCCATTGTCGGCCTATCTGCATTTGACGGCGCAGCAGGGGGTGAAGGATGCCACGGGCATGTTGATGGAGTTGACGAAGCGGCCATCAATTTCGGACGAAGACGCCAGGGCATTTCTGAGGTCGTTTGATGTCTGGCCGGCGGTCGTCACGGATGCGGGAGCGGTAGCCAGCGTGCGGAAGCTGATCGCGGACGTCAACCCTGCCGCGGGCTTCGCGATTCGGGAGCCTGTGGACCGGGCATTGGGCGCGCATCTGCGGGAGATCGCGAAGAACAAGGGATTCCCGTTGGAACCCGCCGGAATGGCGCCGGACCAGCAAGAATCCGTTTTGGCGGCTCTGGACGACCATCTCAGGCAGGCGGACAAGGAACTGTGGCGGACGAAGCAGGTGAATGATTTTCTGAACGGGGTGTGGGGGCAGACGTTCGGCCGGTCGTATGCGGCGTTTGCTCGTGCTGTCATCTGGGCCAGGCTGATCGGACTGGCGGAGATACCGGTGCTCATGGGTCTGGCCGCGTGGGGAGCATGGTCGCTGCGGCGATGGCGCGCAAGGGGAACGGAACGCCATGGCGACGAAGTGTCGGAGCAGGCAGCGAGGGGATGCGAAAGGTGTTGGTCGCATCGAAGGCCGGATGGCTCATGATGCACCGGGTTTGGAGGACTCGGGGCAATCGGAGTTGTGAAGGAAGTGGCGGGTTGCTGGTTCAATGGCCGACGGTCGGGTTTTCTTCGGCTTTGGCAATCTGGAGGATGTCCATTTCGAGCTGTTGGTGGTTGCCGAGAGCGATATGCGTGGCCATCTGGCGGACTTGTGCAACGCTGAAATGGCGGCCCGGGCAGTCGGTGGGTTTGACGTCACAATGGCCGACCACATGGTTTGCGGGGATGTGGTAGGTCTGCATGAGGTGCGAGACGAGCTTGGCCACAGCGCGCACCTGAGCGGGGCTGGGGCGGTCCACATCGAAATCTCCGACGATGCAGATGCCAATCCCATAGTCGTTGTAGCGGTTGTCAGGCGTCTTGGCGTGCGCGCCGTGTTTCTGTTTAGGCCAGCGCGAGCCAACTTCGATCTGGCCGTCCCGGCTGCCGGTGCCGTTGCCGATGACAAAATGGTAGCCGAGCTCATCCCAGCCTTTTTGCCGGTGAGAGCGGTCGAACTGCGTCGCACACCCGGAGGGTGTTGCGGAATGATGGATGACGATCCATTGCCAGTTGTTGGCGCGGACATGCGGGGTCCATTCGTTGGGGATCCCGCCGCCGCCAGACCGAGCGGGACTTGCAGGTGGGGCCTTGCCGGGGGATTTCTGAGGAGCGAGCTCGCGAACCGCCGCTGGACCAGTCGCGATCCTAGGACCATTGAGACTCGGCAATGGGAGGGATTCGGGGGACTTGTGGTGACATCCTGCCAAAAGGGCCGCCAGCACGAGCGCGGCCGAGAGCGTCTTAGCCATCCTTGGCTCCTTCATTTGGGGCAGTACATTGCCCGGCGCGATATGTTGTACCGTGCCGAAATGGGGAATTCCATAGCTGGCATAGCACGTTTGCGGCGATCCGCCATCGGCAGAGAGCACGAAGTTGCATCCGGGTAGCGATTGGCGCAAACTGCCGCTATACAGGTCAACGGGGAGTCGGTCTTGTCAAGAAAGGGCTGCAACATGACGCAGGCGACGACTCTGGACGCAGGGACGATCTCGCGAAGCCATGCAACGCGGCTCTTTGTGGCCAGTTGCATCGCGCTGACAGGGTCGGCCATGATGTTTGTGGTCTCAGCGGCCATCACGAATCCGCTGAAACAGCAGTTCATTCTGAGCAATGAATCCATCGGGTGGATCCTGGGCGCGTCCTGGGGGTTTACGGTGTCTATGCTGGTTTTGGGCCCCTTGTGCGATGCGCTGGGGATGGGGGTGGTTTTGGCGATTGCGTTTGTGTCGCAGGTAGTCGGGTTAGGCGTGTTTGTGGCGGCGAACGGATTCTGGATGTTGTTCGCGGGGATGTGGCTGCACGCGGTCGGGGCCGGCGCGATCGAGGCCGCCTGCAATCCGATGATCGCCACGATCTATCCAGACCGCAAGACAGAGAAGTTGAACCAGTTTCACATGTGGTTTCCCGGTGGGATCGTGATCGGCGGGCTCATGGTGTACCTGCTCGACCGCGCAAATCTGCCGTGGTGGCAACTGAAGATCGGGCTTATTGGACTGCCAGCGATCGCGTACGGGATCATGTTTCTCGGCCAACGGTTTCCCGCCACCGAGCGGGTGGCGGCGGGCGTTTCCTTTGGTGGGATGTTCAGGGAGACGTTGTTGCGGCCGCTGTTTCTGGTACTGCTGCTGTGCATGATGCTGACGGCTTCGCTTGAGCTGGGGCCAAACCGCTGGATCACTCCCGTGCTGGAGGCGGGCGGCATTCCCGGAATACTGGTGCTGGTGTGGATCACGGGCCTGATGGCAGTGCTGCGGTTCTTCGCCGGGCCCGTGGTGAAGGTGTTGGGCAATAGCGGGGTGCTGCTGTTGTCGTCCATCGTCGGCGGAGCGGGCCTGTTGATGTTGAGCTTCTCCACCAGTGTCGTTATGGCGGGAGTTTCGGCGACGATATTTGGGATCGGCGTATGCTACTTCTGGCCTACGATGATTGGAACGGCTGCCGAGCGTGTCCCCAACGGCGGGGCATTTGCATTGGGACTGCTGGGCGGGCTCGGAGGTTTGTTTGTGAATATCGTGACCACGCCGGGCATGGGAAGGATCAGCGACGTCTATGTGCATCGCGAGTTGTCCACCCGCGGACCACAGACGATGGCGGTGCTGGAGAAGGTGATGGCTGCCTACCCGGCGTGGGCAGAGTACAACGCGGTGGACCGGCAGGAGATCAAAGCGGCAACCGAGATGGCCGCCGCGATGTTGCCGCAAGTGGGCGTCGGGCGACTGCCCGAGCTGGTGCGCGTTGGGGCGGAGTTGGTTTCGCCGGCAAACGTATTCCGGGCGATCATCAAGGCGGCACCTGGCGAGAGCGATGTGAAGGCCAACCCCGCGCTGGCGGCGGCGGCAGCGGCGGCCAAGGAAGCAGACGCCCTGCTTCGACCGGCTGACAATCAAGGCGGGCTCATGTCGTTTCGGTACGTGGCGCCCTTCTCGCTGATTCTGGTGGTTGTTTTTGGTGTGATGTTCGTGCAGGACCGTCATCGGGCCAGGCGAGATGCGGCGTGCCGAACGGCCTTATAGGCGGTCGAATCACATTCTGCTGGCGGCATCGCCGAGACCCGGGCCGCGGGGCTTGCGGCCCGGGTGTGTCGAGAAGCTCTGCAGGTATGCAATCCACATCATCGATAGACCATAGCTGTACGCGCCCTGAATCACGAGGTCCATGTAGTGCTTGGTGGGCGGGATATGGAACCGATCGGAATTCGTCCCTTGGTAGGTCGTAGCTAACAGCACGTCCCCACGGCCGAGGGGCGCCACTTTGACGTCGATGCGTTTATAGACGCCGACTTCCTTGCCGGAGGCATCAAGTCGCCGGCCGACCTTGTGATCAAGCACCTTCAGATCGCTTTCCGTCAGGTCGAACACCACCCCCGCCACGTATTTGCCCGGGTCGTAGACGATGTCAGCCGTTCCGCCGCCCCAGTATTCGCTATAGATGGGGAAGCAAAGACGGTAATTATCAAGCACGCCAGCCTTTCCGTCGCGCATGGCCGGCGTGCGATGGCTGAAGTGGCGACACCACTCCGCCACGGCGCGGGTGTTGAGGTTTGATCCGTAGGCAAAATACCACATGGCTTGCGGTCCTGCGGCGGGGTCATTCTGGCGAAAAATGTGCAAAACGCAAAGGGTTGCGAGTCCATGAAGCACCGTCTGGGGCCCGTGCGGTGGGTACAGGTCATCGATGTGGGGCTAATTGCACCCAGGATCACTTGGGAAACCTAGCAGTGGAGGGTGAATTCGCGAGGCAAGCGACTGGAGCGACTCGACGATGTGGTTCACGCGTCGCCGAACGTCTTCTTCGCCCAGCAGTTTCTGTTTCAACACGTTGTCTTCCAGGAAATTGAACGCGACAAGGTCCGCGATGACGGTGGTAGAGAGTGGGCTGCTCAACAACTCCCGAATGTTCCTTGCGGCAGGCAGCACAGCGAGTGATCCGGTAGTGAACAAGCGGTGGAGTTGGCTTCGCTGCTCCTCCAGGTCGATTTCCAGAACGGCCCGCTCCCTCAACGGGGTCAGTTTGGCCACACGATACGGCTTGCCGGGAACCTCGCGAAGAACCCGGGCTCTTTCGCAGCCTTGGAGAACGAAGTTGTACTTGCCGTTCGGCAGCTTCTCCCAAGTCAGGATTCGCCCAACACAGACGACGGGCTCAATTGGGGGGTTTCGCTCATAGTCCTTCTCCCAGCCGGGCCTCAGTAGAGCCATGGCGATGCGGCTGTCGCCGGCAATGGCATCCGCAGTCATGGCCTTGTAGCGCTTCTCAAAAATGTGCAGCGAGAGAACAGCCCGCGGGAACAAGACCACATTGGGCAGCGGGAACAGAGGCACGGCAGCCCAGTCACGGCTCGATTCGGCATTGCTCATGGCGAGATTATTCTACTCGCGCTGGACGGGCAGTTTAATGATTGAGGACCGATGGATTCAACTTAAACGCCCCACTGTTCCAAGCCACGAGATCATGAGCAGTCCAAGGCTCGGAACAGCGGGGCGAGTATGGAAGCGACTTTAGGTTACCTGAACTGCTGAGCGCACGCTGAGTCGGCAAGACAGAAGCAGCCAATCTGCGTCGTCAACTTTGCTCTACAGGCCACGAAGTTCGCGTTCGGCACGGAGCCAGTTCTCGTACTCACTTCCTCCCTTGCCGGATTGCCAGATTTCGTACGCGCGCTGCGCAATCATCTCATGGGTAATCTGGCCCTTCGAGGGAGCCGGAGCAGTAGCCGGCTTCGGGATTGCTGACCCGCGTACCGCAGTTGTGCTGGTCTTGTTCCCGGTGATGCCAATCTTGGTGATCTTCTTTGCCATATGAACCATCCTTCAACAAAAAACAGCTTGGAGGCTTTTGGTTGTTCAGGTTCGACCAACGAGCCTGACCCTGTTCGTCCAAGTTGCTCCCGCAGGCAGACTTCTCCGGAGCATTATAGGACGAACCCCATAGACTGTATATCGTCAACGGATGCACTAAAGGGTTAGACAAAGGCCCGCGCAGACCACTCTGGAACACCGATCGGGAGGTGGAACATACCCGTCCAATCCAGGCTTAAATCTATTATTAATATATATTTGTGAATTTACTTGCCTGCCAGCTTCTTTCGAATCATGTTATTGACCAAGGCCGATTCGACGTGTGCCCCGTGGGCTTTCATAAAAGCACCCATCGCGGGTCCCACCTGCTTCTCGGTGTAGGTATTCTTCGCGAGAAACTCATCGACGAGCCGCTCGGTCTCCTCTGGAGAGGCCTTTTTCGGAAGGTAACTCTCGACAATCGCTAATTCGGCTCTTATTTTTCCCGCTTCCTCTGGTTTACCTAGTTTCTCATACTCTTCAATGCCCTTTCGGAGCTTTTTGGCGTAGGCGGCGACAGCCTGCTCCTCGGTGGGTTTGTTGGGTTGCAGGTCGATGAGTTTGACGTCCGAGATGAGCATGCGGATTACGCTCAGGCGGTCTTTGTCGCCGGCTTTCATCGCGGCCTTCATGTCGTCCTGCAATTTAGTGAGCAGACTCATCTTTGATCTCCGGTTGGAATTGTTGTATGCTGGGTATTCTAGCGTGGGAGGCTTCAGACCGCACGCCTGCAATAGGTTGGACATCTGTTCGGATATCGGGATTTGGTGCTGTTAATCCGTTCGAGCAGCCCCTATGATGTTGTCAGGTGCGTGGGCGGGAGCCTTGGGAGGCTTTCGGCCGGGATGTGCATCGGCATGCGTGGGGTGTTCTTCGTGATGGACCCGGGCCACTAGCCAAAAAAGGGACAAATCCCCGGTAGCGGGCCGTGATCATGAGCGTTCTCATGGTGCATTGGCCGTGATGTTTGTTTTCGCAGCACGGATACTATGTTAAGCAATGAACTTGAAGGGATTCTGCACGTTGGCGATGACCGCCATGATGGGCAACTGCGTGACCCGGCCCATCCGCTGCGGCCTCTGAATGGCGGTGTGATTGTCTCGAAGCAGATGATCCGCGAGATGCGTCTGCGCCCGGGCCTGATGATACGCGGGCAGACCAAGGGGCGACATCTCTCCCGAGTTGCGATGATCGAAGGCCGAGCGCCCGGCGAGTACATCGATCGGGTCTCTCTGTACGACGCGACGCCGGTCGATCCGCACCCTATGCTCAAATTGGAGCACAATCCCGCGGAGTTGACCACCCGGGTGATCGACATCCTATGCCCCGTCGGGTTTGGACAGCGTGGTTTGATTGTCGCTCCGCCGCGGACAGGCAAGACGATCCTGTTGCAGAACATCGCTCGCGGCGTCCACGCCAATTATCCCCATGCCAAGCTGGTGCTTCTTCTGGTTGACGAGCGGCCTGAAGAAGTGACCGACATGCGTCGCAACGTGCCGGGCACGGTGTACGCTTCCTCCAATGACAACACCGTTGAGAAGCACCTGGATCTGGCGCAGCTCATCATTGAGCGATGCAAACGGCAGGTCGAATTCGGCGATGATATTGTCGTTCTCCTTGACTCGCTGACCCGCGTCGGACGGGCATTCAACACCGGCGGTCCATCGGGCGGTCGTACCATGTCGGGCGGGCTGGACAACCGCGCCCTCGAAATCCCAAAGCGTCTTTTCGGCGCCGCGAGGAAGATTGAAAACGGGGGATCCTTGACCATCCTGGCGACGTGTCTGATAGACACGGGTTCGCGAATGGACCAAGTCATCTTTGAGGAGTTCAAGGGCACCGGCAACATGGAATTGACGCTCGATCGGAATCTATCCAATCTGCGGATTTTCCCTGCCCTGAACATCCCCCAATCCGGCACGCGCAAAGAGGAGTTATTGATGGATGCCCAGCAATTGGAGGGCGCGCGTCGCATTCGGAGGCATCTCGTGAACATGCCGCCGGCGCAGGCCATGAAGACGCTTCTGGAGGCCCTGACGAAGAACAGGACGAACGCCGATCTGCTCAATTCGATCCGAGCCTGACTGATCAGGGCTTTCACAGCTTACGGCTCGTGGGGTTCTTCCATTAATTGGACGACGGTTTTCCGCCGGTTGCCGACGGAGCGCAGGCTGCGGGCGGACGGTCGCCAGAGCGAGCAGGCCGAGGCGCGAGACGGCGCGATTTGGCGCATTGGCATCATACGCCTCCTCTTGACAAGGATAGAGAATTCCCTTTATTAGCGTCTTCACACTGCGGCAATGCCGCCGCACGTGATTCCTTGTTGGCACCGGGAAGAGCGGCGTAAAGGATGCGCCGGCCAAGGCGGAGTTGCGCGATGGCCCGTAGGACGCATCGGGTTACTGCGTATCGGGGTGGTCGCTCTGAAGGTGCCAGCCGAACAATTGAATGGAGGAAACGGCGTGATATCCGTTTCACAGTTGACGAAGGTTTACGGTCAGACGCTGGCGGTGGATCGGGTCAGCTTTGACGTGGCGGAAGGGCAGATCGTCGGGTTCCTGGGGCCCAACGGGGCGGGGAAATCGACCACCTTGCGAATGCTGACGTGCTACCTGCCGCCCACCAGCGGCACCGCCACCATTGCCGGATTCGACATCTTCCATCAGTCTTGTGAGGTTAGGCAGAAGCTTGGATATCTGCCGGAAAATTGTCCGTTGTATACGGAAATGAAAGTGGAGGAGTACCTTGATTTCCGGGGGCAGTTGCGTGGTCTGGATCGCGATCAGCGACGGCAACGGATCGGATTCGTGCTCGATCGATGTTGGCTGACGAATGTGCGGCGGAAGACCATTGGCCATTTGTCCAAGGGCTACCGTCAGAGGGTGGGCCTGGCCGATTCACTGCTGCACAATCCGCCGGTCCTGATTCTGGATGAGCCAACAATCGGACTTGATCCCACTCAGATCCGTGAGACGCGCAGACTGATCAGGGAACTGGGCGGGAAGCACACAGTGATCCTGTCGACCCACATTTTGCCCGAGGTCGAGGCGGTGTGCGATCGGGCGATTATCATCGCCGGCGGGAGAATTGTCGCGCAGGGGACACCTGACGAGCTGCGAGCCAGCCGCAGGATGCAGGCGAGGGTCCTCCTGGAGTGCAAGGCGCCGCCGGATGAGCTCCAGGTGGCACTGTCCCGTGTGAGCGGCGTCCGCGACGTCGAACTGATTCCCGGCGTGTCCGGCGACAAGCAGTATGTTGTGGCGGCCCTTCGTGCGAAAGACGGGTATGACGTCCGTGAAGAGGCCTCCAGAACGGTTATTCAGCGTGGATGGCCGTTGCGGGAAGTTCGGCTGGAGCATGCAACACTTGAGGAGTTCTTCGTGCAGGTAACGGCAAACCAGGCGATGGCAACCGTGGAAGGGGGTGCGGCATGACCAAGGCGCCCATTATCGCAAGACGCGAGTTGAGCAGCTATTTCTATTCCCCTATCGCCTACGTGGCCATGACGCTGTTTCTTTTGGCCACGGGCTTCCTGTTCTGGAGCGATTTCCAGCCGGGCCAGATTGCGGCCATGCGATCGCTCTTCGAGTGGATGGTGTGGTTGCTCGTGTTCGTCACGCCTGTTCTCTGTATGGGCCTGATGGCCCAGGAATGGGCGAGCGGCACCGTTGAGACCATGATGACGGCACCGTTGAGCGAAAGCGACGTGATTGTGGGGAAATTCGCTGGTTCGCTGGGTTTCTTTCTGGTGCTGCTCACGCCGACGCTGGTTTATGTCGTGCTTCTGGGGGCGTACAGCCGGCCCCAATTTGACTATGGGCCGATCTTCTCGGGATACGTGGGGATCATCCTTGTTGGCGCTCTGTTTATTGCGATCGGGTTGTTCTGCTCATCGCTGACCAAGAGCCAGGTGGTGGCGGCCGTCGCGGCGGCGGCCATCCTCTTCATCGTCACGATTGTGCCGAAGTGGGCAAGCGAGAAAGCGACGCTGCCGAAGTTCTGGCGAACCTTGGCAGACCAGTTGGTGTTTCGGCGTTACGCGGATTTCGCTCGCGGAGTGCTGGACACGGGACACCTGGTTTTCTTCATCGCGGCGACGGCGGTTTTCCTGTTCCTGAGCGTGAAGGTGCTCGAATCGCGTCGCTGGAAGTAGCGGGACATGCGGATTTGGGGGCTTTCGATATCGAGGCGTGGCAATGACTGAAACGAAGACATTCATCCCGGAAACGCAGAAAGAGCGCTGGGTGAAATACGGCGCCAACGTCGCCATTGCGTCCGTCGTGGTCGTGTTGCTGGCGGTAGCGGTGACATGGCTGGCCCAGCGGTTTAACCGGCGGGTGGATACGACCGCTTCCGGTCTGTACAGCCTGAAGCCGCAGACCATTAATGTCATCAGGAACAACAAGAGCGACATCAAGATCATCAGCCTGTACACGCGTACGAAGCCGGACGTGACGTACAGCACTGAAGACCTGGGCCAAATGCCCGATTTCGCGCAGGCCGTCGCCGATTTGCTCGATGAGTACAAACGCAAGGGCAACAAGATCGACGTTGAAGTCGTGGACCCGCTTGAGCAGCCGACCAAGGTTGATCAGCTCATTACGGAAGTGACCGACAAATACGGGGGCGAGGTCCAGAAGTACAAGGCCGTCTGCGACGAGTATCCGAGCACCTACGACCAAATCGCGAAGATGGCCGGCGAGGAGGCCAAGAAGGTTCAGGCGGCGTTACCGGAGCAAATCGACGCCGAAGGCGACCTCGGGCAGACCCTGATTCTGACCATCGCCACCGTTCAGGGTTTTCCGAAGCGACTGGACAGCATCAAGGAAGGGATTGAGAAGCGGCTGAAGCAGAAGCCGCCCGACTACAAGGGTGCCGTGAACAGCATCGAGTCGGGCATGGACATTCTGGCGCAACTGGCAGGCAGGATCATCGACGATTTCGGCAAACTGAAAGACGATTCCAAGGCCCCGGCACAGGTGCGCGCGTACATGACCGAAAGCCTGCCCCGGTACCAGCAGATCAAGAAGCTGGCTGACGACCTCGGCAAGAAGATCAAGGAGCTCGGTGAGCTCAAGCTCGATACGCTTCGCCAGAGCCTGCGTGAGCGCAACGCCATCCTCGTGATGGGCGAGAAGGAATTGCGAGTCATTCCGTTTGAGAAGGTCTGGCAGGTTCCCGATGACGCTCGCGGGTACACTCCCGATGGAAAGCCCAGGCCGCGATTCGCGGGAGAGCAGCAGATTACCAGCGCCATCCTGTCGTTGACCTCGCCGAGCAAACCCAAAGTGGTTTTCATCCGTCCGGGTGGAGGTCCCTTGACCCAGCCGGGGATTCCGGGTTTCCGGCCAGGCGGTCCGCTCTCGATGATCGCCATGCGGCTCATGGACTACAACTTCGAGGTGATGGAGAAGGACATCACCGGAATGTGGGCAATGCAGGCTCAGATGCAGGGGATGCGAGCCGAGCCCGAGCCGACGGATGATCAGATCAAGGACGCCATCTGGGTGGTGCTGAACCTGCCGTCGCAACAGCGATCACCAATGATGCCCTCTCCGTCGGTAGCGCCGAAGCTACTGGAACATCTGAAGAATGGGGGTTCGGCCCTCATTCTGACTCTGCCTCAGGTCGATCCCCTGTCGGCGGCGCTCGACGAATGGGGCGTGAAGCTTCGCACGGATGCAATCGCCGTGCATGAGCCTGTCCAGAGCGCCCCCGGCGCGCGGGCCAGCGATTTCATCGAAGAAGCCCAGCGTAATCCCGTAATCTTCCTGCTGAAGGATTACGGCGAGCATCCGCTGGCCAAGCCCCTTAAGTCACTCGAAGGGGTTTTGCTGCCCATGTGTCTTGTGGAGGCGTCAGAGAAACCGGGGTTTAGGATGTCCCGGCTGGTGCCCGTGCCGCAGGCTCTGAAGACGTGGGGGGAAACCAATCTGGACGCCGCGTTGCGCGGAACCGGAACGATTGAATATAACCCGCCGAAAGGCGCGAGCATCGACGGCGATGTGCCGCCGCCCCTTTTTGCGGGAGCCGCGGTGGAGAAAGAAAAAGGTGGTCGGATCGTCGTCTTCGGATCGGTCCAGTTCATCCTGAACGACATGCTGAGTTTCGCCGATCCGACGTTGGCCAAGCAGGGAATCATGGTCTCCCGTTTCCCCGCGAACGGCGAGTTGTTCATGAACAGCATGTTCTGGCTGGCAAAGATGGACCCCATGCTCGCGATCAGTCCGGCGGCGATGGAGGTGAGTCGAATCGCCGAAATGAGCCCCGCTCTGCTGAACACGTGGCGAATCGGCGTTCTGCTGGTTCTGCTACCGGGCCTCGTGGTGATTGCGGGAATCGTGGTGTATGTCACCAGACGTGACTAAGGACAACCAGAGATTTTCTGCGAGATACGGTTAACCGCCATGAACTATCGAACGACGCTTATTTTGTTATGTGTGCTGATCGGGGTTGGCATCGCGCTGCTATTTGTCGACCGCGGCGACAAGAAACCTGGTGAGGTGAGCAGCAGCGGAGAAATCAAGCTGCTCGACATCGAATCGAAAGACGTCACGAGGGTGACAATCGCTCCGGCCGATGGCAAGCGGCTCGTGATCGAGAAGAACGGCACGGATTGGCGACTCGTCGAACCCATCACTGCCGGTGCAGACATGTGGGCGGTGGATTCGCTCGTCAGGAGCCTGACGGATCTGCGCTCGAGAGGACAGGTTGCGCTAACTAGCGAGAACGCCTCCACAACGAGTCTGAATCCTCCTCGATACCAGGTTGAACTGGTCACCGGCAACAAGACCGTGAAGCTGAAAGTCGGAAGCCGCACCGCCGTGGGCGACAACCTCTATCTGCAGTTGGAGGGCCGGTCCCAGGCTGACGTGGTAGCGGCAGCCGAGGTATCCGACCAGCTTGAGAAGCCATTCACGGCCTATCGGCAGATGAGGATGGTCTCCGTGTCATCAAGCGACATCAAGCAGATCGAGATCACGAGGCCCGACGGGAAGATCGTCGTCAACAAGTCCGGAGAGAACTGGCAAGTGGTCTTGCCGGAGAAGATGCCTGCGGAAGCCTCGGAGATATCGGATCTAACCTTTGCCATCACTGGGCTGACCGCTTCTGAGTATGTCAATGAAGGTGATTTGCCGTCGCAACTTCTGCCGACCAGAACCCCGCGGACAACCGTGTGGTTCAGTACATCGTCACCGGCCACGCAGCCGACGACCCAGCCATCCGGCGTGACGATCCGGTTTGGTGGATACGACACGGTGCTGAAGCAGAATGTGTATGTGGCCGTGTCGGAGCCTTCGGCGATGGCCAAGGTACCGGCCAGTTCGATGGACAAGTTCAACAAGAAACCGCTCGATCTGCGCGACCGCAACGTTTTGAAGATCGACCCGAGCCAAGTAAGCCGCGTGGTGTTGGTGAAGGAACAGCCGGCAACCACGCAGCCCACCACTCGGCCGGCATCGCGCGAGGAAATGGTGATCGAGCGGAAGAAACAGGCAGATGCCGCAACACAACCGGCCACCAGGCCGTCGACGATGGCCGCCACGCAGCCGTCGAGCCAGCCGGCCTTGCCCCCAACCGTCTGGACTCTTAAGAGCGCGGGGGACGTTGACGCCAGCCAGGCGGAGGTCGAAGCCGTATTGAACAAGTTTTCGCCGCTTAAGGTTGACAAGTACCTTGCGGAACCTCTGCCAACCGCGCAGCCGGCGGCGACGTATACCGTGGAAATCACCGTGCAGGCGGCCGGCGGCGCCACGCCGGTCGTCCATAGGATCCGCCTGGTGGACCTTGGCGACGCCAAGGCTGTGATCGGTCAATACCAGAACCTAGTTTTTGAAGTACCCAGTAGTTTCGTCGGCGATCTGACGAAGGACTACGCAAACAAGCCGGAATCGCCCAAGCCACCCGCTGACGGGCAGGGAACGGGATTGCCCGGAATGGGCATGCCGGGAATGTAGTTGCCCCAACCTATGAAACCGAAACTGACCCATCTGGGCCGCAAGTCGATCCTGTCGCCGGTGCAGATCGACCAGCCGCGATCAATCCTCGAGTCGTTCATCAATCCGAAGCCTCAGCGCGATTACCAGATCGAATTTGTGTTTCCCGAGTTCACCAGCGTCTGCCCGGTGACTGGCCAGCCGGATTTCGCCACGATTACGGTTCGATACGTACCGGATCGGCTTTGCGTCGAGATGAAGAGCCTCAAGCTCTACTTTTTTTCGTATCGGAACAAGGGGATCTTCTACGAAAGCGTCGTAAACACGATCCTGGACGACCTGGTGGCGGTCCTCAAACCACGGCACATGACAGTGATCGGGCAATTTGCCGTCCGCGGCGGCACGGCCGGAACCGTCACCGCACAACACTCAAAGCGGAAATAGGCGGGACGAGTTGGCTATTCCCACATCGCCACGATCTTTCTGCGGATATCGGTGGCCGCCGTTTGGGTCACGGGTTGATCGGCAGCCGCCTGCGGCGCGAGACTGACGCGTTCAAATCGATTGAGGATGTGTTCCGGAAGAAAGCGGGTCAGCTGCGCAATCGAATGGCGATCGGATGTTGACCACTTCTTGTGGTAGTACTTCAGCGGAAAGCATATTTCCAGGAAGTCGCGAGCCCGCGTCAGGGCCACGTAAAACAGTCGGCGTTCCTCTTCGATCTGCTCCTCGTCCCCGGTCGCCATGTCGGAGGGCATGTTGCCGTCGGCGGCGTGGATCACGTAAACGACGTCCCACTCGCATCCCTTGGCGGAATGGATCGTGGAGAGGATGAGGTAATCCTCCTCATGCAGGGCTCGGCCCGCCAAGTCCTGCGTGCTGTTAGGCGGATCGAGCGCAAGTTCGGTGAGCAACGCCGACCGCGAGGTGAAATTGGAGCTGATCTGCTCGAGTTGCTCGAGGTCCCGCTTGCGGATCTGCGACTGATCAAAGCGCCTTTCAAGAATCGGCGTGTAGAACTTCCGCACGGCAGCCACCTGATCCGGCAAGGGAAGCGATATGGTCCTCGATCCCAATGCACACAGCAGTCCGACAAATTCGGGCCATTGCCCCGCAGCAGCCGGGGGCGGCGCGTGCTGGGCCCATGCCCGCAGGTCATACCGGTTCGCGGCGAGCTGGTCGATGGCTTGGCGCGCGTGGGCTGGTCCAATTCCGTCGATGAGTTGCAGAATGCGAAAGGCGCTGATCGTGTCACGAGGGTTCTCGGCAACGCGCAATATCGCCAAAGCATCTTTAACATGCGCGGCTTCGAGGAACTTCAAACCGCCGTACTTCACAAACGGAATGTTCCTTCGTGCCAGTTCCACTTCCAAGGCATCGCTATGATGTGCGGCCCGGAAAAGGACTGCCTGCCGGCGGAGCGGAATACCCGCCTCCAGGTGTTCCAGAATGCGCCCGATCAGGTACTCGTTCTGCTGTTCTTCATCCAGCAGGTTGACGAGCCGTGGCTTCTGCCCGCTGGCGCGGCGGGAAAACAGATCCTTGTTGTAACGGTTTGGGCAGAGGCCAATGACTGCGTTTGTCGCATCCAGGATTGGCTGAACGGAGCGGTAGTTCTCCTCGAGTTTCAGGACGGTGGCGGCCGGGAAGGTCTTGGGAAAATCCAGGATATTGTGGACCGTGGCTGCCCGAAAAGAGTAGATGCTCTGGGCATCGTCGCCGACGACGGTGAGCCCACGCCCATCGGGTCGCAGACGATGGAGTATTTCCGCCTGCAGCACATTGGTATCCTGATATTCGTCCACGAGAACCGCATCGAATCGCCGGCGCAGGTCGGCGGCGAGATTCTCATCCTGCATGATATGATGCCAGTAGAGCAGCAGATCATCGTAGTCGACGGTGTTCTGCTGCTGCTTGCGATCAACATAAGCTTTGAACAGGCGTTTGAGTTCCCCGAGAAGACCCTCGCACCACGGGAAATGCGCCTTGAGCGAATTCTCAAGCGGTTCCCTGGCGTTGATGCATCGGCTGTAGATGGCCATGCACGTGCCTTTTCGCGGGAAGCGGGCGACGGCATTGGCCAGCCCCAGATCACTGCGGACCGTGTCAAGCAGATCCTCCGCATCCGAACGATCCATGACGGCGAAATCGTCGCCAAGGGAAACGGCCTTGGCATAGATGCGAATGAGGCGATTGGCGATGGCGTGAAAGGTGCCTCCCCAGACACGAGACGAGATCGTGCCCGACGTGTCGTCCAAGGTCCTGGAGCGGGCTGCTGCCAGGAGACTGTCGACGCGGCGGAGCATCTCGGCGGCGGCGCGGCGAGTGAACGTCAGCAGCAGAATACGGGAGGGGTTGGTTCCGCCGGCAATCAGGTATGCCACGCGGTGCGCCAGGGTATTGGTCTTTCCCGTGCCGGCCCCTGCGACGATCAGCAGCGGAGCATCGCCAAATGTGGCGGCGGCGCGCTGCCGCTCATTCAAGGAGTTCAACCACGAGACATCCATGTCTTCGTCCTCAGCCGTTCGGAGCTTGTAAGGGTCTTGTACCACGCTTCTTGAGTTTTGAAAAGGCCTGCCGCCCCGTGGCGTTGGCACGTCATCGCGGTCGCGTTACCATGCAGCCGCTTTGGTTTTGATGAGTGTCTATCTGGCATGAGCCTGGGAGATCTGGCATGAACCGTCGCGAGTTTCTTAAGGCCGGGGCAATCGGAGTAGCCATGTCCACCTTGGGCGGATACGTGGCATACGGCGCGGAAGCGAAGACCTATCGCGTGGGCCTGATCGGCACCGGTTGGTATGGCAAGAGCGACCTTTGGCGTCTCATTCAGGTGGCCCCGGTGGAAGTTGTCTCGCTTTGTGATGTCGACAGTCAACTATTGGCTGAAGCCGCCGAGATGGCGTCACAGCGGCAGACGTCGAAGAAGAAGCCGCGGACATACAGCGACTATCGGCAGATGCTCAAGGAGAAGGACTTGGACATCGTGCTCATCGGAACACCGGATCACTGGCACGCTTTGCAGATGATCGCGGCGGTCGAGGCAGGCGCTGATGTCTACTGTCAGAAGCCGATCAGTTGTGACGTACTGGAAGGCGAAGCCATGCTGGCGGCGGCCAGGAAATACAAACGCGTTGTCCAGATCGGCACGCAGCGAAAGAGCACACCCCACCTTGTCGAAGCCAAGAAGAACATCATCGATGCCGGACTTCTCGGCAAGATCGCGCACGCCGAGGTCTGCTGCTATTACCACATGAGAGCGAATGGCAACCCGCCGGTCCAGCCCGTTCCTGCGAACCTGGATTATGAAATGTGGACCGGGCCGGCGCCGCTCCGGCCCTATGATGGTTCACCCCACGTGCGGTGGTGGCGAACTTTCATGGAATACGGCAACGGCATCGTCGGCGACATGTGCATCCACATGTACGACACGGTCCGCTGGATGCTCGGGCTTGGATGGCCGAGTCGAGTCTCCTCAACCGGCGGGATCTTCGTCCAGAAAGAGGGGAAATCGAACATCAGCGACACGCAGGTCGCCACCTTCGAACACGAGAACCTAAACGTCGTCTGGCAACACCGAACCTGGGGAACGCCCCCAGACCCCAAATACCCCTGGGCCCTCACCCTCTACGGCGACAAGGGAACGCTCAAGGCCAGCGTCATGAGCTACGATTTCGTCCCCCAAGGCCCCGGGGCACCCATCCACAAAGACTGCATTTACGAACGCGAGCAGTTCCCCGAGGACCTGACTGAAAAGAACATCGAACTGCATGCGGCTCCGGCCACACGGGCCCACATGAAGGACTTTCTGGCGGCCATCGAAAACCGCGGCAAGCCCGTCGCCGACATCGAGCAGGGCCATATTTCAACCGCCTCGTGCATTCTCGCAAACCTCGCGATGCAACTCGGTCGTCCCCTCGCTTATGACCCGGCAACCCGAAAGGTCACGGGCGATGACGCGGCTACCGCGCTCCTCCGGCGACCCTACCGCGGTCCCTGGCAGCACCCGGCAAATAACCTTGGGTAGAACGGGCTGGCCCAACACCGCTATGATTCGGCTGTATCCATTACCAAGGAGCATTCTCTATGAGCAATACCCATCGCAGCAACGGCAATCTCACCCGGAGGAGCATCATGGCCTCGGCCACAGGCGCGGCCGCCGCCGCTATCCTCGGCAACAACGCGACAGTGCTGGCTGCTGACGACAAGCCCATCAAGAACAACCGGATCAATCAGTCTGTCTCAGCCTGGTGTTATGGCCGGCTTTCGCTGGACCAGCTCTGCCAGGAAGCCGTCAAGATCGGCATCAAGGCGATCGATCTGCTGAATCCCGACGCCTTTCCGACGTTAAAGAAATACGGGCTGGCGTGCGGCATCGTGAACTGCATCCCCATCGACCCCGGCCTCAATCGCAAGGAAAACCACGGAAAGTACATTGCTGCCATGAAGAAGACTATCGAGGTAACCAGCGAGGCCGGTTTCCCCAATGTCATCTGCATGTCCGGCAACCGCAAGGGCATGCCTGACGATGAAGGCGCCAAGAACTGCGCCGAGGCTATTAAACAGGTCGTCGGTTTCGCGGAGCAGAAAAAAGTCACGCTCTGCATGGAGCTGCTCAACAGCAAACGCGATCACAAGGACTACATGTGCGACCACACCGAATGGGGCGTCGGCGTCTGCAAAGCCGTCGGTTCCGAGCGATTCAAGCTCCTCTACGACATCTACCATATGCAGATTATGGAGGGAGATGTCATCGCCACCATCAAACAGTACCACCAATACATCGGTCACTACCACACTGGCGGTGTCCCGGGGCGCAACGAAATCGATGAGACTCAGGAGCTCTATTACCCCGCCATCATGAACGCCATCGTTGCCACCGGCTATAAGGGCTATGTCGCCCACGAGTTCATCCCCAAGGGCAAGGACCCCATTGCTTCGCTGGCGGCAGCGGCAAGACTGTGTGACGTCTGACCCCGACACCTCGATGCAACCGGACCAGGGCCCACGGCATGACCGTGGGCTTTTTCTTGGTTTCCTCACCTCCTCCGACGCCGCCGCACCAGCAATAGCGATCCCAACAAGCCCAACAACCCTGCGGGCTCAGGCACCATCGTCGCCTCGCTTCTCACCAGGGTGCCCGTCTGTCCAATGAAAGCGCTGTCGATCAAAAAGTAATCGTCCGCATTCACCCGACCGTCGTAGTTGAAATCCCCGTTGTGCCAACCCCCAATCTGCGTGATATACCCGGAATCCGTGAGGAAATAATCGTCGGCATTTACCACTCCGTCCAGATTCGCATCGCCATTCCACGTGTACTTGAGCAGCACGGAGTTGTCGTTGACTGCCTGGCCCCCGAAGACGTCGTACACGGCCGCACCTCCTCCGAGGCCGTTCCCGATGACCCCAATGCCCGTCATGCCCCCGCCTTGCGCACGGGCCGCCGAACTGGTGATGCCCTTCCCCGTCCAAGGCGTGGCGGTATTCCGGGCGGACGCGATCTGGTTGGAGATCTCCGCCAAGACGTCCGCCGGCGACTGCGCATTGGCTTGCACGATCAGCTGGCCTCTGTTCAGATCGAGCGAGGTCAACCATGCGTCACGCGCCCCAGCTATCCGCAGTGTATGAACCAGGCTTGCCTTTGCCGACGTCGCGCCTGGATCGAGGCTCGCCGCAGCATGCTCGCCGATGCTCAGCGAACCATTCTCAATCCGCTCGAAATTCAGAGCGCCCTCGATCACATCAAGCGAGGAACTGGGGCTGAGAACCATGCCTCCATCAATGGTTGCGACCCCACCCCCTCGCTTCGACAGCTTCTTGCCCGCCCCCAGGCTCAGGCCCCCAGTCACCTGCAACTCCGCTCCAGCCCCGACGTCAATCACACAACCGTCAATCACCTGAATCGGGACCCCGATCACGTGGCTACCCCGAATCGCGTGCACAACCGCACCCTCCCCGGAGTTGTTGAGCCGCAACAGGCCGCTTCCGGTCTTTGCGATCGTGTATCGATTCGCATTCTCGAAAACAAGAGTGCCCACCGTCACAAGACCACTCACTGTGACTGTTGCCGGTGAGTTTGACGCCGTCACCTTGTCCAGCAACCACGCGGTCGCCCCGGCTGCATTGGGGATGGTTCCCGACTTCCAGCTCGTGACATTCAACCAGCTGCCCCCGCCGTCGATGTTCCATGTGGGCACGTTAACCGGGAGTTTTCTTGTCAGAGTCCCGGCGGCCTTCATTGTCCCGCTGCCTGCCGCCCTCACCGTGGCCGTGCCCGGCTCGTCATAAACGATCTGGTCAAACGCCACAGGCATCTGCACAGACAATGCATACGAAAGAGTGTCGCCAACCAGCGACGGGGAGCCGATCGTGATGGCGCCGGCCCCGCTGCTCGTGGCCGGAATCGGTTGAGCCGCCAGATCCACGGTGTAGGGGTTCTCCGGCAGCAGACCCGCCGCAAGCCCCTTTCCCGTCGCCACTAGAGTTCCCTTATTCAACAACACCTGATGCTGGGAAGCGTCGAAGACCCCGCCAATCACCATCCCGGGCGGAACCGGCGTATCGAATGTCCCCCCAACCCCCTTGGCCGCAAGCTCCACACTTGCCAAACCAAACAGCCACGACAGTTTCAGCGTCACGTCGCTGGCGGTCATCTGCCCACCGGTCAGCTCCAAGCTGTGAATGTTCGACACTCCATTCGTCAGCGGATCGAACAGGATCACCATGTCTGACAGGAGATTGCCGGTGATCGTTGATGTCTTGGTGTCGCTGCTGGTGCCCAAACCGGTCACCGTTGCGGTGATCGTCATCCGCAGCGAATTTGCACCCGACGCAGGAGCAATGGGAAGGTCTGTCGAGACTTTCTCTCCCAGAGCAACTCCCCCACTGCAAAGCACTGCGGTCGCGAGACAGTGAAATCGACGCCTCAACGATTTTCCCGACGACATTCTCTCCTCCTTGGCAGGTGCGGCGCAAACCAGCCGCCGCCATCGCCCCCAACGTTACTCACGCCATAAAACCAATATACCCCGTAACCTACGCGCGGCAAACCACAAATGGCTCACCCCCCTAGCGGGGCTCAGGGGACGGCTGCTCCATCCGCGTCAGTCGCACAATCCGCTCAAGCTTGAACGTCCTCTGATCGTGCCGCATTTCGCAGTGCGCCACCAGCAGCAGATTGGCCCCGCTCCTTCGTACGTGCAACGGCCGAATCACTCGTTGCGTCTGTATGCCTTTGCTATCCAAGTACTCCATTAGGACCGGCCCACCGCTGTCGAGGGCCTCCTGCAACTCCAACGGCAACACCACCGCATTCGAAGCCACGTCTCGGATCTCGATCACACCTCCCTGTTCCGCGAGCTATTGTCAATAGCTGTGTATCGGCTTTGACTGATTCAAGCGGCGTGGGCCT
>CAYVKG010000070.1:0-24563 GCA_964451955.1 uncultured Tepidisphaeraceae bacterium
GTGGTAGCGGCGACGAGGTTTCGGATGATGGGGGCGGGTTTTTCGACGGCCTGGAGTTCGGGGGGTGGGACGATGGCAGGTGCGGAGGGAGGGGGTTCCTGGTCGTCGGCGTAGGCGGTATCGAGGGCGACGGGTGAGGGGTCGTCGTTGTCGTAGGCGAGGTCAAGTTGGTGGCCGATGACGGTAAGGTCAGCGGGGAGTCGATCGCCGCCGAGTTGGTGGAGGTTTTGTCGGAGGACGGCGGGGGGTTTGAGGGGGGCATCGTCGTCGTCTGGGGCGGAATTGTTGGAGTGGGGTGTGATTGTGGCGGCGTCTCGAGTGACGAAGCGGGAGAGGGAGGGCAGCCTTGGGAAGGTAGCGAATTGCCAGTGGATATTGGGGGTGTGTTCTTTGACGGTTGCGACGGCGTGGGAGAGGAAACCTGGGGCGCGGATGACGAGGTCGTCGGCGGAGAGGAGGAGCCCGACAAGGAAAGCGGTGATGAGGATGAGAGCGGTTCCCGGGGTGGAGAAATGGGCGCGGAGGAAGGTGGCGGCGCCGATGCCGAGGACACCGCCGTCGCCCTCGGGGAAGCTGCTGGCGGAGCCTGGGCGGATGAGATGGACGAGTGCGGCGAAGGCGATGGAGAGGAGGAGGAGTCCGATGGCGCGTAGCCAGAGATCGGAGACGCGGGAGCCAAAGAGGTAGAGGGCGAGGCAGATGCCGGAGAAGAAGAGCATGGGGAAGACGCCTGGTCCGATGGCGCTGAGGAGGTGATAGGCGATGAGGGATCCGGCGGATCCGCAGGCGTTGCGCACGGGGGCGTAGGGGTAGGTTCGATGGCTGGGCCAGTCATCGGGGCTGAAGCTGGCGACGGCGAGGAGGAGGAAGACCCAGATCGCGAGTGCGATGAAAAGCCAGAGGCGACGGTAGAGATTTTGGCGGTCCATTTTTTGGCGAGTTGACAGTCGTTAAGGCCGGGGCAATAGCCGGCGTAAGCGCAGACTGCAACAGTAGGAATAGATCGGCTTTTTGGGTGTGAAACGGTTAGCGGAGGTTTGGCGGAATGTGGGGGATCAATGGCCTGTATGTCCGAAGCCTCCTTGGCCACGGGGGGTGTCTTCAAGGTCCTGGACTTCGGAGAGTTGGGCGTCAGGGACTGGGGCGATGAGCATTTGAGCCAATCGCATGCCGCGTTCGATGGTGAAGGGTGCGTGGCCGAGGTTGATGAGTGGGAGTTGGAGTTCGCCGCGGTAGTCGGCGTCGATGGTGCCTGGGGAGTTAACGAGGGTGATGCCGTGTTTGGCTGCAAGGCCGGACCGGGGTCGGATTTGGGCTTCGTAACCTGGAGGGATGGCGATTGCGAAGCCACAGGGGATGAGGCGGATTTCGTGTGGGTGGAGGGTGATGGGTTGTTTGACGGCGGCGGCGAGGTCGAAGCCGGCGGAGAGGGGGGTCATTTTGCGGGGGAGGGGCAGATCGTCGTTGCCGGGGAGGCGTTTGATTCTGAGTTGGAGGGGATTTGGGGAGCGCATGGGTAGAGGTAGGGGTGGTCAAAGGCGGTCGGGATGGGTTTGTGGAGGCAGAGGGAGGGATCGTGTGAGGGTTTTGGGCATGGCTGAGGGGTTGGTGAGCATGGGGATGAGATTGTCGAGGATGATGGTGGGTTCGGTCAATCGGCCGGGTCCGGTGTTACCGCAGGCGAGGGGGCCGTGGTCTGGGCCGATGAAGCGATAGCCGAGGCGGGCGAGTTTGTGGGTGTTTTCCTGGGTGATGGGGTTGGTCCACATGAGGTTGTTCATGGCGGGGCAGAAGACGACGGGGCAGGCGGCGGCGTTGATCATGGTGGAGACGAGGTCATCGCAGATGCCTGTGGCGGTCTTGGCGATGATATTGGCGGTGGCGGGTGCGACGAGCATGAGGTCGGCTTTTTCGGTGAGGCCGATGTGTTGGATGTCGGAGGAATCGGGGAGATTCCAGAGGTCTGTGCGGACGGATCGTCCGGAGAGGGCCTGGAAAGTGAGGGGGGTTACGAAGCGGGTGGCGGACTGGGTCATGACGACGGTGACGCCGGCGCCCTGGTGGACGAGTTTGCTGACGAGATCGGCGACCTTATAGGCGGCGATACCGCCGCAGACCGCGACGATGATTTCACGGCCTGTGAGAACCCGGGTGGGTTGTGGGGTGGAATGGGGGTTTGGATCGGTCATAAGGCGATCAGGCGGGCTTGGGGAGTCCGCTTTGCTCGTAGTCGATGGCGATTTTGTCCTGGAGGATTTCCTGGATGGCGGTTTCGAGATCGGTCATATTTCCTCGTTCGACGAGGGGTCTGGCGCCGTCCATGAGTTCGAGCATGCGTCGTTGGATGAGGGCGGTGAGTTTGAAGCGGCCGCCCACTTTGTTGACGATTTCGTCGCTCTTCAGTGCGTTAATCATAAAAGCTTTGCCTCACGAAAGTTAATCTGTTGATTCGCGGCGTTTTTTGATAATGCTGACGATTTCTTCCACAGCGCGATCCAAATCGTCGTTGACGACCATATGGTCAAAAGCGAGGCTGCCTTTGGCCATGAGGATTTCGCGAGTAGCGGCGCGGAATCGTTGCATGATATCGGCCTGGCTGTCGCGAGCGCGAGCGGTCAAGCGGCGTAGTAGTGTAGGCTCATCTGGGGGCAAGATAAAGAGGAGGCAGGCCTTTGGGAACTGGGCACGGACCTGGAGAGCGCCTTGGACGTCGATTTCGAGGAGGATGTCTTGGCCGGCGGCCAGTTGGTCGAGTGCGGGGTGTTTTGGGGTGCCATAGTATTCGCCATAGACCTGGGCATACTCGAGGAAGGCGTTGTCATCGAGTCGGCGGAAGAACTCCTCTTTGGTGATGTGTTCGTAGGTTTTGGCGTTATCGTCGCCGGGTTTTTTGGGTCGTGTGGTAGCGGAGACGGTGTAGGTGAGGTTTAACTGTTGGGCCAGTCGGCGTGAGATGGTGCTTTTTCCGACGCCGGAAGGTCCGACGAGGACGATGAGCAAACCGGGATGTGGGGTGGATGGGGTCATTTGGATGGTGACGACTTGGCGGATGTCAGTTGAGGACCGCTGGGTGAGGGGCGGGGCACAACTGAGAGTTAGGGTGTTTACTCCACGTTTTGCACCTGTTCTTTGAGGCGGTCGATAGCCCCTTTGATTTCGACGATATGGCAGGCGATTTCGGCATCGTTGGCTTTGGAGGCGATGGTATTGGCCTCGCGGAGCATTTCCTGGGTGATGAAATCGAGTTTTCGGCCGGCATGTTCGCTGGTTCGGCAGGACTGCTCGAAGGCGGCGAGGTGGCTTCGGAGGCGTTGTATTTCCTCGGCGATGTCGGCGCGTTCGGCGAAAACGGCGACTTCTTTGAGCAGTTCGGCCTGGCTGACGTGCAATTCGGCGGTGCTGACGAGCTGGTTGACTCGCTGGGTGAGGCGGCGGTGGTAGTCTTCGATGACGAAGGGGGCACGGGTTTCGATTTGGGCGAGGTGGGAGGAGATGAGTTCGGCGTGCTTCATGAGGTCAGCGAAGAGGGCCTGGCCTTCGCGTTGTCGCATATTGATGAGTTTGTCGATAGCGCGGCGGGTCAATTGGCGGATGATGGGGCCATGGACGGCGATTTCGTCGGTGTCATCGCGGGGTTCCTGGCAGACGCCGGGGAGTTGGAGGAGGCTGGCGAGGTCAATCTGGACGAGCTTATCGAGTTCACGGACTTCCTGGAGTTGGCGGAGGTAGCTGGCGAGAGCCTGGCGGTTGATGTGATAGGCGGCCTCTGCGCTGTCGATGCGCATTTTGAGGATGTAGGTGATGGACCCGCGGCCGAGGCCATCACGGAGGGCGGTTTCCAATTCGGGTTCGAGTCCGCTGACATTGTCGGGGAGCTTGATGACGGCTTTGAAGTAGCGGTTGTTGAGGGAGCGAATTTCGACGGCGTAATGGGTGCCGTCGCGTTCGCCCGATGCGTCGCCGAAGCCGGTCATACTGACGATCATGGATTGGACCTCGGGGGTGTAGAAGGCGGAGGAGGGAAGGTGCGTGGACCGCCGGGACGGTGGTTATGGATTGTCATTCTGCTGGACGGGGGTGTTTGGGGCGGGCTGGGCGGTGGTAGCGGAGTGCCTGTTGGCGATGAGGTTGAGGAAGATGGCGAGGCAGAGGAAGATGCCGAAGACGATGCTGGTGGCCCAGGTGAGGACGTCGCCGGTTTTGGACCCGAAGGCGGTGTTTCCGCCCATTCCTCCGAATGCGCTGGCGAGCCCGCCGCCGCGTCCCTTTTGGATGAGGATAAGGAGGATGAGGAATCCTGCGACAATGGCGAACAACCACATGAGGATATAGAAGATCACATCGAACATATCAGCTCCGATCGAAACAGGCGGGCCCTCTTGCCCGAACGGGGAATAATACCATGGCTAGGCACGGTTTACCAACCATGGCCAAGGCGATGCAGAGGCGTTGAGTCGAATTTGTCTGCCACGGAGGTGGCAGCGGGCTACTTGGCGGCATTGACGATTGCGAGGAAGGCATCGGTTTTGAGGGATGCGCCGCCGATCAAACCGCCGTCGACGTCGGGCTGAGCCATGAGTGCCTTGGCATTTTCGGGCTTCATGCTGCCGCCGTACTGGATGCGTACGCGGCTGGCATAGTCGTTGTTCCACATGGAGGCGAGGGTTTGGCGGATGAAGGCATGGACTTCCTGGGCCTGCTGATCGGTGGCGTTGCGGCCCGTACCGATGGCCCAGACGGGTTCATAGGCGATGACGACGCGGGTTGGGTCATCCATTTTCCGGGACAGTTCATTGAGTTGGGATCGGACGACGTTGAGGGTTTGGTTGGCGTCGCGTTCTTCGAGTTTTTCGCCGACGCAGTGAACGAGGATCAAACCGGCGGCATAGACGGCCTCGGCCTTTCTGGAGACGAGTGGGGAGGATTCGCCGATGACGTGTCGGCGTTCGCTGTGGCCGGTGAGGCAGAATCGGACGCCGAGGTCCTTGAGCATTTCGACGGAGATTTCGCCGGTGAATGCGCCATTTTTTTCGAAGTAGACATCCTGCGCGCCGAGGAGGACTTTGGAGCCTGCGAGAGCTTGGCCGACGGCATCGAGGTAGACGAACGGGGCGGCGACGCCGACCTGGAGGCGGTCGGGAGCGGCGGAGGCGACGCCGCGTGCGAGTTGGATGGCGGCGGCCTTGTTGGTGTTCATTTTCCAGTTGCCGGCGACAAAGGATGTTCGAGCCATGATGTTCTCCTGTTTATGATGTCGTATTGTAATCGTGAGGGTCGGCGTGCCATTTACGGGGCGGTTGTGACCAGGTTTTTTCCAACAATAGGTGCGATCTGTCTGAGTTGGTCCATCAATTCGGCGAATTGATCGGGGAGCAAGGCCTGTGGTCCGTCGCATTGTGCTTCGGAGGGGCAGTAGTGGACCTCGACGATGATTCCGTGGGCGCCGGCGGCGATTCCGGCCGCCGCGATAGCGGCGACGAGGTCGCGTCGTCCGGCGGCATGGCTTGGGTCGACGATGACGGGGAGATGGGACCACTCTTTGATGACGGGGACGGAGGTGATGTCGAGGGAGTAGCGGATGCTGTCTTCGAAGGTTTTGATGCCTCGCTCGCAGAGGACGACGTTGCGGTTTCCCTGGCTGAGGACGTATTCGGCGGAGAGGAGCCAATCCTTGACGGTGGCAGCGAGGCCGCGTTTGAGGATGACGGGTTTTTGGGTTTTTCCGACTTCGCGGAGGAGGTCGAAATTCTGCATATTTCGAGCGCCGATCTGGAAGGCGTCGGTGTATTTTTCGATGAGTTCGACCTGTCGGGTGTCCATGACTTCGGTGCAGACGGGCATTTTGAGTTCGTCGCCGCAGGCTCGCATCCATTTGAGGGCGGGCTCACCGAGTCCCTGGAAGGAATAGGGGCTGGTGCGGGGCTTGAAGGCGCCGCCGCGGAGCATGACGGCGCCGCGTTGTCGGACATCGGAGGCGATTCGGCGGAGCATGAGTTCGTTTTCGACGGTGCAGGGGCCTGCGATGCAGGCGGCGGACTTGCCGCCGATTTTGACCTTTGCGGTGTTCTTGCCGGCGATTTCCACGACGGAATCGTCCTCATGGAACTCGCGGCTGGCGAGTTTGTAGGGTTTCATGATGGGGACGACACGTTCGACGCCGTCGAGGGAGGCGAGGTGATTTTGGTCGATGTTGGCTTCTTCGCCGACGGCACCGATGACGGTTCGGAACTCACCGCGAGAGAGGTGTGGCCGTGCTCCCATGCGCTGGATTTCGGCCGCGACCCGATCGATGGCAGCGTCGGGGGCATTGGGTTTCATTACGATGATCACGGCACACTCCGGTAGTGGTCTTGAGGACTCGTGGTCGTAAACGTTTATTTTGGCGGAATTTGCGCCTATATCGGGAGGCGAATACAGTATTTCCACCGCGAACGAAGGGGGGAATCCTAGTCCAAAGATGGCCTGGGTACAAGTCCTGTGGAGCCGAAGCTGAAGAGCGGATTGCAGAGGATTGGAGTGTGTCGGATGAGGGCGGGGTGTCGCGGGGGCTGAGTTTAGGGTTGGGCGGGGGTAATGGAGGTGGTTGCGCCTTCGATTTGGCAGGGGGCGGTGTGGGCGGCAAGTGAAATTGGGTGGGAATGGAGAGGTGGCCATGTAAGCGGTTGTCATCGGGTTCGTCACAGGTAAATTGTTGGAGCGAGGGTTATGATCAGTGATCGGGAAGGAGTCTTATGCGGATTGCGCGGTTTCTGTCGGGCGGGAGGGTGCAAAACGGGCGGATGGTGGACGACTCAACCGCGTTGCGGATTGAGGGGGACCTGTTCGGCGAGCACCGTGAGACGGGAGAGCGTATGGCGGTAGAGAAGTTGCTGGCTCCGATAGTTCCTGTGGACATTCTCTGCATTGGGCTGAACTATCGCGAGCACGCGAAGGAGAGCGGGGCGCCGATCCCGCAGCACCCGGTGCTGTTCATCAAAGCGGGGAGCACGCTGAACAATCCGTTCGACCCGATTCTTGTGCCGCGGCGATCGCGGCAGATCGACTATGAAGGGGAGTTGGCGATTGTGATCGGGAAGGCTGCGAAGCACGTCTCTCGCGAGGAAGCGTTGGATTACGTTTTCGGGTACACGATCGGGAATGATGTTTCGGCTCGGGACTGGCAACGTCAGAAGGAACTGGGCGGGGGGCAATGGGCAAGGGGGAAGTCGTTTGACGGGTTTTGTCCGCTGGGGCCTTGGATTGTGACGAAGGATGAGGTTCCGAATCCGAATGCGTTGCGGCTGAAGACGAGTTTGAATGGGCGGGTGATGCAGGATCACACGACGGCGGACATGATTTTTGATGTGCCGGCGCTGATAGAGAGTTTGTCGAGCACGCTGACGCTTCGGGCGGGGACGGTGATTCTGACGGGCACGCCGCAGGGTGTGGGGATGGCGCGGACGCCGCCGGTCTGGATGAAGGCAGGGGACCGGATCCGTGTGGAGATTGAGAAGATTGGCTGCCTGGAGAATCCGGTGGGGGAGGAGTGATGATAGACTGGGGGGGATTGTGATCAGTGGTGGGAGGGGGGCTGAGAGGGTTGTGTGGGTTTTCTGGCGGTGATCTGGAGATGGGAGGCGTTAGCCGCGGTGGATTCGTCCTTGGCCAGCTCGTATTCGAGAGCCAGGAGGCGTTCGAAGGCTCCCTCGCGTTGGAGGATGGACTGGTGTTTGCGGATGGGGAGGATGGTTTTGCCGAGGACTGAAATGACGGTGAGGCCTGCTTTCTCGAACAGGGCGCGCAACGTAGCCGGTGTGAACATGGTGAGCTGGAATCGCTCGTGGGCGTCGTCGGTCAGCCATTGGGTCCGGGAGGATCGGACGAACGCTTCGAGGCCGTGGAGGTCGCCATTGAGGAGGAAATGATCGAGTGCGGCGGTTTTGCTGTCGGCGGTGGCGATGACGATTCCGCCGGGCTTTAACAGGCGGGAGATTTCGCGGACGGCCTGGGTCGGGTCGGAGCAGATGGAGAGGGGATCGCCCATGGCGAGGGCAAGCGAGTAGGAATTGGAGGGGAGTGGGGACAGATCGATGATGTCAGCGACGAGGAGGGTGGCTTTTGAGGCCTTTGGGCCAAGGGCGAGGGTTTTGGCGCGGGTTTGTTCGATCATGGAGTGGGAGTGGTCGACGAAGGTGGTTGGGAAGCCGCTTTTGAGCAGTTTGAGTCCCCATTTTCCGGTGCCGCAGCCGAGGTCGAGGCATTGGTCGGCGATGTTGCGGGGGAGGAAGGGTTTGAGGTTTCGCCAGGTGAGTTGGTCATGGAAATCCCAGTAGGGGTTGTCGTAGATGCGGTCGTACTTGGCCGCGACGCGGTCGTGATATCGGCGGGAGGCGTGGGAGTGTTTGTGTGGGGTGGGCATGTTCAGCCCTCTTTTGCGAGTTTGGCGAAGAGGTTTCCGCGGGCCTCGAAGTTCTGGAACTGGTCGTAGCTGGCGCAGCCTGTGGAGAGGAGGACGATGTCGCCGTCGGTGGCGATTTGTCGGGCGACTTTCATGGCGGTGGGGAGGTCGCCGCACTGGTAGAGGGCGGCGCCGGCGGGTGGGGGGGCATCGTGGGCGGTCTGGGCCTGGAGGATGGTGTTGGCGATGGTGGTCCCGGTTTGTCCGATGCAGAGGACGGCCTTGGCACGTTCGACGAGTGCGGAGCAGAGTGCGGTGAGGGGGATGTGCTTGTCATAACCGCCGACGATCTGGATGACGCGTTTTGGTTCGAAGGATTCGAGTGCGGCGATAGCGGCTTCGGGGATGGTGGCGATGGAATCGTTGAAGTATTTGACGCCGCGGTGCTCGTGGACGAGTTGGAGGCGGTGAGGGAGGCCGCAGAAATCGCGGATGGCGTCCTGGGCGTCATCCCAGAGGATGTCGAAGACGGTTGCGGCGGCGAAGGCGGCTTGCGCGTTGAGCTGGTTGTGGAGGCCGGGGAGTCTGAGTTGGAAGGGTTTGCGGTTTTGGAGTCCATAGAGGATGACACGAGCGGGTGTAGCGGCGCTGAGGTTGGGAAGTTCGGGGGAGGATTCGCTGAGGACGGCGACATCGTTGGGGTTCTGGTAACGCAGCATGTTCAGTTTGGCATCGAGATAGGCCTCGAAGGTTTTGTGGCGGTCGAGGTGGTCGGCAGCGATGAGGGTCATGACGGCGACGTGGGGTGACCAATTGGCTTCGGCGAGGTATTCGAGCATGAAGCTGGAGAGTTCGAGGACGACGAGGTGATCGTTGTGGATGCGGGGCAGTTCAAAGAGGAGGGACTTGCCGATGTTGCCGCCGACGAAGGTGGTGTATTTTTTTTCGAGCATCCTTCCCAGGAGAGTGGTGGTGGTTGATTTTCCTTTTGTGCCGGTGATGCCGATGATTTTGGCGGGGCATCGTTCGATGAAGAGTCGGATTTCGGTGGTGATGGGGACGCCTCTTTTCCTTGCGGCGGCGAGGTATGGATTTGCCGGTGGGATCGCGGGGGATGCGACGACGAGATCGGCGTTGGTGAAATCGTCTTGGCGGTGTTCACCGAGGCGATAATGGATTGGCAGTCCCTGGAGTTCTTTGAGGGAGGAGGCGAGGACGTCGGGGGCGGCCTGGTCGGTGACGAGGACATTGGCGCCGTGTTCGGCGAGCCATTTGGAGACGGCGATGCCTCCGCCAAAGCGGCCGAGGCCTTGGACGAGGACGCGTTTGCCTTTGAAATCAGCGGGATTCATGTCTCATCGCCTTTGAGAAAGGGAGTGGATATTCTCTGCTTTCTTTATCGACGATTGGGAAGCTTCGGCAACACTGGATGGGCGTTAGGTATTGACAACGGGGGCGAGGTCGGCGCGCATTTGCTCGACGGCGTTGGCGACGCATTTTTTCCAATCGCGGATGTGCTCGTATTTTTTCTCGCGGTGGGCATAGAGGATGGATCGGCTGGCGGAGACGATGGCGCCTTTGCCGTTGAGGAAGGCGGCGCGGGTCATTTCGGCGGTGGCGCCTTGTGTGCCGTAGCCTGGCAGGAGGAAGATGGATTTTGGGAGGCGTTTTCTGAGGCTTTCCATGGTATGGGTTTGGGTTGCGCCGACGACGGCGCCGAGGGAGCTGAACCCGCTGTGGCCGACCATGGTGTCGGCGACGGGGGCGAGTTTGTCGGCGACCATTTCGGACCAGGTTCGGCCGTCGTCGAGTTTGACATCCTGGAAATCGGCGGAGCCGGGGTTGCTGGTCCTGACGAGGACGAACAGGCCCTTGCCGGCATCTTGGGCGGTGTTGAGGAAAGGCTGGAGGGAGTCGAGGCCGAGCATGGGATTGGCGGTGATGGCGTCTGGGGTGACGATTTCGTCCTGGTCGCCGAGGGGTCCATCGGCGAGGTGTCCGGCGGCGTAAGCGGAGGCGGTGGATCCGATGTCGCCGCGTTTGACGTCGCCGATGACGAGGAGTCCGAGTTCTTTGGCTTCCTGGACGAGAGAGAAGTAGGCTTCGACGCCTTCGGCGTGGTATTTTTCGAAATAGGCGGACTGGAATTTGACGATGGGGACGAGGGGCGCGACGATTTTGAGGACTGTGGCCGTGAAATCGAAGATGGCGTCGATGGCCGCTTGGGCGTCATCGGGGTTGCGATGATTGCTGTTTCCCGCGACCGCGTCGGGCAGGGATTCGAAGATCGGGTCAATTCCGACGCAGATGGGGGTCTTTTTTTTGTCGATTGCGGCCACCAATCGGTCTGCGAAATGTTCACTCATCGGGTGACTCCCAGTGTAAGGCTGGATGATAACGGAATGCCGGCCTGGTACAACGGGAGGAGAGGCGGGGCGCTAGATGAGGTTCTCGACGAAGTGGCGAGATCGGAGGCGTTGCCCGAGCACGTGTTCGACATGGTCGGCGACGACGCGGTTGATGGGATCGCTCTGGTGTCGGGTGAGGGCGGGCAAACGCCTGGAATCGTGGTTATTGACTTTCATGACGTATCGCAAGACGCCGAGGACGCGGGCGTGGATTGGCGTGCGTTGTGCGAACGCTCGTTCGCAATCGCGGCAGACGACGCCGCCGCAGGAGGGGACGAAAGAGACGGTTCCGGTTTGTTCGACGGTTTGGCCGCACTGAGCGCAGAGGCCGAGTTCTGGGAGGTATCCGGTTTCGCGCAGGAGGTCGATTTGGAATGCGACGAACATCTGTTCGGTTCGGGGTCCGCCCAATTCGATGAGTGTGCGTTCGAGGTGGTGGAAGAGATCGGGGTGTGGGTCCTTTTCCTCGATGAGGAGGCTCACCAGTTCGGCGGCGTAGAAGCCCAGGTAGAGGCCGCGGAGGCTTTTTCGGAGTTGAAGGTGCCCTTCGGAGAGTTCCCACTCGGTCAAGGTGGCCATGTCGGAGTCGGGTCGATCGGTGAACAGGGCATTGCCGACATCGAGGAGGTCGATGCCCCCGCTGAACTTGCTTGCGCCGGCCTTGGTTTTGCGATGAGCGCCTTTGGCGATGACTCGGACGATGCCATGGGCATGTCCAAAGAGCGAGAGGATTTGCGAGGTTTCACTGTACTCGACCTTTCGCAGGCAGATGCATCGATCGCGGACGAGGGACATGGGGATAATTATACGAAGGCGGCGGCCGCATTCATCCGGTTCGGCTGGGGGGTGGGCGCGGTTTATTGGCGGGGTGGGGTCCAGTTGGAGGAGGCGACAGTCTGGACCATGCGGAGGTAGGCAGCCATGTCGAACTTGCGGTCGAGGCCTTGGGCATTCATGTAACGGACGGTCCCGAAGATATTGCGTTGGGCCCATGGGCGATCGTGGAGCCCGAAGATCCATGCCACATTGGTGTAGGCATTTGGATCACGTCCGCAGAGGAAGTACTTATTGTTCAGATAGAGCAGATCGGCATGGGCCTCTTGTGGGGACGGCTTCCACTCCAGGATTTTTTTGCCCCAGTACATGCGCATGTATCCGTGCATATAGCCGGTGGCGACCATTTCGGTTTGGGCGGCGTTCCAATACGGATCGTGGGTATTGGCGGCCTCGAGATCGTGTCGGGCATAGACATATTGGCGTTTGTCGGACTGATGGAGTCGGAGTGTTCGCCTGGCCCAGTCGGGGATGGCATCGAAGGCGTCGTAGTTGGGGCAGTAGTTGACGAAATTGACGGCGAGTTCGCGGCGTACGATCAACTGTTCGAGGAACGCCTCGCGATCGGGGGTTGGCGCATGGGCTTGTTGCACTGCAAGGGCGACCTCGATTGGGGAGATTTGGCCGAAGTGGAGATAGGGGCTGAGTGTGGATGTTGCGGATTGTCCCGGGGCATTTCGCCCTTGTGAATAGCCTGGGAGTCCGTCGCGCAGGAATTGGGTGAGGCGGCGTCTTGCTTCCGTGGTTCCGCCGGTGAAATGCGGGGATGGCCGGACGGTATGATCGATTTTGATTGCTGAGAGGGCTTGGGGGAGTTGGTTGAGGTCGATGTCGCCGCCGATTCGGAGATTGAGGGAATCGCGGCGTAGAGGGGTGATGGGGTGGGGCGTGAGGAACTGGTCAAAGAGCCGATGGATTTTGGGGCGGATGGTTCGGGCGGCGTATTCCTGTCTGGTGGAAGCCGACTCGACGGGCACGACGACATCGGATTCGACCTGGACGACGTGCCTGCGGGCGTGATCTGCGACGGAGTCGCGCCAGCGTTTCTGGTGGCGGAGGTACCCGCGGTCGCAGACAACGAGTGAGGCGTCGGCGGCCAATTCGATCGCGACGCGATCCGGGGATCCGATTCGGATGACGAGTTGGATGCCGCGGTTTCGGAGGGTGGTTGCGGTTTCGCGGAGGCCTTGGAGCATGAAGGCGTAGTGTCGCTGGTTGGCGTCGGGGTAGTCGGGGGTGAGGGCGAAAGCGACGACGAGGGGGCGGTTGAGCTGATTGGCGTGTTGGGCGGCGTATTCGAGGGCGTGGTTGAACTCGGCGCGTTGAGCGGCCTGCATCCAGTAGAGGACGTATCGTCCGAGGGCGGTTTCGGAGTCATTGAGGCGGCAGATGCGATCGCTGTCGATCATTCTGGAGCGAGGGTCGGTGGAGCGAGCGGCCGGGGTAGCTGTCAGGCGGCGGCCAGAGCGCGGTTGATGCGGTCGATGGCTTCGTCGATTTCCTGACGGCTCTTAAAGCCGATGACGACGGCGTCGATTTCGCGGTGGGCCATGGCGAACCGGGCGGCCTTTTCGCGATCCTCGGGTTTGACGAATTCGCCATTTCCGATGAGTTTCATGCCGATGACGCCTCGGCCTTTGGCGTGCATGGTCTTGATCTGTTCCATAACGGGGGCGATGTTGTCGCCGGACTTGTTCCAGTGCTGCTCGGGCCCGTCGATCCAGACGGCCTGTGGATTGACGCGGACGAGGTGGACCTCGGTCCAGTCGGAGGCCGTTGCGGTGCGCAGCGCGGGGAGGCTGTGGCAGGAGACGCCCCTGGCACTGATCCACTTTTTGTCTTTGGCCTGATTGAATCCGTCCATGATTCGCTTGTAGGGATCGGTCCAGTTGTCATTGACCATGCAGTGGATGAGCATGCTGTCGATATAATCGGTGTTGAAGACGGAGCGGTGGCGGTCGATCTCCTTGAGGATGTCCTGAGGTTGCCCCGGGATTTTGGACTGGATGAAGAGTTTCTCTCGCGGGAGGCCCTTGATGGCGGGGCCAATCCAGTCGAAGGTGGCATAGCTTTGGGCGCAGTCGAGGTAGGTGATGCCCTTGTCGAAGGCGTATCGGATGAGGTCATTGAACGCCTGCTGGCCGAGGGCCTTCTGGACGTTTCCGCTGTTGCTGCCGGTGCCGAAGCCCAAGCGACTGAGTTTGAGCCCGGTCTTTCCGAGGGGGACCTGATCGACGGCGGTGCGGACGGCGGCGGTTTCCGCAGCAGGGGCGGCGAGGGACGGCAGGAGGGTCGCAGCCGCGAAGGCGGCGGTCCGTTCGAGGAATTGACGACGGGAGGGGAGGCTGTCGGACACCGATATGCGGGCATGTTTGGGCAGTTTCATGAATGTGTCTCCGATTCCTGAATTGACGCACTGCGGCTGACTGCGACAGTATAGCCACAGGGGATGCGTTCTGAACAGTGGCAAGTGGGCGGAAGGTTGTGGGGTGGGAGCCGCCGGTCGTCCGTCCGCACCTGTTGATTTGCGCCGGCGATGGGCCGAGAATTGTGGGCATGAGTATCTCCAGACACGCGGCTTCAATGGGTGGTGTCGCCGTTATTTTCGGTATTCTCCTGGTTGCGATGAAGGCAGGGGGTGAGGAAGGCAAGGTTGTCTTTGAGGACTCGTTCAAGGGGAAATTGGGAGAGGGGTGGCGGTGGGTGCGCGAAGACCCGAAGCACTGGCGCGTCGGGGAGGCGGGGCTGGAGGTTCATGTTCAGCCGGGGAACATGTGGGGAGGGGCGAACAATGCGAAGAACGTGCTTGTGCGCCGTGTGGCTGATCCGAAGGAAGAGCCCATGGAGATCACGGTTGTCGTGGCGAATCGTCCGACGGCGCAATACGAGCAGGTTGACCTGGTGTGGTATTACGACGACAGCAACATGGTGAAGATCGGGCAGGAGCTTGTGGATGGGAAGCTGTCGATTGTGATGGGGCGTGAGCAGAACGACCGGACGCGGACGATCGCGATTCTTCCGGTGGACGGGGACGAGGTGGAATTGCGGTTTGAGGTTCGAGGGGACAAGATACGCGGACTGTTCAAGGCGGCGAAGGCGGACTGGCGTGTTGCCGGGGAATGCGATCTGCCGGCGAAGGGGGCGCCGAACGTCAGCCTGCAGTTCTATCAGGGTCCGGAGAAGGAGGAACACTGGGCGCGGGTGAGTTTCTTTGCGATTCGCCAACTTCCCGCCATTCAGTGAGGGGTTTATGAATCAGCGTGCCGGCTCGTTAGCGTCGCACCCGCTTCGGCGTGGTCCGATTGTTGTGATTGGTTCGATCAACATGGATCTGGTGTGTCGCGCGCCGCACATTCCCGTGCCGGGCGAGACGCTGCTGGGTTCGGATCTGTTGACGATTCCGGGTGGGAAGGGGGCGAATCAGGCGGTGGCGGCGGCGAAACTGGGTGGCGACGTTCATTTCATTGGTCGGATCGGGGACGACGATTTTGGTCAACGTCTGGTGAACGGCCTGCGGAACCATCATGTTCGGACGGATCATGTGACGGTGACGGAAGGGGTTTCGTCGGGTTGTGCGCTGATTCTCGTGGACAAGCGTGGGGAGAACACGATCGTGGTGGCGCCCGGCGCGAATCACAAGCTTGCCTGCGAGGACATAGAAGCCGCGGCCGATGTTTTGGCGAAGGCGTCGGTGGTGGTGATGCAACTGGAGATACCGCTGGGGACGGTGGAATATGCGATGGAGAAATGCCGGCAGCTGGGCGCGTATACGATTTTGGATCCGGCGCCCGCTCCGGAGCGAGGTTTGCCGCGCACGTTGTACGGAGTGGATCTGCTGACGCCCAACGAATCGGAAGCCGAGGCGCTGTTGCTGACGCGGGAGCGTTCGCATGTTCGGCGGCCGAAGGTGGTCGGCGCCAAACAGATCGGGGCGGAGTTGCTTGCCCGCGGTCCGGAGACGGTGGTGCTGAAGCTTGGGGCGAAAGGGGCGATGATTCAGGACCGGCGTGGGTATATCGGCGCGGTCAAGCCGTTCAAGGTGAAAGTGGTAGACAGCACGGCGGCGGGGGACGCGTTCACGGGCGCGTTGGCGGTTGCGTTGTCGGAGGGGAAGGAAATGTCGGAGGCGGTGCGATTTGCGAATGCCGCCGGCGCGCGTTGTTGTGAGGGATTTGGGGCTCAGCCGGCACTTCCAAGCCGGGAAGCGGTGGTGAGTCTGGTGTCGCAGGGGGCGTAAGGGGGGCAGGTGGAGGAGGGGGCCCTTACCCGGGGCGGGCGGCGGCTCTATAATCCGCCGCTCCATGAATTGGCAGAATCCACCGTTCGGTTCGCGCACGACGCTGACGCTGACGACGCTGTTGCACGCGTTCACGCACATGTACCAGGCGATTCTGGTGCCGCTGTACCTGTTGATTGTCGCGGATTTGGGTTTGTCGGGCGTGAAATCGGCGGCGTTGATCGTGACGGTCTGCAACTGCGTGTATTTTGTTCTTTCGTATCCGGCGGGGATTCTGGCGGATCGATTCAGCCGGAAAATGCTGTTGGGGGTGGGCCTGATCGGGAATGCGGCAGCCGTGCTGTTTATGGCGACGACGCATCATTACTGGCTGGTGCTGGTATTGGCGGCGGTTGCGGGGGTTTTCGGGTCGCTGTTTCACCCGGCGGCCAATGCGCTGGTGCCGGCGCATTACCCGAAGTCGCCGGGGATGGCGTTGGGGCTCATGGGGATCGGTTCGGCGATCGGTTTTTACGTGGGTTCACAGTATTCGGGATGGCGAGCGGCGACGGCGAGGCCCTATTTTTCGCTGGCGGCGTGGCAGATACCGTGCGTGGAGTTGGCGATAGTGGGGATTGTGTTTGGGGCAGTGTTTTTGGGGATGGCGCGAGAAGTGCCACATGCGATGAGCGTCGCGCATCGTCCGCCGATGGGCAAGAGACTTCGGCTGCACGTGCTGCTGATCGCGTTGGTAATGTGCCTACGGGATTTTGCGGGGGTGGGGTCGTTATCGCTGCTGAGCATTTATCTCCAGAAGGCGTATGGTTACACGACCAGCCAGACGGGATCGATTCTGGGGGTGATGGGGCTTGTGAGCCTGATTGCGACACCGCTGGCGGTGGCGGCGACGGGGGGCCGGCGTCGGCTTGCGGGGGTGGGGGTGATCGTGGTGGCGGCGGGTCTGGTGCAGTTGGCGGTGCCCCACGTGCCGGTGAAGTGGATTCTGCCGGTGCTGGTGGTATTCCAGGTGTTCCATTTGTCGGGATACTCGGTGGTGGAGGTTGCGATGGTCGAGTTGGTGGATCCGGCGCACCGTGGGCGGGCGGTGGGTCTGCTTCTGACGGTTTGTGGGACGGTGGGCGCGACGTCGCCGTGGGCGATGGGGCTGTGGACGGATCTATTGGGGGAGGCCGCTCATACGGCGGGCGCGTACGTTGTTCCGTTCACGACGCTGGGCGTGCTGATGATGTGCTCGAGCCTGGCGGTTCGGCTGATGAGGACGTTGGGGCAGTTGCATCCGACGGCGACGTCGGAGGCGATGGTGGCGGCGAGCGCGGAGCCGTCAGTGTGAGGGTGTTTTTTCCTTCAGGGCAGCCAGGAGGTGTCCGCGGGCGAGGGTGGTTTGGTGGCCTGAGGCGAGATCCTTGAGGACGACGGTTCCGTTTGCCAACTCGGTGTCGCCGACGACGACGCAGTACTTGGCGTTTTCGCGATCGGCCAATTTGAACTGGGCTTTGATGGACCGGCCGGAACAGTCCATATCGGTGGAGAAGCCGGCGGCGCGCAGTTCATAGAGGAGGTTCCATTGGGCGTGTCTGGCGGGGTCGCCGTGGTAAGCGAGCCAGACGAGGTTGGCGTCTTGTCGGGGCAGCTGGGCGTTCTGTGCGGCCAGGGCCATGAGGAGTCGTTCGATGCCGGATCCAAACCCGACGCCCGGGGTGGGCTTGCCGCCGAGGTTTTCGACGAGGTTGTCATAACGTCCGCCGCCTCCGACGGCATTTTGAGCGCCGATTCCTTCGGCGACGAACTCCCAGATGGTATCGGTGTAATAGTCGAAACCTCGGACGAGCTTGCCGTCGACGGAGAAGGGCACACCGGCCTGACTGAGGAGTTCTTCGACGCGTTTAAGGTGGTTTTGGCTCTTCTGGGAGAGGGATTCGAAGGCGGGTGGAGCGTCCTGGCAGGCCTGGACATCGCGCGGGTCTTTGCTGTCGAGGATCCGGAGGGGGTTGGTTTCGAGGCGGCGGATGGAGTCTTCGCTCAGGCTCGGGGCCTTGGGTTTGAGGAAATCGGCGAGGACCGCGCGATATTTCGCCTTGCTTTCGCCGTCGCCGAGGCTGTTGACGCGCAAGGAGAGGCCTTTGAGTCCGCACTGGCGGTAGAAGTCCATCTGGAGGCGGATGCACTCGACGTCCTGTTCGGGCTGTGCGATGCCGAAGGCTTCGACGCCGAACTGGTGGTGCTGCCTGAGGCGGCCGGACTGTGGTTTTTCGTAGCGGAAATTGGGGCCGATGTAGTAGACCTTCTGTCGTGAACCTTCCTGTGCGATGAGGTTGTGTTCGATCATGGCGCGGACGACGCCGGCGGTTCCTTCGGGTCGGAGGGTGATGGAGCGACCGCCACGGTCTTGGAAGGTATAGGTTTCTTTGCTGACGACATCGGTGGTTTCGCCGACGCCGCGGTGGAACAGTTCGGTATGCTCGAAGACGGGCGTGCGGATCTCGTGGAAGTGGTAGAGGTTAGCGACGGTTCGGGCGATGGTTTCGACGGCTCGCCACTTCCAGATTTCGTCGGGAAGGATGTCCTCAACGCCTTTTGGTGCCTGTATCTGAGCCATACTGAATCACCCTGTTGTGAAGACGCGTCCCTTAATGAGCATGCCCACGCAAGCGTGGGCACGGCTGCTTCAATGGAAGAACTCCCGGGAAGCGGGAATTACGTTGCCGACGACTCGCCTGACGGGGAGGCGGTCTTCTGCTGTTCGGCCGATGGTTCGACCTCTTCGATTTCCGCGGTGGCGAGGATGTTGTCGATGGCCTTTTCCTCGCGCATCTGGATGTAGAGGTTCATGAGCGTGGTGCCATCCTTAGCCAGTTCCTGTTTCATTTTTTCAGGTCGCTTGCCCTGCTGCAAGGCGATGGTGGCGATGCGGCCGTTGAGTTCGGCTTCGCTGACGTCGACGTCCTGGTCTTTGGCGACCTGCTGGAGGATGAAGAAGCTCTTGAGTTCTTTGACGGCTTCCTCTTCCGCGCCCATTCTGAGGCGTGAGACGTTTGCCTCGATGACGTCGCGGGAGACGCCGCGCATCATCAAGGAAACGGCGCGGCGGTTGACGACGCGATCGGCCTGGCGCAGGGACAGTCGGGTTGGCAAGTCGACGGTGACTTCCTTGAGGAGGTGCTCGACGACCTGGTTTCGCATGGCCTGCTGGATATCGCCTTTAATGCGTTCTTCCATCTGTTCGCGGAGGGCGTCGCGGAGTTCTTTTTCGTTGGCGAACCCGAGGTCGTCGAGGAACTGCTGGTTGATTTCGGCGGCTTCAAGGCGTTTGATGTCCTTGACGGTGATGTCGATTTGGAGTTCCTTTCCGCGGAGGGATTCGGTGGGATAATCGGGGGGTACGGTGAGGCGGACGGTTCGCATCTCGGCGGGTTTCATTCCTTGCAACTGTTTTGGGAGGTCTTCGACCTGTATTCCCGCCAGCCGACCTGGCCGCACGACGATCTGGGCCTCGGGGGAATGATGCACGACGTTGTTGTCCACCATCGCATGGACTTCGGCGATGATGTAGTCGTTATCCTGGACGCCGCGGCCCTCCACCGGGATAAGAGTTCCCTGCTGCTCGCGGAGGTTTTTCATAGCCTGGTCGATGTGCTCTTCGGTGACCTGAATCTTTGGTTTCTTGATTTTGATTCCCTTCAGCTCGGGCAGCTTGATGTCCGGCTGAACCTCGATGGAGAAGGTGTACGTGAGCGGTTGATCGTCCTGGAGCTTGATCTGATCCGGGTTTTCGAACTCGGGCTCGCCGATGACCTGAAGGGAGTTTTTTTCGACGGCCAGCTGATAGCTTTCGCTGATCAGTGCCCGCCGGACCTGTTCCTTGACGTCGTTGCTGAACTTCTTTTCCAGGAGCTTCTGAGGGGCATGGCCTTTCCGGAAGCCCGGGATGGCTGCCTCCTGCCGGAGTTCCTTGAACTGTTCGGCGATTTTCTTGGCAACCTCTTCCTTTGGAATCTCGATCCACACCTTTTTCGTAGCGGGTCCCGCGTCCTCGATGCGGATGCTGTAGGGCGGTTCCTGAACGGCGGTTTCCGATGCTGCACTCTGGTTCTCGTTGTCGGCCATGACAAACCTCGAAGGCCGGTTTCGGAACTCTCCAGGCCGTCCGCAACGGTGCGGACCCCTCAAGTTCTGAAAGGGCCTTATGAACAAAGCCGCGATGGGGGCCTATCCCGCCATCGCGAGACGTGCTAATGTAACCAGAGTACGGTTATTTGCAAATGGTCATCGGCAATGATCACGTTCTTTGTCTGATGGATGAGATTGAGGCCTTTGTGTAGTTGGAGCGATCCATGGCTGAAGAGAAACTGTCTTTTCACGTCGATTCGGATTGGAAGAAGCAGGCGGCGGAGGAGAAGAAGCGTCTGGCGGAGCAGGAGCAGCAGCGGAAAGCCGCCGCGCCCGTAACGCCGGTGGGGGTTGTGGCGGGCACGTCCAGTTCCGCGCCATCGGGTGCCCGAACGCAGACGGGCAAGACCGGCGCGGCGCCGGGTCGTCGGGAGCTTCCGCCTGCCAGCATTGAAACTCTTGTCCAGTCAATGGTTACGCAGGTTCTTTTCTATTTAGGCGAGATTGGCGCGCGAGGGTCGCAACCGATGCTGGACCTGGACATGGCCAAGCACCACATTGACACGCTGGCGGTCATCGAGCAGAAGACGCAGAACAACCTCACGCCGGCAGAGAAGCAGATGTTGGACGCGGCGCTTTATGAAGTTCGCATGCGTTACATCAGCGTGGCATCCCGTTACGCGGAACTGCCTTAGGGAATGGGGTCTGTGGGGAACCAACGACGGTCTGCGGCGGCTGTCTTAACTACGGATTGGGCATGTGCCTGATGTTGTTGGTTGCCGTCTGAGGCAAGCTGGTGGCCGGCAACAGCCGGCGAGGGACAGATGACATGATTGGTCGAATCGCGTTGGTCTGCATGTTTGTTTTGGGAAGTGCCTGCGTGTCGGTGCTAGGTTTGGAGCCCTTGTCGGCGGGTTCTTCACTTGAGCAGATACTCGACGCGCTTGACGCACGCGGGCGGGATCTGATGGATTTTTCGGCGGATGTTTCTCTTTCGCAGTCGGATGTGCTGGGGTCGGGGGTTTCGACGCTCTCCGGGAAGGTGTTTTTCCAGGCCAGGCCCGACGCCGATGCGCGGATGCGTGTGGCGTTCGACACTCGCGCCGTGGGCAAGAAGGTGGATAAGGAAGCGAGGCTGGAGTATCTGCTGGACAAGGGCTGGCTCATTGAGCAGGACTTCAAACACAAGGTGCAGGTAGATCGGCAGGTGCTCAAGCCGGGGCAGAAGATCAACCTGCTGAAGCTGGGGGAAGGGCCGTTCCCACTGCCGATCGGGCAGCCTCGCGGGGAGGTTCTGAAGATGTTTGACGTGAAGAAGCTGGAGGCGGCGAAGGAAGACCCAGCGGAGACGGTGCACATTCAGCTGAGCCCCAAGCCCAAGAGCCAATTTGAGCGGAAATTCAGGAGCATAGATGTGTGGGTGGATTTGAAGACGAGCTTTCCTCGCCGAATTGAGACGCTGGACCGGAATCAGACGGAAGTGCGTACGACGGATTTGTCCAACGTTCAGGTGAACAAGGGTCTGGATGCGGGGCGATTCGCGCTGGAGAAGACGCCGGAGACGTGGACCCACCGGACCGAGGAGATGTCGGAGTAGGGTGTGGATGCTGGTTGGTTGGGTGGCGGCGGACTGAGGCAAGCGGCATTTCCGCTTGCGGATCGTTTCAATTTTGTCGGTTTACATTGAGCAACCCGCGGCTGAGGTTGCGGCGATAGGCCTTCTGGACGTAGCTTTCCTCGAGGGAGCCATCGGGGCGGACGCGGGTGGTGCCGCGGTTGGCGTAGTAGTGGTAGTGCCAGGCGTATTGGTCGAAGAGGGCCAAGTAGTCGAGGATCATGGTCATAGCGGAGGGGTTTTCGTAGACATTCTGTTTGGCCTGTTCGAAGCCGCCGAATTCGCCGAGGTGAATTGGGGCGCGGTGGTCGATGCTGAATCGGAGGGCGGGAATGTAGCGGGTGTAGAGAGAGCGGATGTCGGCATGTTCGTTGGGCCAGAAGGCGCGGGCGGTGTCCTGTGTTCCGGCGGATTCGATTTGGCCGAGGCGGTATTCGTAGTCGTGGAAGCTATAGACGGTCAGAGGATCGCCGGTTGGTTCGAGGGTTTCGAAGGCGTTTTGTGGGAAAGGTTTTGCGCCGGGTCCCCAGGGGGGCATGGTTTCGACGTAGATCAGGTGGGTTTTGTCGTATTCGCGAATGGCGTTGGTGATTTTTTTCATCAGGACGCCGTAGGGATGGGGGTCTCGGGTCTGGGGTTCATTGAGCAGGTCGTAGGCGATTGCGTCGGGGGGGAAGTTGTTGCACTTCTGAGCGAGAGTGCGGTAGTGGCCGACGACGTCGGAGACCCATTTCTCGTCGGTGTTGAAGACGTTCTGGATGCCGGCGTCGGCGCACCATTGGGCCGTGCGTATGGCGGGCTCGCCGGTCTGGTTGTGCTGGGGCCGAAACGAGTTGGCGCCGGTGGCTTTGATTGAGTCGATTTCGGTTTTGGAGCCTGGCTGACCGATGTCGGTGCCGCCGAAGCAGTAGCTGGTGAAGCCGGCGAAGCGTTTGATGGGATCGAGGGGCACGCGGTACTCGATGTGGTTGGAATTGGAAACGGCGATGTAGTCGCCCCAGATGCCGAGGGAGCCGAGGGTTTTTGCGGGGCTGATGAGTTTGAGGCCGGGGTAGTTGGTCGTGAGGCCGTAGGAGGCCAGAGGCGGCAGGGGGGCCAGTTTCAGAGGCGTGGTGTTGAATTCGTCCTTGAGATCGAGATAGGTGTAGGTGTCGGAAACGAGAATTGCCCATTTGTCGTTGGGATCGCGGATGTAGGACTCGGTGAAGCTGATGGGGTAGTGAAGGAGCGACCGGGAGAAGAGGCGAAACTGTTCGAGGTAGGCGCGGGCGGATCGATCGTTGATCTGCGGTGCGTTCAGGTCCTGGGCCATCTGGAGCAGACCCCGCCATTCTTTGAGCGGGCGGAGGGCGAGGACCTGGGCGGCGGGCTTGGGAAATGCGAGGGTGATTTCCGTCTGTTTGTCGGTTGTCTTGAGGGTGATTTTGGAGGGATGGTTGAGGAAAACCAGTTGGAGGGGCAGATCGCCGCCACGGGAGAGGTCTGAGAGGATGGCGAGCCAGTTCTCGGTGAGTTTCGCGTTGCCGCCGGAGTCGTAGAGGGTGTCGCCGACCGGTTTGATGGCGGTGGGTTTGCCGTTGACGACGGCCCAGAAGCTGACGGGGGCATTGGAAGGCGTTTTTCGGTTGTAGATGTTGTTTCGGAAGGGGGTGGACCAGCCGGTGAGGGTGATGGTGTCCGCCTTGGCGGTGATGAGGGTTGCGGGCGAAAGTGGAGAAGCATAGGTGGCGGCGGGGGGAGAGATGGCAACATCGCGCAGATGCGGTCCCGATTCGAGGAAGGCGGTTGTATCGCACCAGGCGAACTTGTTGTCCTGGGCGGCATTAAGGGGTGATAACCGGCCTGTGGAAGCGATGATGGCCCGTGCCTTGTTGGCGACGGCCAGGGCCGCGGGGAAATCTCTGGACCTGAGGGACTGCTCCATTTGGGTGACAAGTGGATCGAGGGATTGAGAGGCAGTGCGTGCGGCTTCGACAGAAGTGGCGGGAGCATTGAGAAAGGCCAAGGCGTCGGAGTGGTGTCGCAGGCTTGTCAGGCGATCCGAGAGGACGACGTATTGGTTCAGCGCTTCGGCCAGAAGATGCCGCGAACCGACCTCGGCGTTGGCGGGCGAGTCGGCCAGTTGGAGCACCCATGGAGGCAGGCGACCCGCGCCGCCGAAGCCATGGGATTGCCAGTCCACAATCGCAAAGCCTTTGGTGGTGAGCATCCGGAGGCGCCAGGCGGCATCGGCGTCGAGGCTGCCCGATCGTGCGCGTGCGAGTTGATCGGCAAGTTGCCGGAGTTCGCTGTCGGAGACCTGTAGCGCGGGCAGGGGGGTTGCCTTGGTGGCGAACCAGTTGCGGTCGTCGAAATCCGCTTTCATGAAGGGTTGATCTTCGAGAATGGTCAGAGGAGGGAGTTTCTGGGATCGCCAGGAGGTGGGATTGGAGGCGATTGGTTGGACCTGTTTGTCGGCGTAGACGATGGAACCGACGAGGGAGAAGCCGTCTGATCGGGTGGAAACGACCAGGGCATTGGGGCCGGCCTGCAAATGAGGCAGGAGGTCGAAGTCGAGGGGCTGGGGTGTTGCGTTGGCGTTACGGGCTTGGGAGCGGGAGGAGGCGATGGGATGGCCGTTGAGGAAGACGAAGGCGTACTGCGAGTATTGGAGGCGGGCGACGGCGGAGGCGACGGACCTGGGGTCGATCTGGATGACGGTGCGGTAGACAATCGGGCAAGTCGGGTAGTTGTTCGTGTGCCAGAAGAGAGAGCCGGGGGGAAACGAGGGCTCCTTTCCTCCAAAGTCGGGCGAGAGGGTGCTGGTCGTCGCGGCGAGGGAGAATACGGAGAGAGACCAGAGATGGATGCCTGCGAACACGAACAGAACCAAGTTCCTCAGGCCAGGAAGGCTCTGGCGGAGCCGGAGCGTTGGACGGTCCGGGTCGCGATGGGTCGTGGTCATGACGGCGTGTCCTTTATGCAGGAGTCAATGATAGGTCATAG
>CAYVKG010000071.1:0-20254 GCA_964451955.1 uncultured Tepidisphaeraceae bacterium
CCGTCCAGGAAGTGATGGGACTGTGGCTCTCCAACGGCTCCCACCACTCGTAATGCTCGCCCTCCCAGTCCTCTTCGTACCACTCCTCCCGATTCAACAACGCTTCTGCGGTCAGGGTGTACCTCGCCCCTGTCTCCACCGTCGCACCAGGCGAAACCGTGAACGACGGCTTGCTGCCATCCTGGGCGATGTATGAACTGTCGATCTTGAAGTAATCATCGCCGTTGATGGCCGTGTCATAGTTGAAGTCTCCATTGTACCAGCCGGTCGCATGCGCGATGTAGCCGCTGTCAATCTGGAAGTAGTCATCGGCATTCACGACCCCATCCACATTGGCATCGCCCGCATAGGTGAACCTCACAACGATATCCGTTCCCACCAGTGACTCGCCGGACCAGGTGCTGTAGAGGGTCGGGTGGTATTGATCCTGATTCAGGATGATCCCCAGTGCGGTGTAGTTGGCGGCGGTGCTGCTGATAATCCCGTAGCCGCCCCAGCTTCCGTTGGCGTAGCCGCTGCGGATAAGGGCCGTGATGGCCGTGGCGCTGCCGCTGTGCACGATCAGGTCATTGTCGGCCATGTCGAGCTTGCCGGTTGACGAGATGCTCAGGGCGTTGAGCAGGAGCATCTTGTAGGCGTTCGGGGGCAGCTTGACCTGAGCGGTATTGTTGACGTGGAGTTCGGCAAAGTACTGCGTACGCGGCAGATTCACCACCGCCGAGTTGTTGATGTTGGCGATGACGAAGCCGGCCCCATCGGCGGCGACGTTTGTGACCAAGCTCGTTGTCCCGCCGTTGACGTTGACGGTGTTGTTGCCGGCCCCCACCCGCAGCCAGACAGACTGACCCGCCGAGGCAACGCCGGTGTTGCCGATCGTGATAGCGTCATCGATGGCATTGGTGCCATCGTTGTAGGCCACGTCCACGATCAGACTTGCCGTGTTGCCGAACGTGAACGGAGCAATCGCCATCCCGCTGACCGTCCCGCTGATCCGGCCTTGGCCCGGGGCGGGTTTGTCAAGCAGAATCGAATCACTGCCGGTCGGCGTCACGAGTTCCACCGACTTGAAACCATCCGCCGAGATCCCCTCCACACCATTCAGATTCATCGTCTTCCGCCAGGCGATGAACGTCGCCGATCCGTCCGTTGCCGGCCTGTACGATCCCTTGCCCCAACTGCAGCCCCTGATCTCCACGACATCCCCGGCCGCCCCATGGCCGCCGCCGTTGAACGTCAGCAGCCCGTCGGGGTAGGGCGCTCACTCCGAGACGTCGACGATCAGCCTGTCGCCGCCGCCGTGGCCGTTGACCTGGATGGACTCGACCTGGCTGAGGGGCATTTGATACAGCGGATCACCCGTGCCCGTTGCGTTGGCGAAGAGCTGGATGGTGCGAGGATAGTTCACCCCGTCGGGATGAGTCCGCAGCAGATAGGCGTCGTTGCCGCTCGTCCCGTCCACAACGATCGCGGCCAGCAACTGCCGAGCCTCCAATGCTTCCACGACATGGCCCGGATTCCTCGCCGGCAGGCCGGACGATCCCAGGAAACGATCGACCACCGGATGCACCGCGGCACACAGCCGACGCAGGCGGCAACGAATTGACACGCGAAACCCCAAATAAACCCACGCTTCGCGGCAACCGAAACCCCTCGGTCACCCCACTCAATCAGGCACTATGCCCGCTCGCCTGACCGGTGTCAAGAAAAAGCTTTGTGCGCGCCAGGAGCCGGACATACCACCGCGATCCGACCTCGCCGCCGACCGGGCTGGATCGCTTGCTCATGGCGACGATCTTCTCCGCCTCCCCAACACAGCGGCAGATGCGGTTTGTTCAGCCGATACTCAGAACCGACAGGAATTGTGAATAAATGGTGGAAAAAGTGTCCGTAGGCGACAGTTGCGCCCTGGCTAAAAAGACCTTCTGCTGACAGATGCCGACCCGGTTCGCAACTGCTGGCGCTGGTTGCCGGATCGACCCAGCAACTATAACAGCGCCGCCGACAACTTATCCACAATTCATCTACCACAATCTCGACTGTAATCCACTGCCCATCATTGATTTGATGGCGCGCCAGATTAGTTTCCCACAATCCAACAAGGACTACTAATACTATGACTATCTTTAAGTTTTTTAAGGCATGCAGTACAGTTACACTTGGGCAATCCTGACGAGGGGTCCGGCACAGCAAAGACTCGTCGGCTGGATACCTCATACAGGCGAAAGGTCAGAACTATGAAAGTCATCTGCAATCGTGGTGCACTCTTGGAGGCGTTGACAGTGACAGGTAGTGTCGTGGCCTCGCGAACGCCCAAGCCGGCGCTGCAATGTGTGAAATTGGCGGCAGAGGGAAATGAGCTTACCGTTAGCGCGACGGACCTCGAGGTGGCAATCCGTTATCGCGATAACCAGGTTGAGGTTTCGGAACCGGGGGAGGTGTTGGTGCCGGCTGATCGGCTTCGGGACATTGTGCGCGAGAGTGTCGACGACACGCTGTCGATCGAGAGTGCGGCGGAGATGGTGCAGGTGAAGGGACAAGATTCGCTCTTCAAGATCTACACGCAACTGGTTGATGGGTTTCCGCCAGTTCCGGGGTATGAGGGGGAATCCGATTTTGAGGTTGTCGCCAGTCAGTTCAAACAACTCATTGGGCAGACGATCTTCGCAGCTGCCAAGGAGAGCACGCGGTATGCGTTTAACGGAGCGCTGCTGAGCGTCAAGGCAAAGCAGATCAGCTTGGTGAGTACGGATGGCCGACGCCTAGCTGAAGCGCGCGGAAACCTCATCAGCATTGGAAAGGGACTTAAGGATGGGACGAAGGCGATTGTCCCGGTGAAGGCGCTCTCGATGATTGAGAAACTGCTGACCGATCCCGACGAGACGGTGGGAGTACAATTGAAGGAGAACCAGATCGTTGTGCATACGCCCAGCGCGACATTGAGTTCAATTCTGGTGGAGGGGCAATTTCCGCCATACGAGGATGTGATCCCGAAGGACGCTGACAAGAAGATGACCGCGGTGACAGGCGAGTTGCTCAGCGCCGTGCGGCGCGCATCGCTGTTGACAAATGAGGAAAGCAAGGGCGTGCGGATGTCCTTCTCGAAGAAAGGACTTATCCTGTCGAGCCAGTCCCCCGGCGCCGGCGAAGCAACGGTGAATTTCCCGTGCAAGTACGAGGGAGCGGACTTGGATATCGGGTTCAACCCGGCGTTTCTTGTGGATGCCCTGAAAGTTGTTTTGTCAGAGGAAGTGTCCTTTGAGACCAGTGCTGCGAATAGGCCGGGACTGCTCAAGGGTGGGCCAGATTTCCAGTATGTGGTGATGCCGGTGAATCTCCAGTAGCCATGAGCTTGGACCGGGAGATGCGAAATGGAGTTGTTTTCTCAACAGCGGCGCGATGCGGAGTTGCGGCGGCTGCACCGCGTGAAGGGAACGCCACCCGATCAGACCGGTCCACTTGGTAACCAGATCGTGGCCTTTTTCAGGGACGTTGAGAGGCGACAGAAGAGGCTGGGGAAGATCGCAGTGATCTGGGACAAGCTGGTTCCGCAGCTCTTGCAGGAACATTGTGCGCTGGAGTCGATGGTACGGGGGACATTGACCGTTCTGGTTGACAGTTCATCGCATCTCTACGATCTGAAGCAACTGCTGTTGGCGGGGCTTGAAAAACAGCTTCTGCTGGCGGCCAAGGCGACCGGACTGCGGAAAATCTCATTGAAGCCGGGGCAATGGTATGCGGGCGCCGAGACACGAGATCGTCTGCTCAAGTTTGACTGAACATCGGCCGGGAAAACATGTGCGGAATAGCCGGCATTATTGCGTGGGATAATCGCTTTCTGACGACGCGGGAACAGCTTGCGCGAATGTCGGCGGCAATTGCGCACCGCGGGCCGGACGCGGAGGGGATCTGGCTGAATCAGGAGGATAACGCGAGGGAGGACACGCCACAGGTGGGCTTAGTGCATCGGCGGCTGTCGATCATTGATCTGGACCCAAGAGCAAATCAGCCTTTTTTCGATGGGGAGGGACGCTGGATTGTTTTCAATGGGGAGATCTACAACTATCAGGAGTTGCGGGGGGAGTTACAGAAGCTCAGGCCCGAGTATCGGTGGAAGACGAGCAGCGACACGGAAGTGCTGCTGGCGGCGTATGCGGCCTGGGGGGAGGACTGCGTGGAACATCTGAACGGAATGTTCGCGTTTGCCGTGTGGGATGGGAGAGCTCAATCGCTATTTCTGGCACGCGATCGTATGGGGCAGAAGCCCCTGTACTACGTGCGCGGAAGCCGATCGTCCGCCCGTTTTGTGTTTGCCAGCGAGCTAAGCGCGCTTCGTGGATTTGCGGAGGTTCGGCCCGCGTCAGAGTGGCTGTTGTCCTATTTGCAGTCAGGATCCACAATGGAAGTGCGATCAGTTGGGGCGGAACAGCTCCGTCCAGGTCACACGCTGCGATGTCGTTTCAAGGCCACCGGCGCTGCCGCCGCGATTACGGATCGGAATTCGGAGGTCGGATACGACGGATATGCAGCGCACGAGGAATGCTATTTCGACCCCAATCAGGTGATGGCAATGCGCCGGGATCCGGCCTGCGCGCGCGCTGTGATCGAACAGGCGGTGCGCCGACAACTCGTGAGCGATGTCCCAGTGGGCGTGTTCCTTTCCGGGGGGATTGACTCCAGCATCATTGCCTTCTGCGCGAGGCAACATGGCCAAGTGCAGACCTTCTCCATTGCGTTTGACGACCCTCGCTATGACGAATCCCGTTATGCTCGCCTCGTCGCGGATCATTTGGGCACCGAGCATCACGAACTGCGCGCAACCCCCGACCTGATGGCGGACCTCCCGAAACTCGCGGCTGCGTTTGGCGTTCCCTTTGCGGACAGTTCCGCCTTGCCCACGCACTATCTCGCGCGTGAGACACGGGCCTTTGTGAAAGTCGCCCTCTCCGGGGACGGCGGAGACGAGCTTTTCGGCGGCTATGACCGCTATCGAGCAATGGCCGTCGGATGCGGACAATCATGGCTTCTGCCGTTGCGACCGCTTGGCGCCCTTCTTGCCAAGGGGCATCCAAAGTCGAAATTCACAAGACTCGGTCGCTTCCTGAAATCCGCGGGAATGTCGGACGGAGAACGGTATCAATCGTACATGCAGTTGTTTGACTCAGAAACGATAGGCCAACTGCTCGGATGCGACCGGCAGCCCTTCAATGCGCATCACCTCGCATACAATGCCTGTCGAAAGAACCGAGACCGCGTGGCAGCAGCACTGGCACTGGATCGCGCCACGTACTTGCCTTGCGACCTCCTCGCCAAAGTTGATCGCTGCTCGATGTTGCATGCGTTGGAAGTGCGGTCACCATTCATGGACCATGATGTGGTGCAGTTTGCGGCGGGACTGGCGACGGAACAGTTGCTCAAGGGTGGGCCGAAGCGGATGTTGCGGGAGGCCTTTGCGGCCGATCTGCCGGATTTTGTCTTCAAACGAACGAAAATGGGGTTTGCGGTGCCGATTGGAGAGTGGTTTCGGTCCTCCCTGCGGGAGATGCTGCACGATCATCTGTTTGCCGCGGATTCGTTTGCTTCGCAGCACTTCAACCGGCCCGTCGTTCACCGGCTGGTCGATGAACATGCGCAATTCCGCGTGGATCATTCGCATCGGCTTTATGCCTTGCTCATGTTGGAGCTGTGGTGGCGGACGCAGAAAGCCGGGAGTGCGATGTCGACGTAAAGAAGAGCGTCGGCATCGACCCCATAGGGACCCATCAGAACCTGTTGGCCATCGGGGCCGACGACGAGGGAGCAGCCGATGCAGTGGCGGCCTTGCCAGGGGCCGGCAGTGATGGGGCCGACGTTGCTCGCGCCGGCGATCCAAAGACCATAGTCGCGGGCGACCGGCGCGTAGTTGTCCAGCCAGAGCTGCCCGTAGGGGTCCTTCCGCTGATCGTGATCCGCGCGTACCGCCCACGCGCAAGGCGAGAGAATGATCTGCGCGCCCATCAGACCGAGTGTTCGCGAGATGAACTGATTGCTCGCAAAGGCGTCGGCGCAGATCATCAGGCCCATGCAGCCCAGCTCGGTGTGGGCCACCGAGAGCCGATCACCCGGCGCGTAGAGATCGTGACCAATCTCAAGCTCATTGAGTTTGCGGTGATGGATCAGAACCCCTCCGGAGGGATCAATCAGGACGGCGGCGTTGAAAATCTGATCGTTGCGCCGTTCGGTGAGACCGGCGCAGATGAACACCCGATGCGCCTGCGCGGCGCGGATGAGCCGGGAGCAGGTATGACCATCGGGGATGGCCGCGGCGAGTTGTCGGGCGGCAGGGTGAGTCCAGCCGACGTCCAATGCTTCCGGCAGAAGGACCACATTGGCTCCGGCGGCGGAAGCTTCGGCGATTCTCCGATCAGCGCGGGCAAGATTGGCGCCCACGTCGCCGCCGTCAACGCGCATCTGCGCCAGAGCGAGCTTGACGGGACGTCGCGCGATCATCGTGGCGCCTTCTGCGGCCTGATGGACAGGACCCATGCGTTGGCGCGACCGATGGTGCCGTCTTCGGCCTTGATCAGCCGGGCCAACGCTTCACTGGCTTCGTTGACGTCCGAGCCCGCGAGTGAATAGAGACGCTGGAAAATCGGGCGGGCGTCCTTGACCCGATCGGCCAGAAGCAGAAGGTTGCCACGAGCCATCAGGCCGGAGGCGTCCTCGGCGGTGAATCTCCGCAACGCATCCTCGTACGGTTTCGGATCAACCTTGATGCCGGCTAACACGGTGCATTTCACAGCGGGCTGCGTGGTGGAACCGGACGCCGCGGCACCTGCGACCTGTTCGTCCCGAAACCGGTTGAAAAGCTCCGGATCATCGGGCTTGGCGGCGTTCAGACACTCGGCGACAACCAGGATGGCTTCCGATGTGCCGGACATCGTGGCGATGTTGAAGAGACTCTTGGCGTTTGCCAATGCCTCCTCGACCTTGCCCAGCGCCAGCAAAGCCTTGATCCGGGCAATCAGGGCCTGTTCCACCGACCGCGTTTCGCCCGGAAATTGCAGGATTCCTTCCATCGAGAGATTCACGATTTCCGCGTTCAATTTCGCGTTGGCCAGCGGACGCAGAAAGTAACTGCGGAGATCGGAAAGCCCCCGAGATGACAGGCGAGCGCGGATGGCATCGATGGCAAGTTGTCGAATGGCTGGATCGTCGCTGGTCAGTTGTTGGTTGATCTCGGCGATGATGGCGCTCTCCGGACGCGGGCGAGGCGGAGCAACGGGCCTTGTCGCTTGCCCCGGCAGATCCCGCGCTGCCAAGACCGTGATCCCAAACGCAACTGCAAATACGATCGAATTGACCGAGTTCATTCTGGCCATGATCCATCCTCCAAGGTGACAGAAGTCACGGGGCACCCGAGTGTCGCGCGGTGCTGGATTCGTTCGCAAGGCTGGCCGGCACGCGTGCCGTCGGCAGGTCGACGGATTGGGGATGTGCCACGCTGCGTTGCCAAGGTGATTCCGCCACCGGCAGAACCACCGGCTGCGGCAAGGCCGGGTTTCTTCGGGGGTGCAGATGAGGCAGTTCGGCAAGATCGACACGCGCCGGGCGGTTCTGTCGCGCGTCCGCATTCCACGGGCAGTCTGCTATGTTCAAGTTCACGTGCACCGGGCTGGCGAGCACGCGTCGGGGTCTGATCCGGGGCAACTCGGCCAAGCCAACCGTTGCCGACTCCGGTGCGCCAGCGCGCCGGCCCCAGGGCAACGCGGCCGATTCGACCGAGGCTTCGGTGGGCAGCCCCACTCGTTGCCAGGGAATGCGCGCCAAGGGAACACGCTCCCATTCGGCCATCCAGCGAGCGTGACGCGGGTCATCACGACTGCGCTCGGGATGCGCCGGATCAAAGACCGTCACGACATCGCGGTCGTCGTCCACAAAAGTCATCCGGATCAGGTACGCGCAGAGAACCACCAGCAACACCGCGACCAGGAACCCTAGGGCATATCTCAGAATGTCTCGCGAAGCAGGCACACGAGCCTTTGTTTGGTATCCACCCCGTGGTACCGCAATCTAGCCAATGCGTTGCCCGCATCGCTCATCGCTTGAGCGCTTCGCGGAGTTCCTTCCAGATCCCGTCGATGGGCTTTGAACTGATGCTGAGCCCCCCCGCCGCTTCAAGCGAGATCGTGTAGATGCGATCAGGGTAGAAATACGTCCAAGGGCTCTCTCCTTGGGCAATGCGGACGCCCTTCTCCTCGCGGTATTTTGGGTCGTCCGCCAGCTTCCAGAAATTGCGCCAGAGCTCCGCCTCGAATTCCTGGACTGCGGGTGGGGCGGTGGGATCGGGCTTGTAGACGGCCGGAGCGCGGCCAGGCTCGTCTATCGGAAACGCGTCCGCCGGCGCCTGGTAGTCGCCAAACACCCGATAAAACAGCGCCAGGCTATGCCCGCGCATCGCGTCGTCTTTCTCCATCAGTCCGCGATCGAACTTGATCACCAGGGCGTCGAAATGAGCAACCTGCCCTTTGATGTTGAAGAATTTCGGGGGCAATCGCGAGCCGTCGCGGGCATATTCAACGAACATGAGAGTGGTCAAAGCCACGGCGTTGCCCTGCTTGACCTGGTCGGTGACGATCACTTCGGCGACGCGACGTTCGCTGGTCAGGCGGGCAACGAACTGTTGGAGGTGTTTCCTTTGCTCCTCGAGGCGCTTTACCTCGGCCTGAAGTCGAGCTTCGTTAGAGCGATTCTTCTCATACAAATACAGGCCGACCGCGCCCGCCACAACGAGCGCGCAGAAGAGCAGGAGCTTGACGAGTTGACGCATCATCCGCTGCACCTGTCACCCCATTCCTCCATTATCGGCCGCTGATGTCCGGGAAATGCAGTATCACCGGGGGCTCTTCACTTCTGAACTCCCTCAAGCACTCGAGGACGAGCGATCGTGGCGTCGGGCCAAAGTCCGTTCAGAGTCTTCTGATCCGTGGCGATTAACGAGGTCCCGGTCGCGGGCATGTAACTGCCAAGATACTGCCCCTTCAGGGTAAGGTAATGAAACGTGGGATTGCCTTCCAAGCCGAGACGGTCCTTGACCACCACGGCTTGGACCTTTTGGCCGGCAAGATCCACCTGTTGTTCCTTCTCGACGTCAATGTAGCGGTGGATCAGTTCTCGTTCCCCGCTGACCCAGACTAAGAACAGGTATCCTTTGGGCTCTTTGAGCGGCACCAGCCGGGGCAATAGATGCGAAAACGCCTGGGGCAGGTAATGCGGCGACAGCTCGCGGTTGACCTTGGTGGCGCCGAGCTTGCTCGTTTGAGTTACGCTGAGCATATAACGCTGCGTGACGACAATAGCGGGCTGCTCCCCGGTTCCCCCATCATCCGGGCCCACAAGCCGCGGCTTCGTCCGCCGGTCGCTCTGGCCGATTTCGCTAACCTGTTCACGATGCCCCGCTTTCTCGAGAGTGCTTATGCTGACCCACGCCTCGCTTCGACGCGTGTATTCGCTGAATGCCTCCGTTGCCGTTCGGACCTTGCCGCCGGGTTCGCTGGCCGCTTCGGTCAAGACCGCCACATAGATCCCATTCTCGCCAAGACGTTGGCCCAGTTCTTCGGCGACAAAGCTCCAGCCAATATCCCTGCCGTTTCGCACCACGCGGAAATACTGCTCGGGGATAACAATCTGCTTGACCTTCGTCGACAGGTTCACCATCAGCGAACGAGCGCTGAACAAGCGGGCATCATTGTCGGCTTGGATCAGGCTAAGATCTAGAACCCGCACCGAATCGAGAACCGCGTTGAAGATCCGCACCGCCATCGCTTCGGACGGGTCTTCCTGATCATCGCGATCGCCAACTGTTCGCGAAGAAGGGCTGGTCAGATCCAATACATAGTAGTGCTGATTTGTCCGCTGGATAAGCGCTGCCTGACGGAGATACGTCTGCGATCCCTGCGTGTAACGCAGGATAATCATGCCGGTGTCGTATTTCCCGATGTTAACGACGTCTTGGCGAAGGAGGGTGCTGCCCGGATTCTGCACCAGCAGTTGTTGAGCCGTCTGCATAAGGACGCCGGTCGTCTTCGACTCGTCAACGGCGGGAGTGCTCAAATCGTCCTTGCCAAGCAGGGGCGAGGGCTTCTCGAACACCATCTGCGAGACGCGCAACGCCCATTTCTCCTCTGGGTTCACGTATTGCACAATGCTGACACCGAGGGCGGCAGGCTTGATTTGTGTGCCGCCGATCGGCGGACGGAAAGCAAGACCCGCCCCGCGGCTCGTGAAATACTCGCCGAGAAACTGGCTGCCATTGTCTTCGGAATCAGCCCTCGCTGGCTGAGTCTGCGCGGCAAACCCGGCAGTTGAGCTGATTGATCCGACAACTGCGCATAGGAGCAGGAGATGTTTCAGAAGGTGCATGTGCTTGGCTCCGGAGCATTCACGGACGTCACGACCCCTTTTTTCGCCTCGGCACAAACCGGCATTGTCGCAAAACGCCCCGCCAGGTGCAATTGCGCCGCGCCGGGTCCGGTCATCTCATCAAACAAGCCAGCCCGGAAACGGCGAGGCTCCCGGGCTGCCTGACGATCTGCCGCCATATGGCGCGCGACAGTGATTACCGATAGAACTCGATGATCAGGTTCATGTTGACTTCAAAGGGCACGTCTTCGGGTGTGGGCAGCGCGTTGATCTTCGCCGTGAGCTGCGCGGGGTTGAATTCGATCCAGCCCGGAACGTTGTGGCCGGCATTCTGTTCCATGTTGTCGCGCAGAACCTTGTGGATGCCTTCCTTGAAGGTGATGACCTGGCCGGGCTCAACTCGATAGCTGGCGATGTCCGTCTTGCGACCATCCACCAGAACGTGCCCGTGCGCGACGATCTGCCGGCAGGCCCAGATGGTCCGGCCAACGCCCATGCGTCGCAACACATTGTCCAAACGACGCTCAAGGAGCTGAATCATGCTGTTGGCTGTGTTGCCTTTCGAGGCCTTGGCGATCGCCAGGAACCGACGAAACTGCTTCTCCTGCATCCCGTAGTGGAAACGCAGTTTCTGCTTCTCATTCAAACGAACGCCGTATTCGGTATTGCGACGGCCACGAAAACCGTGCACTCCGGGAATCGAAAGCTCGCCCGATGTGTGCTTCGGAATGTCGGCGATGGGAACCTGAACGCGACGTGACAGCTTGACCTTTGGCCCAGTGTAACGGCCCATATTCGAACGCTTTCTACGGACACAACCGGTCCGCTCAAAACATGCGCGGCGCTTGATATGCCCGTGGGAAACACCCAACTGTATCGGCACAAACGACTTACGCGCTTCCCGCCAGCCGCATGGTTCTGAGGCATGCAACCGGCTCTCCCGAAGGAGAAGCGGGAATTATAGCGTGCGCATCGAGCGGTACAAGCGGCCCGATTCCCGCCCCGAAAGCAATGGGTGTTTCTGCTCATTCATGGAAATGTCCTCAGGCGTCCGCTTGGTTGGCCGAAAAGCATTGCATGAACGGAAATCGGGGCTCCGCTGCTTCCCCGCGACCTCCAGGCGGGAATGGTGCCCCGCCCCGAACGCTACTGAGGTCGATCATGATCGGCAAAGGAATGTCGTTGCGAGCGAAATGGATAATGGTGTCCCTGAGCCTGGTGCTTCTCCCCACAGGCCTGATGAGCCTGATGGCATGGAAGTCGGTCAAGTCACTCGGGGAACAGTCGGCCCAGCAGGCGTATGCCGGTCTGGAACGCCAAGCCAAAGAGGCCTTGGCGTTCGGTGCCCGTGCCGACCACCAAAGAATCGCCGACTTCATGCGCCGAATCGAGAGGGAAACCGTCCGGCTTGCCGGATCGTCCGCCTTGGAAGCGTATCTGGTCGCGCGCGAAGGTAAACACCCGACGTTTGGAAAAGTGATCGAAAACGGGGTGCATCGCGTCGTCGCGGGAATCGTCGATATGTGCAAAGCACAAACCGCGATGCTCCAGGCGAAACTCTTGGGAGACCTCAATGTCGCCGCCGATGTCCTGGCCCAGGCGGGTCCCATCTCCCTCGACGACGCTCAGTCCATCGACTGGACCGCCACCGATCAGACGAGCAGGCAAACCATATTGGTCAAGCTCCCGGGTATTCTGCTGAATGGCAAGCGGATTGATCCGAACACCGAGGCTGACAAGGAATCGCCCGTGGTGGATCGCGTCCAGGCATTGGCCGGGGATACCTGCACGATCTTCCAGAGAATGAATGAAAAGGGAGACATGCTGCGCATCTGCACGAACGTCCGCGGCCAGGACGGAAAGCGCGCCATCGGGACGTATGTGCCGGCAACACAACCGACGGGGCAGCCGAACGAGGTAATTGCGGCAATCATTCAAGGCAAAGACTACGTGGGGCGCGCGTTCGTCGTGGATGCGTGGTACGCCGCCGCTTATCGCCCCCTGCTTGATGCGAACAAGAAGGTCATCGGGATGCTCTATGTCGGGGTCAAGGAAAACGAAAGCAAACAACTGACCGAGTGCGTCACGGGAATCAAGATCGGGCGGACGGGATATCCATTCATCATGGACTCCAAGGGCAACCTGATCATCCATCCCAAGGCGCAACTCGTCGGTAAGAACGTAATCACCGACCTCAAGCTCGATGCACTTAAGCCAATGCTGACCGAGCGAGAAGCTGGGAAGATCAAGACGGTCCGCTATGACTTCGAAGGCCGCGCGAAATTCGCCATGTGCGGGTACTTCCCCGAGTGGGACTGGATTATCTGCGGCAGCGGGTACTGGGACGAGGCGAGCGAGGAAATGACTGCTCTTGCCATGGAACTGCTCAAAGGCGAAATAGCCGCCACCTATAAGACCGCCCAGGAAGAAATCGATGGAAAGCTGCAGCCCAGCTATACCCAAATCCGTTTCATCAACGAAAGCGGCATGGAGGTTCTCAATTACAAGCAGGGGGGCTTCTCGGACAATCTCGTGAGCAAGAGCGACAAAGCGTGGTTCGCCGAAACCAAAAAGCTGAACGCGGGCAATGCCTACAACTCGGGACTTGTCATCGCGGAAAACACGGGGAATCCCGAGATACGCATATCCGCGCCCACCTGCGTCAACGGCAGGTTCATGGGGTGCTTTGTCGTCAGCGTCGATGGCCGATGCGCCTGGTCCCTCTTGCGCAACTCCAGGTACGGCCAGACTGGGTACCCCTACGTGATGAACGCGCAAGGCACGCTGGTGGCGCACCCGAAATACAGCTTGAAGGACAATATGTGTCTGGCCGACGCGAAACACGGGCCGCTCGCGGAGGTGGTCGCCCAGCAGATCAAACAGCCCAGCCGTGCCTTGCGTGAATACGCCTTCGAGGGCGTCTCGAAATGGGTCGCCTTTGAACCGCTCCTTGTCGGCAACCAGCACTACACTGTGGCCACGTGCGTGCCCCGAAACGAGATGTTCGCCTTGGCCGACCAGTTGCAGGCCCAGTCACAACAAAACATGCGAGCGACCCTGAAGAACGTCATCGTCGCCGTGCTCGCCCTGTTGATCGTGGGCAGTATTGTGGGCGTTGTGATCTCGAACACCACGACGCGCCCGCTCAACCGCGTCATCGCGGCGCTGACCGAGGGCGCATCCCAGGTGTCCGACGCCTCAGCACAAGTCTCCTCCGCGAGCCAGTCATTGGCCGATGGCGCCTCAAGACAGGCGGCGTCCCTGGAGGAAACAACGTCGTCACTCGAGGAAATGTCCTCGATGACGCGGAAAAACGCTGATACCGCCGGCTCGGCCGCCAAACTCGCCGATGACGCCAAAACCTCCTCGGACCGCGGATCAGAAGCGCTGGATCGCATGGGAACCGCCATCCAGAAAATCGAAAAGAGCGCGGAAGAAACCGCCAAGATCGTCAAGGCCATCGACGAAATCGCCTTCCAGACCAATCTGCTGGCCCTGAATGCCGCAGTCGAAGCCGCCCGCGCGGGTGAGGCCGGCAAGGGGTTTGCCGTGGTCGCTGAAGAGGTCCGAAACCTGGCGCAGCGATCGGCGCAGGCCGCCAAAAACACCGCCGAACTGATCCAGGATTCCGTCGCTGCCGCGCGAAATGGCGTCATCATGACCGCCGATGCCACCCGGGCGCTCGGCGAGATCACGGCGGCGTCGGCAAAAGTCTGCTCCCTCATCAGCGAGATCGCTGCCTCCTCTAACGAACAGGCCCAAGGCGTCAGCCAGATCAACGTGGCGATGACCGAGATGGACAAGGTGACCCAGCAGAACGCCGCCACCGCCGAACAGTCCGCCGCGGCTTCCAAAGAACTCGCTCAGCAGGCCGACAACCTCAATGCCGCCATCAATCAGCTCAAAGGCATTGTTCGCGGCGCGATCCACTGACCCACAACGCACCCAGCATGCCTCTGACGCAGCGGACTTGCTGCACCTGCGCTCACACCGCCCCAAAATCTTCCACCTTTTGTTGATTGATGCTACAATGCCCACCATGGGCACTTATTGGTACTTATCAGTCTGCGGCCTGGTGGTGCTGATCGCGATCTACGTGGTGCTGAAGAAAAAAGGCAAGGCATAGTCGCGCCCCACGGCTTCACCTTCATGTCTCCGCCCGGACGCGCGAAAAACCGCGCTCGCCCCGCTCTCTGTGCGCGACAAGCTCCTCGCTCACTCCGCTCAATCCGGCCCCCATGACTTCCGCCCCCCGACCGTGTACAACTCTCGGCCACGGCAGCTGCATTCACTTCAGCGGAGGTCAACAATGACCGAGGCCACCAACCAACTTCATCCTCGCGACACGCATTCCCCGTTCTGGCGGAATACCCACCATTATTTCGACCGCGCCTGCCGGACGATGCATCTGGACCCGACCTGCCAAGCCGTTCTGTCTAGCCCCAAACGAGTTCTGATCGTCTCATGCCCCGTCCGCATGGATGATGGCCGGATCCAGGTCTTTACCGGGTACCGAGCGCAGCACAATAACGCCCGCGGGCCGTTCAACGGGGGCGTCCGTTTCGATCCGTCCGTCGGACTTGATGAACTCATGGCATTGGCCATGTTGCAGACATGGAAAAACGCGCTCGTCGATGTCCCCTTCGGCGGCGCCGTGGGGGGAATCGCCTGCGACCCGCACGCGTTGTCGATCACCGAACAGGAACGCCTTACGCGTCGATTTGCGTCGGAGATCCTGCCGCTCATCGGCCCCGACCGCGATATCCCCGCTCCCGATGCGGGCACCGACGCGCAGGTGATGTCCTGGCTGCTCGATACCTATTCGATGATGGTCGATCATCAGACCCTCAACGCGGTCACCGGCAAACCCGTTTCCATCGGCGGCCCTCCCGGCCGCGAAGAAGCCACCGGCCGCGGCGTCGTGTGCGTGCTCCGAAAGTTCCTCGATACCCAAAATAAACCGCTCGAAGATACCCGCATCGCAATCCAGGGCTTCGGAAACGTCGGCTACCATACCGCGCGGCTCCTCGACGAACAGGCGGCCATCGTCGTCGCGGTCTCCTCGAAAACCGGCGGCATCTACAACGAAAACGGCATCGATATCGCCGCGGCTCATCGTTACTACCAGGAAAACGCCACCCTCGAGGACTGCCCGGACGCCGAAGCCATTCCCAACGACGAGTTGCTCACCTGCGATTGCGATGTCCTGATTCCCGCAGCGATGCAAAACTCGATCGACGAGATGATCGCGCCCCATGTTCAGGCGCACACCGTTGTCGAAGCCGCCAGTGGCCCCGTGACGCCGAAGGCCGACGAAATCCTCCGCGAAAACGGCGTCACCGTCCTGCCCGACATTCTTGCCAGCGCCGGCGGCGTGACGGCTTCCTGCTTCGAGGCGCTCCAGGGGCTGCAAAATGGCTTCCGGTCGCTGCAAGAGGTGCAAGACGAGTTGCAGAAGGTCATGAACCGGGCGTTTGACGCGGTGAACTCCATGGCCGATGAATCCGATTGCGACTATCGCACCGCCGCCTACACCATCGCCATCTCAAGAGTCGCCGAAGCCTGTCGGCTCAGAGGGCTCTTTCCGTGAAAAGACTCGGCCTGTTGGCAGCGGCATGAATCTGCTTAGAATACGAGATTCGGCTGCTGCGGCTGGCTGGTGCCAACGCCAAACCGACACGTAATTTCACCACGCTATTCGAAAATGATGCTCGTGGAAACAGCGACTGCCGACCGGGAAAAGCGATGGGTCGCCCTCACCTCGCTCTGGGCCGCCATCTTCATCACGGCCTTCAAGATTGTCGTGGGCCTGACCACGGGCAGTCTTGGTATTCTCGCCGAGGCAGCACACTCGGGCCTTGACCTGGTCGCAGCCTTGGTGACGTTTCTGGCCGTACGCGTCTCCAGCAAACCCCCGGATCAGGAGCATCTCTACGGGCACGGCAAAATCGAGAACCTCTCGGCCATGTTTCAAACGTTCCTGCTTCTGGTTACCTGCGCGTGGATCTTCTATGAAGCAGGCCATCGGCTGCTTTCGCACCTCGAGAAGGTCGAAGTGACGGCGTGGTCATTCATCGTCATGATCACCTCGGTGATCGTCGATTACTCGCGGTCGCGGGCACTCTCCAAGGCCGCCAAGAAGCACAACAGCCAGGCGCTGGAGGCCGACGCACTCCACTTTGAGACCGACATCTGGAGCTCTCTGACCGTCATCCTCGGGCTGATATGTGTGTTGATTGGCAAGCGATTCCCCAACCTGTCGTTCCTCCATTACGCCGATACGCTCGCAGCCGTCGTGGTTGCGCTGATTGTCGTTTGGGTCAGTGTGCAGTTGGGCTTGAGAACCATGCATGGCTTGCTCGATACCGCGCCGGCTGGAATGGAAGAAAAGATCAAGACGCTCGTCGAAGCGATGCCGGGCGTGGCGGATTGCCACCACGTGCGCGTTCGATCATCGGGCCCACAGATCTTCGTGGATATTCATGTCCTGGTGAACGGCAGCCAGACTTTGACCAAGGCACACGCCCTGACCGAGGACATCGAACAGGCCATCCAGCTCATCTCGCCCGGCGCCGACGTCACCGTGCATCCGGAACCCGAAAGCGACATCCTCACGCACCAGCCGAAATCGAATCCGCCGGTCTGACCAACCCACTGTTGGCCAGCGGCCGTTTTGCTCTACAATATCCCCGAAATTCTTGATTCAAACTGGAGACCGATTATGGCAACCCTCGAAAACTTGCAGGCGGCGTTTAACGGAGAGAGCAATGCGCGCGCAAAATACCTGGCGTTTGCCCAAAAGGCCGACCAGGACGGCTACGGGCAGGTGGCCAGCCTCTTCCGCGCTGCCGCCGCCGCAGAGGAAATCCACGCAAACGCCCATGCCAACGTCATCCGCAAAATGGGCGCCACGCCCAAGGCCGACATCGCCCTGCCCCAAATCAAGTCCACCCGCGAAAACCTTGCCGTCGCCATCGAAGGCGAAACCTACGAGCGCGACGTCATGTACCCCAACTTCATCAAAGACGCCAAGGCGGAAAACAACCGCGCCGCAGTCAAGACTTGCGAATTCGCGCTCGCTGCCGAGGCCGAGCATGCTCGACTCTACCAGGAAGCTCTGGACAACCTCGAAAAGTGGCGCGGCGGCAAACGCACCTTCTATGTCTGCCTGGTCTGCGGATTCACCACCGAAAACCCGGTCGCCGATCGCTGCTCGGTCTGCAACGCGCCCAAGGACAAATTCAGGGCAATCAGTTGAACGCAGCCACCTGCCCGGCCTCCAAGGATCGAGTATGGACACAACACTCCTGCAAACGCCCGTCGCCTGCGACTGGCAAGGTCTTGTGCAGTCCATTCGCCGCCAGGGAACGCCACGCCGCGCGCATCTCATCGAACTCTACATCGACCCCGAAGTGCAGGACGCCATCGTCAAACGCTTCGCTCTGCCGGACGCCAGCAACACCGACGAGCCACTGGCCGGCCTTCGACGCCATCTGGTGGTCCAACGATTTCTCGGTTACGACTTCGTCCGGTGTGGCCTCGAAAACGTTGAAATGCCCCTGCGGCGACATGCCGCCGCCGATACCGCCGCCTTGAAACGCACCCAGGGCCGCAGCTTCATGGATGAACATGCTGGTCCCATCACCAGTTGGGCCCAGTTCGAGGCCTACCCCTGGCCCGACCCCACCAAGATCACCTCGCGCGCCTTGGAGTGGTACTCCAAGAACCTGCCCGATGACATGTGCATCATCGCCGGCGGGGGATTCGCGCATTTCGCCGAATATCTCAGCTGGCTCATGGGCTATGAAACGCTCTGCTATGCCCTGTTCGACCAGCGCGATCTCGTTCAGGCTATCATGGATCGCGTGCTCGAGCTGAACCGGGCTATGATCCGCACGATGCTTCAGTTCGATCGCGTGAAACTCGTTTGGGGCTCCGACGATATGGGCTTTCGAACAGGGACCCTCATCAGCCCCGCCGATCTCCGCCAGCTTGTCCTGCCCGCACACAGAGAGATGGCGAAGCTGTCACACGACGCCGGCCGCCCCTACCTGCTTCATTCATGCGGCCGGATCGACGCCATCATGGACGATCTAATCAACGATGTCGGCATCGACGCCAAGCACTCGTTTGAGGACACCATCGAAGATGTGACCACCGCCAAACGCAGGTACGGCAACCGCATCGCCATTCTCGGGGGGATCGATGTGGACTTCCTCTGCCGCGCCGATGAACAGCGGATCCGCCGCCGAGTGCGGCAAACACTCGAGACATGCCTTCCCGGCGGCGGGTACTGCCTGGGAACGGGCAACAGCGTCGCCAACTACATCCCCCTCGACAACTACCTGGTCATGATCGACGAAGGCCGCAGACCCCTATAGCGATCGACCGTTCTATTCATCTTCGTCTGGGAATCTGGATCGGGCTCAGTCGGGTGCTTCCATCGTTGTTCGTGACCACAATGGTCAACCGCTGGCGGTCCACCTCGCATCGGATTACCGTTTCGGTTCCCCCGATAATCAGCGGAAACGCGTTTTTCCCCTCGCGAGGCGGAATCTCCGCATACTGGTGTGTGTGGCCGCTGAAAACCACGTCCACCTTGGCCTTCTCGAAAATCGGGCCCCAGGTGTCCAATGCCCACTTCTCGCGGATGAATTTTGGATCCACCATGCCCGTGGGGGGGATGTGCACCACGACCACGCGGAAGTTGGCCTTGCGGAACGCCTCCGTTTCGACTTCCTTCCGCAGCCATTCGGTTTCCTCCTTGAGGTATCGTTCGAAATCCACGAGTCCGCTGTACTCGTTGCTCGTGTCCGCCTTGTCTTCTCCGGCGTCCAGCATCGTGAAACAAACGCCCCCATGCGAAATCGAATAGTAATAGCGCCCGCTATCCGTCGGGAACCAGTCCATAAACCGGCGCGCAAGAAGCCCGCGCGTCTCGTGGTTGCCGCGAACATAGACAAACGGCACCGCGGCGGCGAACAGGTTGCAGCACGGGTCGAGAAAACCCTTGAAGATTTGCTGTTCGGTCATGGGATCACTGATCATGTCGCCATTAAAGAACGCCAGGTCCACCCGGTCCCAACCGATGCTCCGCAACGCGGTCATCAGAGTCGGCGCCTTCTCATGCCGGTCATTCAGCACGACAAAACGGAACCGTTCCTTCCGTTCGTCCAGCGTCGTGAACTGCCAGAGATCGCTTTGCACGGTCTGCCCATACGTGGTCTTGTAGGGCTTGAAGTCGACGATCTCCGTGGAGACGGCTCGATAGTAGTAGGTCGTTCCCGGCTTCAGACCCCGCAGCGACACGCGATGCAACACGGTGTTCGCGTCGATCAACCCGTGCCGGCTTGGCACAGCCGATTCCGTCAGATCGCCCGACGAGGTTCCGTAGATCACCTTGGAGACGCAGTTGCGATTCGTGATCCAGACGATGGTCATCCCGGTCGGCGAGGGCGCTTGCAGATAGGGTCCGTGCGCGATCCGCAGCGCCGGCGCGGTTGCGGGTCCGGTTGTTTCCGCGGCCCGGGTGCCTGCGGCGGCGAGGAATATCGAGCAGATCGTCAGAACGATGTGGTGCGATGATTTCATAGGTCTGTCCTGAACCCCACTCGACGGGCCGTAGTATCAGCATGGCCGCCGCGGGGTGCAAGCCGTGCGGACGGGAAGATGGCGCGCGGTTGCGCGTTTTCGGGCGCACACGTGCCCGACGCGAAGATGTGGGTGATGCGGCTGATGGTACACTCTGCTGAACGAGGCGCGCGCCTTGAGGGGACCGTGAGAGCGGAATTCCCCGCACAGACCCGCTTGCGGCTATACTCCCCGGCATGATCGTGATGGATCTGGCCACGATGCC
>CAYVKG010000071.1:20264-24526 GCA_964451955.1 uncultured Tepidisphaeraceae bacterium
CCTACCGCCAAGCCTGGGCTGTTCAGGAGCAGGCGCATGCCGCCGTACTGGCCGGCGAGGAAGAGAGACTTCTGCTCGTCGAGCACCCGGCTGTTATCACCTTCGGGCGCCGGCCCAATGTGCAGCGAAACCTCATCGCGCCCGCGGACCAGCTGGCCAAGCTCGGGGTTGAAGTTGTCCAGTCTGATCGCGGCGGCGACATCACGTTTCATGGCCCCGGGCAGATCGTCGCATACCCGATCGTCCGGCTGATCGACCACCAACTCTCGATTGGGGGCTATGTGCATCGCCTGGAAGATGCCGTCATTGCGGCGCTGGCGGATTTCCGAATCTCGGGACGGAAGGATCCTGCCGCCATCGGAGTCTGGGTCGATCACGATCGGCAATTGAGAAAGATCTGTGCGCTGGGAGTGCGAATTCGTCGCGGGGTGTCGTTGCACGGCATTGCGCTGAACGTCTCCACCGATCTGCGGTACTTCAACCTGATCATCCCGTGTGGCTTGACTGGCCGCGGCGTGACATCCATCCAACGGGTGCTTGGCGAGGGCGCGCCAACGATCACCGAGGTGAAGGCCGTCCTGCAGCGGCGGATTATCGAGTCGCTTGGCGGGTGTCGAACTTAGCGGGTTCCGGGACCCATATGGTATCGCAAGGGTGCGGAATAAGTATTCGGGCCTTTTTTTGGCAAGTAGCCCAATGTGGGGTACTATAGAGAGTTGCGGGCGGTGGGTGACCGGCGTCCGCAGGCACATCGTCAGTCGTAAGTAGCCGTGTGATAAGGGCATGATCGAATTTGTGGCATGCGGGAGAGCACCATGCGTAGGACAATCGTTTGCGTCGTGTTGGCGGTTGGGTTGCTGGCGGTCAGCGGGCGGGCAGGGGTCATCTTCAGCGATGATTTCGAATCGGGCACGTTGGGAAACTGGACCAGCGTCGGCACGGCGCTGGATATCTCTACGGCGCAGAACAAAGTACCGGATGGGGGCAGCTACAGCGCGTATTTGAACTCGAGCGGCGACGGCATGTACCACAACATTGGCGAACTGAGCGGTCCCAGCACGGCGTCGTTCTGGATCTATGACGGCACCGCGACCCGCGCTTGGGGTGAGACTCGCGGATACTCCGGGGCTGGCTTCGGTGATGGCACTCTTCAGCATCTGCTGGCGATCGGAAAGTACTCTTCCACCACGCTGGGTGGCGACCCCTATGACGGCACGAAGTACCAGGCTCGAGCCTCGTTCTCGACCAGCTCTATCCTGTGGTTCAATCTGAATGCTCCGGGCGCCCCAAGCCGATCCACTGGCTGGCACCTCTTCACCATCGAACGTTTGGCTGGCAACAGCACGGTGAACTTCTATGTGGATGGCATCCTTGGCCGCAGCATGACTGGTGTGACGACGGATTCCTGGGACTCTGTGCTGATGACCAGCGTCCGGAGCGGCACGACGGCGGGAGATTCGTGGTATGACGGCATTGTGGTCACGGACGGCTTGGTTCCCGAGCCGGCGACATTGGGCTTTTTGACACTTGGCGCGTTGGGTCTGCTTGCCCGTCGCCGCGCCTAGTTGACATGGATTTCCATACTCGTTCGCCCGCGGGCCGTATTGCCGCGGGCTCTTTTTTGGACTTGGCGTTGCCATTCCCGGGAAATCCTCTAGATTTCTCGTCCCATGAGCGACGCAACCCAGCCTTCGTCGGGCGGCTTTGTCCAGAATGATCTGCCTTATGTGCTGCCGATGGCGGTGTTCCTGTTCTTGACATGGATAGGTGGCCAGTGGTGGCCGCACCTTTTCGTCGGCAGTTACGTGCTGAAGACTCTTCTCGCGGCGGCCATCCTTGTCGTGTATTGGCGGCGATATACGCCCATCCGGTGGAATCACGCGTGGTTGGGGGTGCTGGTGGGTGTGATCGGGATTGTCCAGTGGGTGGGGATGGAGAAGCTGCTGTTGTACTACTGGCCGAACTATTGGCGGCCGTCGGTGGAATTGTTCGATCCGGAGGCGCATTTCGCGGGCCATCCGATCGCATTGTGGTCGTTTGTGGTTGTGCGGTGGGCTGGGGCTTCGTTGATGGTGCCGTTCATGGAGGAGCTGTTCTGGCGGGATTATCTTTGGCGGACGATTCAGGCGCCGAACGATTTTCGTCTGGCGGGGCTCGGGGAGCCGGACTGGAAAGCGTTGTTGTTGGTGGCGGGGTTGTTTGCGACGGTTCATATTCAGTGGATGACGGCGTTTGTGTGGGGCCTGATGATTGGGGGGCTGCTGATTTACACTCGCAGCTTGGGGGCGTGCATCATCGCGCATGGGGTGACCAATTTCCTTCTGGGGGCATACGTGGAGTGGACGAAGGACTGGTACTTCTGGTAAGGCCAAGTGCTTCGCTCTAGAATGGCGGGTCTGGAGCGAAGATTGTGGCCAAGACGCAGAGTCATTCGGAATCGGGACCGAGGCGGTTGTATATGGACAACGCCGCGACGAGCTTTCCCAAGCCGGCGGTGGTGCTGGAGGCTATGACGCGGTACGCCAACGAGTTGGGGGCGAGCGCGGGGCGAGGGGCGTACGCGGAGGCGATGGAGACGGGGAAGCTGATTGCGGAGTGTCGGCGAGAGCTTTGCGAGTTGTTTAATGGTCAGAAGCCGGAGCATTTTGTTTTCACGTTGAATTGCTCGGACGGATTGAACCTGGCGCTGAAGGGGCTGATAGAGCCGGGGCGGAAGAACCACGCGATCTGTACGGCGATCGATCACAATTCTGTGCTCAGGCCGTTGAATGCGATGGCGGATCGGGGGTGGTTGGAGCGGACGGTGGTGCCGGTGGATCCGAAGACGGGGCTGGTGGATCCGGAGGACATTGGGCGGGCGATTCGGCCGGATACGCGGGTGATTGTGGTGACGCAGGCGTCGAATGTGACGGGGACGGTGCAGGCGATTCGGCCTGTTGGTCGTATGGCACGGGAGAAGGGGATACCGTTTCTGGTGGATGCGGCGCAGTCGGTGGGGCACATGCGGATAGATGTGCAGGCGGACTTTATTGACCTGTTGGCGGCACCGGGGCATAAGGGGCTGTTGGGGCCGTTGGGGACGGGAATTCTGTATGTCAGGCCGGGGCTGGAGACGTTGTTGAAGCCGGTGAGGGAGGGGGGTACGGGTTCGGTGAGCGAGAGCGAAAGGCAGCCGGAGTTCATGCCGGACCGGTACGAGTCGGGGAGCCATAATGCGATTGGGATTGTGGGATTGCTGGCTGGGGTGAAGTGGATAAATGAGCAGGGGATTGAGAGGTTGGCGGCGCACGATCGGGAGCTGACGGCGACGTTTTTGGAAGGGATTGGTGGCATTGAGGGGCTGAAGTTGTATGGGCCGGGGGGCGTGAGGGATCGAATGGGGGTTTTCTCGGTGCGTGTGGATGGGTTGGAGCCCTATGAGTTGGCGGGCATACTGGAGAGGCGGTACGGGATACTGACTCGGCCGGGGTTGCATTGTGCGCCGTTGATTCACCAGGCGATGGGGACGTTGGAGAAGGGTGGGACGACGCGGTTCAGTTTTGGGGCGTTTTTGACGGCTGGGGATGTGAGCTTCGCGGCGGACGCGCTGGCGGAAGTGGCGGAGGAAGTCGGGGCCAAGGTGCGGGGGCGATAGCACGGTGAGGAAGGGGCGAAGGGGGGCGGAAAGGTGGTGGTGGAGGGGGCAGGGGCTGTAAGGGGAGGATTGGCCGGGGGTTGGGGGATTTGAGGGGGTGGAAAAAGGGGGCAAAAAGCGACGAAAAGCGACAAAAACCGACCGAAAGGGACGTGAAGGGACGGGGAAGGGAGGTAAGGGGGCTGGCAGGGGTCGAAAGGACGATGAGGGGAGGCGGCGGAGGGAGGAAGGTGGAGTTGGAGGGGCAGAAGGGAGGGCGGTTGATTGAGGGTCGAGCGCGAAGCCCCCTGGCTGACCCTGGCCCGCGAGTACGCGGGGGCGGGGGAAGAAGGCGGTGGCAAGCGTGGGCCACGGTCGTGCGCATAACGGTCCTCCTGCATATATAGGGGTGGGTTTGCGCGGGGATGGCGGGGTTGGCGCAGCGCGAAATGGAGGAAGTGAGGATTTCCTAGGGAAGTGGAGAGGAGATTTTTTTATTTTTACCGATGGCGCAGCGCGAAAAATAGTGGAATATTGCTATAGTGGTGCAAGGGGGGAGGAAGGCAGATGGCAGATGGCGGAGGTCGGAGGGCAAAAGGTGGAAGGCAGTAGGCAGGGGTGTCAGGCGTTTGGCGTTGGGGAGGAGGAG
>CAYVKG010000072.1:0-24524 GCA_964451955.1 uncultured Tepidisphaeraceae bacterium
CCAAACCAATGATCGATCTTCCGCTTCAGCGAGTCCCACGGGTGACTCCAGTCCCACGCCGGAGACGAGTCGCTCTCCTCGCTGCTGCTCGAACTGCTGCTCTCATCGCCCTTGTCGCCATACTTCTTCCATTGCCGACCATGATACGTGCCACCCGAACTGCCGGAACCGCTCGAATCCCCCGAATCGTCGTCCCCCCAACTGCTCCCGCCAAATTTGCCCCTCAGCCCCGTCGGATCAATCAACATCGTCGGCCGGTTCAACGCGTACGTGTACGTGTTCTCCCCCGCAATATACGCCGGATCCTCACTCAAACACCGCCCCATCGAAACGCTGTAAAACCGCCGCCTCATCGACAACAACCCGTCCGATTCCGTCGTCACGCCCCTCCCCCCAATAAATTGCATCACGTTGCCCCCGACACCCGTGCTCCTCATTGTCCCACCAAACGGCAAATACGAATACCCACTCACAACCGCCCCGCTCTGACTCGTCATCTCCGTCACCGATCCCAACGCGTCCGTCGTAAAGTAACTCCTCATTCCCCCGCCATCCCGCGACGACACAAGCCCCCTTCCATAATCATAAACCGCCAACACTCCCCCGTCCGCCCCGTACCCCCCAGCCACATACCCGATTCCCCATGGATCAATAACATATCGGCTCGTCACACCGCCTCCCACGCTGCCCACGCACTGCCCCAGACCGTTATACAAATACTCCCGACTCCCCCCATCCCAAACCACCGCAGTCAGTAGATTGTCGTCGTCGTATGTGTATTGCGCCGTCCCGCCAGGGCCCGTCAAACTCACCAGATTCCCATCAGCGTCATACGCGTATTGCGTCTCCCCCACAAACGTGTATTGGTTCATCGCGTTGACCGCATAAACCGTCACCTCCCCATTTATCACCGTCTGCGTCCGGTTCCCCATCGCGTCATACACATACGCCAGGTCCTGACTCGCCACACCCCCATTCGTCGAAGTGAATACCGCATGCACCAGCCGCCCCGCGTCGTCGTAACTGTACGCCCACTCCCCGTCCACCGTGCCCATCGAAATCCGGCGGCCTCGACTGTCGTATCCATAGTCAAATCGCGAAACCACCGTCCCATCACCCAGACGGTTCACTAAGTGCTCCAAACGACCCCCAATATCGTATCCATACGTCGTGTACACCCCATTCCCATAACCCGTTCGCACCACCCGACCCGCCTCATCATAGCTGTATCGCGCCAATTCCACCCCCAATTCGTCCGTCAAGTAACTCAGCCTCCCCGCCGCATCATAGTAATAGTTCACCACATGTCCCGTCTGATCCGCCCGCGATGCCCGACGACCAGCTTCCGTGTACGTAAACGCAAGCCATTGCCCACCCGGATAGTCCACACGCTCCAGCCAACCATGGCTGTCGTACGAATACGTCGTCAAACCCAGCCCATCCGCCATCGTCTTCAAATTGCCACGATCGTCGTACGTATACTCCACCTTCGAACCGCCCGCATAAGTCATCGACAACACCCGCCCTGCCGAATCATACGTGTAAACCGTCGTGTTCCCCCTCCCGTTTGTCGCCTCCGTCACCTGCCCGTTCGAATTCACAACCCATCGGTCGCTGCTCCCGTCCGCATAACTCGCCAACGTCAGATTCCCCAATCCGTCGTACCCGTAACGCGTCCGATTGCCGTTCGCGTCAATCACGCTCGACAGCCGACTGAGACCCACCGTATAACCGTACTGCGTCGTGGCCCCCAATGGATCGGTCAATGACGTCATGTTGCCCTTGTCGTCATACCGCGCCCGGTACGACCGCCCCGCCGCATCCGTCAACCCCGTCACGTTGTACGCCCGGTCATACGTAACCACCATGCTCTGCCCCAACGCATCCACGTACTTCACCGGCAAACCACTCGCGTCAAAACACGTTGACCAAACCCCTCCCGCCGCATCCGTCACCGACATCGTCCCCGCCGAATCGTACGAGTAAACCTCCGCCTCCGCGCCACCGTTGAGCGAACTGCTCGCCAACCGCCCCTGGCTGTCGTACGCGAACAACCGACTCACCCCCCCCGCAAAATCCACCTGCTTCAACGCGTGCATCCGCGCTAAGCCCCCTCCCGTTTCATACGCGTAGCCCGTCGTCCTTCCATCGAATCCCACCACCGATACCAGATGCTCACCCGATCCGTCATACGTGTACGCCGCGCTCCGCCCATGCGAGTCCGAAACCCCCTCAATCCGCCCAGCCGCACCATAACTCAGCGACAGCGACTCCCCGGATGAATGAACAAGACTCGTCAGCCTCCCCGACGTATAACCGCACGTAATCCGGTTCCCCGACGCATCCTCTACATAGTCCAGATTGCCGTCAGCCAGAAACGCCCAAATCACGCCGTCCGTCTCACGCAACCGGAATACCCCGGACCCAACCTCCGTCAGCCGACCATTTTCCCCAACACCCGACACGTAGCCCCCACGAACATCCGGCTGAAATACCCGCAATCCCCCGCCCGGCATTCGTACCGCCACCGTCCCATCAGACGATCTCTCCAACCGGTAATCCCAGTTGTCATACCAGCCCCGCCCCAAACGCCCCAACTCGTATCGCCCCGTGATCGACCACCCAAACGACCGCACAAACTCCAACCTCACCCCCGGCGAATCCACCAAAGCATCCGTCACCTCAACCAACGGCTCCAAAAAACCAAAACCATTCGCCTGCATCAGTTCATAGTCCCACAACTCCGATACATCAACCACCCGCTCCCCCAGACGCCCAAGATACGACGCATTGTCATCCAGCATGCTCACATACGAGCCCCACGTCGGCAAAACACTCGTCAAATTCGAGTAGATCGCGCTCCACGCCTCCGCCGAAATCCCCCCAGGCTTCAACGACTCCTTCATCAAATCCCAATCCATAACCTCCGTGTCGTCCGCGTACACCGGAGTCAACTCGAAATCAAAATCCGGATACTCCATGTCCCACGGCGCCAGCCAGCCGGCCCAATAAACCGGAACCTGTCGGCTCTCCCCGGGCAATAGCACCCCGGGAGTCTCACCGCTCGCAAGAAACTTGACGCTGTGACTAAAACCCTGCGGCATCGCCGACGTCCAGAACCCGCTGCTCAACCGCGTCTCCTCCAAAGTCAACAACGCGCCTTCCTCTCCCTTCTGCGTCACCCGCAATACCAGCAGCGGCGCAGGCATCGCCAACTCCCCCGTGTTCTGGTACTCAACATAAATCGTGTCCAACGCGTGATACCCCAGGCGCGACGGCAAAATCAGTCTCGTGTCCAACTCCGCATGCCCACCGCTAACCACCGTCAGCCCACCCGGTATCTCCGCCCAGGCCCCGTCCCCACGTAACGCCCTTATCGTGTAACTCCCCACCGGCAACCCCGACCCGAACGTCGCCGTCATCTGCGTAAATCCATCGTGACTCACGCTCGCCGCCCCAATCACGCTTCCCCCCGCCACCAGCTCAACAGTCGTCGTGCCATCAAATCCCGCACCCGTCACCGTCAACGTCGCCGGCGCCGAGTTCCCCACCCGGCTCGGCGTCGCTTTCGTCACCACCACCTCCGCCCCACTCGCCTTCACACTGTACCCGCTTCCACCCTGCGCATACGCCGTATACACCAACGCATACCACGTCCCCGCCGCCGCCAGCGGAACCAGTACCTCCTGGTCCGCCCCGCCTCTTGAACAATAATCATAAACCCCGCGCGTCGGGGGCTGACCAAAACTCACGTATAGCTCCGTCTGATCCACCGCCGATGCCCCATCCAATACCACCCGCAACGGCGTCGCCGACGACGCCACGACCCGGAACAACCTCGCCTGCCCGCTCCCCGCAAACTGCCCCACATACGCCAACCCCATGCTCAAGTCCGTTACAGCCGTCTCCTCAACACGAAATACAAACGGTATGTTGTACGCCCCGCTCGGACTCGACGCCGTCAGCGTGTACACACCATCGCTCGGCAACGTCACCACGTCCGAACTCCCCACCTGACCACTCAAACCAATCCAGTCGTTCGGACCGCTCAACTCAAACGCCAAACTCGGATTCGCCGTGTTCAACAACTGCAACCGAACCTGCTGACCCGCCGCCGCCGAAAAAGTCCATCGGTTCACGCTGTGCGGCGAATCAATCCTCCCCATCGTCTCCTGGTTCAACAACAGCTTCCCCCTCGTCCCCGTCACATCCCACAATGCAATCGTGTAGCTCCCCGTGTTGCTCGCGTGCCCCGCCCCCGCTTGCACCCGCACCCTGTAATTCCCCGTCGACGGCAACACCACCCCAAAAGCCTCCACAACACCACCCGAAGAAACGCTGCTCCCGCTCCATACCTCGTTCCCCTCCCCATCCAACAACGTCACAGACGCGTATCCCAACACCGGCGACAATGCCCCCAATACCCCCGACGTCCCCGGATTCACCACAACCGTCATCTCCCGTCCGGCCCGGCCGTAAAACGTCCACTCGTCCACCTGCCCCACTGCGCTGATCGATCCCATCGCCGGAAAATCCACCGACAACGCCCCACCGTCAGCCACAAACCCAACCGTCCCGTTGATCACCGCCCCGCCAATCTTCCCCACACGCGCATACAGATGCAGCCCGTTCAAATCCAGCGTCGCGCCGCTCGGTACCTCCAGCGAATTCACATACACCGCTTCCGCGCCGCTCCCGCTCGAATTGTCCTGCCGATCCACCAACTGCACATACGTCCCCGTCTCCAATTCAATCGCGCTGCACGCGAAATTCCCCTTCAAACCACCCGACACCGCCCCCAGATCACTCCCCATCACCTCCAGATGCGACGGCGACACCGATGTACCACCCGTAAACTCGATCTTCCCCAATACCCCAAACGCCGATCGGTTCCTCACACCCCCCAACAGATCATCCTTGACCTGCAACACCGCCCCAGGTTGCACCCCCAAATACGCCCCCGCCCCCAAATCCAACCCCACACGCGAATTCAGCGTCAACGTCGCCCCACTGTCAACCTCCACCGGCCCCCTTATCACAAAGTAATCCTTCGTCGTATACCCGTGTACCGCCGCGTCAGCCGTCGCTCGGATCGTCACCTCCGGACCAATCGTGATCGTCACGATCACGCTCCCATCTCGCGTATATAACTTCGGTACCCCTTCGCCGCTCAGCACGATCTGCCCACTCCCGCTCACCGTCTGCGTCCCTTCAAACGTCACCACATTCCCGCCCCCACCCACCACGGCGATAATCCCGTTCAGAACCAGACCATTCCTCACCTTCATCCCCCTCCCAAAATCCATCTCCTTCACCGTCGCTTGCCCCTCCAACACCACGCCGTCCAACGTCCCGTCCCCAAAATACAGCTGCACACCATCCCCAGTCCTGATCGTCCCTCCTTTGATCGTTCCATAATCCGAACCCACACACAACGATCCTGTCTCCGCACTCAACCCCAGCGCGTCCCCCGTGTTGTCCAGCGTCCCCACAACCAGAATCGTCCCCTCCCTCCCGTCAAACACCCCCATCCCCGCCGTCGTAAACGTGCCGCCAAGCTCCAGCGTTGCTCTATCCCTCGCCTCCAGCCGCCCCCGGTTCACCCAGTCCTTCCCCTCTAACCTCAACGTAACATCCACACCCTCCGCGCGAATCGTCCCCTGGTTGATCCAACTGTCATCCCCGCTCGACTGCCCAAGCACCCCATCGTGCGTCGCTGCCACCGCAATCCCAGGCCCAATCGTTATCACCCCGGGCGATCCATCCCCCTTCGCAATCAGTCTGCCCTCCCCCACACCCGCCGAACCATCAAACGCTATCCGCCCAAGACCCGACACGCTCTGCGTTCCCACAAAACTCACCTCCCCGGCAGAATCGCTCGTCTGAACATGCAGCGTGACCCCGGCCCCAATCTGCAAACCACCCCGGATGTTCAACCATTGCCCCTCCTTCACATACACGTCCCCTCCCAGACTCACCCCGTCCAATTCCCCCTCATCACCCTCCACGCCGCCACCCCCAGAACATGTAATCACACCCCCTCGAATCCTGCCCCAGTCCTCCAGCAACAAAGAGCCCGTCTCCCCCGTCAACGCCAGCGTCTTCCCCGTGTTCTCCAGCGTCCCGGTCACCTTCATCAACCCCTCTCGACTGTCAAACGCCCCGCCACCTTCCATACTCAACGTCCCTGCCACCTCCACCGTGCCCCCATCAACCATCCGCAACAAACCCCGATTCACCTGCTTCCCCACCAGCGTCAGCTCCGTCAACGCCCCATCCACCTGCACCGTCGCCTCGTTGATCACCTGGTCGTTGCTCGTGTACGCCCAGAATTCACCATCATGCTGAACATCCACCGTCAACCCCGACCCGATCGTCAACGACGCCGGACTGCCGTTGCCCCGAAGGTAAATCCTCGAAGCCATCGAACCCGCAAAAACAATGCTCCCCACCCCGCCCAGCGTCTGCGTCGCGTCAAACGACAACACCCCATACGTACTCGTGCCGTTCAGCAACAGCTCGCCATTCACCACCAGCCCGTTCCTCACATTCACCGTCCCCATAATGCTCGCGCCACAATCAAGCGTCACCCCATTCAGCGTCCCCCCCGACGCTGCTAAACCCCCACTGCCCAGCCACGTCCCACCAATCAGCGACCCAGTCCCGCTAAGCGCCAACCCCCTATCCACCCGCGCCGTCGTCACTACCGACAGACTGCCCCCACTGATCTGCAATGCCTCATTGCTCACCAGGCTCCGCACCGCCCGTGCACCGGATGAAACCACTATCGTTGGATCCGACCCCCCTACCTCAATCGTCACATCGTCCCCTGCCGTCGGTATCGCGTTGTTCGACCAGTTGTTCGCATCCGCCCAATTCGCCGTCCCCGCTCCACCGTCCCAGAAAACCGCCGACAGAAGCGCCCGAACCTCGAGCGATTCCATCTGCGCCGAACCCCGTACCCCCCACCTCGCCACCATCGCCCGCGACGCCAAAACCTGCTCAATCGCCGCACGCATTCGGCTAAACGCCGAAAAAACACCAACCATAAATACTCCTTCAAGACATCAATTCGCCATTCCAAACCAGCCATCACCCCCAGCGGCCCAACCTCCGGCTCTCCAATCTCGCCAACCACAGCCAGAAAAGACTCAATCCCGACAGGTCCAATCCAATCGCACCCTCAACCCCATTATGCAAAGAATAATGCGAAAATAGTAGAGCCCCGCAATCTGACCCTCCCCCACCACACCCAGGCCAACATGCCAAAGTAACCAAATGCCCCCAATTCCCGTAGACCCGCAACAACAATCATCTACAATCTCTTCATGCTCAAACAAACCCCCATCACCCTCTCCCCTTTCATCCTCTCCCTCCTCTCCCTCACCCTCGTCTCCCCGGCCATCGGCGCCGCCAACCGCATACAGACCGGCGAAATGGCCGGTTACCTCCTCGTCCCCAACGAGAGAGTCCCCGAATCCTACAACGCCGGATTCTCCATGTACGTCGCCGCATGGCCTCTGCTCGATCAGTATCCCGGCCAACGCTTCCAGACAGGTCTCTTCGGTACCTGGATGTTCGCCCGAAAAGACCCCCCCCCTCCCATCAAACTCTATTCCGACATCGAAGGCGGCCTCGGCTGGTGGCGAGACACCGAGTACGCCACCGAAACCCCTAAGTTCATCATGGGCGGCGTCGCCCCTAACTTCACCGAGTGGGCCAACGGACCCGGCGCCGGCAAGGGTCGCGACTGGGACCAACCCAAAGGCAAGTACGGCGTCGCTCAACTCTCCCCTTGGATCCTCTGGCCCCCCGATGGACTGAACCTCAAGCAGGGCACCTCCGGCCAATGGTTCGGCTACGGCTACCTCCCCCTCCCCCTCACACCACCCAAAAATACCACCGCCGGAAAAAACATCCCCACCGGCGACCAGTCCTGGACACTCTTCCTCAACACCGCCAATTTCAAGGGCCCCGTCGCCTTCTTCACCCCCTACTTCTGGTCCGCCGCCGCCGTCGCTGAACCCCAGTTCGCCGGAATGCTCCTCGATTCCCGCCCCTCCGATCCCAACCGCGCTCTCCAAATGGAAACCCAACACGTCCCAAGCATCCAAGCCACCGACCCCAACGGCCAAACCTACGCCCGCATCGCCCCAACCTTCTTCCCCGCCCAGACAAACGGCCAATCACGCCTCGTCCATCACATCACCTCCTACAACAAACAGGCGCTCTGGAATGCCGTCCAAGCCTGGTTCGATGGCGGCCCCGAGGCCACCGGCGAAATCCGCCCCGATGCCGCCATCCTCCATCGCTTCACCGGCAAAGGCGGCGCCACATGGAAAATCTACCCCGATAACACCGACAACCAGCAAAAAGTCCCCCTCGCATGGAACTCCTTCGCCACTCCCATCGCTCTTGACCCCAATACCTTCGGCTATCAATGGGACACCAAATTCGTGACCCAAACCACCACCAAAACCGGCTCTCTGGTCAAGCTCCCAGAGTACTTCCGACTCGACAAAAGCGGCCCTAAACCCCAATGGGTCCCCGTACAACCCGAAAACGTCCCCCCCGAAACCGGCTTGACTCAGGCTCGCTTCAACCGCCCGGCCCCCAGAATCCCCAAAACCTACCTCACCCCGGATGACCCCAACAGCTGCTGGAAAACCCCCGGCCCAAAGGCCGGACCTTTCCTCGCCCGCCCAGGCGACGGTAGCCTCATCACCTACTACTGGTATCGCTTCGCCGATCAGCCCGCCATCCTCAACGCCGACTTGACCCCTCACGAACGAGAAGCCCTACAGGCACGCGTCGAAAAACTCCACCGCCATTGGACAAAAGACCGTGACTACCTCCCACCACCCGCTTCCGGACCACTCGCCGAACTCGACCCCGCCTTGATCGTCACTCCACCACCAGGCCTCGAAGTCGGTTACGTCCCCATCGTCACACGACAAGCACCAAAAGACTAAACCAAACCCGAGATCAACTATGAAACTCTCTCTTCAACTCATCCCCACAGTCCTTCTGACCACCTTGCTCACAGCCCCCTGGTCCACTGCGGCCACCAAACCCCTCAAAGTCTTCATCCTCGCCGGACAATCCAACATGGAAGGACACGCCAATCTCAAGACCTTCGACTACATCGGCGACGACCCCGCCACCGCACCCATCCTCAAAATGATGCGAACCCCAGACGGCAAGCCGACTCTCTGCGACCACGCCTGGATTTCCTATCTCACCGGCGACGACGAAAAAAACTTCGAAATCACCGGCAAACTCACCGCGGGCTTCGGGTCCCTCTGGGGCCAGGATCCCACCAAACCCGGCAACAAAATCGGACCCGAGTTCACCTTCGGCCTCACCATCCATGCGGCACTGAATCAACCCGTCCTCATCATCAAAACCGCCTGGGGCGGAAAAAGCCTCCACACCGATTTCCGCTCCCCCAGCGCAGGACCTTACCAATTAAGCTCCTTTCAACAGGAAAACTACCCCAAGCAGACAGGGCATGGCATCCCGAAAGATCTCGAACAGTGGAAAACCGAAAAGACCAAGGCCACCGGTCACTACTACCGCCTCATGATCGATCATGTCAAAACAGTACTTGCCAATCCGAAGCGGGTCTGTCCGGATTATGATCCCCTACAGGGCTACGAACTCGCCGGCTTCGTCTGGCTGCAAGGCTGGAACGATATGGTCGATGGCCACGTCTATCCCAACCACAACAAGCCCGACCGCTTCAACCTCTACTCCGAATTGCTCGCTCACTTCATCCGTGACGTACGCAAGGACCTGGCCGCTCCCAACCTCCCATTCGTCATCGGCGTCATGGGCGTCGGCGGACTCAAAGACAACTCACCCGATATGCTCGCTTTCCGCCGAGCCATGGCCGCACCCGCCCAAATGCCCGAGTTCAAAGGCAATGTCCTCGCCGTCCAAACCGCCCCCTTCTGGTCCGACGAACTGGCAGCCATTGACGACAAACGCGCCAAGGTCCGCCAAATGCAATACTACCTCGATTCCAAACACAAGGACTACCCCAACGCCAATGGCGCCATGACCGACCAGCAAAAACGCGACTTCCTCAAAAAGTTCGAGACCGACCTCATCACCCCAGCCGACCTCGCACTCTGGGAACGCGGCGCGTCCAACGCCGGCTACCACTACCTCGGCTGTGCCAAAACCTTCGCCCTCATGGGCAAAGCCTTCGCCGAAGCCAACCTCACCATCCTCCACTCCCATCGCCCCTGACGCCTCATCACGTCCTCCCATTCATCAACACGACTATCGCGCTCGCCCAACTCCCCCGACCAAGCCGTGATTCTCAAGATACGAATTGGCCAGAACACCAATGAGGTCGACAACCTCACAACCGGCCCCAAGCCTTTCACACGCCCCCCGCAATCCCGCCTCCCTCCCCCTCCTCGACAACCTCCGCCGGCCGCTTCACCACCACACGCTTCCTCCGCCATTCCAAAAACCGCTCAATCGCCCGCTCAAAGTCCTCCGGCGTGTTGATGAACCGCATCTCCTCCCGAAGCATTCGACACGGATTCATCCGCTTGCCATACCACGTCGCCCGCCTCCTGAACTCCATCACCGCCATCCGCGAACCCCGATATCCCACCAGATTCCGAAAATGCTCACGCATCAACTGGCACTTCTCCTCCAGCGTCGGCTCCGGCGGAACCGCCCCCGTCGTCATGAACGACCAGATGTCCCGAAAAATCCACGGCGACGACAACGCGTACCGCCCCACCATCACCCCCGCGCACCCCGTCCGATCCATCATCCGCTTCGCGTCCCCTGCCGAGCGAATGTCGCCGTTCCCAACCACCGGTATCGCTTTCACCGACGCCACAACCTCCCCCACATCCTCCAAACGACAACGCCCCGAATACTGCATCTCCGTCGTCCGCCCGTGCACCACGATCATCGCCGCCCCCGCGCTCTCCAGACGCGGCGCCAAATACGGCGCCACAATCGACCGCTCATCCCAACCCAGCCGCATCTTCACCGTCAGCGGAATACGACGCAGTGCACCCCTGATGCACTCCACGATCCGCAGCGCCCGACCAGGATCACACAACAACCGGCTGCCCCCATCCCGCCTCGTCACCTTCTCCGCCGGACAACCCATGTTCAAATCCACAACATCCGCGCCGTGATCCTCGGCCCACCGAGCGGCCTCCGCAAGCAACACCGGATCGCTACCGTACAACTGCAACGCAAGCGGCGAGTCCTCTTCACAAGTCGCCGCCAGCTCCATCGATCGCCGATTCTCACGAACCACCCCCTCCGGACACAGCAAATCCGTATATGCCAGCCCCACCCCCCCACACGACCTCGCCACAAGACGAAACGATACGTCCGTATACCCCGAAAGAGGAGCCAGCAGAACGTTCGTCCTCAGCACCAGATTCCCGATCGCAAGACTCCCTGCCATCAGAACATTATACGGCATCCGCACACCAACCCCGACCCCCCCCATGCCCCCAAAAATCGGGGGTTTCCGCCTTCTCCCGACGACAGTATCATCTACCAAATGGCCGACACAAAACCCGAAAAGTCGGAACTCGATGAACTCAGGCTCCAGCTCGACCTGCTCGAACGCGACAATCAGCGACTGCGCGAACGCCTCGAACCGGTCCTCGGCGCCGATAACCCCTGCTTCAACCCAACCCTCTTTCGCCAAATCCTCGCCACGCGCATCATGCTCCTCACCATGCCGGCCTTCCTGATGCTCCTCATCCCCATGATCGTGGCATTGTCTCGTCCGACAATACCCCGCTGGTATCTGGGAAATCTGCCGGTCATTGACCTGGCAGGACACGCCTCCGGGTTCACCGGATTCGGCGTCGGTCTCATCTCGCTGGGAGGCTTGTCCGTCGGCGCCATCGCCATCGGCGGCGGCGCAATCGGAATCCTCGCGGTCGGTGGAGGCGCCATCGGATTCGTCGCCATCGGCGGCGGCGCGGTCGGCCTCATCGCCGTCGGAGGCAGTGCCTTCGGCCTCATCGCCGTCGGCGGTGGCGTCGCAGGATACTACGCCCTCGGACAGCAGGCCTGGGGCAAGCACGTCCTGTGCCTCAAACGACAGGACCCCCAAGCCATCGAGTTCTTCACCAAATACATGCCTTCCCTCAAGCGCGCCCTGACAACCCCCATGCCCGTCATACCCATCAATAAGGCAGACAATACATGAGCGAGAAACCACGTCCTTCCAAATGGACCAGGCCCGCCTGGTTAGCCATCCTCCTTGTCTGCGTCGTGGCGGGGATCGGCGCCTGGCAAAACTGGTGGCGCACCTATCACCTCGCCGAAGTGCGCCCAGGCGTTCTCTATCGCGATGGCAATCGCGGAATGAGCCAGTTTGCCACCGCCATCTGGAAATGCGGCGCCCGAACCGTCGTCATGTTGATTGATGACACCGAGGTGACAAAAGAACCCTTCAAGAGCGAGTTGGAGTTCTGCGACGCAACCGGCCTCAAACTCGTCAGAATACCCGTGAAACCCGGAGAAAGACCCTCAAGCAACGATGTCCAGAAGTTCCTCCATATCGTCGAGGACAAACAGAACTGGCCCGTCCTGGTCCATTGCGCCCAGGGAGTTCGGCGAACCGGCATGATGGTCGCCGCCTATCAGATGACCGTCATGGGCTGGGACAAACAGAAGACCAAGGCACACATCATGCTCTGGGGGCGAACACCCGAGCGACTCGATGATATCAGGGGATTCATCGATGACTACGATCCGGCAAAACGCGAGGTCGGCAATCAACACCTGGTCAAGCAAGACCAGGACGAGGACTAGCGACGACCAAAAATCACGTACGCGGGACTCTCAGTCACAGTCAGCAAGATTGTGGAGTTGGTAGGCCTCTCGTACGGAACATTCGGGAAAGGACCATCCGTCGTGGACATGCCCACAACACGATCCACCGGGCCGGGAAGGTCGCCAAGCGTCACTCTCGATTGGCGCGCTGTGTAACGCTCCTTCTCGTGCGTCCGAGCCCCCGTGGGCGACCAGACAACCCAGATCACTCGACCAGCGTCCTCACCGTGCTGAAATTCGTAGACGTAACAGTCCCCCCCAACCTTCTTGACGACCCGGCTAAACCGGTAGTCCCCAAGAAGTTGCTGAAGCTGCCTCACCGCGTAATAGGAGACCTTCGGGACGAACTTCCGCGTCAGCCCGGCGCAACCATGCACCGACGGCGAGTCATTGTCGTCGTAGTAGTAGATGTAGGCCCGGCGAACATCGCGCTCAGCGAAAACAAACAACGAGCGGACCAGGTACTGCGCCTGCTGCAAATCCGTGTTCCCTTGCCAGTTCAGCTTCAGAAACCAGTCGGTGCGACGACCCATCGCCTCCGACGTGCACGCATCATACCCAAATTCCGTGATCCAGATCTCCTTGCCTCGGGCATGCTCGTCACGCCAGGCAATCGCTTCATCCACCACCTTCAGGTAGGCAATCGACGGGTCTTCGGGGTAGCTCCGGTTCCATGGGCTTTCCGAGTTCGTCTTGCGCTCGATCGACGCATAGGTGTGCAGGTTGATGACGTCATACAGCGGCAGGATCTCCGGATCGCCATACATGCCTCGCAGATCCTGCGAATAGTCGTCCCCTTTGCGGGCGTGAACCGTGGGTGTAACGATCTTCACCCCGCGGTCGCCGTCGCGGATGCCCTTCGCCATGCTCCTGAAGATGCCCCTGTAAAGGGCGGCGTCAAACCGGGAGCCAGGCTCGTTGCCGATCTCGATCGACGTGCACAGTCGCTCCCGGCCAGAGGGTCCAAAATAACTGGCCACGGCCTTGCCATAGTCGTAGCACCATTGCTCCCGCCCCATCCAGAATCGCTCATATCCGGCCGTTCCGGCCTCAAAACCGCTGAACTGGACGCAGATATCGGTTTCGAAGCCCGCCTTCTTCCACGGGCCGTACACGTTCCGATTCCAGTCAACGCGATTGACGCAGACCGGAATGGTAATCGCGTCACCCGGCTGTCTGACATCCCAGTTGAGGTTGTGGTAATTCCGCACAAGTCGCGCCGCCGGCCGATACAGGTCCGGCTTGAACGTATAGTGGCCGTTGATGCCGACAAAATCCCTGAAAAGCGGTTTACGCGAGTCGGCCCTTGCAGGCGAGACACAACAGCACAGAATGGCCAAGACGACAAGCCAATTCACCAGGAAGCGCGTCATCAGTGCTCCTCCAACAGTTGTCTGTTCTACCGGCAGCAGCGCAATGTCGTTGTGGCAAGCCGAAACAGAACAAAAGGGCTCCGAATCGGCGCCCCGGGGATTCTCGATAGAAAAGGAAGAGTACGCAGATCTTCTCCGGTGACGGGCGACAGCCCATCCATCGCTCGTCCGACGGTCCGGCTCGAATCCACGCCCCGATCTGGCGCGACAACCACCCGATCAGGAGAAAACCTGAATCACCGGATCGATGATCACCCGGAGGTTCTCGGTCGCCCCTTGTACAACCTCGATCGGCACGAGGCCCTGGAACGCCACCTGTTCAGGGATCTGGGCATAAGAGGCCAGACTGAATCCGACGCCGGCCTGACCACAAATCGCATCGGCAACGTGAACGAGCCCCACCAACAGCTGATACTCGTGATCGGCAAGAAATGGATAGTGGTGGAACCGGCAGGCCATCCAGCAACCCGTCGGAAAACCCCATTTCTCCGCCAGAGCCGCGCCAACCTCTTCGTGGCTCACGCCGATCACATCCAACTCGATCATGCTGAACGGCATCGAACTCTTCCCGGCGCGATGGCAGACCTCGCGCAAACGCTCAGGGCAGACCTGCAAAAACCCCAGCAGACCGATGTCATGCACAAGCCCCGCAAGGAAGGCTTCCTCGGCCAGATCAGCGCGGCTCCTCTGCGCCATGGATTGCGCGACCGCGGCCACCGCAACGCTGTGCGTCCAGAGATCCCTCGCGGTGTGGCCCTCGCAGATGCGGGCGCCGGTGAAGAGCTGGCCAAGCGATGCCGCAATCGCAAGATCGCGTATCGCCTGAAACCCCAGAAGCGTTATGGCCCGCTCAACCGACGTCACTTCGTTGGCCCGCGCATAAAACGAGCTGTTCACCACCTTCAGAATCCTCGCCACAAGCGCCGGATCGTGCGAAACGACACGATTAAGAGCCGAAGCGTCGCTCTTCGGATCGTTGACCGTCCGCGTAATCTTGGCGGCAACCTCCGGGAGCGTGGCGATGTCCTCAATGTCGCCGATGATCTCCGAAATCCGTTGCCGCGTGTCAAGGATGGTGTCCATCGACATAGTTTCCGTCCTGCCCCAGTTATGGGACGTAAAAACTACAGTGGCTCCATTACCCATGGACATCGACGCCGGAAACCGGCAAGTTGAGTCGAGAATAGCATAAAATTGACGTGGCCCCCATCGGGAGCAGGCTGCTGCCTGCACGGCCGCCGATTGGATCCACCTCCTCGCCCTCATCCCAACAGAATCGGCAGCAGAGGTCTTTCCCCCCCCACACCCCCGGGAAATCCGCACGGCGTAGACTTGACGCCCAAACCAACCATGGTACCGTTGTTCTTTAACTTTGTTAAGTAAACCGTTTCGTGGCTGTCTTACTTTCGTCGAAGCGTCAGCAAAGAAGAAGAAGGATCCCGTCGCCCCAACCGCGCCGGCACCGGCGATACCGGTTCCATCGGACGTCAGCGACAACGGTTGACGGCGTCGGCCCGAACAGGCACATTGGCACGATCAGATCGCATTGATCGGATGGCAACGACCCAATGAAGAACCCGAGCAACGTGGCGCTCGTCGCCCCCGGGCTCGGCAACGCAAGCCGCTTCCAGCTCCGTTGTCCGCCGTGCTCGCACAGCATCGTGAGGCTCAAGACCAGGTCCCATATTTCGAGGCAGGAGAATCATGAGACTATTGACTGAACTCATCGTATTGGGATTGGCTTTCGTAACGCTGGCCTGTTCGGCAAACGCAACCGCCACGGCCGACGACCACGCCAAGAACCAAGTGAAGCCGGTCATCCCCATTCGCGCGCACGCCTTCGCCCTGCGCGACGTGGCGCTCCTGGATGGTCCCTTCCAACATGCGCAGGAACTGGACAGGGCGTATTTGCTGTCACTGGACGTCGATCAGCTTCTGCACACGTTTCGCCTGAACGCCGGGTTGCCGTCCAATGCCAAGCCGCTGGGGGGATGGGAGGAGCCCAAGTGCGAGTTGCGCGGGCATTTTGTCGGGCACTACATGACGGCCTGCGCCTTGATGTACGCCAGCACCGGCGATGAGCGACTCAAAGCCAAGGGCGATGCGGTCGTGAAGGGCCTGGCCGAGTGCCAGGCGAAACTGGGCACCGGGTACCTCAGCGCCTATCCAGAGGAGTTCCTTGACCGGGTGGAGAAACGGCAGAGGGTTTGGGCGCCCTATTACACCCTGCACAAAATCTACGCCGGACTGCAGGATATGTACGTCCACTGCGACAACCAGCAGGCCCTCGATGTCTGCAGGAGATTCGCGGACTGGGTCATTGCCCGCAACAGCAAGCTCACCGACGAGCAGATGCAGAGAATGCTGGGAGAAGAGCACGGCGGAATGAACGAAACCCTCGCAAATCTGTACGCGCTGACAGGCGACACCAGATACCTGGCCATCTCCAAACGCTTCAATCACTTGGCCGTCATCGGGCCCGCCATGGCCAGGCAGGACAAGCTCACGGGGCTCCATGCCAATACGCAGATCCCGAAATTCGTGGGAACGGCGTTGCAGTACCAGTTGACGGGAGAGGAGCCTCTCAAGACCGCATCCATCTTCTTCTGGGATACCGTCGTCCACGAGCGGTCCTACGTCATTGGCGGACACAGCGACGGCGAGATGTTCTCGCCCAAAGAGAGGCTCTCCACCGCACTCGGGCCCAACACCACCGAAACGTGCAACACCTATAACATGCTGAAACTGACCCGGCATCTGTTTGCCTGGGAGCCCAAGGCGGCCTACGCCGACTATTACGAGCGGGCGCTCTACAACCACATCCTCTCGTCCCAGAACCCGGAAGACGGCATGATGTGCTACTACGTCCCCCTGCGATCAGGTTCCCACAAGGTCTACAACGGCAGACTCGATGCGTTCTGGTGCTGCACCGGAACCGGAATCGAGAATCACGCGAAATACCGCGACAGCATCTACTTCCACGACGGCGACAAGACGCTCTACGTGAACTTGTTCATCGCCTCGGAACTGAACTGGAAAGCCAAAGGGATCACGATCCGCCAGGAAACGAGGTATCCGGAACAACAGGCAACCAAGCTCGTGTTCACCTGCGACAAAGCGACCGAACTGGCGGTCAAGGTCCGACGGCCCTCCTGGGCCACAACGGGTTTCGACATCAAGTTGAACGGCCAGGTTCACGGCGTCAACGGACAGCCGGGCAGCTACGTGACACTCTCGCGGACATGGAAAACCGGGGATACCGTTGAAGTCGTCATGCCATTCACACTCCGCACCGAGGGCTTCAAGGACAATCCGAATCGGTTCGCCTTCCTGCACGGCCCCCTGGTGCTCAGCGCGCAAGCGGATCCGCGCAAGCCGTTCCCGGCCATCGTCGCGGAAAACGGCAAGCTGCTCCAAAGCCTCAAACCGGTTGCCGGGAAGGCCTCCACCTTCGCCGGTCCCGCCGATGTCTTCCGAATCCCAGGCGTGAACGACGGGCAAACCGTCCTGCTCGAGCCGTTCTACAAGATGCACGGCGGCCGGCGGTACATGGTCTATTTCGACGCCTTCACACCCGACCAGTGGCAGGCAAAGGAGAAGGCCTACCAGGCGGACATGGCCAGGGAAAAGGCCCTGGAAGCGAAAACCGTCGATGTCGCCAAGCCCGGCTTCGAGCAGAACGAACGCGACCACAACCTCAAAGGCGAGCGAACATCCTCCGGAGACTTCGGCGAACGGAAATACCGGCACGCAACCGACGGCGGGTGGTTCTCCTGGGACCTGAAGGTCCACGTCGACAAACCGCTGGAATTGTGGGTCACCTATTGGGGCAGCGACGTCGGACGCACGTTTGATGTACTGATTGACGGCCAGAAAGTCGCGACGCAAAACCTCCAGAACAACAAGCCGAACCAGTTCTTCGACCAGGTTTATCCGATTCCGGCCGAGCTGGTGAAGGGCAAGGCCAAAATCACCGTCAAGTTCGCGGCGGCGGGAAACGGATACGCCGGCGGCGTCTTCGGAGTGCGCGTAATGGAGAAATAGACCATGATCAACCCCGGCTTCCCAACTGCGAGCAAACTGGTTGTGGCAGGGTTGGCGATCGTTCTGGCTGTCGCGGCGCAAGCTCAGACGCGACCGACCAGTCGGCCGGGCATTCGCACAATTGAGCCCCCGGAACAAGCGTTCTACTCCAAGCTCTGCGACTACCAGGGCATTCCCATCAAGGCCCACAAAGACGTCGCCGATCAGGCGATGCTGGAGGGCCACAACCGACTGGCCATGATGCTGGCAAACCTGCCGGCGGTGGCCGACAACCTCCGGGCAAGTGGCGCCGAATTGCACATCATCGGCAAGCATCAGGTGACCAGCGATCTGCCCGAACACGCCCACCTGAGAGGCAAACCCTTCGATGGGAAACTCACGGTCGATGAGCGAACGCGCGGACTTGGCGGACGCCTGGTTTCCTGCGGCGAGGAAAACCTCCTCCGACTCCAGAAGGACCGCTACCGCGGCCGTGACATCTGCGTCCACGAATTCGCCCACTGCATCTTCCAATATGGCATTCCACGGACCGTGCGACAGCAATTTGCCGAACAGCGAAAACGATCCCTGAACAAAGGACTGTGGGTCGATTCCTATGCGGGAAGCAACGATCACGAGTTCTTCGCGGAACTGACGATGTGGTATTTCGGCACGCACGGGGACTTGCACATGAAGGGCGCAAAACCGGACAATGGCCGGGAAGGCCTTCGGGCATATGACCCGGACGCGTGCGCACTGTTTGAGGAGTTCTATGGCGGGAAAATGAACATCCCAAATATGAAGGGAACTGGCCGATGATGTTGAGACAAGCCGGGTGGGCGCTGGCGGTGGTGACTCTGGTCTGGTCGGGATCCGCTCGAGCGCAGGGCACACGGGCCGACTATGAGCGGGCAAACAACCTCCGGCGCCTCACGGAGGGGAAGGTGGCTCGAAGCCGTGTCGAGCCGAAGTGGACGGCGGATGGGAAACACCTCTGGTATCGCAACGACCTGGCCGCGGGCAAACAGGAATTCGTGCTCGTTGACCTCCAAACCGGCGCACGTCAGATCGTCGCGGACCCATCGAAACTGCCGCCGGCCGCCACGCAGCCGGCCACAGAGCCCGCCGAGCGGCGGGGACGACGCCCCGGGCGCGCCTCCGATGTCTCACCAGACGGAAAGTGGCAGGCGTTCATCCGAGACAACAACGTCCACGTTCGAAAATGCCAGGGCGGCGGCGAATTGCCCCTCAGCGCCGACGGCGCCCCGGACGACCCCTACGCCGGGCCGTTCTTCTGGTCTCCAGACTCGACCAAACTCGTCGTCCTGCGCACAAAAAAGGGCGATGACCGAAAAGTCTATTACGTGGAATCCTCGCCCAAGGACCAATTGCAGCCCAAGCTGCACTCCTACAACTACCTGAAGCCAGGCGATCGGATCCCGCTTCCCAAGCCGCACCTGTTTAACGTGCCGGGAACCAGGCAGATCCCCCTCAGTGACGAGCTCTTCCCCAACCCCTGGAGCATCCAGGATGTTCACTGGGACCGGGATTCTTCCAGGTTCACCTTCCTCTACAACCAGCGCGGACATCAGGTGCTTCGCGTCCTCGCAATCGACGCCGCGACCGGCAAAGCAACCCCGATCATCGACGAACAGAGCAGAACATTCATCGACTATGCCGGCAAGTTCTTCCTTCGCCACATTGAGGAATCCGCCGAAATCATCTGGATGTCCGAACGCGACGGGTGGAACCACCTCTATCTCTACGACGCCAGGAACGGCCAAGTCAAGAATCAGATCACCCGGGGCCAGTGGGTCGTCCGACGCGTGGACCTCGTCGATGAACAGAAACGCCAGATCTGGTTCCAGGCCGGAGGCATTCGACCAGACCAGGATCCCTACTATATCCACTACTGCCGCGTCAATTTCGACGGCACCGGACTGACCATCCTCACCGAGGGCGATGGAACCCACGCCATCCAGTTCTCGCCCGATCGCAGGCATTTCGTCGACACCTGGTCCCGCGTCGACCTGCCGCCGGTCACCGAATTGCGACAAGCCCAAGACGGAAAACTCGTGTGCGTCCTCGAAAAGGCGGATGGGTCGGAACTGCTCAAGACCGGCTGGCAGACCCCCGAGCGATTCGTCGCCAAAGGCCGCGACGGAACCACCGATATCTACGGCGTGATCTTCAGGCCCACCCATTTCGACCCGGCCCGCAAATACCCCGTCATCGAGCAAATCTATGCCGGCCCCCAAGGATCCTTCGTCCCCAAAGCGTTCCGCCCCCTCCACTCGCCTCAGGTCATGGCGGAATTGGGCTTCATCCTCGTCCAGATCGACGGAATGGGCACCTCCAACCGCTCCAAGGCCTTCCACGACGTCTGCTGGAAAAACCTCGGCGACTCCGGATTCCCCGATCGGATCCGCTGGATCAAGGCCGCCGCCGAAAAATACCCCTGCATGGACCTCACCCGCGTCGGAATCTATGGCGGATCCGCCGGCGGACAAAGCTCAACACGCGCGCTCCTCGCCCACGGGGATTTCTATCATGTCGCGGTCTCCGATTGTGGCTGCCACGACAACCGCATGGACAAAATCTGGTGGAATGAACTGTGGATGGGCTGGCCGATCGGGCCCCACTATGCCGAGCAATCCAACGTCACCCAGGCACATAAACTCCAGGGCAAGCTCATGCTCGTCGTCGGCGAAATGGATGAAAATGTTGACCCCGCCTCCACCCTGCAGGTGGTCAACGCGCTCATCAAGGCCAACAAGGATTTCGACCTCCTGCTGATGACCGGAGCCGGCCATGGATCCGCTGAAAGCCCCTACGGACAACGCCGGCGTCAGGACTTCTTCGTCCGCCACCTCCTGAATGTGGAACCACGCAGCCGCTGAAAACCCCAGCACGCCACCCCATTGGCCGCGACTCGGCTCGCCGTGAGCCTTCCCCCTCGATCATATTTCCGATAGTATATAATACCTGTTTCCGTGGAATCCTTTTGTTGAGGAGTGTGAATGTATACCAAGCAGGTCTCCGTCTTTCTGGAGAACCGGAAAGGAAGCCTCGCTGACGTGACAAAACTCCTGGCGGACAAACAGGTCAATATCCGCGCGCTGTCGATGGCGGATATGGCTGACCTGGGCGTCCTGCGGCTCATCGTCAACGATCGCGACAAATGCCTGCAGGTCCTCAAGGCCAATGGGTTCGCGGCACAACTGACCGACGTCATCGCGGCGGAAATCGATGACAAACCGGGGGGATTGCATCACATCGTCGCCGCGCTCGACAGGGACAATGTCAACATCGAGTACATGTACACCTTCTTCGCCAAGAACAGCGACAAGGCCATCGTCGTTCTCAAGATCAACGACGCGGAAAAAGCCGTCCAGACCATGCGCTCAAACGGGATTTCCGTCCTAGGGGATAATGTGATTCGGGATCTGTAATCAACATTGGTCGAGAGGAGCCAAGTCATGGGAACGCGGTCATTGCAGTGGTGCGGGACGATCATGCTGGGGTTGGCGATGACGCTGACCGGCTGCGAAAAAAAGGCCGACTCGCCCCCAATCAAGGTCGGCGCCATATTCTCCGTCACCGGACCGGCGTCCTTCCTGGGCGCACCGGAAGAGAAAACCGCCAAAATGCTCGTCGACAAGATCAACCGGGCCGGCGGTATCGACGGGCGAAAAATCGAACTCATCGTCCGCGATTCCGGCAGCAAGCCCGAAAACGCCCTCTCCCTCGCAAAACAGTTGATCGATGAACAAAAGGTCCTGGCCATCATCGGCCCCTCCACCAGCGGCGAGACCATGGCTATCAAGGACCTCTGCCAGGAGACCAAGACCATCCTGCTCTCCTGCGCCGCCGCCGAAACCATCGTCAACCCCGTCGCCAGCTATGTCTTCAAAACCGCCCCCAACGACAGCGACGCCGCCCGTTGGATCTTCAAGACCATCAAGGATAGAGGCATCTCCAAGGTCGGTGTCATCGCCAGCAACGATGGATTCGGAAAGGCCGGCAATGACCAGCTCGCCAAGCTCGCACCCGAGTACGCCATCACCATCGCCATCAGCGAAATCTACGACAAGCAGGAATCCGACCTCACAGGCGTCCTCACCAAACTCAAGGGCGCCGGCGTCGCCGCCGTCATCAACTGGTCCATCGTCCCCGCTCAGAGCATGGTCGCCAAAAATATGAAGCAGATCGGCCTCGACGTGCCCCTGTTCCAGAGCCACGGATTCGGGAACATCAAGTACGCCGCCCTCGGTGGCGAAGCCTGCAACGGAACCCTCCTCCCCTGCGGCCGAATCCTCGTCGCCGACGTCCTGCCCGATAACCATCCCCAGAAAGCCGTCCTCACCGCCTACAAGAACGACTACGAGTCCCAGTTCAAAGAGGACGTCAGTACCTTCGGCGGACATCCCTATGACGCCATCCTCATCCTCACCGAGGCCATCAAAAAGGCCGGCAGCACCGACCGCGAAAAGGTCCGCGACGCCATGGAAAACCTCAAGGGCGTCGTCGGCACCGCCGGTATCTTCAACTTCTCCCCCCAGAACCACGGCGGGCTCGGCATGGATGCCTTCGAAATGCTGACCGTCAAGGACGGCAAGTTCGCCCTGGCAGCCCTCGCCTCAACCGCACTCCCGACCGGCACAGGCGCCGCGGCAACCCCAACCGCCACACCCACCGCCACCAAAGGCCCCGCCGTCAAGGTCGGCGCCATCTTCTCCATCACCGGACCCGCCTCCTTCCTCGGCGCTCCCGAAGCCAAAACCGCCGAAATGCTCGTCGCCAACATCAACGCCGCCGGCGGTATCAACGGCAGCCCCATCCAGCTCCTCATCAAGGACTCCGGCGGAAAACCCGAAACCACCATCTCCCTCGCTAAACAACTCATCGACGAAGACAAGGTTCTGGCTATCGTCGGACCCTCCACCAGCGGCGAAAGCATGGCCATCAAGTCCCTCTGCCAGGAAAACAAGACCCTCCTCATCTCCTGCGCCGCCGCCGAAACCATTGTCAACCCCGTCGCCAGCTACGTCTTCAAGACGCCCCAGAAAGACAGCGACGCCGCCAAACGTATCTTCCAGGCCATGAAGGCAAAGGGCATCTCCAAGGTCGGCGTCATCACCAGCAATGACGGCTTCGGAATGGCCGGCAAGGCCCAAATCGAAAAACTCGCGCCCGAAGACGGCATCTCCGTCGCCATCTCCGAAACCTACGACAAACAGGAGAGCGACCTCACCGGCGTCCTCACCAAGCTCAAGGGGCAAAACGTCCAGGCCGTCATCAACTGGTCCATCGTCCCCGCCCAGGCCATGGTCGCGAAAAATATGCGCCAAATCGGCCTTAACGTCCCCCTCTACCAAAGCCATGGCTACGGCAACATCAAGTACGTCCAGGCCGGCGGCGAAGCGGCCAACGGCACCATCTTCCCCTGCGGACGACTCCTCGTCGCCGATGTCCTCCCAGACAACCACCCCCAAAAAACACTCCTCGTCAAGTACAAAAATGACTACGAAGCCAAGTACAAGGAGGACGTCAGCACCTTCGGCGGTCATGCCTATGACGCAATCCTCATCCTCACCGAGGCCATGAAAAAGGCCGGCAGCAACGAACCCGCGAAAGTCCGCGATGCCTTGGAAAACCTCAAGGGCGTCGTCGGCACCGCCGGCATCTTCAACTTCTCCCCCGAAGATCATGGCGGGTTGACCATCGACGCCTTCGAACTGCTCACCGTCAAAGAGGGCAAGTTCGCCGTCTACAAGGATTGAGTGACCCGAACCCTGGTGAACCACGAGCTCCAAGCGGTTATACTCCCCACTCTTCGTGTCTCCCCGATTTCGTGGTGAGTGCGTTGTTGTGTCATGAATCTCGCCCAGGTCATCCAATACTGCCTCGCCGGTATCACCGTCGGCAGCATCTACGCGATCGTCGCGATCGGGTTCAACATCATCTACAACACCACCGGCATCATCAACTTCGCCCAGGGCGAGTTCCTCATCGTCGGCGCTATGACCGCGGTCAGCCTCAATTCCGTCTTCCTCGGCCTCGGCCTCGCGGAAGGCCCGGCACTCGCCGCCGCCATCGCCGGCGCGGTCCTCATCACCATCCTCCTCGGCGGACTCATCGAACTCATCTTCATCCGACGCGTCCCCAATGCCTCCGTCCTCCGCCTGATCGTCATCACCATCGGCGTATCCATCGTCGTCCGCGAAGCCATGCTCCACATCTGGGACGAAAAGGTCCGTTCCCTCCCCTATTTCACCGGCACCGATGTCT
>CAYVKG010000073.1:0-24478 GCA_964451955.1 uncultured Tepidisphaeraceae bacterium
TCGAACGTAAAGACGTCGATGTCGTGATCTGTGGCACCGTGGATCACTGGCACACGCTCGTTTCGATAGCGGCCATGAAGGCCGGCAAGGACGTCTACTGCGAAAAGCCCCTCACACTCACGATCGACGAAGGCAAACGCCTTGTTGAAGTGCAGAGACAGACTGGGCGAATCCTCCAAACGGGTACTCAGCAGCGTTCCGACTCGCACTTTCGACTTGCCGCCGACCTGATTCGCAATAACCGCCTCGGCAAGTTGGAGAAGGCCGAGGTCTGGCTCCCGGCGGGTTTGCGCGGTGGCCCGTTCGCGACATCGGCCGTCCCCAAGGGTTTTGATTTTGATTTTTGGCTTGGCCAGACCCCCAAGGTCGATTACGTCAAGGAGCGCACCCATTTTTCATTCCGCTACTGGTGGGAATACTCCGGCGGGACGATGACTGACTGGGGCGCGCATCACAACGACATTGCCCTTTGGGCGCTCGGCTATGAACGCTCCGGCCCGGTCACCATCGAGGGCAAGCAACTCATCGACATGATCCCCGGCGGATACACCGCCGCCTCCGAATACGAAGTCACCTACACCTACGCGAACGGCGTCAAGCAGATTTGCCGCTCCACCACCGCCTCCGAATGGCACGGCGGCGTCAAAGACCCCAACGGCCAGCAGCATGGCATCAAGTTCACCGGCTCCGACGGCTGGATCTGGGTTACCCGCGGCACCATCAATGCATCCGACCGTTCCCTCCTTACCACGAAACTCCCCGAGAACGCCCCCCGCGTCTACCAGAGCAATGACCACATGGGCAATTTCATCTCCTGCGTCAAATCCCGCAAGGAGACCATTTGTCCTGCCGAAGTCGGCCATCGCTCGTCCTGCGTGGCGCATCTGGGGGTGATCTCGATTCGATTGGGCAGGAAACTCGCGTGGGACCCGGAGAAGGAGCAATTCATCAACGACGCCGAGGCGAGCAAATACGTTGCGCGGGAGATGCGGAAGCCATACGATTACACGATGATTTAAATGCCGTGGCGCGTCCCGTATCGGGATGGCTCCGTTATGGCGAATCCGTTGCCTGTGCGTCGCGGGCAAGGGACTTTGCTGGCGGGCATCCGGCGCTTTATTTTGCTGAGTTGAGGCCGATCTGGGCATCGGCCTGAGTCGTGTTGTCGATCTTCGCCCCGCCGCGGAGGCGATTGGCGGTGATGATGGCGGATTCCACGTCGTTTTCCAGCGTGATTTGGTTCTTCCCGGCGTCCATGAAGTCGCAGCCGGTGACGGTGAGCCCGCCTGCGCGGGCGAGGATGGCCGGAGCACCCGTTTTGGCCTGGTCCCACGAGATGAAGTGGCAGTTGACGAAGGAGGTCTGGGCTTTGCCTTCCAGAAGGGCGTGGTGGGTGGTGGTGGGGACGCCCCAGAAACCGCAGGCGGTGAATTTGACCGGGCCGGTGTTGGAGGGTGAGACGCGGATGCCGGCCATGAACTGACCGTTGACGAACGAGACGCCGGCGTGTGACTGGGTGTCATCAACCAGGACGGCAGTCGGACCAATGTCGGATCCACACTCGGTGAGGACGGCGTTTCCAGGACCGTCCTTCAAAGCCAGGAAGTGGTATCCGACTTTGTAGGAGATGCAGAAGCAGTTGTTCATGTATTCCCAGTCGGTGCGTGCGATGGTGAAGGCGGTGCCGTTCTGTTCGGTCCATTTCATGAGCTTGCTGGATGTGGACCAGAAGGGCCAGAAATGGACATTGTTGATTCGGCCGACATCGAAGCACTTGTCAACGAAGATACCGCGGTGGAGGGCCTGAGCATACAGGCCGTCAATGAGGTGCCGGCCGGCCGGGTGCGTGCCAAAATCGACGGCGGCGTAAGGGTTGACGAAGAGGCAGTCGCGAATGGTGCAGTTGTCGCCAATGCCGCGGACGGTCCACGGGTAGGGCTTGGGTTCTTCAGCCGACTGATTGGGGTAGAAGATGGTCAGGCCCTTGAGCGTGGCGTTGGCGTGGAGGGTGATGAAGGGAGTGCCGTCGAGGCCTTTGGCATCGTTGACGGCCAGGAGGGTGGAGCCCTGGTTCTGAGTGCGGGCGGTGGGGGCCTCGAACACCCCTTTGAGCGTGACGTTCTGTTTCAGGACCAGGTGCGATTTGATGAGGTAGTTTCCTGTGGGAACAAGCAGCACTCCACCGCGGGCCTTCGATACGGCGTCGATGCCGGCCTGAAAGGCGGCGGTGTCGTCGGTGGTGGAATCGCCTTTGGCACCGAAGTCGAGAACGGTCATGGCTCGGGGTTCGGGTCCTGACCTTTGAGTATTGGGAGCCGGTGCAGGAGACTGCGATCGAGACAACGCCGCCAGCGCGATGACCATGGCAAGGGTCAGCGTGAAAATGGTTGGCTTCATAGCTACCTCTGTGAATGGCGAGATTCAGTTCTCGGATGGCCAGAAGAACAAATCGCCGTTGCGGACGTTACGATCTCGCTGGCCTTGGTCGTCCTTCAAGTTTGGCCTGATGGAATAGAGCACAAAACCGTTGCCGTCATTCCTGTAGATGAGGTCGCGGCCGCTGAAGGGTTCGGTAATGCCGGCGTAATCCACAGAACAGGGATCAGCGACTTCACGGCATCTCCTTTGCTGTTGACGCATGATCTCGGGTTTCGGGTGCAGGCCACTGTCGGACCTTGTCGGCGGCGTGGTGGAGCAGGGGATCGATCAGGTTGCCGAGGTACTTGCCTTCGGGGTTGGCATCGGTGTTGAACAGGACGGCCCAGGTCAGGCCATCGTGTCGGCGAACCAAAAGCGATGCCGTCCCGGGGAGCAGGCCGTTGTGCCAGGTGTTGATGGAGTTGCCGGCGGGGCGAACAGACCAGCCCAGAGCATAGAAGACTTCCTTGGGCTTGCCTTCCGTGGTGTAGCCGGCCAGGCCGGGCGGTCGCTGAAACATGAGCGAGATGGAGTCCTTCTTGAGGATCGTGCAGTGGTCGGGGTCGTTGAACGCGGCGCCGAACCGGACCAGATCGGAGGCCGACGCGATCCAGCCGCCGTGGGCGTCGAGGGCTTCGTGATACCACGTACCATAGGGGAGTGCGACCGGCTTGCCCCGATCGGGGCCGAGGACGGCGTTGCCGGTGGAGTCTTTCTGAGTGTAGTACGCGACTTCGTTGGGAAAGCGGTCTTTCTGAAGCGAGTGGCCGATTCGCATGGTTGTGATGCCGAGGGGTTTGAGGACATGGTCGTTCACGTAGTCCTCATAGGATTGGCCGGAGACCTTCTCAATGATGCGCCCGAGGACGCAGTAGCCGAAATTGGAGTAGGCGTAGCGCTCGCCCGGAGGAAAGTCGAGCTGGCGAGGGAGCATATAGCGGATGATGTGCTCTGTGGTGGCTGGCGGATCGGCATTGAGGAGTCGGGCAATCGCTATGGGGCGAAACATGGGGTCGAACGACTTCTCCCGATCGAAGCCGGCGGTGTGGGTGAGCAGGTGATAGACGGTGATGCCGTTCAAGTCCCGGTTGATCTGCTGCCCTTCGGGGGGCTGGAGATTGAGGATGGCGAAGGCGGGGTCGGTGAGCTTGAGTTTGCCCTGTTCCACGAGTTGCAGGATGGCGACGGCGGTGATGGGCTTGGACACCGAGGCGATTCGGAAAAGAGAGGTGGGTCGGGCGGGTTCCCCTTGTTCGCGATTGGCGTGCCCAAAAGCGCGAGCGTAGACGAGGCGGCCATTCTTGGCGACCGCGAGCGACGCGCCGGGGATTCGGTGTTGCGAGACGAACGAGGCCATCAGGTCGTCGAAGGGCTCCAGAGCAGGGAAGGCCTGGCCGGTGACGGGGAGGGTGGTGGGGCGGTTTTCCGAATTACCACGAGCCTGAGGCGACCAGAGGAACAGGAACGCGCAGAAGATGATGGGGTAGGTGCTTGGCATTGCGGTTACTCCCGCACCAGTTCGTACCAAACCGTGGCGGGCTGGCCCAGGCGGAAGACGTGGACGCCGGAGCCGACGTCGGGGAGGGGCTGTTGACGGGCGCCTGTGGAATCGAGCGGATAGACCTTGAAGGGGATCGGGGTGCTGATGCTGGCCTTGACGGGTTCAATTCTGGGGGGCGTCCCGCCCCAGTTGTTGGAGACCGTGCGGCGCGTCGCATCCCATTTCATGCCGGTGTTGTCGCCGCGGGCGGTCAGACACAGCAGAAGGCGATCCGATCGCTCGATGGTCTTGGACGGATCGGCGGGCGTGAGGATAAGGCTGATGAATGGGGAGTCGAACTTGCCGATCGAGAGGGGGCCCAGGTTGATCGTGGTGTCGGATTTCGGGAACCCGACGAAGACGACGGCGTGCGGATCCTGGAGAATGAACTGGCCAGTGGAATAGTCCACGCGCGAATCGGCGGCGGGTGCGGCCGGCCGGGCGCGCGGGGCGGTGACATCGAAGGCGATCTCGATGCGGCTTGCCAGCAAATCCTGCCATCGCACGGACTTGGCTTGGACGAATGGCCAGATGCGGTCGTAGTAGCGGGACCCGGTCGAGAGCATTTCCCCGCGGGCTGCGGCAACGGTCAGCGCATTGGCCAGGGGCTTGACGGAGCCTGAAAGGAAGATTCGGGCGGCCAGGGGAGATTGCGTGATCTGCAGAGGATTGCCCTCCATGTCGAAGAAGCCATCCATCCGGTCTTTGGTGTAGCGGCTGTTGTGGGAATACGCGAAGAGAAAAACGCCGTCCCAGTCCTGCATCGCCGCGAAGGTGGCGATCATCGGGATGCACTCGGCCTGCCACTCATTGGGCGTGGGGTGGTTGTATTCGGTGACGGTGAAGGGCTTGCCCGCGACTCGCGTTGCCGCCAGCGCCCACAGCGTCGCGCCGGCGGGGTTGTCGACCATGGGCTTGTTGTTCATGATCCAATTGGTGTTGGACCATCCGCCACCGGGGAACTGAGGGTGATCCCAGTACGAATGGGCGTCAACGAAATCCATTTTTGACTGCGAGAGTGTGCCCAGAGGCCCCAGGCCGATGGTGCCGGTGATCGGGCACTTCACGCCGAGATCTTCCTTCAGGAAACGCCGCATGCCGGTGAAATAGACTTCGTCGGCCTGCTGAAGGAAATCGAACCAGTCGGCGCTGCGCGCGGCCGAGGTGGGTTTGCCTCTGAACGGGCGGGCCACGGTGGACTTGCCGGGATCTTCGTCGTCGGCCAGCGCCGGAGGGGAGCCGGTGGAGAACCGCACATGGCCAATCGAGACGGTGTTGACGTTCCGGCCGACGGAAAAGGAGATCCGCGCGTTCGGCTCGTCTTTTTCCGGAGTGAAAGTAATCAGGTGATCGGAAAGTGTGTTGGCGAGGTCGGCGGTGTAGGAGAGGCCAAGATTGCCCCACGGCGAGTTGGATTGAGCGACGACGACATCGATCTTGGTGGGTTTCTCGGCCTTGGCGGCGAACGAGAGGGTGTAGGTTTGGCCTTTTTTCAGCGTCAATCCCCGCTGCATGAACTGGAGATGCCAGGCGGCATTGCTTACGGATGTGATGGTCAGCTTCGCCAGCGGCATGGCGGGATTGGAGGCATCCAGGGCGGCGGTCATCTGAGCGGTTTCGTGCTTCTCGATCACCCAGGGAGAGTTGGGCTGGTTGAGGGCGGCGAGCTTGGGATCGCGCAGCAGGTCCGGGCCGAGAGGCGTTATGCCGGTGTTCCATGCTTCCGAGAGCTTCCCTCGCGTCGGGTACTTTCTGGCCAGCCAATCGTTCCAGAGCTTGGTGAGTATGGCGGCGTACGGCTCCGGCAGCGTGGCGAGTTTCTGCTCCCCGCCCCAGAGGAAAAGCGTGTCCTCGTTGTTGATCTCGACCATGCAGATGGCGGGCTCGTCGGCGTAGCGGGAGTTGGTGTAGTGGTTCTCGTGGTGGAGCAGGTCTCTGGCATACTGCTTCTGGGCGGCAATCAGCTCCGGATGGAAGATATCGAGCATTTTGTCGAATTCGGGCAGTTTATCGGTGTTGGGCCAGTGGTGCGCGCGGGACCAGGTGCGGGAAACGTGGAGATTGATGTTGGAATAGATGCCTTGTTTCTTGAGGGCGGAAATGAAGTAATCCAGGCGGTCAAGGGCTTCGGGGGAGAGTTTTTCAAGGGTGCGATCGGCGAAGATGCCGTTGGGAAAGGGCTGGTTGTCCATGTGATGGAAACGGACGGCGTTGATGCCGAAACGCGAAAGTCGCAACGCGAGTGAGTCGGCCTGCGCATGAGTGGGGAAGCAGGCGGAGAAGGCGAGGTTGACGCCCCAGAATCGCAGCCGTTTGTCGCCCGTGTAGAAATGCCCATTGCGCACGACCACGGGGCCCAATCGGCCGGCGGGTTTGTCCAGCAGATCGGCGGCAGAGAGGGCGCCGGGGGCCGCAGGGTCGTAAGACAGGGGGAAGACCGCCAAATCCGTTGGCGGAGGCGGGAGTTGCCCAAACGCCGGGACGGCGAGCAGCATTGTGAACAAGAGATTGATTGACTTTCGCATGGGTGGGATTGTCACAGCAGCGGGCGGGCCGGACAAGCGGTGCTGCGTCGCTTTTTGCGGTCTCGCGGGCTTGGCAAGACGATGATAGGATAGGGGCTCAAGCCAATGTCTCGGGCGGCACACGAACAGGAGGATCGCCATGTCAGCTGCGAACGCAGGGCATCGAGCGTGGGGGAGTGGGTGTCTTGTTGAGCGGCTGGAGCCAAGGATGATGCTTGCAACGATGGTGGCGACCGTGGAATGGGCGCAGCGGCAGAGCGTCCGGTACCTTGCGGATGTTCAAGATCGATTCCACAAGACTTACGATGTGTACACGGATGCTGATGCCGCGGGGAACCATTTTGTCGCAAGGGGGCGGTTCCCGGCCGACGCCACGGACGTGCAGGTGCCGCCGATGAACGAAACCTGGAGCGTGTCGCCGCGGTCGGGGGTTACGGCGATTGAAGCGAAGTTCAACTCGACGCAATTCGTGGCGGGAGAAGCCGATTGGGGAGGCTGGTATTTTCTGAACGGCGTTTTGAGTGGATCCGATGTGTCTCCGCGGGCGAACTGGGGCGAGCAGGCGAATGCGGGACTGGACCTGCGCGGCGCAAATCGCCTCAGTTTTTGGGCGAAGGGAGCGCGCGGCGGCGAAGAGGTGGAGTTCTTTGCCTTCGGCGTGGGGAATGGCAAGGCGTCAGCGATGCCCTATCCGGATTCAGCGAAAAAAGTGTCGTTAGGCTGGGTGAAACTGATACGTACCTGGCGCAAGTACACGATTGATGTGAGTAAGGCCGACCTTAGCTATGTGTTGGGCGGGTTTGGGTGGGTGACGAGTGCGGCGAACAACGGCGGCAGGGACATCACATTCTACCTCGACGACATACAATACGATAAGCAGAGGCTCAATGAGGCCAGGTTCCTGACCAGTTACCAGACTCTGTCCTCGGGGCTTGCGTTTGATACCGTGCTGCGGAACGTGGCGTACACCTACGATAACGCGGCAGCGGCGATTGCCTTTCTGGCGGCAGGGGAGAAGGTGCGAGCGAAGCGGATCGTGGACGCGTTGGTTTATGCCCAGAACCACGACCGATACTACAGTGACGGACGGCTGCGGAACGCGTATCAGGGGGGAGACCTGGTTTTGCCGAAAGGGTGGGCGCCGAACGACCGAGGCCGGACAGCGCGGATGCCGGGATGGTACGACGCATCGCGGAGCACTTGGTACGAGGATGAGTACCAGGTCAGCACGGATACGGGAAACATGGGGTGGGCCATGCTGTCGCTCGTCGCCTACTATGAGAGGCAGGGAGGGACGAAGTACCTTGAGGCGGCCAAGAAACTAGGAGAGTGGGTGGAAGCCAACTGCCGTGATCTGAACGGCGTGGGATACACCGGCGGATATGAGGGGTGGGAGCCAAACGCCGCGAATCCCGCGGGGCCGCGAAAGCGCACGTACAAGTCGACGGAGCACAATATCGATCTGGCGGCGGCTTTCTCGCGATTGTACCGATTGACCAGACAGGGGATCTGGAATGAACGGGCGGAGTCGGCACGTGCTTTCGTGGTGTCGATGTGGGATCCGCAAGAGGGCAAATTCTGGACGGGAACGAAAGAGGATGGGGTGACCGTCAACCCGATGCCTGTCCCGCTCGATGCGCAGGCTTGGGGCGTATTGCTGTTAGGCAAGCAGTATGTCGGCGCGTTGGACTATGCCGAGAGGCGCCTGCGAGTGGGGAAAGGCTATGATTTCAGCCTGTCGGCCGACGGGTTGGACGGCGTGTGGTTTGAGGGCACGAGCCAAATGGCGACGGCGTACCGGAAGATGGGGAACAAAGCCTGGTCCGATCAGTTGATTACGTACGTGTCCAAGTCATCGACACGGACGGGGGGGGGCTATGCGGCAGATCGCAATGGACTGACGACGGGATTCGATCTCCCGGATGGAAGTGGGCCGTGGGTGTATTATCGTCGAGTGCACGTGGGCGCGACGGCCTGGTTGGCCATGGCATCCTACGGGATGAACCCTTTTGCGAAGCTCAAGGCGACGACTTAAGGAGCCCGAATCTGGGCGTGACCCCATAATCGCCTCTTGTTCGCCTCGACCGGAACTACCGGAGGAACTTCCCCTCGAGCCGGAACCCTGTGAACGTCCGCGGCTGTCGAGGGTAGAGTAGTATGTAAGCGTCAGCATCGGCGGAAATAGAGGAGCGATTTATGAAGTGGATGACATCGGCGGCGGTATTCCTGGTGGTCTGCGGCGTCGCTTACGCGGCCCAACAACCCCTCAACCAGGCCCCCGAGGGGTTCACCAACCTCTTCGACGGAAAAACCCTCGACGGCTGGCGCGGCAGGCAACAGGACTACTCGCCCCATGAGGAGGCGAAGCTCACCAAGGAACAACTTGCCCAGAAACAGGCCGCATGGAACGAGGACATGAACAAGCATTGGCGCGTTGATGTCGCCAAGGGCGAGATCGTCTCCGACGGCCACGGCGTCTACCTTACGACCGCCAAGGACTATGCCGATTTCGAGTTCTGTGTCGATTGGCTTATGGTCCAGAAGAATGGGGATTCGGGCATTTATCTCCGCGGCGTGCCCCAGGTCCAGATCTGGGATCGCGAAAACCCCGGTGTGAAGAACGCCGGCGCACCCCGCGGATCGGGCGCGCTCTGGAACAACAATGACGACAATCCCGGCAAGTGGCCCCTGGTCGTCGCCGACAATCCTGTCGGCCAGTGGAACACCATGCGTATCAAGATGATCGGCTCGCGTGTCTGGGTGTGGCTTAACGACAAGATGACCGTCGATGGGCAGATCATGGACAATTACTTCGATCGCAAGCGCCCGATCCTGCCCACCGGTCCCATCGAATTGCAGACCCATGGCTCCGAAATGCGCTTCCGCAACATCTTCGTACGCGAAATCCAGACCGCCGAAGCCAATGCCACCCTCGACAAGATTCGCGCCGACGGATTCAAGAGCATCTTCAACGGCAAGGACTTCGATGGCTGGGCCGGGCCCGTCTCCGAATACCAGATCGTCGATGGCGCCCTGATGTGCCAAAAAGGAAAGGGCGGCACCATCTACACCAAGGATGAGTACGGCGACTTTGAGGTCAAACTCGAGTTCAAGCTTCCCCCGGGCGGCAATAACGGCCTGGCCATCCGATATCCCGGTTCCGGCGACACCGCCTACCAGGGAATGTGCGAACTGCAGATCCTCGACGACACCGCGCCGCAGTACCAGTCGCTGGATCCCAGACAGTATTGTCTGTCGGTCTACGGCGTGGTTCCGGTGCAACGGGGATATCTCAGGCCCGTCGGACAGTGGAATTTCGCCCACATCACCGTCAAGGGTTCCACCATCAAGGCGGAACTGAACGGGAACATCGTCCTCAATGCCGATGTCAGCAAGGTCAAGGAGTACATGGCCAATACGCCCCATCCGGGCCTGACTCGCACAAGAGGCCATTTTGGCTTCGCAGGCCACAATGATCCGGTCGTCTTCCGGAACATCCAGATCAAGAAGCTGGATTAGCCGGCGTCCGGTAGCGGTGGGTGTCCAAAGTCGAGACTCGGCCACTGTCGGATTTTCACGGGGTCGCTTTTACGTTTCGGATCAGAAGTGAAACGGCCGCAGGTATGCCGCCCAGGCCGCCAGGTGCACGACCACGATCAACCAGAACGTAACCTGAAAGGGCAGCTTGCGGTTCTTGTGCCGCAGCGTCCGCTGGGCGACAAACGCGCCGGGGAATCCACCGAGCAACTCGGCCAGATGCAGTGTCGATTCGCGAATCCGGCGACGAGAGTCGATTGCCCGACGCTTGTCGACCGCGTAGAGAATGAACGTCACGACGCTCACCACCACGTAAACGGCCACCGGGAAAATGAGCTGTATTGCCAGCATCAATCAGCGCCATTGCCCCTCTGAGTGCCCAACTCAACCAGACGTGGAGGCGGCCAGTTGTACGGGCCTCGCGTGTACGACGTGACGCGGAAGTAGTAGGCGGCTTCCCCGATCTCGGGCGCCACAATGCCCCGCCACGTCTGGCCAAAACCTCGCGACCCGAAGTTGATCGACACAGTGTGTTTGCCGGGCGTAATCCGCAGCGGGAGAATGAACACCACCCGCGGCAGCAGCTCCCAGTACCGGAGATCCGCCTGAGCGCTCGCTTTGAGCAACGCGCCGGCGCCGATCAGGGCGGCGGCAGCCCCATAGTCCGGGTTCCGCTTGGTTGCCTGGTATGCCCCGATTCCCATCAGCCCCATTGAAATCGCGCTCTTGGTCAGGCGTATTGTGTCAAACGTCTGCCAACGGCGATTCTGCGCGACTGCCAGCAGATCGACCGGCGGGGTATTCAGCCGACGAAGATCCAGTGCCTTGCCGTCCACCGAAATGCCGATCCGGGGGATCGGTCCCACCTCTTCGGGCTTCGGCCTCAGAACGGCGATCGAGTTGTCGCCCAGATTCACTTTCATCGGGCCGTTGCCAAACTCAACGATCAGCAGCACGTTGTTGTCAACCGCCCGGTTGTCCTCGATCAGGCCGCCCAGGTCCGGCCGCAACTTGACCATCCGGTCCAGGATACTCCGCGCCTTCTCCTCGTTGCCGAGTTTCAGATGGCACTTGCCGAGCATGTAGTAGGCAATCGCAAAATCCGAATCCACTTCCTGGTATCGATCCTCCGTGACTTCCCCCTCGCCGTAGTCGCGAAGCTTGAACAGCGCATTCTCAAATGCGGCCCTGGCGTTGTTGTAGTCCTGCCGCAGGTAGTACACCAGCCCCAGGTAGAAATTCACCATGGCTCGCTCAAACGGCTCGCCTTTCCACACTTTCAGCTGTTCCGCAACAGTAATGGCGGCCGCCGAGCGTCCCGCATCGTTCACCCCCGCCGAGTTGATCACTTCGTATGCCCTGTAGAAGGCGGATTCGGCGCCCTCCAGATCGTAGTCCGCCAGACACGCCGAACCGAGCCGAACGTTGTTCAGCACGTAGTTCTCATTCGTTTTTGCCGCTTCCGGGCGCAGCGACTGGGCTGCCAGGTCATACTGGCCGTAACCGAAATCCACCAGCGCGCGGTTCACCTCCGCGTTTCGACCCGTGGGGTTGCACCCCGTCGCGGCCAGAAGCACCGCAAACGCGGTCAAACGGCTAACCGGCCATGCCCATCCATGGCGCACAGTCCACTTGCCGGCTTGACACGATGCGAGGCCCATTTGACTAATCCATGAAACCCTTCACGATCGTCTTCTTGACTTCGTATTTGCCCGTCCACAGGCTCGTGCGATCCTGGATGTTCGTCAGCTCGTACACGCACAGGTAATAGGCGCTGCGGCGGTCCGCGTTCTCGTCTGTGATGGAACTGAATCGCGCGACCAGCGCGTATTCGGGCTGGATCGCCTCCGGTGACGGTCCCAGGTTGAAGTCAAGGTCACGCTCGCGACGGCGAAGCGCGTAGAAGTCGTCGCGATTCATGATCCATGTGAACTTGTCCGCCGCACGCTCCGACAACAACGCCCGCACCCGCCCCGTGAACGCCTCGGCGGCCCCACGCGGGAGAATCTGCGCCACCATCCGGTTCTCAACCGGCTGCACGACCACTTTCAGTTTCCCCTTCTCCGCCAACGCACGCTGCACTGCCGAAGATCCCATGATCTGGTGCGCCATGTCGTCCGTCATCGTGACCAGATCCACACTGTCCAATGCCGTATTGTGTCCCGACGAAACCGCCGTCGAACAACCGGCGCCCCACGCAAAGAGGGCAACCAGCCACACGCGGACACAGATCAGCCCAACTGCATGGCGCCAAATGGATGGCATGGATTCCTGCGGCTAGCGGGCGACTTTCACTTCGTACTTCCTTGACCAGACCTGCTCCCGCGTCTTCAGGTTCGTCAAGTCAAACTGCAACAGGTAATAGTTCGTGGACCGGTTGGGCATGTCGTATGCCTTGCCGTACAGCGAATAGTCCGGCTGCACAGGTGGTGGATTGCCGGCGCCTTGCTGCATGTCGTCCCGCTCTCGCTCCAACTCCCGATCCCGCAACTGCTGAAATCGCTGCCGGTTCTCAATCAGGCGAATCTGGCCCTGGCCCAGTTCCGACAGATTCGAACGCAGTCGCTCCAGAAATATGTCGTAGTTCGTGCTGAACTGCCTGTCGAGCGTCCGATCCTCAAACCGATCCACCACGATCGTCCATTTCGTCTGGCTCTGCCGCAATTCCCTGAACGCCAGCAAGTCGCGGGCAAGCTTATCGCTTGCCGACACCACGTCCTTGCTCTGAAGGCCCGAGTCCGCGCTGCTCAGGGTGTCCACGTCGGGCCGCTGGCCGCCGTATTCCTGAGGCTTGTCCTGGGTGCAGCCGGCGATCGCTGCCAGTAAGCCAATGGTTAGAAAGGCGTTAGCTCCAATGCGCATGTATTCGCTCCTTGCTTGGGTCCATGAACGATAATCAAATGTCCGGCCACGGGCAAACTTGGCCGCCTATGCAACCTGCATTCCGGGTATACTCGTTCGCCATGACACAGCGTCCCACCGTGCCTGGCGGGGCGCTTGCCGTGATTAAGACACGCCAGAACCGGGAAAGGCGAGCGGGATTCAGCAATCCTTTCGACGGCTGGCGTGTCTAGTGCGCTGTCAAATGGCCAGCCGCGCATCTTTTGCTGCCGATTGCGGCTGGGGGTTCCGGCGCTGTCATGCCGGGATTTCGACTCGGGATCGAACCCTAAGGAGGTCCCTGTGCTGGAGTTAGGACGTTCTTTTGTGATTGCCGTCGTGGGAATCGCGTTGCAGTTGGGTTGCCGGGACAATACGCCGCCCGTCCCCATGGTGCCTCCCGCGGCACCGGGGCAAGACTCGCTCCGCAGGGAGTACGAGCCCGATAAACCCATGCCGGGGCAAGAGGGCCGCCTCCCCGAGCCGTTCATCGATGAGCCGTTGCTTGTCGATTCTCCCCCTGAAGCCAAGCGATTCGTGACCACCTACGAAGCGGTCGGCAGGCCCAATATCATGGTCTATGTCAACCGGACCCTCTACGGTCCGACTGCCGGCCCCGTCGAGAACGACGGCATCGGCGCGCGCCCGATTGATTTCGAATTGATGGAGACGCTTCTGACCGATTGGCTGGCCGCTGATGGCAAGGTCGCAATCGTCTCCCCCGACGCAGCCAGGCGCACTCTCACCGCGGAACAGGACCGGGCGATTGAATCAGGACGCGTTGAGCTCTTGCAGCAGGTCGCGGGCGAGGCCGGCGCCGATGTACTCATCCGCGTGCAGGCCAGGCTTACCCGGCAAACCGGAGTGGGTCAGGCCGTCCGAATCGTTGCCGAGGCCGTCAACACCAAAGGCGACAGCTCGCTGGCCAGAGCCGCCGTTGATATGTATCCTCCATTGGACAAGGGCCGAATGAACAAGTTTACCCGGTTCATGGCCCGTAAGCTGATGGACGGAATGGCGTCGACCTGGAGTGGTCCCGGACCGGGAGGCGCGAAAGGCGCTCAACCCCCGCCGCCTCAGGAGAAAGGGGCTGGACCACGGCTGCAGCCCGGCGAGAAACCGGCTGCCGGCCAATGATCTGGCGTGCGTCACCCCGTCGAGCATCCGACGCCCGCAATACGTCTGAATGGAGTGATTATGCGATTTGCTTTACTTGGCATGTTTCTGGTCGCGGTGGCTGGTTGCGTCAAGGCACCCATCACGGGCCGCGCAGACCCCTATGTTCCCCCTCAGGTGAACATTGCCGACGCCGATCTGGCCAATAACACCGCTTTTTTGCCCCCTCGAACCGAACGGCGGGATGGACTTCTCTATGTCGTGGTGCCCGTCCGCTCGGCCTCCGACTATGACCTCCATGTGGACTACAAATTCACCTTCCTGAACGACGCGGGCATCCCCATCGACGAAACGAGCTGGATCGGCGGGACAACCATTACCCGCAATTCCTACACCTACATCAGGTTCAACAGCACCAGCGCAAACGCCACTGATTTCCACCTGCAATTGCGATATGCGCAGTGATCCTCTTCGGCCTGGAAAAACAACGCCGAGTTTCTTGCCAAATCCGATGCCGCCCTTATACTGGAGAACAGCAGTTGGGGCTGGTTATTCCCTGCCCCGATTCGTTCGGGCGTGTACCGAAGTGGTCAAACGGGACGGACTGTAAATCCGTTGGCTCAGCCTTCGTTGGTTCGAATCCAACCGCGCCCATTAGGTTATTGTTAGGGTCATCGCGCCCTACCGCAGGACCCTGAAAAGTAGAGCAAATCGCGGGTCTCTCTCCCGTTTCCAGGCGTTTTCGCCTCCTGTCATCGGCTGTCAACGACAAGAACGCCAAGTACACCAGAATGCACTTGGGCAAGATAACCGTTTTGCGATTCGACAACGCCAGGCTGCCCATTTGCCCTCAATTAGCCGTTGAGATTCAAGATAGTCTTTCCCGCCCTTTCGCGATATAGTAGTTATCATGGCCCGTGTCGCCACGGCACACTGCGGTCGAAATTCGATCATCATCTCTGGATTGTCACACCGACCGTCGCGAGCGGACCTGGCTACTTGGCAAGAGGACACGTTAGCGACTGACACGGATCCCTGTGGTCATCGTCTTGTGTTCATCGGCTGCTTCATATGACGAAACGTCAAATGGACGAGCGGATCGGATCCATGCCAATCGAGGCAGGGGGATCGAGGAGGATGTTCTATGTTTCTCCTCTCGTTCAAGTGGCTTCCACATCAGCGCAAGTGCACGTGTAAGGACCGCCGCGACGCCTAGCCGCAACGGGTCATCGAGCGACTTGAGCCGAGGCAACTCCTCAGTGGCGAGTTCTATCCCAAGGTCGACTACCCCGCAGGCAGTCGCCCAAGCAGCGTAGTTGCCGCAGACCTCAACATCGACGGCAAACCCGACTTGGCCATCGCCGACAAGGACAGCGGCGTCCTCAGTGTCCTCCTGAACAACGGTAACGGCACCTTCGCCGCCAGATCCGAGTTCACCGCGGGTACCGGAGCATGCTCGGTCACCTCCGCGGATTTCAACTCCGACGGCAAACCGGATCTGGCTGTCGCCGGCTCAGTTGGAATCAGGGTCTTCCTCAATACCGGCTCAGGCCTCACCTCACAACTGTACAGCGACGCCTTTGCTGCCATCAGCCTGGTCTCGGCTGACTTCAATGTCGATGGCAAGCCCGACCTGGCCTATGTCACCAGCAGAGCCAACTCCGCCGTCAGCATCATGATGAACAACGGCAACGGTGCCTTTGCCGCCGCCGTTGATTACGACCCCGGTTTCGCGCCATGTGCCCTCTCCGCCGGCGATTATAACGAAGACGGAAAGCCCGACCTGGCAGTCGCCTGGGACTATGCCGACTCGATCGGCGTCTTCCTCAACAATGGCGAGGGCGCCTTCCCTTCCAAGTCCTCCTATGATGTGGGCGACAGGCCTCTTGCCCTCGTCTCCGCCGACTTCAACGCCGACGGCAAGACAGACCTTGCCGTGGCCAACGATTATGGCAAATCGGTTAGCGTGCTGCTGAACAAAGGCAGCGGCGCATTTGCCGGCAAGGTAAACTACGACACTCATCACTCCGCCTCCGCCATCACCGCGGCGGATTTCAACGGCGATGGCCAGGTCGACTTGGCCGTCGCTCACAAGGGCTCAGACAATCTCAGTGTGCTTATCAACATCGGCAACGGCACTTTCGCGCCCCGAGTCGCTCACCCCGTGGGATACGGCCCCACTGCCGTGACGGCTGCGGACCTCAACGCCGACGGCAAAACAGACCTCGCCGTAACCAACTTCTGGGACGATACCGTCAGCGTCCTCTTCAGCGGCAGCGCGACGTCGCCTTTGCCTCGAAAGTCGATTACAGCGCCGGTTCGGGACCACGCTCTCTGGTTTCCGCCGACTTCAGCGGTGACGGCAGACCGGACGTCGTCGCCCTCAGCTCTTACGACGCAAGAGTGACCTTGATACCGAACAACGGCGACGGCACCTTCGGCGCCACGCGGATCGTTGGCTCAACATGGCGCTCGCCGTGGTCCGTCGCCTCGGCTGATTTCAATGCCGATGGCCGGATGGACCTCGCCGTCGCTGAACCTGGCGGATACATGCTGTCCATCTTCCTCAACAACGCCGACGGTTCCTTTACCGCATCGAGCTACGAAGCCTCACCTACCGGAGACCCCTGCGCTGTCACCACCGGGGATTTCATCGGTGACGCCATGCCCGACGTGGCCATGGCCGCCGGGAAATACTCCTCGTTCAGCGTCTTTCGGAATCTGAATAAGGCCATCTTTTTCTGGAGATATGACTTCTCAGCGGGGTACAAGCACGACGCCATTGCCGCGGCTGACTTCAACGGCGACGGCAAAGCCGACCTGGTCCTGACCAATAATTTCGGTGAATCGATCGGCGACCCCCCATCCCTCGATTCGGTGAGCGTGCTGATCAACGACGGCGCCGGCAATTTCGCCGAAACCACTTACGTGATTGGCTATAACCCATATTCCGTCGCCGCGGGCGATCTCAACGGCGACGGCAAACCCGACCTGGCCGTCGCCACCTTCGGCCATTCCACCGCCCCCAGCACGGTGAGCGTGCTTCTGAACAACGGCGACGGCACCTTTGCCGAAAGAACCGAGTATCACACGGGGCAATCGCCCAGGTCCGTATGTGCCGCCGACTTCGATGGCGATGGGAAGCTCGACCTCGCCACCGCCAACTCGACCCACAACACCGTCAGTGTGCTCCTGAACCATGGCAACGGCGCGTTCCCGTCGAGAATCGACTATGCCGTTGGCGAGGAACCGTACTCTGTCACTTCCGCCGACTTTAACGCCGACGGCAAGCCCGATCTGGCTGTGGCCAACTACGCCGATGGCAACGTCAGCATCCTCCTGAACACGACCCAGGCAGTTGTGAAGGTTACCGTAGACCAGGCCGCGACCCAACCCGATCCCGCCGCCGCGTCTCCCATTCACTTCACCGCCGTATTCAGCAACCCCGTCACCGGTTTCACCGGCCAAGACGTCATTCTCGGCGGGACTGCGGGCGCAACGACTGCGATCGTCACCGGTACCGGCGACACCTACGATATCGCGGTCTCCGGTATGACTCGCAGCGGAACCGTTACTGTCAGCATTCCGGGAAATGCGGCCCAAAACGCCGCCGGTGTATGGAACGTGCCTTCCACCAGCACCGATCAAACCATCCTGTTTGATCCGCCCTTCGCTCTGATGACTCCTCCGGCACCGGGCGCTTCCGTTGCCCGAAACCAGTCCTATCGCATCCAGTGGATCGGCGGTGCTCCCGGCGCGTCCCTCCAAATCTGGCGACGCTCCGCCAAAGAGTCAGTCAGACTCGTTGACGCCGTCCCCGCACAGCAAGGCTACTACGATTGGAACACCGCCGGCGTGGCGGACGGATGGTACTGCTTCGGCGCCTGGGTCAACCCCGGCGACGGGGGCAAGTGGTACTATGCGGCCAGCCCGGGCTGGCTCCATGTCGTCAACCAGGCCCCGTCCATCACATTTGCCACGCCCGCCGTCCCCTCCGCCATCAACCAGGGACAGCCTTTTGCGATCAACTGGCAGGCCTCCGATCCAAATGGCGATCCCCTGCACGTCGCCCTGTGGGCCTACAGCAAAGACACCGGATGGTTTGCCCTTCCAGGCGCCGAGTGGCTTGACGCAGCGATTGGAACCTACGTGTGGTCCACGTCCAATGCGAAACCAGGCTGGTATTGCTTTGCCGGGAATCTCTGGGACGGCAGCGCCACCGCCACCGGCAAGAGCCCGAACTGGCTGCAAGTCATTGCACAGAAGCCCACGTTCGCCTTCCTGACGCCGACGAAGGGCCAAAAAACCTCATTCGGTTCGACTTTTTCCATTCAGTGGCAGGCGACAGTTCCCCAGCAGTACCAGAACCAGACGAAGGTCGAACTCTGGGCATGCTATCTCGACTGGAAAGACAATAACAAGCCTGTCTGGCAGCGAATTGCCGCCAACCTCGATCCCGCCGCCGGCACATACTCCTGGAATACCTCGAATCTGAACCGCAATTATCATTGGTATAGCTTTGCCGCTTGGATCGGCTATGGCAGTGTCTGGGTCAATGTCGCCAGCCAGCACTGGCTGCAGATTGTGTAGGGTCGCCCTCTTCAAACCCTGCTCCTTGCCTCTTGTCCTTTTTTCCCGGCGAGTTCAACCTCGTCACGTCCTCGCCCCGCCCGCTTCTTCCTGCAGCCTTCCCTGCTATGATGCCCGGATGGCAATCACCATGGCCCGAACGCCCATCCTGGATTACGACCGGCAATGCATCGCTCCCCGTGTCTGTGCGGCAGTCGTCCTCTCTCTTGCCATCCGCAAGATCGGCCGCCCGGCGATTAGCCTGACCGATTCCCTGCCGGCAATTGCCTCGGGAGCATCACTTGCCGCTCCGGGCTCCCTCCCTGTCGCTGTCTTTAAGACCTGAACCCCTCCCATGCATCGCCCTTCCCTCCAACTATGAAATGGCTACTCATCCAGCTTGTCCTGCTCTACCGCGCGACGCTCGGCCGATTCATGGGCGGCCACTGCCGCTACTTTCCCACCTGCAGCCAATATGCTATCGATGCCCTCAACAAACACGGCCCCGTCCGCGGTTCCTGGCGCGCCTTCAAACGCATCTGCCGCTGCCACCCCTGGGGTGGCAGTGGCCATGATCCCGCCTGATCACCTCGTCACTTGAAACAGACTCGTGTGATCGTCCGTCCATATCCCCACCCGCGGGTCGCCCTTCATCGGCTTCTTGGCTCGCTCCAACGGCTGCGATTCGAGCAACTCCCTGTTCCGGGTCACCAACACCCAGTCCGATGGGTACTCATCCACCAAATCCCTCCAGCCGTATGATTCCAGCAGCACGCCACGCAAACCCGCCCCCTCCGCCAGATTCGCCACCACCGGTGCCAGATTCAGATATCGGTTGCTCACATGAAACACAATCGCCCCATCCCGCTTCGTGTGCCGCAGGTACACCGCCATCGCCTCGCGAGTCAGCAGGTGCGTTGGAATGGCGTCTCCGCTGAATGCATCCACGAACAAGACGTCGTACCGCTGCGGCTCCTCCCGCTCCATCGACATCCTCGCGTCTCCCAGAACCACCTCCACCTTCGCCGCCGAGTCGCTCAAAAACGTGAAATACGCCCTGGCCAGCCGCTCGACACCCTCGTCTATCTCGTAGAACCGGAACACATCGCCCTTCTTCCCATATGCGGCGATCGCCCCCGTTCCCAAGCCGACCACCCCGATCCGCCTTGCCTCGCCCGGGCGCAACGCCCGAAATACGCAACCGGGACCTGCTGTCTGGGCGTAGTACCCCGTCGGTCTGCCTCGCAACGACGCCTCGCGATACTGCGACCCGTGCGTCGTGGCCCCGTGCCGCAGTAGCCTCGCATGTCGCGACGCATCCGCGGTGTTCCTCTCAGATACTGTCAGCGCGCCGTGAAAACCCCTCACGCGAGCGATCTTGGTCGCATTGCCGGGCCAATTCGCAATCTCCAGAACCAGCAACATTCCCAATACTACCAAAGACGAAATCGTCCCGTACAAGGCGATGGGCTCTGCCGTCCCCGGCACCAGCTGCGGTGCACGCGCGAAGCGCATCACCAGCATTAGCCCGCAACAAACCATCCCCGCCGCGGGCAACTCATAGTAGCCGCTCAAAAGCAGCGGCGCCGCGACCGCAACGCCCGCTCCCCCCAGCGCCCCGCCCGCCGCGATGCACAGGTAATACCGCGTCAGGTACGCCGGATCCGGTTTCAGCATCGCCAACTCCCCGTGGCACAACATGCAACACGCCAGCATCACCCCCACATAACATCCAATGTTCAACGGCGCGCTCTTGACCTCTGCCAACTCGATCCACAACAGCGATCCCGATGCCACAAACAACGCGAGAACCCAGAATACCCGCGAATACCACCTTGGGCCGTTAAAACACATGATGAACGTCCCCAGGTACAACGACAGCGGCAGAACCCACAATAGCGGCACCGGGGCCAGATCCTGAGTGATCTTGTTCGTCGTGCCCAACAGCATCGCCGAGCCCGCCGCCGCGAACAGCAGCCACAAGGCGCTCGGCCCCGCACCAGGCGGCCTTGCTTTGCCTTCCGCCCGGCTTCCGGCCGGACTCCGGCTTCCCACGTTTCGCCAAAGGACCGTTGCCCCACACAGGCCGTACAGAATGGCGTATCCCCCGAACCCCCATGACCAGGCGGTCGCCTGCGATGACCGCGCCAACCATGGCTCCACCAGAAACGGATACGACAATAGCGCCAGCAGCGATGCCGCGTTCGACAACGCATACAACCGGTAGGGCGACCGTCCCGGATTCAGACCGGCAAACCACGCCTGCGCCAGCGGCGCGGTTGCCGACAACGCAAAGCAAGGCAATCCCAGCGTCGCTCCCAGCAACCCCAGGATCCGCCACGTCGGGTTCCCGCTTCCCGACGGCATCCATCGCTCGCTCGGAACGATCGGCAGCATCACCAGCGCGCCGGCCACAATCACCCCGTGCACGATCCCCTGTGCCCTTCCGCTCAGCCACCGGGTGCTCCCATACGCATACGCGTATCCCCCAAGCAGCACCGCCTGAAAAAACAGCATGCAAACCGCCCATACGCCGGCGCTTCCACCAAACCAAGGCAGAATGTACTTCCCCATCAGCGGTTGCGCCTGGAACAGCAGAAGCGAGCCTGCAAAAACCAGCGGCAACAAGACGACCCCGCCCCGCGAAGCCCGCAACCCTTCCTCGTGTCTCTCTCCCCACTCGCCCTGGAAAACCTCGCTTGCCGCCTTCACGTCCCGCATGCCACACGCCCTCATGCGATTGCCTCTAGAGCAGATGCTTCAGCTTCGCGAACCGCGCCTCAATTCGCTTACGAAACGCCCCGTGCCCGTCCCGGAATTCGTGGCCGTGCCTCGCGATGGCCAGAAACAACTTCACCATGTTCTTCCAGTCCGCAATATCCACATACTCCGCCCCAATCCGCTTCCGATCCCGATCCATGTTGTGGTAGTTCCCCAACGCCACGCACACCGCCGCCGCTCGGTAACCGTAGGCGTCGTATACCGTCGCTTCGCACGTCCCCCCGGGCATCAGTGCCCTCTGAAACGCAAACCCCTTGCTCTTCTTCCTCAGCACCTGTGCCTGTTCCGTCAGGAACATCGTCAGCCCCGAATCGAAAACGCTGGTTCGATCCCCAACTCGGATGATCGGACCGGCACCCTGCGGCGCGTACGACTGCATCGCCGAGGTCTCGATCGACACGATCAGGTCCGCCTTCCTCAGCAACTTCGGCTTCTTGGCCGCCGCGATCGCACCCATGAACCCCTCCTCCTCCGCGCGGGTCAGCAACACCGCTACCGTGGCGGTAGGGGGGGCATGCCGCAGCTTGTCCATCATGCTCAATGCTGCTGCCGCCCCGGCCACGTCGTCGCAGCCCCTCGCATAGAACTTCCCTCCCTTCGTCACCGCGCTCTGAACGTCCCACATCCCAAACGCCCCTGCCGCCACCGTCTGGCCCACCCGCACCTTGACGCCCGCGGTGCGCCCACCCTCAGGGCCCGCTGTCGCCTCCACCACCTTTCCCGCGATCTCCCGATCCCCGTCGAAGAACCGCACCTTCGCCCCCATGACCAATTCCGCCAGAACCCAACCTCTGAACTCCGCCTTCACCGTATGCCCATCCACCATCCCCTTGGCCACCATCCCCGGATGATCAATGTGCGCGCCGAACACCCACCGAGCCCCTCCCCTTTTCCTGCCTTTGAGTTCAATCAGCAGATTGCCCCATTCGTCCCGGTCCAGGCGCAGTTGCCGCCGGGCCTTGACGAACCTCTCCACCCACTGAACCACTCGCTCCTCCTGAAACGGAACGGTTGGCAACGAACAAAGCTCTTTTAGGATGCGCATGGCGACATCATAAAGCCAAACCCCTAGAATGGCTCGCCTTGCCCGCCCGCCAGGTTCTCAAATCGGGTCGATCGGCTGTCAAAGTACAGTTTCACCGTGCCCGTCGGGCCGTTCCGCTGCTTGGCCACGATCAACTCCGCGATGTTGTCCGGCTGAAAGTCCGGATCGCTCATCTTGTAATAGTCTTCGCGGTGCAACAGCATCACCACGTCAGCGTCCTGCTCGATCGATCCCGACTCCCGCAGGTCGCTCATCCGCGGCCGATGCCCGTCACGACCCTCCGTTGCGCGATTCAACTGGGACAACGCAATCACCGGCACGTTGATCTCCCTCGCCACCGCCTTGATCGCCCGCGAAATCTCGCTGATCTGCTGCTGCCGGTTTTCCGGACCCGGATTGTCCATCAACTGCATGTAATCAATCATTACGCATCGAATATCATGCTGCATCTTCAGCCGCCGACACTTGGCCCGCAAATCCAGCGGCGTCAGCCCCGCTGAATCGTCCACCCAGATCGGCGCTTTCGCAAGCTGCCCCACCACCGTCGCCAACTGCTGGTATTCATGCGACTGCAACATCCCGCGACGCAGCTTGTGCGAGTCGATCTTCCCCCGGCTGCATAGCATTCGCTGAGCCAGTTGCTGCTTGCTCATTTCCAGCGAGAACACCGCGCACGGCATTCCACGCTCGGCCGCCACCCCCTCAATCATGTTCATTGCCAACGCCGTCTTCCCCATCGATGGCCTCGCCGCCACCACGATCATTTCCCCGTTCTGCAGACCGTTCAGCATGTCGTCCAGGTCAATGAAACCCGTTTCCAATCCACGCTGGCCACGATTGGCGATCATGTCAAACACTTCGTGCAACACGTTGTCCAGCGACACCACGGCTCCCCCGACCTTCTTCTGCGCGATCTCGAAAATCCGCTTCTCCGCCTTGTCCACCACCAGGTCCGCCTGCTCGTGCGGGGCATACGAGTCCCTCAGGATGTCGTTGCTGGCCGCGATCAACTGACGCAGCATCGCCTTCTCTCGCACGATCCCCGCGTAATGCGCCCCATGCGCCGCCGACGGAACCGAGTTCAGAATCTGCGCCAGGTACGGTACCCCGCCGATCTCCTCCAATAACTGCCGCTTCCCCAACTCCTCCCGCAGAATCACCGCGTCAATCGCCTTGTTCTGTTCGTACAGCTTGATCAGGATGTCGAAAATGACCTGATGATCCGCCTGAAAAAAGGCGTCCCGATCGACAATCTGCACCACCTGCCCGATGACCTCCTTGTCGAGCATCATCGACGCCAGCAGGCACATCTCCGCCTCAATCGAATGAGGCGGCAGCTTGTCGAATTGTCCGGCTACTGATGAATCAATCAACTGGCTCAAGAGGCCTCCTGCCAAACGACATGCTAGCCACCCGCCCCGCAAGCCCGCAAGTCTTTATCCGGCTGATCGTATCGGCAAAAGAGAAACGGCGCGATGGAATGCCACCGCACCGATCAGGTTACTCACAGAATATCCACAGCCGGCCGGTCTCGAATCCGGTGAGTCGGATGACCTTACGCCTTCTGTTCCGCCTGCGCCGCCTCGGCTTCCGCCGCAGCGGCCGCCTTCCGCGCGGCTTCCATCAGCGCCTTGCTCTCGGCATCCGGCGCGATCCAAACCTTCACGTCCGTCGCCAGATCGTCCGCCAGTTTCACTTCCACAGTGTAGGTGTCCACCCGGTCCAAGCGACCCGGCAGGTTGATGTCGTCCGGGTTGATGTTGAAACCCTGCGACTGCAGCGACTTGGCTATGTCCGTCGCCGTCACCGAGCCGAACAAATGACCCTGCTCGTTGGTCCGCCGCTCCAAAGCCACTTCTACCCCGGCCAACTGCTTGATCAACGCTTCCTTCTCGCTCCGCTTCTCTCGCTCGATTCGCTCAATCTCCTGCCGACGCGCTTCGATCTTCTTGATGTTCCCCGGCGTCGGCTCGACCGCAAGGTGCTGCGGCAGAAGGTAGTTTCTCGCAAAACCCGCTGAAACCTCCACCACGTCCCCAACCTTGCCAACGTGCTTCACGCTTTCCT
>CAYVKG010000074.1:0-24325 GCA_964451955.1 uncultured Tepidisphaeraceae bacterium
ACGCTTCGCCATCATCGGCGCCGGCGCCATCGGCTGCGAATTCGCCGATTTCTACAACGCCATCGGCGCCGAAGTCACCCTCATCGAAATGCTCCCCCACATCCTTCCCAACGAGGATGACGACACCGCCGCCCTCCTCGAACGCCTTCTGGCCAAACGCGGCATGAAGGTCCTCCCTAATACCAAGACCGACAAAATCGACAAGACCGCCAACTCCGTCCGCCTCACTCTCTCAGGCGACAAGCCACAAACCATCGAAGCCGACCTCGTCCTCGTCGCCATCGGCGTCACCGGCAACACCGACTCCGTCGCCGCTCCCGAAGCCAACCTCGCCATCGCCAAAAACCGCATCAAAATCAACCAGAACTTCCAGACCAATCTCCCCCACGTCTATGCCGTCGGCGACTGCACCATGCTAGACTTCCCAGCCAATTCCCCCTTCGCCGGCCTCCGCCACCCCGACCTCGCACACGTCGCCCACCACGAAGCCGTCTACTGTGTTGAACACATCTGCGGAGCCTCCGACCACCACATCGACTACCGCTACATCCCCGGCTGCACCTACACCCACCCCCAGGTCGCCTCCATGGGCTTCACCGAACGCAAACTCCGCGAACAAGGCCGTCAGATCAAGATCGGCAAATTCCCCTTCTCCGCCTCCGGCCGCGCCCTCGCCGCCGGCCAGCCCGACGGCTTCGTCAAACTCATCTTCGACGCCAAATATGGCGAGTTGTTGGGCGTCCACATGATCGGCGAAAACGTCACCGAAATGCTCGCCGAACTCGTCCTGGCCCGGAAACTCGAATCCACTGAGGCCGAGATCATCGAAGCCATGCACCCCCACCCCACCATGTCCGAAGCCATCATGGAAGCCGCCGGCGTTGCCGCCTCTCGCGCCATCCACCTCTAGACCACACCCAACCGCGAAAGCTGCGCGTCGCGACCGATCCATGTCCCCGGTTGCCCTCTCCCTCACGGTCACTCCCCCCTTCAGCTTCTCAGCCGCCTTCGCCTGCCGCGTCGTACCCCATCCGTTTCGATACTCCCGCCCTCGATTCAAGAATCGGGCCTTCAGGATCAAGAATCCTCAATCCGTCACAACCATCTTGACTTGCCCATTTGTTCATCCGATAATCCGGATACATAGATGGTACAGACGCCCCGCCAACCCCTCGCCCTCCTCGCCTGGATGGAGTGCCTTGCCGACCCCACCCGCCTCCGCCTCCTGCGATTGCTCGAACACCACGAGCTCGGCGTCGTCGAACTCTGCGATGTCCTTCAACTCCCCCAATCCACGGTCTCCCGCCACCTCAAAATCCTCTCCGACCAGAAATGGCTCACCAACCACCGCCACGCTACCACCAATCTCTACCGCATGACCACCAGCGAGCTCGATCCCTCCGCACGTCGACTCTGGGCGCTAGCCCGCCAGCAAACCGAAAACTGGGCCACTCACCGCCAAGACGAACTCCGCCTCGCCCGTCGACTCCGCGAAAGACAAGCCAACGGCCAGGCGTTCTTCGCCTCCGCCGCCTCCAAATGGGACAAGCTCCGCACCGAACTCTACGGCCAACTTTTCGCCCTGCCCGCACTCGCGTCGCTCCTCCCCCGAACCTCCGTCATCGCCGATCTCGGATGTGGCACCGGCAAGATCATCCAGCTCCTCGCCCCCCACATCCACAAGGTCATCGGCATCGACAACTCCCCTCCCATGCTCAAATCCGCCTCCCGACGCCTCGCCAACTTCAAGAACGTCGACCTCCTCCGCGCCGACCTCACCTCGTTGCCCGTCGACGACTCTTTCTGCGATGCCGCCCTCCTCATCCTCTCCCTCACCTACTGCCCCGATCCCCTGGCCGTCCTCAAGGAAATCTCCCGCATCCTCAATCCCGCCGGCCGCGCCGTCATCGTCGATCTCCTGCCCCACGACCGCGACGACTTCCGCCGCCAACTCGGACAACAACACCTCGGCTTCCCCCCCGACACCATTCGCCAACTCCTCATCGAAGCCAACCTCTCCCCCCTCCAGATCCTCCCCCTGCCCCCGGAACCCAACACCAAGGGCCCCGCTCTTTTCCTCGCCACCGCAGTCCAAACGAAACAACAACAGATAATGAACCAATGACCACACACAAAAGGAACTCACAATGACACAGACACTGAAATCCCCAACATCACCCGCTCACAAGACGCAACTCGAGTTCAAGGTCAAAGACCTTTCTCTCGCCGAGTGGGGCCGCAAAGAGATCCTCCTCGCCGAACAGGAAATGCCCGGCTTGATGGCCGTCCGCGAACAATACATGAAGCAGCAACCCCTCAAGGGCGTGCGAATCATGGGCTCGCTGCATATGACCATCCAGACCGCAGTCCTCATCGAAACCCTCAAGTCATTAGGCGCCACCGTCCGATGGGCTTCCTGCAACATCTTCTCCACCCAGGACCACGCCGCCGCCGCCGTCGCAGTCGGCCCCGACGGAACCCCTGACAAGCCCAGGGGAATCTCTGTCTTCGCCTGGAAAGGCGAAACCCTCGACGAATATTGGTGGTGCACCGAACGCGCTCTCGATTTCGGCAACGGCCAAGGCCCAAACCAGATCGTCGACGATGGCGGGGATGCCACCCTCCTCATCCACAAGGGCTTCGAGTTCGAAGACGCCGGCCGGGTCCCCCCTCCTACTGCCGGCGACAGTGAGGAATGGACCGAGGTTCTTAAACTACTCGACAGGTGCTTCAAGGCCGACCCCCACCGCTGGCATGCCGTCGCTAAGAATGTCAACGGCGTTTCGGAGGAAACCACCACCGGCGTCCACCGCCTCTACGAAATGGCCAGGAATGGCAAGCTCCTCTTCCCCGCCATCAATGTCAACGACTCCGTCACCAAGTCGAAGTTCGACAACCTCTACGGTTGCAGACACTCCCTCGTGGATGGCCTCATGCGCGCCACCGATGTCATGCTCTCCGGCAAAGTGGCCGTCGTCTGCGGCTACGGCGACGTCGGCAAGGGCTGCTGCCAATCCCTCAAAGGCCAGGGCGCCCGTGTCATCGTCACCGAGGTCGACCCCATCTGCGCCCTCCAGGCGGCTATGGAGGGGTATCAGGTACTGACCGTCGAAGACACCCTCCCCTACGCCGATATCTACATCACCGCCACTGGCAACTGTGGCGTCATCACGGCCGAACACATGGCCAGAATGAAAGACAAAGCCATCATCGGAAACATCGGTCACTTCGACCACGAGATCGACATGGCGGGGCTCGCCAAGCTCCAGAAATCAGGCAAGGTCAAGAAAACCAACATCAAGCCCCAATACGACATGTGGACCTTCGAGGATGGCCACTCCGTCCTCATCCTCGCAGAAGGAAGGCTGCTCAACCTGGGCTGTGCGACCGGTCATCCCAGCTTCGTGATGTCCAACAGCTTCACGAATCAGACCCTCGCCCAGATCGAACTGGCAACTAACCGATCCTCGTACGAGAAAAAAGTCTACGTTCTGCCGAAACATCTCGATGAAAAGGTGGCGCGTCTTCACCTCGACAAGATCGGCGCCAAGCTGACGAGGCTCACCCCTCACCAAGCCCAGTACATAGGCGTCCCCGTCGAAGGGCCCTATAAGCCCGAGCATTACCGCTACTAAGCATGGACCGCCATGTCATTGCCCCGAGGCGATGCCCTTTGAACATCCTCGCGACGCCGCGGACCCCTGCCGCGTAGGACATCACGCCCGCGCGCAATCGCCCGGTGTTACTCCCCGGCGATCGCACGGGCGCGGACTCGCGGTCCCCTCGTCCAGCCACTCGACAAAGACCTTCTCGGTCTCCGTGCTCCAATCCACCGCCGACGATGCCCCTTGCCCCATTCCAGACTTCCTTTCCCACCAATCCACCCGTCCGAACATGAACGTATCTCGTCGCAGAGTTCGACAGGTTGCCTTGCCGGGTGGTTGTGAACGGCCGTACGGGGCCGTGGTAGAATAAGTCAATGACACTCAAAGTGCGCGTTTTCGTGGGTGCTTGGCTGGGAATGGTGTCCGTCCTCGGAGCGGATGTGCGCCTGTATCAGCCCCGCTACCTGAAAAGAGAGACGGCCCGCGCAAGTTTCGAAGCGTCAATGAGAGCGTCGCGCGTATTTGCGGAGCCCACCGACAAGGACCTGGAATTCGTTCCCTGCGGACAGGTCATTCTCAAGAGTCTTGCCAGGGATTTCCCCGCGGAGGACGTAGTCCGCCTGGCCGCCGAACTGGATTGGGCGTTGCAGGATGGCGTGTATGGGGACGACGGAATCAGGCTAAACACAATCGAGCGAGTGCTCACACAGCTCGGAAAGACAGGCGAAGGATTACGGCTGCAGTTTCAGGAGTTGCGAAAGACCGCGCTGCCGCCGGAAGATCCGCTCTGGATGGATCTGTACCGCAAAGCCTGCGAGCTGCGGCGAAATGCCCGGTTGAGCGCGTCGCGACAGAAACTGGCCCGATTCGTCTTCACAAAGCACTACGACCTGGGCGGATCTCACTATGCCTATACCGAAGGGCTGTCGGATGCCGCCAACGAACGCCATTTCCGACCGGGTACAAGTCTGTGCATTCTCGAAATGATCGGCAACTGGGGAAAGGTCAAGACGCTCATCGATGATCGCAAAGGCGTAATCCGCGATCCGGATGTCTCCTGGGACGGAAAACGAATCCTCTTCTCATGGAAAAAGTCCGACCGGGAAGATGATTACCACCTGTACGAAATGACGCCGGCCGATGGACAAATACGCCAGATTACCTCGGGATTGGGCTTCGCCGATTACGAGGGACAGTACCTCCCCAACGGCGACCTGGTCTTCAGCTCCACACGATGCGTCCAGGCGGTCGATTGCTGGTGGACCGAAGTCAGTAACCTCTACACCTGCGCGCCAGATGGCAAGTACCTCAGACGGCTCGGCTTCGATCAGGTGCACACCAATTTCCCAACCGTATTGAGCGATGGCCGAGTCATCTACACCCGCTGGGAGTATTCCGACCGGGGCCAGATCTACGTCCAAAGCCTCTTCCAGATGCACCCCGATGGCACCGGGCAGACGGAGTTCTACGGTAACAACTCGTGGTTTCCGACTTCCATCTTGCATGCCAGGGGATTGCCCGGCAGCGACAAGGTTGTCGCTATCCTCTCCGGACACCATACCATTCAAAAGGGTTGGCTGGCCATCGTCGATCCCAGCAAGGGAAGGCAGGAAAACAGTGGCACCCAGTTGATCGCGCCGGTCCGACACACGCCCGCCGATCGAATCGACGCCTACGGCCAGGACGGCGATCAGTTCCAGTATCCATACCCCCTGTGCGATCGCGAATTCCTCGTCACCTTCAAACCCGAGGGGTCGCAGTCGCGATTCGGGGTCTTCTGGATGAACTTGGCAGGAGAACGCGAACTCCTCGTCGTGGATCCGGCCGTCTCGTGCAACCAGCCGATCCCGCTCTGTCCTCGTCCAGTCCCGCCGGTGCGACCGAACGCGGTGGACTACCGCAAAACAACGGGCCTCGTGTACATGCAGGACATCTACGCCGGCCCGGGCCTGACAGGCGTCCCGCGAGGCGCCGTCAAGAACCTCCGCGTCGTCGCCATCGAATACCGCGCCGCCGCGATCAACTCAAACTCCAACTCCGGCCCCGCCGGCGGCGCAATGGTCTCCACCCCCATCTCCATCGAGGGCGCCTGGGATGTCAAGGTCGTTCTCGGAACCACAAAAGTCCATGACGACGGCTCCGCGTGCTTCGTGGCCCCGGCCAAAACACCGTTCTACTTCCAGGCTCTCGATGAGAACAATCAGGCCATCCAGACCATGCGGAGTTGGATGACCCTGCAACCCGGAGAAACCGCCTCCTGCGTCGGTTGCCATGAAAACAAGAATACCACCCCCCTCTCCTCCGGACCATTGACCGCCGCCATGAGGGCCGGACCTCAGACACTCGTCGAGCCTGCAGGCGGCGCGCGCGGCTTCAGCTTCCGCAAAGAAATCCAGCCGATTCTCGATCGCAAGTGCGTCAGTTGCCATTTTGTCCACGACCCGACACGCCTCGTAAACCCCAAAGGCACCATGCCGGAAGAGGCGACCGACTGGCCCGAAAACCTCGTGGAAAACGAACCCGCGGTTGTCCCCCCCGAGATCAAGCCCGCCTTCAGCCTGAGAGGCAAGGGCCAATTCTGGAGTCCCGCCTACCGCTCCCTCGCCAATCGCAAGCTCACCAACTGGATCAATGCCCAGTCCGAGCCCAATATGCTCCCCCCCTACCACGCCGGCTCCACCCGAAGCAAGCTCATTCGCGTCCTGCGCGATGGGCACTACGACGTAAACCTGACGCGAGACGAAATGGACGCCTTCTCATGCTGGATCGATCTGCTCGTTCCTTATCTGGGCAGCTACACCGAATGCATGAATTCGGATGACCTCGCCAAATACAACAGAATGATCGCCAAACGCAGGAATTGGGAGCAACAGGAGCAGCGAAACATCTCCGATCTCATTCGCGAACGGGGACGATGACCGAAAACGCGCCCTCCGACCTCGTCGCAAATCGAGGCTCACGCACCCAAAACCGCATCAAAACAAGCGCCGCAATGTTCACCGCGACCGTGATCCCGAACAGCGCGCGATCGCTTCGAGAAAAAAGAAACGCGCCCAAAAGCGGGGAGACCAGTGAAAGCAAACCGATCGCCGTATTCGTCAGCCCCGTGTATGTCGGGATCTTGTCCTTCGGTGCAAATTCGAGCACGACAAGCATCCCCGAAACATTGATCGCCCCCACGTGCAGGCCCGCCAACAAAAACGCCCCGTGAAACCATCCCGGTGAAGGAGCCAGCAAGACTGCGGCAAATGAGGCGGCGGCAGCTAGCGCGGCGGCCTCCAGTGACAACTTGTGCCCCCGAGTGTCCGCAAGAAAACCGAACACCAGGTTCCCAATCATCTGCCCAACGAAAAAACTCGCCGTAAAGAGCCCCCCTGATGACTCCGGCAGATCAAATCGCCTCGCGGCCGCAACCATCACAAATCCCGTTCCCATCCCCCCCAGCGCCAGAATAACCCGCGCAACCAGAAACCGCCGGTAATTGTCGTCGCTCCGAATAATCCCCGGAAGTTGCGCCAAATACTGCGTGTGGCTCGCCTGCGTCGGTTTGACTGGCGGCGCCGGTTCACGCGCCAAAGCCAAAAACACCCAACTCATGAAGATGAACACCGCGGCACACGTGAACACCGCCACAAAATTCGCCGGAAACGGCAACTTCGCCAGAAGCCACGAACAAAACAGCCCCCCCACCGCTCCCGTCCCGCAGCCAATGAACCACGTCCCGCCCAGAAACCGGCCCCTCCGGTTCACCGGAAAACACCGCGCGATCAGCTCCTGCCACGCCGTCGCCACCAGACCCGCGCCAAGCGTGTGCCATGCATATCCCGCCAGAAAAACCACCAGCGCAAACACCGGCGAAATGCCCGCCAACGCCGCACCCATCACCATCACCAGCATCGGCAACCGCTCCAGAAAGAAACCCAGGTTCACCACCACCGGCTTCTTCCACGGCAATGCCTCCACCACGTTCGCTGTCAACAGCTGCGGCAGGAACCACCCCGCCTGCGCTATGATCGCAACCGCCCCCAGCACGTAGGGATTCGGCGTAAGCTTGTTGATGAACAGCGGAATGATCGTCGCCGCCGTAAAGAACGTCGCGCCTAAGGCGAACGTCGCTCCATCCAGCAGATTCACCACGAAGTTCCAACGATAGTGACGCTCAACCTCCGCGGCGAAAGACTCCGGCGTCTGGTCGGGAACGGGTCTATCCAGGTGGAGTAGCCGACGGAGTATGTGGGCAAAGGCATTCATCGCGGGACGACCCGGTCACAGCATTGAGATCCGGACACACGAGCCTGACGTCTGCCGCGCACACAACCCATATTGCCGGAAAACCGACGACTCCATCCCTTCAGTAAACCGCAACGCCCACACCCGTGCAAGCGCCGCCGGCACCCCTCCCCCATCAACATCAACCGCTCGCTTCAGGTGCCCCTCAATAGCGCGGATCGTAATACGGCTGAAGAAGAGTCAGTCGGCGTTCGATGAAATCATAGTGGTAATCGCAAAAGAGAACGTTCCCCTGGCCAAAGTTGCGGTCTGTGCTCTGTTCCTTGCGTTTGTCGTGGCGGTTGGATAGCAGGTTGTGGCCGTCGCTGGCGTAATGCTGGGGCGCCCACGCGCCGTCGTCGATGGTTTCGTTGCTTTCGTCGATCATCATGATCTTGGTGGCAGGATTCTTGATACTGGTCTGCTTGCAGTATTTGACGACGCTGTTGCTCCCGTAGGGATACCCGGACAAATTGTAGTTCAAAGTGTAACTGTACTTGTAGGCGTTCGCCCCACCCGGGTGGGACTCGACGTCGTCCGACGGGCAAATGTGCAGCGCTTTGTTGAATGCCTTGCCGAGGTACTTCACCAGCGGCCCATCGTTGATTCTCCGGTTCGGTTGCCACCAGATCCAGTCCTCCGGAAGCCCCTCGGCGCCGCACGCCGGAAAGCGACCTTTGTTGTCCGTCGTATACAACTGAAATGCCACGCCGAATTGCTTGAGGTTCGCGGCGCACTTCACGCGGTTGGCCTGCTCCTTGGCTCTCTGCAAGGCCGGAAGAAGGATGGCAATGAGCACAGCGATGATCCCGATCACAACAAGAAGTTCAACCAGCGTGAACGCTTTTCTCTTGAACATGTCCGCCTCGCTATTTGCCGCCAGCCAACAAACCGGCAGAGAATTGCACAACACTCAGAATGTGCTTCAAGAATACGCCCCTCCGCGCGCCAGAGCAAGGAAAATTGCCTTCTCCCCAGATATGATGACCACATTATGCTATCGGATGACCAACCTATGGACCACCGTGAATACCTCGGCATCGAAATCGGCGGTACCAAACTCCAAATCGTCGTCGGTAATTCGAATGCCGCCATCCTCGACCGCTGGCGTGCCGATGTCGATCGCAGCAAAGGCGGCCCCGGAATCTGCGCCCAGATCGAGCAAGCCTTGTCGAAAATGCGAAAAACGCATCATGTCGCCGCCGTCGGAGTCGGCTTTGGCGGGCCAATCGATTTCAAAAGCGGCACAGTTTGCTTATCCCATCAAATCGATGGCTGGAAAAACTTCCAACTCGCCGCCTGGCTCAACAACCTCACCGACCTCCCCGTCGCCGTCGACAACGACGCCAACGTCGCCGCCCTCGGCGAATCTCTCAGCGGCGCCGGCGCCAACGCTAGTCCCGTCTTCTACACCAATCTGGGCAGCGGCGTCGGCGGCGGACTCACCATCGACGGACGCATCTACCACGGCGACATCCCCGGCGAATGCGAGTTCGGCCACCTCAGACTCGACCGCTCCGGCACAACCATCGAATCCCGCTGCTCCGGCTGGGCCATCGACCGCCGAATCCGCTCCCTCCAAACAACCGACCCCCAAAGCAAGCTCTGCCAAATCATCGGAAACACGCCCGGCGGCGAAGCCAGACACCTGGCCGCCGCACTCGCACAGGCAGACCCCGCCGCAAAACGAATCCTCGATGAACTCGCCGCCGACCTCGCCTTCGGCCTCTCTCATGTCATCCACCTCCTCCATCCCCAACGCATCGTGATCGGCGGGGGACTCTCCCTCCTCGGCAAACCCCTCCGACAAGCTGTGGCCAACGCCGTCCCCCCTTGTATCATGGCCGCCTTCGCCCCAGGCCCGCCTATCTGCCTGGCCGCCTTGGGCGAAGACGTCGTGCCCGTTGGTGCATTACATCTGGCCAGATTGGCCATCACCTGCTCATAACCGCAACAAAGGAACAAAATATGCCCCTATCAGATTGGTTGCAGTCCTATTGTCAGCAGCAGAAAGCCGCCACCGATTCCATCCCACTCCAACAGGTGGCCCGCGTCATCGACATGTTCGCCGCTGCCCTCAAAGACGACCGCCAAATCTTCGTCTTCGGCAACGGCGGCAGCGCCGCCAATGCCTCCCACTTCATCACCGACCTCGGAAAAGGCGCTTCCGACAAACTCAACAAACGATTCCGCTGCATGTCCCTCAACGAATGCATCGGATGGATCACCGCCATCGGAAACGACTATGCCTACGAAGACATCTTCCTCCGACAACTCCAAAACTACGCGCGACCAGGAGACCTCGCCATGACCATGAGCGTCTCCGGAAACTCACCCAACCTCGTCAAAGCCTTCCAATGGTGCAAAATCAACCGCGTCAAAACCATCGCCATGGTCGGCGGAAAACGCGGCAAGCTCGCCGAAATCGCCGACGAAGTCCTCGTCATCCCTTCCGAACACTACGGCCGCGTCGAGGACTCCCATATGCAGATCTGCCACCTCATCTGCTACGCGTTCATGGAAAACCCCCAACTCGTTAGGTAGAGATCGCCTCCGCGGCAACCTCACCGTTCAACGAATCCGCCAATCCGCGCGTATCTCACTCCGACGCGGTACACTTTTTCGCGGGCGATCAGAACCACGTTCAACGGGAGAACCCATGGCTGACCTAAGGAATCTCACGGCGCTGGCAGTATCCATTGCATTGCTCATGGGCTTCTGTGCGCCGGCTTCCGCACAATCCTTCGATGAACTTCTGACCCAAGCCGCCACCTACAAGCTCGGCCAAAGCCGCAAGCCGCTTGAAGCCATCCAGAACCAGGTCATCAAGGACGCCACCGACCCGGCCAAACGCGCCCAGATGGCCGGCAAGCTCGCCGCGCTGCTCGCTAAACCCGATGCGACCTTCGAGTGCAAAGACTTCGTCTGCCGACAACTCTACATCATCGCTACCCCCGCCGAAGTCCCCCCACTCGCAACCCTCCTCACCGACGACCAGTTGTCGCACATGGGCCGGTATGTCCTCGAACGCATGGAGGACCCCGCCGCAGGTGCCGCACTGCGAAATGCCCTCCAAAACACCAAAGGAAAACTCCTGATCGGCGTCGTCAATTCCATCGGCAACCGACGCGATCCCCTCGCAGTCCCGGTACTAAAAACGATGCTCGCAGAACAGGATCTCCCCCTGGCTTGCGCTGCCGCGGCGGCATTGGGCAAGATCGGCGGCGACGAAGCGATGGCCGCCCTCACCCACGCCAAGTCGTCGGCCACAGGCGACTTCAACGACGCCGTCATGGATGCCATTATCCGCTCTGCCGATGAACTGCTGACGACCGGAAAGAGATCCCAGGCCGCCGAAATCTATGCCAACCTCCTCCTCAACCAGCCGCCCAGAATCCGCATGGCCGCGCTCCGAGGAATGGCTGAGGCCGACCCCGCCAAAACAACACCCGTCCTGCTGGCCATGTTGAAAAGCAACCAGCCCACTGATCAAGCCGTCGCCGCGGGATATCTGGCAAGACAGATGCCCGGCCAAGACATCACCTCTGCTTTTGCTGCCGCACTCAACGCCCTCGCCCCAGACGCACAAGTGCTTCTCATTGATTCCCTCGCCATCCGCGGTGACGTTGCGGCCAGGCCCGCAGTTCTCGCCGCGGCAACAAGCGACAACGAGGCCGTCCGCGCCTCGGCAATGCGCGCCATCGGATTCCTCGGCAACGCCGACGATGTCGCCATCCTCGCCACCACCGCCGCCAAACCGGGAAAGACCGCTCAACCCGCTCGCGAAAGCCTCGCTCGCCTCAAGGGCGCCAGCGTCGATGCGGCAATCCTGAATAGCCTCAAGAACCAATACCCTCAGCAACGAATCGAGTTGATCAAGGCGCTGGCCTCGCGCGGAACGAGTTCGGCGACACCCTCGCTCCTGCAACTCGCGGCAAACGACCCGTCGGACGCTGTCCGTTCCGCGTCGCTGAATGCCCTGGGCATTCTGGCAAACCAAAATGATTACGATGCGCTCGTCCAACGCGTCGTCGCCGCCAAGAACGACGGCGAGCGGGATGCGGCCAAGGCGGCTGTCGCCGCCGTCGCCGCCAGAATCGCAAATCAAGACGCCGGCGCCACGCCCCTCGTCGCCGCTGTCGCCTCGGCGCCGGTCCCCGCCAAGGTCGCCTTGATCACGACCCTCTCCCGCATCGGCGGGCAGAAAGCCCTCAACGCCGTTCGATCAAGCATCAAAGACAGCGACGTCGCCGTTCAGGAAGCCGCCATTCGCGCAATCACGGATTGGCCCGATAACGACGCCCTCAATGATATGCTGGACATCGCCAAAACAGGCGACGAAAAGCAGAAGATCCTCGCGCTGCGAGGCCTCGTGCGACTGATTTCCAGGCCGGACGCCAAAATGCCGACCACCCAAGCGATGACGCTCTACAAACAGATGATGCAGCTCTCCTCCCGAGATGAGGATAGGCGACTGGTCATCGCCGGCCTCGCCAATCTCAACGACCCCCAGGCTTTGGACTTGGTGCTGCCGTTCCTCACCGATGCCAATCTCAAGAACGAAGCCGCAACCGCCATTAATCGAATCGCCAAAGCAATTGGCCCGACCAAAGCCCCCGCTGACGCGGCCTTGCAGAAGGTCCTTGCCAGCGACGTGAATCCCTCCCTCAAAAAGGCGGCCCAAGATCTGCTCGGCCAACCGCGCTGACCACTCCCGGACATACCTGTCTGAAAGATGATGCCAACCGGATCGCTAGCAAGCAGGCGAGCCTTCCACTCGAGAGTTGCTCAGGATATGCGAGAAATTCACGCTTTGTGCTTGCATTAACGCGCCTCTGGTGGCAATCTAGTCATTACTGGACCATCATATCGCGCGGCCTGTTTGCGCGCTTCGGCCGTGTTGTGTATCGGTCTGACAGCAGCCAATCGACGTCCGACAACAGGAACAGCTTATGCTCAGGCACCAAGAGATAACATTGCGGCACAGGGCATTCACTTTGGTGGAACTCCTTGTCGTAATTGGAATTATCGCGCTGCTAGTCGCAATCCTCCTGCCAGCGCTTCAAGCCGCAAAGGAAAGAGCCAACGCCGTCAAGTGCCAGACTAACCTTCGCCAATTGATGACCGCTTTCCTCATGTTCGCTCAAGACAACAAGAACTGCCTGCCTGGAGGCAAACACGACCAGCCAGCCAACCAGAAAGATCCTGAGAAGTTGGATTGGCTCACCGGATACGGGGTCGGCTGGCAGGGTCAGCCTAGAACAATGTGGAAACCGCCCTATACCGGCACCATATACAAATATCTGGCCAAGCCCCCGGCACAGGGTGCTGGGCTTGCCACTTATGAGTCCGCAACAGCCAATGTCTACAAGTGCCCCTCCATCACTGGCACCGGCATCTATGGCGCTGGCGCAGGGTCCAACGAGTTCTTTGACTACGCCGTCTTCGGCTCCTGGGCGGGCGCCAAGTTAAATCACGTGAAACAGGAAGCCCGCCTCGTCTGGGGCGGAAACACCTATCTGATCCCCACTCCGATCATCGTTCAAGAGGATCCAGTGTGGTTCAACGGCAGCAACATCGAAGGCGGCCACTCATATCCCGATCAGATGGCTTGGGTACACCACAAGGGAACCTATTACGCCACACGCGACGCCAGCGTCCACTGGTTCCAGGAACCGCGCACCAGGCCCTTCAAGGCCGGCCAAGCCGGTGATCCCGGCGCGGAAAATTGGTTCTCGCAGGCCCCGAGCGGAAAATGGGCCTCCATTGGCCAGGACTATACCTGGGGCCAATGGGGCAGACAGTAAGCAGATCGACAGAACGCAGAGCAAGAGACATTTCACGTCTTGAGGTGTTATTTGAAAGGGTTTGTCATGCGCAGACATCATCTCCAAACGGGGCATCGAAGAGGCTTTACACTGGTCGAACTCCTCGTGGTCATTGGCATTATTGCGCTGCTGATTTCCATATTGCTGCCAGCCCTCAAGCGGGCCAAAGAGTCCGCCAACTCCGTCAAGTGTATGTCACAACAGAAACAGATCATGACTGCCCTCATGATGTACGCCGCCGACCACAAAGACCTCCTGCCACTTTCCCCCTCCATCGGCGAGGTCTATCCCGGCACCACTCCCGAAACTCGGTCGCTGATGTACTACATGGACGGCAGTGTCTCCGGCGGGCGAGGCGTCATCGACTATGCCAACGGCGCTTTCTGGAAATACCTGGGCGTCAAGGCCAGTGCCACCAACCAGCCCCCCCCTCGCACCCTCCATGCCATCATGAACTGCCCCAGTGACCCCGAAGGCTTCCGCGCAGTCTACCAGGGCGGCATCGATGTCACAGCCAGTCTTCGTCGCAACTTCAGCTACTCCTGGAACGTCTGGATGCGATCCTCCGCCAACGGCGGCAACGTCAAGGGCGTCGCACGCAAACTCAGCCAGGTCAAAAACGGTTCCCACAAAATCCTCCTCATCGAGGAACTGACCCCCAACGACGGCATCTGCTGGATCTACCCCTACGACGCCGACGACACCCCCACCTTCCGCCACAACGGCAAAGGCAGCTTCGGATTTGCCGACGGACACGTCGAGAGCCTCGAGCCCACCGAACTGGGCTTCGCTGTCGCCAAGAACCTGGTCACCCCTCCCGCGCTGATCAACGACCAGAAAGCCAGGTCCTATTTCTGGCTCACCGACAAGTAACGCAAAGCTTGGCAGGCAAGTCGTTCAGAACTCGACCGGCCGCTCAATCTTGATGTCTCGCTTCCGTGGGCTTACCACCGTCAGGTATACCTGAATGGTGTCGCGCGGAAGCATGCGCGCCACACGCTCAGCCCACTCCAAAGCCACAACGGCACCCTGATCCAGAAGCTCGGAGAACCCGATCGCCTCGAAATCCTCAGGCCCACCCGTCCGATACGCGTCAAGGTGATAGACCGGCAGGCGGCCGCCGTCATACACGTTCAGAAGCACAAACGTCGGACTGCTCACGCTTCGCCCGTCACCTCCCAGACCACGAACCAGGCCGCGGACGAATTGCGTCTTGCCCGCGCCCAGATCCCCATAAAGAGCAATGCACTCGCCGCCAACCAGCGAACGAGCCAGTTCGGCGGCAATGGCCTCGGTTTCGGCAACGCTGTGCGAATGATGGATCACGACGTCGATTGTAGAGGATCAGAGGCGATGCTCCCATCCCTCAGGCTCAAGCGGCATGCGACGCCCATTCCGTTCCAGAACGATCGCCTTTTCCTCGGTGACCGTCCCAAAGCAAATACCAAGCGGCGGGGGTGCCGATGCCGTGAACAACAGCTCGTGATCCTCCCCGTCATGCAGGGCATGGCTGATCGGCTCGGTGTGTGTCTGTGCTGCCAGCCGATACGCATCCTCGTGAATGGGCAGCCTGGCCGCGTCAATGACCGCGCCAACCCCACTCTGCCGACAAATGTGGCGCAGATCGCGCGACACGCCGTCGCTGACATCGATCATGGCCGTTACGACGCCGCTTTGGGCAAGCTGACGGGCCTCTGCGATCCGCGGCACAAACGACATGTGCCGGCCAAGAATAGACCCGCCGAGCGGACCAGTGACATAGATTCCGTCGCCTGGTCGAGCGCCGCTCCGGAGAATCGGCTTAATTCCCGCGGAGCGACCCAGGATCGTGACGGTCAGCACAAGTCGCTCGTCCCATGTCGCCGTGTCTCCACCGATGATCGGACAGTCATGCGCATCGGCCGCGTCACGCAAGCCCAGATACAACTCCTGCGCATAGCACAACGGTAATCCGCGCTTCAGCGCCACCGTTGCGACGGCAGCGGCGGGCAGACATCCCATGGCCGCGCAATCGGATAGGTTGCGGTTCATCACCTTGCGGCCGATCTGTCGGGGCAAATGCACGGCGGAATCGAAATGAACCCCGTCCAGAACCTGATCCACGCCGACCAGGAGCAGTTCACCCGTGGGCCAATCCAGGACGGCCATGTCGTCACCGGCGGGCACTTGCACCAACTTCGAAGGGCGCTGCTGCTCTCGGACCCAATCGAGAAAATCGAATTCGCCAGGCATCACACCACTGTAGAACAGAGGGGCAATCAGCGGAAGTGCGAATCAACGTGATGGGGTCTGTCACTCGCCGCTCACCCATTGGCGAACGACGGCGTAAGCGGTGAATTCGCCCTCCCGGGGCTGCACAAAGGGATTGGTTGCGCCGATGATGGTGACGATGACGCTAAAGGCCAGAAGGGTAATGGCGGTTGCCCAGACCGCCGGGTGCCACCTGTTTCGCAGCCACACGCCACTCCAGAAGACGGTCAGGGGCAGGAAGGGGATGAACCAGCGAGCGGCAAACATGGGCTGTTCCCATCGCGGCGCCAGGATGACCTGGGCGGCAACGATAATCGCGCCGCCCGCGATGGTCGCGGCGGCCATGGTCTTGGTTGCCACGGGCCAGTTGCGATGGAGGACGGTCCAGATGCCGGTAAGCCCGATCACGAGAACGGGGAAGTGGGGCAGCAGGCCGTGGGCGCCGACAAGGCCATCGACGGTGCGATTGATGGCCTGCCCGAGCCAGGAGGGGCCATCGTCCTCTTCGTCATCGTCGGCCCTGAAGGGGAGGAGTTGGGTGGCGGCGGGTGGGGCATTGAGCAGTTCCGGGTGGAGAAAGCCTGGGCGGAGGTCGCCGGTGATGGGGAGCATCAGGACGGTGTGGAGTGCCAGCGCGGGCAGGGAGCCCAACATGTACCAGGCAACGCCTCCGACGCGTGAGGAGACGGGCCATCGCATGGCGAGGATGACAAAGGCGAGCATGAAGAGGAAGACGAAGGCGGAGAAGTCGATGACGGCGGCGAGGCCGGCGACGAGGCCGGCGAGCAGGAGCCAGGAGTGGCTTTGACTGCGTTTGCGGGCCATGCCGGCGTGGAAGAGGCAGCCGCAGGTGGCCAGGATGAGTGCGGCGGCGGGGGCGTGGGTGTTAAGGACGGTGGCGTAGCTGACCAGGCCGCTGCCGAAGACGGCGGCGAAGGCCAGGAGGGTTCGCCAGGGGCGGTAGAGTTCGAAGAGTCGGCCTAGCCTGTAGATAAGTCCCGCCGCCATGGCAACGGGGAGTGTGGCGCCCACGAGGGTGAGGAGGAAGGTGGCGATGGCGAAGTTTTTGTCGAAGGTGATGCCCAGGCGGTGCAGAGCCCAATAGGGACCGGCCAGGAGTACGGACAATACCGGGGCTTGTTTGCTGTAGGTGGCATGGGAGCCGGTATGGCTGCGGGTGGTCATGGCGGGGGTGGGGCGGAAAGAGGTGTGGTCGATAGCGAGGGTCTGGTGTTCGACGAGGGCTTGGACGGTGGCGAGGCGGGCCAACTCGTTATCGGACATGAGTGTGAGTTCCGGATGTCGGAGTGGGCGGAGGAGTGGGATGCAGACGAGGAGGACGAGGATGGGTGCAGCCAAACCCCAAGGCCGCACGTAGGGTTGGTCGGGTTGACCGCGATACCATTGAGCCAAGGTTTTGAGCATTGGGGAAGCCGGCTAGTACAATTTTAGGTACTGCACGAGGTTGCGGATGACGCGGTCGCCGAGGCGTTGATAGCGGGGGTAGTATTTGGCGGTGTCCTGGCGGATCTTGGCAGCTCCTTCTGGGCCAAGGACTTGTGTGACGGTCTGGGAGCCATTGGCGAGCATGGCTTCGATGCTGGCCTCATCCATTTCGAAATGGAACTGGAAGCCAAAGAGGCGGTTTTTGAAGCGGAAGGCCTGGTTTCTGCAGGCGGGAGTGGAGGCGAGCAGTGAGCAGCCGGTAGGCGGGGGAGGAGCTGGGGTCGCGTTTGGGTTAGGCGGCGGTGAGGGGAGTTTTGGGAGGTCGAAAGTATCGAAGTGCCAATGGAACATGGGGCAGCCATCGGTGAGGCCTGCCATGATGGGTTCTGTGCCACCGGGGAAGGGGAGGGAGATGGGAGCGAAGCCGATTTCGGGTTTGGGGTTGGGGTAGACGTTTGCGCTGGCGGCATGGGCGAGGAGTTGAGCGCCGAGGCAGATTCCGAGGACGGGGCGGTCGGCGGCGACCATTTGTTTGAGGAGTTCTAATTCCTTCTTCAGGAAGGGGTAATCGGGTTTGTCGATATCGGCGACGCCCATAGGTCCGCCCATGACGATGAGGATGCGGATCTGGTCGAGATCGGAGGGGACTTCGTCGCCGCGGTAGAGGTGGCGTATTTGGAGGGGGATGCCGAAGTCGCGGAGGATGGGGACGATTCGAGCCGGGGATTCGAAGGGGACGTGCTGGAGGATGATGGCGGAGCTCATGGGCGTTGCATGATGGGCGTGTTGGGGTCGGGTTGTCAAGGCAAGGGTGTGAGTGGAGAGGGTTGGGATGCCGTGTGGGGGATGGCTGGTGACGATCGGTAGTGGAGTGGGGGTTGGGTGGGGGCCGGAAACGCGCCGGGGGGAGTGGCGAAGGCGTAACATTGGTATTGGCTGGGGTTTATCGTCTCTGGGAGCGGGATTTTGAGGGAAGAAATGGGGGAGAAACCGACGAAAACCGACCAAAACCGACAGAAGCTGACCAGAAGCAACCAGGCAGGGCGAGTGAGGACGGTGGGTGGGCAGGTGGAGAGAGAGAGGGGCAGTCGGGAGAGAGACTGGCCACGGGCTATTCGGATGCCAAAGAGCGTGGAGAGGGGTGGTGGTCCCCCTGGCCACGGATGGGCCGAGCCCATCCTGGGAGTATATACGATTTGGCGACAATAATGTTCGCATGAAATTAGGAATTGGCGAGGGTTGAACGTGAGGGGATCGAGTTGTGGGGAAGTCGGGAGGGTCAGGGCTTCCATTGGCTGGGGTATGGTGGTTATTCTCATGGGTATGAGGAACACATCAAGTTACTGGCGGCGGATGGGTTTGGTGGTGATGGGGGTGGGGGTGGTGGTGGCGGCGGGGTGTACGCAGGAGAAGGAGATGGTGGTGCTGGCGGGGGTGGGGGAACTGAAGAGCGTGAAGGAGTTGCCGAATCCGTTTGTGTTTAATGACGGGTCGGCGGTGAAGAGCAGGAGCGATTGGGAGAAGCGGAGAGGGGAGATTCGGGAGGCGGTGTTGTTTTATGAGTATGGGCAGATGCCGGGTGGGCCGGGGAATGTGAAGGGGAAGGAGATTTCGCTGGAGGAGAGGAGCGCGATTGGGGCGGTGGAGAAGCAGGTGGAGTTGACGATGGGACCTGGGGGGAAGGTGGCGACGAAGGTTATTGTGACGATGCCGAAGGGGAAGGGGCCGTTCCCGGTGATCATTTGCGGGGATATGTGCTGGGGTCGGGTGAAGGAGGGAATTGTCGGGGAGGTGGTGAGGCGGGGTTATGCGCTGGTGGAGTTTGATCGGACGGATTTTGCGCCGGACAAGAATGATCGGACGAAGGGCGCATTGGCGGCGTATCCGGAGTGGGACTGGGCGGCGATTTCGGCGTGGGCGTGGGGTTATCACCGGGTGGTGGATTACCTGGTGAAGCAGGATTTCGTTGATGCGAAGCGGATTGCGATCACGGGGCATTCGCGTGGAGGAAAGGCGGCGTTGCTGGCGGGCGCGACGGACGATCGGATTGCGCTGACGAATCCGAACAACTCGGGGTGCGGCGGGGCGGGGTGCTATCGGTTTCAGGCGGAGAAGAGCGAGGACATTGGTGCGATCACGAAGAACTTTCCGTTCTGGTTTGTGCCGAGGTTCAGGGAGTTCATCGGGAGGGTTGATCTGCTGCCATTCGATCAGCATTCGGTGAAGGCGTTGGTGGCGCCGCGGGGGTTGTTGCAGACGGAGGCGTTGGAGGATTTGTGGGCGAATCCGGAGGGAACGCAGGCGACGCATGTGGCGGCGAAGGAGGTTTACCGTTTTCTGGGGGCGGAGGACCGGATCGGGATCTACTTCAGGGAGGGGAAGCACGAGCACAATGAGGGGGATTGGGAGGTGTTGTTGGATTTCGCGGACCAGCAATTTTTTGGGAAGGCGAGTTACCGGAATTTCGTGCAGTTGGCGTTTTGGAGCAGCGCGAAGCGGTTCAGTTGGACGGCGCCGAAGTAGGAGGGGGGGCAGGCGGTGGTGCGTGGTTGTGGGATGGGGGTTTGGGCGGGGGGAGGAGCGTGGCTATGAGGAGTTACGTCGTCGCGTGGACGGGGTGTGTGCTCTGCGGCGTGGGGTGGGGGAAGATGCCGTTCAGTGAATTGGTGGCGATCGACACGGATTGGCGGAAACAGGATGGGATTGGGACGGAGCGGGCACCGGGGACGTATGGGGCGGCGATTGAGTTGACGTTTCGCAGGGGCGATGCGCTCATCGCGGATTTGAAGAAGGGGGGCGTTGAACTGGGGGAGCTGGCCAAGAGGTGGGAGGAGTTGCGGGGGCGATTCAGGAAGATGGGGGAGGGGAAGGCGGACGAGGCGGATTGGGAGGAGCTTTGGCGGGAGGTGCATGAGGTGAGGCGGGGGATTGTCTTTGCGAATCCGGTGGTGAAGGTGGGTGCGGTGTTGTTTGTGAAGCAGGTACCGGGGAGTTTCAGCCACCAGTTGACGCAGTATTACGGGAAGTATGCGCGGGCTGGTGGGGGGATTTATGTTTTGGATCGGCCCGGGGAATCGTTGGCATGTCGGGAGCTGGTGGCGGACGCGGCGGGGAGTTATCAGACGCCGGAGTTGTCGTATGATGGGCGGGAGGTGATGTATTCGTACTGCACGACGGATGAGAAGAAGCCCAATGCGCGGTTTTATCATTTGTACAAGATGGGGATTGACGGGAAGGGTGTGAGGAAGTTGACGGAGGGGGCGTATGACGATTTTTCGCCGCGGTATCTGCCGGACGGGAAGATTGTGTTTGTATCGACGCGGCGAGGGGGGTATCACCGGTGCGGGAGTCCGGGGTGCCCGGTGTACACGCTGGCCGGTGCGGAGGCGGATGGGAGCAACATCCGGATGTTGAGCGTGCATGAGACGCAGGAGTGGGATCCGGCGGTGATGCATGACGGGCGGTTGATCTACACGCGGTGGGATTATGTGGATCGGCACGCGGTGTTTGGGGAGCATTTGTGGACGACGCGGCCTGACGGGACGGGGCCGGCGGGATTCTATGGGAATTACACGCGGAATCCGGTGGGATTGTGGGAGGCACAGGCGGTGCCGGGTTCGCAGCGGATCATGGCGACGGCGGCGGCGCATCATGCGATGACGGCGGGTTCGATTGTTTTGGTGGACGGGAGGAAGGGGCAGGATGGGTTGGGGCCGATCGAGCGGCTGACGCCGGATACGCCGTTTCCGGAGAGCGAGTTCAGCGTATCGGGACGGTGGTATTTTCCGGCGGCGGACGCGAAGCCGGCGGACAGTGTGGAGTTCAAGCGATGGCCGGGGCATTGTTATCGTAGTCCGTGGCCGTTGTCGGAGAAGTATTTTCTGGCGGCGTACAGTTTTGAGGCGTTGGTGGGGGAACCGGCGGGGAATGAGCCGGCGATGTTTGGGGTGTATGTGGTGGATTGTTTTGGGAACAAGGAGTTATTGCATCGGGACGCGCGGATCAGCAGTTTGTGGCCGGTGCCGGTGAGGTCGAGGGAGAGACCGCCGGTGTTGCCTAGCATGCGGGACGCGGGGATGAAGGGTGAGGGGGTGGTGGTGTTGCAGGATGTGTATGAGGGGAGGTTGTCGGGGATGAGGGGGAGTGTGAAGCGGTTGCGGGTGACGCAGGTTTTGCCGAAGAGCACGCAGGGGAAGGACAATCCGCCGGTGGGCATGGCGGCGGGCTCGCCTGGGAAGGCGGTGCTGGGGACGGTGCCGGTGGAGGCGGACGGGTCGGCGCATTTTGTGGCGCCGGCGGGAGTGCCGCTGTTGTTTCAGGCATTGGATGAGAAGGGGCAGGCGATTCAGGTGATGCGGAGCGCGACGTACGTGCAGGTGGGGGAGACGGTGTCGTGCGTGGGGTGTCATGAATCGCGGAGCAGCACGGCGGGAGTGAGGGGGATGCCGGCGGCATTGAAGCGTGGGGCGTCGCGGATAGAGGCTGGGCCGGAGGGGAGCAAGCCGTTCAGCTATCCGCTGCTGGTGCAGGGGGTATTGGACAAGCACTGTGTGTCGTGTCACAGCACGAAGGATCCGCAGGGGGGTGTGAATTTGAGCGGGGAGGCGGAGGGGCATTACACGCGTTCGTACAACGCGATGGCGGCGCGTGTGCCGTGGTCGAACGACACGAATGAGAGTTCGGCGAGTTTGCCGAACCAGTTTGGGGCGAGGGGGAGTTCGGTGATGAGACTGGTGCTGGGGGATCACTACAAGGTGAAGTTGAGCGCGGAGGAGGTGGAGAGGTTGGCGACGTGGATGGACACGAATGCGCTGTTTTATGGGACGTTCGATCCGAAGGATCAGGCGAGGCAGAGGAGGGGGGAAAGGATCGAGGGGGTGGGTTTGGAGTGATGGGGGGTCAGGGGCAGAGGGGTGAAGACGGGAGGGGGGATTTGTGAGTTTTTTGCGGAGGTGGACGGTGATTGCGGAAAGGGGGGGTGTTGGGGATAATTCCGCGGCTTTTTGTGGACGCGTGGTGGTTGCGGCGGCGGAAAGGATTGGAATTGGCGATGAGCGGAGCAGATTGGCGGAAGCTGGAGTTGCCCGGGGAGGTGCGGGAGGTATTGGAGGGGAGCCCGGAGGTGTTGTGGGTGGATTCGGCGGGGCAATTGGCGGAGCGAGCGTGCGGGGAGAAGGGCGGGGTGTATTTTGAGGTGGCGTTTGAAGTGGCGGGGAAGGGGCGGGTGGTCGAGGCGACGGTGGCGCGAGTGCGGAACGGGTTTGTGGTGAATTATCCGGAGGCGTACATGCGGCGGCGGGAGCCGGACTGCATGTTTATTGCGGACGAAGGGGAGACGGACAAGCCGAGGTTTGCGGAGCGGTTTGGGTATGGGTTTGAGGGATTGCGTCGGGAGACGCTGGAGTGGTTGAAGGGGGAGAAGTTGGCGGCGTTTGCGTTTTTGGCCGGGCCGAAAGGGATGGGAGTGCCTGGGGTGGTGGTGGGGCCGGTGAGCGCGGCGTTTTTCGCATTGGCGTTGGGTCAGTTGCAGCTGATATTGCCTGTGGGAGAGCTTGGGGAGGGTTGGCGGGCGAAGATGGCGATATACGTGGCACCGCCGTTTCGGCACACGCATTTTGGAGGGAAGCAGGTGGTGGTGCACAATCGGAGGGAGGGTGTGCACGAGATGTTTGCGTACAACTTGTATCCGGGGCCGAGCGCGAAGAAGGGGATTTACGGGGGTCTGATCAACCTAGGGGAGCGGGAGGGTTGGGTGACGGCGCATTGTTCGACGGTGCAGGTGGTGACGCCGTATGACAATTCGATCACGATCATGCACGAGGGCGCGAGCGGCGGGGGAAAGAGCGAGATGCTGGAGCAGATGCATCGCGAGGCGGACGGGCGCTTGCTGCTTGGTGAGAACACGGTGACGGGAGAGAGGCGGTATTTGGAGATACCGCGGGCGTGCGAATTGAGGCCTGTGACGGACGACATGGCGTTGTGTCATCCGTCGATTCAGGATGACGAGGGTCGGTTGCGGGTGGTGGATGCGGAGAACGGGTGGTTTGTGCGGGTGAATCACATTACGGAGTATGGGACGGACCCGTATTTGGAGAAGCTGACGGCGCAGCCGCCGGAGCCGCTGGTGTTTTTGAACATAGACGCGGTGCCGGGGAGTCGAGCGTTGATTTGGGAGCACACGGAGGATGCGCCTGGGAAGCGATGTCCGAATTCGCGGGTGATCATACCGAGGCGGATCGTGCCTGGGGTGGTGAATGAGGCGGCGAGCGTGGACATAAGGAGTTTTGGGGTGAGGACGCCGGCGTGCACGCGTATGCAGCCGAGTTACGGGATATTGGGGCTATTTCACTTGTTGCCGCCGGCGTTGGCGTGGTTATGGAGGTTGGTATCGCCGCGTGGTCATGCGAATCCGAGCATCTTGGAGGGGGAGGAGATGGGCAGCGAGGGGGTGGGATCGTATTGGCCGTTTGCGACGGGTCGTCGGGTGGATCAAGCGAATCTGTTGTTGAGGCAGATTGAGGGGAAGCGGAAGATGCGGTACATACTGTGTCCGAATCAGCACGTTGGGGCGTGGCGTACGGGGTTCATGCCGCAGTGGATAGCGCGGGAGTATTTGGCGAGGCGTGGTCATGCGAAGTATCGGGCGGATCAGATAACCGGGGCGCGATGCACGTTGCTGGGGTATGCGTTGAACCAATTGCAGGTGGAGGGGCGGATGGTGGGTCGGGATTTTCTGCAGGTGGAATATCAGGCGGAGGTTGGGGAGGAGGCGTATGACGCGGGGAGTCGGATTTTGTATGGATTTTTTGAGCGGGAGTTGAAGCGGTTTTTGCACCGGGATCTGGACGTGTTGGGTCGGCGGATTGTGGAGTGTTGTTTGGACTGGGGGGGGCTGGAGGATTTTGAGAAGTTGCTGCCGACGGAATG
>CAYVKG010000075.1:0-23742 GCA_964451955.1 uncultured Tepidisphaeraceae bacterium
CGCGGTGGGAGAGGTATGAGACGGTTTTGAGTGAGTGGGGGAGGGGGATGGTGGGTGGGAGTTTGAAGGCGTCGAGGTTGAGTAGAGCGACGTTGTCGGCGATGAGGGCGGGTCGGGCGTCGGGATTCTGGAGGGTAAGGCGGACATTTTCGAGGTGGAGTGATTTGATATTGCGGGCGTAGAGTCCCCAGGCGGGGAGGGGTCGGGCGTCGACGGGCGGGGTGCGGACGGGGATCTTGGCCTGTTCGGGGGTGCCGCCGCCGGTGAATTCGAGGTTGATGTTTCGGAGGGTGACGGACTGGATGGGTGTTTCGGCCCAGGATTCGAGGGAGGCGGCGCATCGGTAGGCGCCAGTGGCGGTGAGGTTGGAGACCTGGATTTGGCCGGCGGTGTTGCCTGGTTTGAGGGAGAGGTGTAGGGGGGTGGTGACGTTGTGCATGGTGATGTTGGAGATCTGGACGTGGTCGAGGGATCCTTCGGTTTTGTCCCAGGCGCCGGGTTGTAGGCAGAGTCCCGCGAGCATATTGGTGCGGTGCTGATCGCGGGAGGTGCGATGTTCGAAGCGGCCTGGGCCGAAGAAGAGGCAGTTGTGGATGATGAGGTTTTTGGCGGGGCCGATGAGTCGGATGCCGTTGCAGGAGGAATTGATGAGGCAATTGGCGATGAGGGTATCTTCCCAGAACCAGCCGGCGATGCAGTCGTCGCCGGTGTAGAACTGGCAGTCGGTGATGGAGATGTCTTTGCAGGGGTTGTCTTTCCAGCCGCGGAAGTGAACGCCATCCCAACCGCCGGTGATTTTGAGGGATTGGATGGCGACGTGGGAGGTGAATTCGAGCATGACGGCGTAGTTAGCGGAGTCTTTGATGGAGAGGTTTTGGAGGGTGATATTTTTGGAGTTGCCGAAGAGGATGGTATGTGGGCCGCGCATGCGTTCTTCGCCGCGGGGGTCGAAGACCTTGTTGCCGTTGATGGTACCGCGGCCGGTGATGGTGACGTTTTGGACGTCGACGCCGAGGAGGAGTGCGCGGTGCCAGCGGTTGCGGGAAGCGAGGGGCGTGGAGCCGGGGGGGTTGAAGTTCTGGTAGAGTTCGGGGTCCGGGTGGCCGGTGATTTCGGCAGCGGGGTCGATTTTGAGGGTGATATTGCTTTTGAGGTGGATGGTAGCGGTGAGGTAGTTACCCGGGGGGAAGAGGACGAGGCCGTTGGGTGCAAGGGAGGCGGCGTCGACGGCTTTGTTGATGGCGGCGGTGTCGTTGGTTTTGCCGTCGCCGGCGGCGCCGTGGTCGCGGACGTCGAAGACGGGGGGTTTGGCAGCAAGGGGGAAGGGGAGGAGTGCGAGGAGGAGAAAAGCGATGGTGGGGCTGGTGTTCATGGAGGGCTCCTGGTGCAAGGTGTTCTGAGGGAGAGTACCGGTGGAGAGGGGGCGGTGTTGCGGGAAGGGATGAGGGTGGAGGGGGTTGGTTGTGGAAGCGGTCGGATTACTTGGGAGCGGGTTTGGTGACGGGTCCGCCGGTAGCCCAGGCTTTTGGGGTGATTCCGAGGGGGCGGTTGGGTTTGTCGGCGGTAGCGGTTTGACCGGAGTAGTAGTCGCGGGTGAAGCCGCGTTGGTTGTTGTAGATGGAATTGGGGATGGGGTGGTCGTCGGTTTCGTCTTTGAGGATGTATTTTTCGCCGGAGGGGTAGTGGACGTATTGGATATCGGTGTCGTTGATGTGGTTATCGACGGCGGGTTTGGGGGTGATGCCGGCGGCGTCGAAGTAGAAGAGGATGGAGTGTCCCCATTCGTGTTTGAAGACGTTTCGGTCGTTTTGGGAGACGTAGTTGATGGGGATGGCGCAGTAGGTTTGGCGGACACCTCTGGGCTCGGCGAGTCCGCCGGCGTCGGCGAGGTCGATGGGTTTGTTGGAGATGGCATCGTGGCCGGTGGCGTCCCAGATGACGACGATGGAGTCGAAATCGGGGAGGCAGTCTTTGGCGGTGACTCTTGGGCTTGGCCACCAGCTCTTGTCGAGGTCGGTGAGGGGGCGATCGACGGTTTTGATGGTGACGACGGGGCGTTGGGCGCCGGCGGTGAGTTCGGGGACGTCGTGCTCGAAGAAGCGTCGGGCCTGGGCTTGTGCGCGTTGGATTTCGTGTTCGGTCATACGGGCGATGACATGGTGATGGCCAGTGGAGTCGGAGAATTTGTGGTCTGTGGAGGGATAGATGAGGACGAGAATTTTCCAGGGCGGGGAAGGGGTTGCGGGGGCGGGTTTGGCGGCGCGGGTGTTGGAGAGAGCCAAGAGAGCAAAGAGAGCGATGAAAGGGACAGCGCGAAGGCAGGTGGTCATGGAGGGCTCCTGGTGTGAGGTGTTCTGAGGGAGAGTACCGGTGGCTGGGCGGGAATGTTGAGGAATGTTGGGAGGGTTTACTCGACGAATCGCTGGAGTTGACGAGTTGCATTGTCGACGTAGTGTTTGACATCGTCGGGGGTATAGTCTTTGGTCCACCGGTGGGGGGAGAGGGATTGTCGGGCGGCTTGGTATTTGTGGGGTGAGACGGCTTTTTTGAGAGCGGAGGCGGAGGTGATGAGGCTGGTGGGCGTGGCAGCGGAGAAGGAGGGTTTGGGGTGAGGGGGTTGTTTTTTTGGGGGGAGGGGTGGGCGGATGTGTCGTGGGTCGGAGCGGGGTTGAGGAACGGGTCAGACGTTATCGGGGACGACGTAGGGGGCGCGGTAGGGTCGGGTGAGGAGGGCATTGGCGTTGTCGTTGTTGGTGAATTTCTCGGATTCGGGGTTCATACTGAGGAAGGCGCCGAGGGTGGCTTTGGTGATGTTGAGGTCGACCTGGTTCTGAGCCAGGTGTTCGGCCATGCGATCGAAGGTCTCCAGGGCGATCTTGTCGGACTTGATCTTCTCCTTGATGGCTTCGGGGGATTCCTGAGAACCCAGGCGGTAGGAGATGTTACCGGTATGGCAGAGGGCGGAGGAGAGGTGACCTTCGAGGATATCGGCGGAGAGGTCGGTGTATTTACGGGAGCGGACGGCCTTGATCCAGTTGGCGTGGTGGGCGCCGCCGCCGGACCATTTTTTGATTTCCTTGCCGTCTTTATCGAAGGCGGTGGCGTTGGTATAGGAGGGGATGACCATGGAACCGCCTTCGCAGTCGATGACGACGCCGACGCCTGCGCCGCGGTATTTGTCGGTTTTGAGGCCGCGGACTTCGAAGATGAGGGGAGCGGCGGGGTAGTCGTGGAAGACGAACTGTGTATTGGGGGTTTCGCCGTCGTCGGTGTAGCCGAGTCGGCCGCCGACGGAGAAGACGCGAGAGGAGAGGTGGTCTTCGCGGAGGACCCAACGGGCGATGTCCATTTGGTGGATGCCCTGGTTGCCGAGGTCGCCGGAGCCTGTAGCCCAGACCCAGTGCCAGTCGTAGTGGAGGCGTTTTCTGCGGAGGGGGTCGGTGGGTGCGGGTCCACACCAGAGGTCGTAGTTGAGGGAGGGTGGGAGGGGTTGAGGGCCGTCGGTTTTGCCGATGGAGGGGCGGGACTTGTAGCAGAGGCCGCGGGCGAGGGTGATTTTGCCGAGGTTTCCCTCGTGGAGCCATTTGATGGCGTCGACGAGTCCGCGGGAGGAGCGGCACTGGGTGCCGGACTGGACGATGCGGTTGTATTTTCGGGCGGCCTGGACGGCTTTTCGGCCTTCGAAGACGTTGTGTGACACGGGTTTTTCGACGTAGACATCTTTGCCGGCCTGGCAGGCCCAGATGGTGAGGAGGGCATGCCAGTGGTTGGGAGTGGCGGTGGAGATGGCGTCGATGTTTTTGTTGTCGAGGAGTTTTCGGACATCCTGGTAGGTTTCGACGGTGATGTTTTGGTTGGCGAGGTTTTTGAGGCCCTTATCGAGGACGGCCTGGTCGGCGTCGCAGATGGCGACGAGGCGTACGCCGGCCATGCCCTTGAGGGCGTTGATGTGTGAACCGCCCTGGCCATTGAAGCCGACGACGGCGACGCGGATGGCGTCGTTAGCGCCGGCGACCTGGGCGTAGGAGCGAGCGGAGAGGGCAAGGGAGGCGGAGGTGAGGATGGAGCCTTTGAGGAAGATGCGGCGTGAGATGTTATGCATGAGGGCACCTCGAAGAGTATTAGCCTGGCTCAGCAAGAGTGGAATTTGGCGGCCAAGCGTCGCCATAAGGGGAATACGCATGCGAAGTGGCGACGTTGAATGGTGGGGGGGGAAGGTGGGAGGGGTGTGTCTTCACCTGGTGCTCTGTGGTTGTTATGTTGGAGGGTATGGGAAAGGGGGACGGCGTGGCGTATCGCCGGGCGTGGCTCGGCGATGGGGGCCATAGGCGATGGGCGCAGGGCAAGACCTGCTGGTCGGAGGCGTGACATGATTGATCGCAAGGTATTAGCGGGGGCGGCGGCATGGATTGTTGTGTATGGGGCGTTGGGGATGATGGTGTGGGGCGGGGAGGGCATGAAGGGGGATTTGCCTGCGGGGTATGTGCGGGGGGACGTGGTGAGTTACTCGTACGTGCCGATTCGGACGTGGAGACCGGCGGAGGGGATTGGGAAGCTGCCGTACCTGTTCGAATACAACCTGATGGCGTTTGACAATGGTCGAGCGTTGGAGGAACTGCACGCGGAGAACATTCGGCGGATTGACATTGCGAGCCAGTGGTCGACTGCGATCATGCTGTATGCGAGGAAGGCGGAGTGGCGGGACGAGATCATCAATCTGATGATTCGGTGTTTTCGGAATCGGGAGCTGATCGTGCTGGCGAATTATCACGACCGGCAGAGGAAGGATGGTGGGGCGTATGAGAACGTTCGGCAGATACTGGAGCGGCTATGGGAAAAGCGAGATGAGGTTCTGGTGAGCCCCGAGGGGGACCGGGCAACGGGGAGGCAGTTGATCAACAACGTGTTGGCGAACAAGTGCGGGGATGAAGGGGAATCGGGGTTGGGGACGGAGGGGCTGAGGGGGGTATATCGGGATTTTGACGAGGTGGTGCGGCTGGTTGAGAAGGGAGGCGAGAGGCCGTTTTCGCACATCAAGGCGTGGTACAACATGATTGGTTACGCGGGTTTGAATTATGATGGGGGGTATGCGGCGACGCAGGAGGATGTGGAGAAGCACCGGCGTGTGAAGTTGCCTGAGAACACGCAGTGCATTGGTGTGGACGTGTATCACTATTGGGGTCACAAGTGGAGTCCGTTTGATCCGGGGGATTTGTCGATACCGAGAGAGCGAGTGAAGGCGCACACGAAGGAGTGGCATCGGTTACGGACGCGGTACTATCCGGAGGGGTTGAAGGTGAGGGTATCGAAGAACAGCATGGACCCGAAGACGTGGGTTCCGGAGCACTGGAATGACACGCACGCGTTGATGAGCGCGATTGAGTTGGCGGGGGCGAAGGACGCGATGATGTGGTACATTGGGGTGAGCGGTCAGTTGGCGGGAGGCGGGAGGGATGATCCGACGTACACGACGCCGATCGAGACGATGGAGACGTACTATGAGGAGTTGAAGGCGGGTCCGTGGGTGGGTTTGGCGTGGTGGGTTTTTGGGGATTTCAGCGGGACGTGCGAAGGGGGTTTGAGGTATTACGACAAGACGTTGAAGCACTATACTCCGGCGCACCCGAAAGGGGAGGCGTACTCGCCGGAGATGCTGGATTACTGGAAGCGGGAGTATGTGGCGATGAAGAAGCGGATGTTTGAGGACGTGGTATATGTTCAGTTCGGGGAGCTGAACGGGAAGTGAGGGGGATAGAGGAAGAGGGTCTGTGGTGGTGAATTGGGGCGGGGGCGATGTTTGGGGTTAAGCGGATTCGCGTCGTCGTTCGGGTTTGATGGCGAAGAGGTGCTCTTTTCCTGCGACGACGTCTTCGGTGATGACGTACTTACCGCCCTGCTGCTGTTCCGGGAGGGCGTACATGAGGTCGAGCATGAGTTCTTCGCAGACGGCGCGGAGTGCGCGTGCGCCGGTGTCGCGTTTGAGGGCTTTTTGGGCGATGGCGTGGAGGGCGCCTGGGGTGAATTCTAGGTCGGAGCCCTCCATATGGAAGAATTTTTTGTACTGTCTGACGAGGGCGTTTTTGGGTTCGGTGAGGATGGTGACGAGGATGGTGGTGTCGAGGGGGTCGAGGGTAGCGAGGAGTGGGAGTCGGCCGACGAATTCGGGGATCATGCCGAACTCGATGAGGTCTTCGGGCTGGCACTGATGCAGGACGTGAGCGCGTTCGGCGGTGGACTTGAGGTCCTGTTCCTGGGAGGTGAACCCGATCTGTCGTTTTCCGAGGCGTTTACGGATGATGTCTTCGAGACCGACGAAGGTACCGCCGCAGATGAAGAGGATCTGGGTGGTATCCATTTGGATGTATTGTTGTTCGGGATGTTTTCGGCCGCCTTGTGGGGGGATATTGGAGATGGTGCCTTCGAGCATTTTGAGGAGTGCCTGCTGGACGCCTTCTCCGGAGACATCGCGGGTGATGGAGACGTTGTTTTGGGTTTTGCCGATCTTGTCGATTTCGTCGACGTAGACGATGCCCCGTTGAGCGGCTTCGAGGTCGTAGTCGGCGTTTTGGAGTAGTCTGAGGAGGATATTTTCGACGTCTTCGCCGACGTAACCGGCCTCTGTGAGGGTGGTGGCATCGCCGATGGCGAAGGGGACGTTGAGGACTTTGGCGAGGGTTCTTGCGAGGAGGGTTTTTCCGGAGCCTGTGGGTCCGATAAGCAGGACGTTGGTCTTGTCGATTTCGACATCGGAGGCCTCGGCTTTTTCGCCGAGGGAGAGGCGTTTGTAGTGGTTATGGACGGCGACGGAGAGGGCTTTTTTGGCGTAATCCTGTCCGATGACGTACTGATCGAGGAATTCCTTGATTTGTCGAGGGGAGGGGATGGAGGAGAAGAGGGGCTGTGCGCTGGTGAGTTTGCGTTTTTCCTGTCGGATGATGTTGTGGGCGAGGTCAACGCAGTTGGCACAGATGTAGACGTCGGAGGGTCCTTCGACCATGGGCCCGACGTCCCGGGAGGATTTACCGCAGAAGGAGCAGGTAGTCACGCGCCGACCTCGAAACCCACCGGAGGGGTTATTGGAACCGGGGTTGTTCGGCGGGTTGTTGGAGCCGCCGTTACCGGTACGATTGGAGCTGGCCATCGAGATGCCTTCCTAAAAGTAGCACGAGTTGCGTCGACAATGCAGGCCACGATCGTTACATCGGCACGCGGGGGGTGGTTATACCGTTTTTTCGCCCGGTGGATGCGGTTTCATTTGCGTTGCGAGAGCTGAGGCCATCCTAGCCCTGGCGCGTTCGAATTCCTCGTCGGTGAGCTTACCGTCGTGATGCAACTGTCGGAGGTCCTCCAGGGAAAGCCCGAGCGACGCAGAAGACGGGGTCTCATCCGTAAGCCACCGTCGGAACCAGAAGACGATCGGAAGCCCGGCGACAATGAGGGCCACGATCACCAAGCACCAAACGACGATGGAGTAGTAGTCAGACGAAGCCAACATCATCAACCGTTCGCCGGCACTGGCAAACCAGATGCTACGATGAGGCGGGGGTCGGGTCAATCGGAAAACGCAGTGGGGCGAGTCCCAATAAACGCGGGATTGTCAAAGTTGGTAAAGGGCGAGGCGGTTGGGGTTTACGTTTTGTTATCGGGGCTGGGTCTGATGCAGGGGTATGGATTTGGCATGGGGTGGGATGTGATCCGTTTGGATGAGTTGGATGAACCCGGAGTCGGGGTTTTTGGAGGGTTGGAAGCATATGAACAGGCGGCCGCTGAATTGTTGTTTTTGGGGCGATTGGGGGGGGTAGAGTCTGCGGAGGATGCCGAGGATCTCGGGGCGGTCGGAGTAAGCGGGGACCTCGTTATAGGCGGAGTGGTCTGAGAAGGCGTTGAGTTGTTGGACGAGGGCGATCTGATCCTGGAGGGTAGGGCAGAACCAGCGTGGCCAGGAGTGGCGGTGGACCTGCTGGATGGAGTAGGCGTTGACGGCGGAGACGGCGATGGCGTAGGCGCCGATGAGGAGGGACCGGCAGAGGAAAGGAGGGACGGCGGCGACGGCGATCCAGGCGAAGAGGACATGGAGGCCGAAGGTACCGAAGAAGAAGTGGTGGGTTGAGGGGATGCGTAGTGAAGCGAAGAGGAGCCATTGGATGGCGAAGGCGGTGAGGGCGACGGCAAGGAGGGTTCGTCTTGGGGAGTGTTTGGGGAGGAGGGCCGGCAGTTGAGGCCGGCCGCGGGGGAGTGGGAGGAGATGCCAGGCGGTCAAGGCGATGCCGGCCCAGACCAAAGGGATGGGGATGGAGGAGAGGAAGGCGAGTGCGTGGGTGAGGAATGTGGGTTTGGAGGTCCAGAGTTTGATCCAGGCGTGGCCGCTGAGGAGGTTGCCGGCGAGGAAGGGAGTCCAGCAGGCATTGGCGAAAGGTGTTTGGCTGTTGTGGCCGCCGAGGAGGAGGAGAGGGAGGGGTCGGAAGAAGGAGGAATTGGCGAGGAGTAGGTATCGGAGGTTGAGGAGGAGGAAGAGTGCCAGGAGGGCGAGGATGGGCCATCGGTGTTGGTAGAGGGTTGGGCGATGTCGGAGCAGGAGGTGGGCGAGCAGGGCGATGGAAAGTGGGAGGGCCTGGAGATGGATGAAGAGCGGCGCGATGGCGCAGGCGATGGCGAGCAGGAGGGAAAAACGGGCGCGTGTGGTGAGGAAGGAGGCATAGGCGGCGACAGCCATGGCGGTGAGGGGGATGCAGAAGGAGGGCTGCCAGAGACGACGCGCCTCGAAGGAGAGATAGGGTGAAGCGAGGACGGCGAGAGCGAACCAGACGGGGAGTTGGAGGGTTCGGGCCAACCAGAGGAGTGCGAGGGCGGTTGGGACTGCGCAGAGGAGTGCATGGTAGAGGACGAGGATGATGGGGTTGTGGGTGAAGAGGAGGCAGAGTTGCATGGTTTGGATGCCGAGGGGTCCGTAGGGGAAGGGGAACCCGCCGGAGAGGCCATGGGGTGCGAGTTGGTGGTTCTGATTGGCGTCGAGGGCGATGGCGATTTCGAGGGGTTCATCCCAGAGCCAAGGGGCATCACCTGGCCAGAGGACGGCGGGGACGACGGCCACAAGGAGGGCCACGAGGAGGACGGCAGGGGAGGAGGAGGCATAGGGGAGGGAGGGGGGCAGGTTGGGGGTGAGGGCGGGATTGTTGGAGGGCGAGGGGTTCATCGGGCGCGGATGATAGGTTGAGGCGTGGAGCAGTCAATGGAGAAGTAGGAGGCGGTGTCGGCGTGGCACGGTTGTTTTTGCACGCTAGAATGCGTTGGCCGATCGTGGAGGGAGTGGGCTGCGTGAGGCGTATGGCGCCTGGGACTCTTAGCAGGAGCAGACATGTCAAGACGAGCGACATTGGTGATGGCGGTTTGTTTGCTGGCGGGATGCGTTTCACAGGGCGAGCGGCGGGCGAAGGAATACGCCGCGATGGAGCAGCAGTTTCGGGATGTTCCGATGGAGTCGCGGCGGTATGTGCAGCCGCTGTATTGGTTGCATGGGGATGAATCGAAGGAGCAGTTGGAGTTATTCATAGAGAAGATGGCGGAGTTGGGATGTGGGGGTTTTGTGGCGGAGTCGAGGCCGCACAATGATTTTCTAGGGGAGGGGTGGTACCGAGACCTGGACATTTGTTTGGCGGCGGCGAAGAAGCACGGGATGAAGATGTGGATTTTTGATGAGAAGTGGTGGCCGAGCCAGAGCATTGGGGGGAAGGTGCCGGAGCGGTACGCGGCGAAGAAGCTGGAGTCGCAGTCGTTTGCGGTGGAGGGTCCGGCGAGATTTGAGCAGGAGGGTTTTGACGGGGAGAATCATGTGGCGGCGGTGGCGGGGAAGGAAGTGGAGGGGGGTATTGACGGGGGTAGTCTGTTGGACCTGGCGGGGATGATCAAGGAAGGGAAGCTGGTATGGGAAGTGCCGGAGGGGAAATGGCGGGTGATGAGATTCCGTTGGAAGCCGGGTCCGAAGACGGGGGAGGGGTTGACGGTGGACGGGGCGAGTCAGGATTGCGTGGACTGGTACATTCAGACGGTGTATCAGCCGCATTACGATCGGTACAAAGAGGATTTTGGGAAGACGATAGAGGGGTTCTTTTACGATGAGCCGGAGGTGCATGGGGATTGGGGGACGGAAGTGTTCAAGATGCTGGGAGAGCGAGGGATTGACTGGAAGAAGGCGTTGGTGGCGTGGAAGCATGAGCTTGCGGGCGAGGAGCAGACGGCGGCGAAGTATCAGTATCGGGACGCGTTTTTTGAAGCGTGGGGTCGAACGATGTATGGGGGTCTGGAGAGGTGGTGCCGGGAGCGAGGGGTGAAGTCGATCGGACATTTCATTGAGCACGGGGCGTATTATCTGAAGTGGACGGGCCCGGGTCCTGGGAACATGTTTCAGATGCAGAAGTACAGCGCGATGGGGGGGATTGACAATGTATTCAACCAGTTTCGGATTGGTCAGAGGACGACGGGTCCGGATGCGCCGGTGTTTCAGACGACGAAGCTGGGGAGTTCGATATCACACGTGTACGGGAAGGACCGGGACATTGCGATGTGCGAGATATTCGGGGCGGACGGTCAGACGCTGGCGTATTCGAACATGAAATGGCAGGCGGATCAGCATCAGGTGAGGGGGATCAACTTCATGGTGCCGCACTCGTTCAATCCGAGGGCGCCGTATGACACGGATTGTCCGCCGTATTTTTGGATGGGGGACTTTGAGCCGCGGTATCCGTTGTTCAAGGTCTGGTCGGACTACACGAGTCGTTTGAGTCAGTGGCTGGTTGGCGGGCGGCATGTTTGCCCGGTGGCGACGGTGGTATGCGGGAACAGCATTTATGCGGGGAAGGCGATATTGCCGGAGCAGATTACGGACATGCTGGACGACATTCAATATGACTCGGACTGGATGCCGTATGACGCGTTGTCGGAAGCGAGGATTGAAGGGAAGGAGTTGCGGCTGCATGGGGAGCGGTACCGGGTGTTGATTGCGCCGCCGGCGGAGGTGGTTCCGGTGGAGGTGATGGAGAAGGTGCGGGCGTTTTTTGACGCTGGCGGTGTGTTGATTGGGTTTGGGTTATTGCCGAGTAAGTCGGCGACGCTGGGGACGGGGGAGACGGAGATCGGGGTGTTGCGGGAGGCGATTTGGGGGGTTGGGGAGATTGCGTCATCGACGAGGGTGGTTCAGACGAGCGGGAACGGGGGCAGGTCGTATTTTCTGGGAGAGAAGCCGACGCAGGCGGAGTTGAAAGCGGTTTTGGCGGACGCCGGGGTGAAGTCGACGGTGGAGGTGATTGAGGGGAAGACGGACAACTGGCTGCACGTATTGCATCGGGTGAAGGATGGTCGGGATGTATTTTTCATCGCGAATCAGAATCCATCGGGGGAAGCGAGGCGTTTTGTGTTTCGGCTGACGGCGGCGGGTGAGCCGGAGTGTTGGGACGCAATGCGAGGGGAGGTCAACTCGGTGGAATACAAGCGGGTTGATGGGAGGACGGTGGAGTTGGCGTTGACGATGGAGCCATGCGAGACCGCGTTAATTGTGTTTAGCGAGGCGAAGACGGCGCGGCCGAAGCGTATTGAGGCGGGGGTGGAGGAGTCGAGGAAGTCGGTGGCATTTGTGAGGGAGAAGACGGAGCCTGAGAAGCGACCGGCGTTGAAGACGGAGAAGAGTGGGGTATCGCTGCAGGAGGCGTCGTGGGTATGGTATCCGGAGGGCAATCCCCGGGAGAAGGCGCCGCCGGGTACACGTTATTTCCGGGGCAAGATGAAATTGCCGGGGGATCGGAAGGTGACGAAGGCGATGGCGTTGGTGGCGGCGGACAATGGGGCCGTGGTTTTTGTGAACGGGAAGCAGGTGGGGCAGAACGGGGGGTGGGTGGCGGCGAGCGAGATGGACGTCAAGGGGGAATTGAAGGTTGGGGAGAATGTGGTGGCGATCGCGGCGACGAACGGGGGGAGCGAGGCGAATCCGGCGGGATTGATCGGGGCGGTGGTGGTGGAGTTTGAGTCGGGGGAGGCGATGACGTGTCGGATAGACGGGACGTGGAAGACGAGCGACGGGGAGCAAGCCGGGTGGAACGGGGTGGGGTTTGACGACTCGAGTTGGAAGGCGGCGATGGTGATCGGGAAGATGGGGGACGGGCCGTGGGGGAATTTTGGTGGGAGGGTGACGGTGAGCCCGATTGTGGCGGACCCGTTTGTGGGGAAGTGTCGGGTGCCGTTGTATGTGGATCCGGCGAAGTATCGGATTTACGTGGAGATGGAGGAGTTGCCGGATACGGCGGGATCGGTGAAGGTGAACGGCGTATTGGCGGGGGGTGTGATTGGCAAGCCATGCCGGGTGAACGTATCGGGGCTGGTGAAGGCTGGAGAGAACACGATTGAGATTCGGCCGTTGTCGCCGAAGGGCGTGAGGCTGGTGTTCTACGAGAAGTGAGATCACGGGGATGGTGAGGGAGTGGATCGGGGTGAGGCGAGAGGAGATCGCCTCACCCCGAGGTGTTTTCGTGGGGGGTCAAGGAGCAAGAGAGCGAATGTGGTGATGGCGGAGCGCGGTCTGGCGGGTGAGAGATTCACAATTGGTGGCGGGACAAGTAGTATCAGGGCGACCACGGGCAGCGGCGATGCGGATTGGCGGCGTACAAGGCTGGGTTTGGTTGTGGTTGGCGAGTGATTTGGCCGGCGGCGAGTGGGACGGGTTTTCTGGTGCGTCGGAGTTGGATTGGGAGGCGTTTCATGACCTCACGGGAACGGTTGTTGGCGGCATTGAATCACTGTGAGCCGGACCGGGTTCCGATTGATCTGGGGGGGAACCAGACGGGCATTCATCGGGTGGCGTATGGGAATCTGATCAGGTTATTGGGTTTGGAGGAGGAGATCGAGATCATGGATCTGGTGCAGCAGTTGGCGAAGCCGTCGGAGGCGGTTTTGCGGCGGTTGCATGTGGACACGCGGTATGTTTGGGCTCAGGGAGCGGAGAGTTTCAAGGGGGGGGTGGTGAGAAGAGAGCGTGGGGGCAGGGTGTGGCAGGATTTCACGGATGAGTTTGGGGTGACGTGGTCGATGCCGGAGGATTGTCCGCATTACTTTGACATTTCGCACTCGCCGCTGGCGGGTTTGTCGATTGAGCAGATTCGGTCCTGGCCGTTTCCGAAGGGTGATGATCCATCGCGGTTTGCGGGTTTGAGGGAGAGGGCGTTGCGGATCAAGCGGGAGACGGAATTTGCGGTGGTGAGTGGGATTTCCGGGGTGGTGTATGAGATATGCTGGTACATGAGGGGTCTTGAGAATCTGTTCATGGACATGGTGGAGCGGCCGGAGGTATTGGAGACGATCATTGACCGGACGCTGAAGTTCTGGATGGACTGGTTTCGGCTGTTTCTGGATGAGGTTGGGGATGTGGTGGACGTGATCATGATTGGGGACGATTTAGCGGGTCAGGGCGGGCCGTTGTTTTCGCCGGGGATTTACCGAGGGATTGTGAAGCCGAGGCAGAAGAAGCTGGTGGAGTACATCAAATCGCGGACGGGGGCGAAGATCTGGTATCACACGTGCGGGTCGGCGGTGACGTACATTCCGGACCTGATGGAGAACGGGATTGACATTTTGAATCCTGTGCAACTATCGGCGAAGGGGATGGACCCGGGGCAGTTGAAGGCGGCGTTTGGCAAGCGGCTGAGTTTCTGGGGCGGGGGGGTTGACTCGCAGGGGGTGTTGCCGAGGGCGACGCCTGGGGAGGTCAGGGAGAACGTGAGGCGGAACGTGGAGGCACTGAAGAAGGGCGGGGGGTATGTGTTCAACAACGTGCACAACATTCAGGCGGATGTTCCGGCGGAGAACGTGTTGGCGATGTTTGATGCGGCGTTGGAGTACGGGCGTTATGGGGCATAAGGGGAAGTGAGCGTGGTGGACGATGGATGCGAATCCGTTGATGGGCGTATTGCTGCATTCGATTGGCGGGTTAGCGGCGGCGAGTTTTTATTTGCCGTATAAGGGGGTGAGGAAGTGGTCGTGGGAGAGTTACTGGCTGGTGGGGGGTTTTTTCAGTTGGATTATTGCGCCGTGGGTGTTGGCGTTGGTATTGGTGCCGGACCTGATGGGGGTGTTGGGGGGGATGCCGGTGCGGAGCGTGTTATGGACGTACCTATTCGGGGTGATGTGGGGTATTGGGGGGCTGACGTTTGGGTTGAGCATGAGGTATTTGGGGATGTCGCTGGGGTATGCGATCGCGTTGGGGATGTGCGCGGTGTTTGGGACGCTGGTGCCGCCGATATACAGCGGGAAGATCGTGGTGGTGGTGCAGAGCGTGGCGGGCTGGATGGCGTTGTTGGGGATCGTGGTGTGCGTGGGGGGGATTGCGATAAGCGGGATGGCGGGGATGTCGAAGGAGCGGGAGCTTTCGGAGGAGCAGAAGAGGCTGTCGATTCAGGAGTTTGACTTCGTGAAGGGGATGCTGGTGGCGGTGTTTGCGGGGGTGATGAGCGCGTGCATGTCGTTCGGCTTTGCGGCGGGCGAGCCGATTGCCGAGGCGGCATTGAGGCATGGGACGCCGGAGCTGTGGAAGAATCTGCCGATCTGGATCGTGGTGTTGTTTGGGGGATTCACGACGAATTTTGTGTGGTGCTTAGGGTTGAACATCAAGAAGGGATCCGGGTGGGACTATGTGCGAGCGAAGGTGGGGGCGGAGCGTGTTCCGATGGCGTTGAACTACGTCTTGTGCGCGGCGGCGGGGACGACGTGGTATTTTCAGTTTTTCTTTTACGGGATGGGTTCGACGAAGTTGGGGGAGGAGTTGAAGTTTGTGAGTTGGGCGTTGCACATGGCGAGCATCATCGTATTCAGCACGCTGTGGGGGATCGTTTTGAGGGAATGGCGCGGGGTGGGTGCGAGGACGCGTCGGCTGGTTTGGGGTGGGATAGTGGTGCTGGTGGCGTCGATGGTGATCATCGGCGTTGCGGCTTCGAAGGCCAAGCTGATGTAGGGGGATGGCGGTTGTCGGGGGGGGTCTTTTTGTTCGGGGGGGTAGTGATCAGAGGGCCTTGAGGAGGACGCGGACGACGCGGGAAAGGCCGGCCTGGGCGTTGCTGACGAATTGCTGGAAGATTTTGTTGGTGACGCTCATGAACTCTTCCATGCCTGCGAGTCGCTGGCGGGTGAGGCGGACGTCGTCGCGGGCGGCGGCGGGTTTTCCGATGGAGTTGGGTTCGAGCATGCGTTGGCACTGTTTGATGGTTTCGAGGACGGGGTCCATTTCGCGGCGTTTTCGTTCGGCGGCGATGATGGAGAACATTTCCCAGACATCGGAGAGAGAGACGAAGAATTCGCGGCGTTCGCCGCTTTTGTGGAAGCGGCGGATGAGTCCCCAATCGCAGAGTGCGCGGAGGCTCATGGAGGCGTTTCCGCGGGAGATATTGAGGCGTTGCATGACGTCGTCGGTGCAGAGCGGCTGGCCGGTGATGTAGAGGAGGGCGTGGAGTTCGGCCATGGTGCGGTTGATTCCCCAGGTCTGTCCCATTTCGCCCCAGCGGCGGATGAAGAGGTCTTGAACGTTGCGGAGTTGCTGCTCGGGGGCAGCGGAAGAGGTTGGGGTGTCAGGGTCCACGGGTTCTCCTATTTCACAATCTACTGAAATTATACTCATGATAGAAACGAGTTGCCACGGGTTTGGCGTGGCGGCATGAAAAAGGCGGGTGTGGGGATTAGAATCGAGGCCATGAAATGGACATGGAAGCTGGTGGTGTTGGTGGTGATGGGGCCGGTGGGTTGTGTTTCGATGCGTGAAGGCGCGGAGGGGGTGTATGAGAAGCAGATTGGGGCGGTGGTGACGGTGGTGGGTTATGATCCGGACAAGGCGATGCCGCAGGTGAGCAGCGGTTTTTTTCTGGCGGCGGACCGGGTGGTGACGGCACGTCACGCGTTGGCGGGCGCGGAGCGTGCGGAGGTAAGGACGTCGGGGGGGGAGACGTTAGCGGTGGAGGGGATTCTGGCAGAGAACCAGACGATGGACGTGGTGATGTTGCAGGTGGAGGGGGGCGGGGTTGTATGGCGAAGGACGGCGCGGTTGTCGGAGGGGGAGCCTCGGATTGGTCAGAAGCTGGTGGCGATCGGGGCGCCGTTGGGTTTGGAGCACACGGTATCGGAGGGTCTGATTTCGGGGATCTGGCAGGTGCCTGAGGCAGGTCAGACGTTGCAGCACACGGTGGCGGTGTCGCCCGGGAGCAGCGGGGGTCCGTTGTTTGACATGAGGGGTCGGGTGGTGGCGATTCAGACGGGGACGATCACGACGGGGGGAGATCGGAACATAACGGCGGGGCAGTCGCTGAATTTTGCGGTGCCTGCGAGGTACATTGGGGAGCTTGTGGCGGGAGAACTGAAGGGATTGGCGGAGGGGCGGAAGGAGGTAGGGGCGGAGTGGTCGCCTGTGGTGACGCGGAACGTGGATCGGCTGGGTTTGCGGCCATTCACACGGGGTGATTTTGCGGGAGCGAGGGCGTATTTTGAGAAGCGGACGGAGCAGAAGCCGGAGGAGGCGGACGGGTGGTTTCGTTTGGGGCTATGCCGGGAGCACACGCAAGATCTGGAGGGGGCGATGAAAGCATACCGGAGGTGTCTGGAGTTGTCGCCCGGGCATGCTGTTGCGGGGAACAATCTTGGGCAGGTATTGCTGAGGCGGAGGCAGGAGAGGGAAGCGGTGGCGGCTTTTCGGGGGGCGTTGGAGTCGAAGCCTGATCACCTTGAAGCGTTGACGGGGCTGGCGGTGGCGTGCGTGAATCTGAAGGAGTACGGGGAGGCGATCAAGGCGGGGGAGAAGGCGGTGCGGATCAATGACAAGCAGCGGGTGGCGTATTTTGCGTTGGGGCGGGCATATTTGGGGGCTGGGGATCGCGAGCGGGCGATGAAGCAACTGGCGGCATTGGAGAAGCTGGATGAGAAGTTGGCGTCGCAGTTGCGGGGGCTGATGGAGAGGGGGGCGGAAACACGGCCTGCGGGGGCGACGACGCAGAGTGGGGATAGCGGGATGTAGTCTATGGATGGTTTGGTGTTGAGGTGGAGGGGATGTAACTAAAGGAGGTTTGGCGGATCGGAGAGAGGAAGGTCCGTCGGCGGAAGCGGAAAGAGGCCGGCGAAGGAGTGAGAAGCGATGATCGAGCGAATCCTGCGGTCGGTTGCCGGTTTTTTTGTGCTGTTGAGCGTGGCGTTGGCGTATTATCTGAGTCCATGGTGGATGCTGTTCACGGCCTTTGTGGGGCTGAACCTGTTTCAGTCGGGATTTACGAACTGGTGTCCGCTGATGTGGATTCTGGAGCGGGCGGGGATGGGGGGGGAAGGGGGCGGGTGCTGTGGAGGTGGGAGCGAGTGAGTGGTGGAGGGAGGGGATGGCGGCGGATAGCGGCGGCGATTGGGGACGGTTATTGGGTCGGGGGATGTTGGGGGGCTAACCAGCGGGAAGAGCGATGAGCATTGGCGGCAGTTTGTCAAGTAATTGGCGGCGCTGGATTGTGGGGTCGTTGGTGACATTGGGCTTCACGTGCGGCGTGGTGTTGATGTTGTTGTGGCTGGCGGGACGTTTTTCGCCGAAGGTGGGGACGGACGTGAAGGCAGGGGTGGGGGAGGCGAGTCCTGGAAGGCATGGGCGGACGGTGAAGGCGGGGGTATTGAAGATACCGATGTCGGAGTCGGCGGTGGGGACGATCCGGGCGGTACACGAGACGACGATTGCGTCGCGGATTTTGGCGAGGGTGGTGGAGGTGAACCTGAAGGCGGGGCAGGCGGTTCAGGCGGGGCAGGTATTGGTGCGGCTGGACGATGCGGACCTGCGGGCGAGGCTGCAGCAGGCGAAAGCCGGGGTGGTATCGGCGGAGGCGGCGCATGCGCAGGCGGTCATTGACGAGCAGCGGCTTCGAGACGTTGTGAAGACTGGGGCGGCGAGTCGGGTGGAGTATGACAGGGCGGCGTTGGCGTTGAAATCGACGGAGGCGGAGGTTGCGCGTTTCAGAGCGACGGTGGAGGAGGTTGAGGCGGCGTTGGCGCATGCGACGGTGAGATCGCCGATGGACGGGATTGTGATAGACAAGAAGGTGGATGTTGGGGACACGGTGATGCCTGGGCAGGTGCTGGTGTCGTTGTTTGATCCGAAGCGGATGCAGTTGATTGCGAGTGTGCGGGAGTCGTTGGCGCATCGGCTGGCGGTGGGTCAGAGGATCGGGGTGAAGATCGATTTGTTGGACAAGTTATGCGAGGGGACGATCAGCGAGATTGTGCCGGAAGCGCAGTCGGCGAGCCGGTCGTTTCAGGTGAAGGTGACAGGTCCGTGCCCCGCGGGGATTTACACGGGGATGTTTGGGCGGATTCTGATTCCGCTGGACGAGGAGGAGGTATTGGTGATCCCGAGGCAGGCGGTTCGGCAGGTGGGGCAGTTGGAGTTGGTGGAGGTGGTTGGGGGGGGGCGTGGAGGTTCTCGGGCGGTTCGGATTGGGCGGAGTTTTGGGGGGGACGTTGAGGTTTTGTCGGGACTCCGGGCTGGCGAAGAGGTAGTTGTGCGTGAAGCGGCGGCGACGCAGGAGACGTCCAATGGCTGAGCAATCGCCTCTCGAGCACCATTTTACGAACAGCATTGTCAAGACGTTTTTGGAGTCGAAGCTTTCGCTGATTTTGATACTGTTGGCGACGGTCTTGGGTCTGGCGGCGTTGAAGTTGACGCCGCGTGAGGAGGATCCGCAGATTGTTGTTCCGCTGGCGGACGTCTACGTGAGTTTTCCGGGGCATTCGGCGTCGGAGGTGGAGCAGTTGGTGACGACGCCGCTGGAGAAGATTCTGTATCAGATTGACGGAGTGGAGTACGTGTACTCGATGAGTCGGGAGGACCAGGCGATCATCACGGTGCGGTATTATGTGGGAGAGGACCGTGAGCGGAGTCTGGTGAAGCTGCAGAAGAAGATGGAGGAGCACCGGGACATTGTTCCGCCGGGGGTGAGGGGGTGGGTGGTGAAGCCGGTGGAGATTGACGATGTTCCGGTGGTGACGCTGACGCTGGCGGGCCGAAGCGTGGATGACATGGGATTGAGGCGGGTGGGTGAGGAGGTTGCGCAGCGATTGGCGGGGGTGGAGAACGTATCGCGGGCGTACGTGGTTGGGGGTCGTCCTCGGGTGGTGCAGGTGTACATGGACGCGGACCGAATGGCGGCGCATCACGTTTCGCCGCTGGAGTTGGAGCGTGCGATACAGGGGGCGAACGTGAGGTTGACGGCGGGGGATTTTCGCAGGCACGACGAGGTGATTCGTGTGGCGGCGGGGGAGCCATTTGGGGACGCGAGGCAGTTGGGGGACCTGGTGGTGGGGGTATTCGAGGGGAGGCCGGTGTCGTTGAAGGACGTGGCGAGGGTGGAAGACGGTCCGGAGGAAGTGAGCCATTACGTGCGGCACGGTTGGGGACCGGCGAGGGGATTCACGCAGCGGGAGTATTTTCCGGGGACGGTGCTTGGGGAGTCGGGGGGTGGTGAAGCGGCGTTTTCGGGGGATTTGGCGAAGGCGGAGGGGAGCAAGGGTGGGGAATCGGCACCGGCGGTGACGATTGCGATCGCGAAGAAGAAGGGTTCGAACGCGGTATGGGTGGCCAACGCGGTGTTGCGGAAGGCGGAGGAGTTGCGGCCGGCGATTGTGCCGTCGGACATGGAGCTGATCGTCACGCGGAACTATGGCCTGACGGCAGACGAGAAGGTGGACGAGTTGGTGGAGGGGCTGGCGGTGGCGATTGTGATTGTGGTGGCGTTGCTGACGCTGAGCCTTGGGTGGCGTGAGGCGATAATCGTGGCGGTGGCGGTGCCGGTGGTGTTCGGGTTGACGCTGGCGGTGAATCTGCTGCTGGGTTTCACGATCAACCGGGTGACGCTGTTTGCATTGATTCTGGCGTTGGGGTTGTTGGTGGACGACCCGATCGTGGATGTGGAGAACATTGCGAGGCATTTCGCATTGCGGAAGAAAGCGACGCGTCGGATCGTGCTGGAGGCTGTGGCGGAGATACGGCCGCCGCTGATTACGGCGACGCTGGCGGTGATCGTGAGTTTTCTGCCGATGTTTTTCATTACGGGGATGATGGGCCCGTACATGCGTCCGATGGCATTGAACGTGCCGGTGACGATGATCATGTCGATGGTGGTGGCGTTCACGATCACGCCGTGGCTGGCGTACCACATGTTGAAGCGGAAGTATTCGGGGGGGCATGGGGGAGGGCATGGTCATGAGGTTGATGATCTTGAGGCGGTGAAGCGATCGCGGTTGTACCGGGTTTTTTATCCGCTGATGGCGCCGTTGCTGCGATCGAGGCTGAGGGCGTGGTTTTTTTTGCTGGTGATTGGTTTGTTGACGGTGGGGGCGATGGGTTTGGCGGCGACGCGGAGCGTGCCGCTGAAGATGTTGCCGTTTGACAACAAGAACGAGTTGCTGCTGGTGTTGGATTTTGATGAGGGGACGACGCTGGAGCGTTCGGACGCGGCGGTGAGGGAATTTGAGGCGTATTTGGGTGGTGTTGGGGAGGTGGCGGACTACACGAGTTATGTTGGGGTGGCATCGCCGATGGATTTTAATGGTTTGGTGCGGCACTACTATCTGCGGCGGGGGGACAATGTGGCGGAGGTTCGGATCAACATGGCGGGGAAGAAGAACCGTCGGCTGCAGAGTCACGGGATCGGTTTGCGGATGCGTGATGAACTTCAGGCGATCGCGGACCGTCACGGGGCGAGGATGAAGCTGGTGGAGACGCCGCCCGGGCCGCCGGTGATTGCGAGCGTGGTGGCGGAGGTGTACGGTCAGCCGGATCACACGTATGAGGACCTGTTGGCGGCGGCGGAGACGGTGAGTGCGAGGCTGAAGGCGGAACCGGGGGTGGTGGACGTTGATGATGTTCGGGAGTCGGCGCAGACGGAGCTGACATTTGTTACGGACAAGGAGAAGGCGGCGTTGAGCGGGATTTCGACGGAGGAGATTGCGGGGACGCTGGGGCTGATGCTGGGGGGCGGCGAGATGGGCGTGATCCGGAGCGAGCGAGAGCGGAATCCGTTACGGATTGTGCCGCGGCTGCCGCTGAGCAGTCGGACGAGCGTTTGGGATCTATCGAGGGTGCACGTGAAGGGCGGTAGCGGGCAGCTGGTGCCGCTGAGCGAGCTGGGGCGGTGGGAGCGATCGCGGGTGGGCCAGACGGTGTATCACAAGAATCTGCATCGAGTGGCGTACGTATTTGCGGAGACGGCGGGGCGGCCGCCCGCGGACGTGGTGGTTGACGTTGAGGCGGATCGGCGGCAGGTTTCGGGGTCGGGGGGGATGGATTCGGGGGTTAGCGGGGCAGGGGCGAGGGCGGTGGAGGGGCGGACGTTTTTCAGGAATGGAGGCGGTGTTGCGTGGAGTGTTCCGGCGGGTATTCGAGTGGACTTTGCGGGGGAAGGCGAGTGGAAGATAACGCTGGACGTGTTTAGGGACCTGGGTCTGGCGTTCGGGGCGGCGATGGTTGCGATTTATATCCTGCTGGTTGCGCAGACGGGTTCATTTGCGGTTCCGGTGATTGTGATGCTGGCGATACCGTTGACGATTCTGGGGGTGATGCCGGGATTCTGGTTGTTGAACGTGGTGAGCGCGCAGAGGGTTGGGGGGTTTCTGGATCCGGTGTATTTCACGGCGACGGGGATGATCGGGATGATCGCGTTGGCGGGGATTGTGACGCGGGATTCGATTATTCTGGTGGACTTCATTCATCTATCGCTGGCGCGAGGGCGTACGCTGTTTGAAGCGATCATGGAGAGCCGGGTGGTGCGGTTGCGTCCGATTCTGTTGACGGCAGGGGCCGCGATGCTTGGGGCAGTGCCTATAATCATTGACCCGATTTTCTCGGGTCTGGCGTGGTCGCTGATATTCGGGCTGTTTGCATCGACGCTGTTCACGCTGTTCGTGATTCCGATTGCGTACTGGCTGATCTACGCGAACAAGGCTGGGCATGGTTTGTCGCAGTCGACGATGGATTTGGAGGATGCGGCGGGTAAGGCCGCGGAAGGGAAGATGAGGGCTGGTCCGGAGGTAAGTTGAGCCGTGGAGCGCATCGCGAAAATGCAGCTGCCGTTGAGCGGTGGATCATTGTCTGCGGCAGCGGGAGAGGGCCCGACGGACGCGGAGTTGATGAGGCAGGTTGGGGAAGGGGGGATGGGGGCGTTGGGGGTGCTGGTGAGACGGTATCAGGACCTGGTTCGCGGGGTGGCGTATCGTTTTACGGGGCGGTGGGACATGGCGGACGACATAGCGCAAGAGACTTTTTTGCGGGTGTACCGTGCTGCAGGCAGCTACAAGCCGACGGCGGCGTTTTCGACGTTTTTGTATCGGATCGTGGTAAATCTTTGTCTGGACTACGCGAAGCGGCCGCGGCTGGCGGCGATGCCCGAGGAACCGGCGATTGCGGTGGACGGCGTGGGGGGAGGGGAAGCGATGGAGCAGGCGGAGCGGATCAGCGCGATACGGCGGGAGATAGCGGCGTTACCGGAGCGACAGAGGATGGTGTTGGTGATGCATCGATTTGAGCGGCTGAACCACGCGCAGATAGCGGAGAGCACGGGATGGAGCGAAGGGGCGGTGGAGTCGCTGTTGGTGCGTGCGTATGCTCAATTGCGGCAGAGGCTTAGGGATTGGATTGAGGAATAGGCAAAAGGCGGCAGGAAAAGAGCGTCTGGATCGTTTAATCTGAGAAGACCATGTGCCCTGAAGAGACAAAACTTCTGAGATTTTTGGCCGGCGAGCTGTCCGAAGGAGACCGGGCGCTCATATTGGCGCATTTGGGGGAATGCGAGTCATGCCGGGCGTTGCGGCAATCGTTGCAGGGCACATGGGATGAACTTGGCCGGTGGAAGCTGGTGATTCCTCCGGCGGACCTGACGGCGGCGGTATTGTCGTCGGCGAGGCGAGAATCGGCGCGTGGTCGATGGTTTGCTCGGAGCGGAATAGCGGCGGCGATCCTTGTGGCAGCGGGGATCGGCTGGACGCTGGGTCGGTTGCCGGGGAAGGAAGCGGCGTTGTCAGGCGGAACGGTTACGGCGGAGGAGATGGTGAAGGCGGTGGGACTGGACGCATTGGAGGGGGATCTGGGCGCATTCAGCATGATTTTTGCCGAGGACGAATCAGAGGGGGGTTTACCCCGGGGAGGGCAATTATGACGATTGCGAAGACGATCGGCGCGATGTTGCTGGCGGCAGCGGTTGGTGTTGCGGCGTACGCGGCGGGGACGGCGACGCGGGCGGCGAGAGCCCCGGTGGCGACGACATCGGACGCGGCGCGGGCGTTGATGGACTGGCTGCGCGTACCGGCGAATGAGCGGAGCGAATTTGAGCAACATGATCCGGCGTTCGCGGCGGATCTGAAGGCGCTTCGGGGGGATCTGGCGGTGAAGCGGACGGAGTTGGCGGCGACGTTGGACGATCCGAATTCGGCGGACGAGGTGATCCGGGCGAAGCATGAATCGCTGATCGCGGCGAATGCGGCGTTGGAGCGTCGCGTGGTGGACTATCTTTTGGCGGTGCGTCATCACCTGACAAAGGACCAGCAGCGGCAGCTGTTCTGCATGTGTGCGGAAGGGGTTCGGCGAGGGCCGTACCGTGAGGCGCCGGACGGGATTGGTCGAGGGCAAGGCGGTCAAGGTCGGGGCATGGGCCCGGGTCCCGGCGCGGGCCAAGGGCAAGGGCCGGGTCCTGGAGCAGGAGGTGG
>CAYVKG010000076.1:0-23002 GCA_964451955.1 uncultured Tepidisphaeraceae bacterium
CGACCAGCGGATCAAGTCGTTTGCCGGGTCCAATGATCCTGAGTTGTGCGTTCTGCATTTTCAGTTCGGGCGGTATCTGCTGATGAGCTGTTCGCGGCCCGGCGGACAACCGGCGACGCTGCAGGGTCTTTGGAATGAGAGCATGTCGCCGCCCTGGGACAGCAAGTACACGATCAACATCAACACGGAGATGAATTACTGGCCGGTTGAGGTGACGAACCTGAGCGAGTGCCACGAGCCGCTCCTGCGGATGGTGAGCGAGCTTGTGGAGAATGGGTCTCGGGTGGCGAAGGTGAACTATGGAGCGAGGGGGTGGGTGGCGCACCACAACACGGATCTTTGGCGAGCGACGGCGCCGGTGGACGGAGCCTTCTGGGGCATGTGGCCTTGTGGTGGGGCGTGGTTGTGCCAGCACCTTTGGGAGCATTACCTGTTCACCGGGGACAAGGAGTACCTGAAGAAGGTCTATCCGACAATGAAAGGCGCCGCGGAGTTCTTCGTGGACACGTTGGTCGAGGAGCCGAGGCACAAATGGCTGGTGACGTGCCCATCGATCTCGCCGGAGAATGGACATCCGGGCGGCACGAGCATCTGCGCGGGTCCGACGATGGATATGCAGATTCTGCGCGATTTGTTCACAAACTGCATTGAGGCGGGGGAGGCGCTTGGCATCGACGCCGAGTTCTGCCAGGTGCTGAGGAGCAAACGGGAGCGGTTGGCTCCGATGCAGATCGGTTCGGCGGGTCAGTTGCAGGAGTGGATGGAGGACTGGGACATGAGAGCGCCCGAGCGAGAGCACCGACATGTGTCGCACTTGTATGGGCTGTATCCGAGCGACCAGATCACGAAGCTGGGCACGCCGGAGCTCTTCGCCGCGGCTCGGAAGTCGCTTGAGCTGCGAGGTGATGGCGGGACGGGGTGGAGCAAGGCATGGAAGATCAACCTGTGGGCGCGTCTGCAGGATGGGGACCATGCGTACAAGATGTTTGGGGAGTTGCTGTCGAAATCGACCTTGCCGAACATGTTTGACACGCATCCTCCGTTTCAGATCGATGGGAACTTTGGCGGCTGCTCCGGCGTCGCGGAGATGCTCCTGCAGTCGCATGGGGGCGAAGTCCATCTGTTGCCGGCGCTGCCGAGTGCCTGGCCTGCGGGTAGCGTGAAGGGGCTTTGTGCGCGAGGCGGGTTTGAGGTGGACATTGCATGGAAGGAGGGAAAACTGAGCGAGGGGGCGATTCGGTCGAAGCTGGGCCGGCCATGCAACATCCGTTATGGCCAGCAGGTATTGAAGATTGAGACGCAGCCTGGCGGCGTTTATCGGGTGGGGCCTGCATTGGAGCGGCGATAGCGCGGACGGTGGGAAACGCGTGAACCGCGAGTTATCATTGGAGGTGGTATGGACCCGTCACCTCGAACCTTGGACAAAGCCATGACGAAGATGAATCGACGCGAGTTTCTTTCCGTTTGTGCCGCGAGTGGGATAACCCTGGTCGCGGGCGGGACTTTGCCGGCGCAGGAGATGAAGACCAAGCTCTACAAGGCGATGATCGTTGGGAAGATCGACGAGGAGGAGTTGAAGAAGCTGAAGGATGCCGGTTTTGACGGCGTTGAGACATCTGCGATTCTGCCGCCCGGGGAGTGCGAGAAAGGCCGGGCGATTGCCGAGAAGGTAGGCCTGAAGATCCACAGCGTGCTGCGGGGCTGGGCGGAGTTCAACAGCAAAGATGGGGCGAAGGTTGAGTCGACGCTGAAGGTGACGGAGGACGCGTTGCGTGCCGCCCAGGCGTATGGCGCATCGGCGGTGTTGCTGGTTCCCTGTCGGATTGGCGGGATGCCGATGCCTGAGGCGTGGGATTTCAAGATTGAGTTTGACGAGAAGACGGGGCACATAACGAAGGTGGCTGACGGGGACAACGCGAGGTACAGGGCGTACATTGACGCGCACAACCAGTCGACGGACAGTTCCGCGGCGGCGGTAAGGAAGCTGATTGGAGTGGCGGAGCAGACGAAGGTGACGATTGCGTTGGAGAACGTGTGGAACAACCTGTGGGTGAAGCCGGCGATCTTCACGCACTTCGTGGCTTCGTTCAAGCATCCTCTGGTGAAGGCGTATTTCGACATTGGCAATCACGTGAAGTACGCTCCGTCGGAGGAGTGGATCAAGTCGCTGGGCGGGTTGATCGCCAAGATTCACATCAAGGATTTCAAGCTGAATCCCAATGGGCAGGGCGGGAGCTTTGTGCACCCGCGTGACGGCAGCGTGAAGTGGCCTGTGGTTCGGAAGGCGCTGGACGACGCCGGCTACAGCGGATTCTGCACGATAGAGGATGGCGGGCTGAGCCTGGAGGAATTCAGCAAGCGCCTGGACCTGATTATTGCCGGCAGATAGTCATCGCCAGACGGATTTGAGTTCGTGCACCTGAAGCGAGATCACGCGGATGGAATCGCCGGTTCCGGTGAGGGCGAGATTTTTGTTGCCGGGTTTGATCAGGCAGCAGGAGGTCATGGCGATCTGTCCGTCGTTGCCGAAGACTTCGATGGACGAGCGATCGACGAGGATCTGGAGTTTGATGGTGTTTTTGGTGGGCGGGAGGGGGGCGGAGGCGCCGAGGCAGGAGATGTTCTTGTCTGTCGCCGAGTAACTGATGGTTTGGCCGCGTACGTTCAGAGCGAATCCAGTCGCGTTACCGAGTTCAATCTCGGCGTGAATGTCGAGCAACTCGCCGGAGGTTCCGGCGAGCGGGTTTTCTCCCGGGTTGACGGTCAGATTTCTCCATTTTCGTGATTTATTGCGCAGGAGTTTGATTTCCTTGATGGGCGTGCGGTCAACGCGGAGGCCTTGGGGGGTTGTCTTGAGGTTCATTTCGCAGGGAATTCCCATCTGCTGGTTGAAGGGCATTTGTGGATAGCGTCCGTCGCGCATCCACGCGATCTGGATTCTCCGGCCGTCGGGCGTGTCGCTGTAGGTTTGTACGGCATAGAAGTTTTTGCCCCAGTCGGACTGTTGGAGGCTGGTTTCGGGGGTGAATCGTTTTCCGTCGAATGAGCCGACGAGGTATTTGCCATTGGCGGCAGTCCAGACCCACTTCATGTTGTTCTGGTTGCCATCGACGGGCATCTGGAAGAAATCCGGACACTCGTCACAGCCCGGCACGTCCAAATCGTGGAGGTGGGTCCAGTGTTTCAGGTCGGGAGAGCTGAAGAAGGCGAATTTGGGGCCATCGATGTAGAGGGTCATGATCCATAGTTTGTTTGGCTCGTACCAGACCACCTTGGGGTCGCGATTGCCGCCGGCGATATGTTTCAGGACGGGGTTTTTGTCGTATTTGGTCCAGTTCTTGCCGGCGTCGTTGCTATAGGCGATGCATTGGGTGAAGGGTTGGCCCTTGGAGAGGTCGGAAGTGCCACCGGCCGCGGTGTAGATGGCGACGATCGTTTTCTCGTTGCCTTTCTGGAAGCCGGCGGTGTTGTTCCAGTCGACGACGCACGAGCCTGAGAACATGGTGCCGAGTTTGTCAGGGAGGAGCGTGTTGTCCAGTTGTTTCCAATGGAGCATGTCGGTGCTGACGGCGTGGCCCCAGGTCATGTTGCCCCAGTTGATGCCGAGCGGGTTATGTTGGAAGAAGAGGTGGTATTCGCCTTTGTAGTAGACCAGTCCATTGGGGTCGTTGAGCCAGTTCTTTCGTGCGCTGAAGTGGAACTGCGGGCGATAGGTCTCGTTGTACAGGACGTCGGTCACGATTGGGGTCTCTCTCTTCGAATCGCTTTGGACGATGTGGTCGATATTGATGTGCCCCCAGCCGCCTTTGGCCTGGTCGATGATCTCGATGGTCGCGGTTTTTCCGGCGAATTGGGTGAGGTCCCATGTTGCCCAGTCGAGTTCTTCGCTGCCGCCGGGCCTCTCGTTGGGTCCTGTGGCGGTGCGGACGGTCTTGCCGTCGATGACGAGGTTAATGCACAGATTTTCGGCGTTCTTCCCGCCGCCGATGAGGAAGTTGAGGTACTTTCGTTGGATGGGGAATGTAGGGCTGGCGAGCTTGCCGGTGGCATCATCGCCTTTGAAGAAGGTATTCACAAGGCCGTTGCCGAGGTAGCCGGTGACGGGCATCTGGTTGGGAAGGGTTCCCTTTGCTGGTCCGGGGCCGAACGCTTCGCCTTCGACTTTCCAGTTGGCATAGTCGCCGGATTCGAAGTCAGCGATGAGGAGATCGGGGCGGTTGGCGGCACAGGCGGCGCACCAGGACGCGACGAAGACGAGCGATAGAGACCGAAGCATAGTCACTCCTAAGGTCGAGAAATCAAAGGCGCATTTCTGCAGAGAGGCCGGATGGGCAGATCCTCGACGCCGGGGAAATCCGGGTCGGGAATGGCGCGCACATCCTCGTCGCCCCGGTAGGGGCAGTTGACGTCGACCCATGCGATCAGCTTCTGGAGGCTCAGGTCATCGAGGACCGCGCCGTAGTGTTTTCCGGTGATAGCCAGGTCGATCAACCTGCTTCGGTAGGACAATCCAGCCATGGGCGGAAAGGTCACGTAGCTGTCGGGATCGCTGAAGGCGTAGTTTTCGACCATGAGGGCTCCGGCGAATCCAGGCGTGTGCTTCTGCTTAGCGACGCCAAATCCCACGGGTCCGACGAGTGAGAGGTAGGGCTCCTTGAAGAACAAGTGACCTGGTCGGAGCGTGAAGTCGATGGCCTTTTTTGCCTTGACATCGCTTTGGTGGCAATCGACGCAATACTTGTCGAAGACGGGCTGGACCATTCGCTCATAGCTGATGCTGGTGGTTTTCCACGGGGGCGGGGTGAGCTTGGCGGGGGCGTGGCGCAGGGCGGCACCGGTTTGGTTGAGAGGGGCGGTGGAGTGCATCTCATGGCAGCCGACGCAACCGCGATATTCGCCGGGCATGAGTCCAGTGAAGGATCGCATGGTTTGGAGTGCCCGCCCGTGTTTGTCGAGGAGTTGGAAATGCAGTGCGACGCCGGGCGGGGCGTGGAAGTTGACGGATCCATCGGGTGCGACGGGGACGGTGCCCAGGATGCGCTTGACGCCATCATCCTGGAGGACGGAGACGCCGGGCCCGCTGGTTCGCGAATCGCGTGTCCAGAGCGAATAGGTTTTTGCATCCATCTGGATGACGCGCAAGTACCGTACCTGATCGTGTTGGAGTTGGGGGATGCCCTGAAGCACGTTGGCGCTGAAGAAGGTTCCATCCTGTGGGGTTGTGCGCTGGCTGCCGGTTCCCGGCCACGCCACTCGGCTCGCCTGGGCGGGGGGAGTTGGCCTGGGTTTGAGAGGCATGGCATGCCAGACGTTGTGCGATCCTTGATAGATCAGTTCGCGGTTTCCGTGGACGTCCATCAGGTAGAGGACGAATTTCCCATGGCGGGAGGCGGAGACGAGGAAATCCTCTTCGGAGAGCGGATAGGGAGTCTTGTACGCATCGAATTGTCCGGCGGAGTGATAGTCGGCTGTTTCCTGTGGATCGAGTGGGGGATCGCCACACTCAGGCCAAGGCATCTCGGAGGTGACTTTGGTAAGGCCATGGGGGAAGTTCAAGCCTTTAGCGGGGTCGATGATGCCGATGGACCCGGCGAACCAATTGTGGTGGGCCAAGCCGGTGAACATGACTCGTCGGCTGTTGGGAATGGGGCGAGGTTCGGCGAGATGATCGGGCCAGACGCTCTGGTTTCCCCAGAAGGCGGCGGTGCCTGTGCCGTCCTGGTTGGTGACCCAAAGGCTCTGAATGCGCCAGAGCGCTTTGTCGGTATACTCCCATCGAGAGTAGATGACTCGCCCATCGTTGAGGAGAGCCGGGCACCAGTCGGGTTCGTTGTTATGGCTAATGAGATAGACATTTCCGCCGTCGGCGTCGCATCGGGCCAGGACGTAGGAATAGGTATAGGGCATGCACCGCACGTAGGTGTTGGCGCGTGTGGTGGTGAACAGGATATGCCCGTCGGGCAGGTAGATGGGATCGATGTCGTCGTAGGGGCCATTGGTCAACTGCCGAAGGCCTGTTCCATCGACATTGATTTCGTAGAGATGGAAGCTCTTTTCGTCATGCGCCCGGTAGCAGAAGAGGACTCGCTTGCCGTCGAAGGACAGATCTGGGCGCCAGAAGCTTCCCGGTTTGGCGGGTGCGAGTTTGCGGACGGGCGCGCCGGGGTGAAGGCCGTTCAAGACGAGCAGCCTTCCTCCGGGGACGGCCATCATGCCGTTGCGATGCCTTGCCTGATGCTGCCATTCGCGGCCAGCCGGATAGGGGCTATCAATCAGGAGCAGTTGTGAGAAGTCGATGGCGGGGTTCTTGAAGACGATTTGCCGCTTGACGTGTCGAACTTCCAAGTAGACCTCTTTGGCCAGGGCGGTCTGACCGGATCTGGCAACCTGGGCGATGCGATTTTCCAGTACATCGAGCTGGTGCAATTCGTTGCTGAGGTCAGGCGTTTGGGCGTTTGATATCAGGCGTCGTGCCAGTTCTCGCGCCCAGCGGATCTCGTCGGTGGTCCTGCCGATGAGCGGCTTGCCTTCGGCCTGAAACAGCCAATCGTTTGCGAGTGCGGCATCGGCTTCGGGGCGGGTGAGTGTCCGCGTCTGTGGCTCGATCGGCTCCATAACCGGCGGCGCCGGAGCGTACTCCGCGTAGATGCCGATAGTCTGCGGATTGATCATGAGCGCTTTCTTGGTGGTTTCGGGGATTCCCGCATAGGGTTTCCAATGCTCGAACAACTCACCACTGGCGTTCCGCAACTGTGCGTCGGAGGCCCAGACGCCACAGTAGCCAGATGATGGGGGATCGATGCCGGCCATGATGACGCATCTGCCGGTAGGGGAGTCGACGAGGAGCAATGCGGCGGTCGTGCGATCCAAGGCGCCGTAGTCATTTTCGTGATCATGTGCGGCTTCCAGGTTGGCATAGACGGTCAGTTTGAGGTCGGTCAGCTTGCGATCGCTCTTGTTGGTCAGGACATACTCAATGCCGGCGGATGCGCCGGGTCCCATTAATGCTCGAATGCGGATCTGCAACCGATTGTCCGAAGTGCGCGCGATGCCCCAGGCCTCACGAGGCCCGGCCGAGGCGATCGGTTGGACCGTTTCGAGGGATTCGACGCTGGTTCGATTGCCGGCGATAGGTGTTCCGGCTTTTCTGGCGACGGGATCGGCATAGTGCACATACCAGCCCAACCGGCTGAGTTGTCCGCCTCGCGGGCACGATAGTCCTTGTTTTCCGCCTTCCCAGAAGAAGCTGCCGGCAGGCCCGATTGCAAAATCCGTGGCGTCGTTGCCGATCCAGACGGTTGGCTCGGGCTTTCCGCTTGTGGCTGGGGGCTGTGTGGTCTTGGCGAAGTGCAGGCGGGCATTTTGCAGCAGGAGGGCGGATTTCTCGTAGGAGGCGTCTGAGACAAAGACAACGAGCTGTCGGGCGGATTGCCCGGGCGACAGATCGGGCAATCGCCAGGTCAACACGCCATCGACGTTTCCCGCCGAGTTGAGGCCTGCCGCGAGGCCCCAGCCGGTCAACAGCAGCCATGCGGTTGCAGCGACTGGCGCGATCACGCATCTGGACATGGCAGCACCTCCTTAACCGATGCGGCAATATACACGAATTGGCTGTCAGGGGCATTGGATGACCTTGAAGAACCGTGAGGGTACGATAGCGATTCAGAGACTGGAGTTGCCATGAGTCATGTCTGGCTTGTCATTGTGATTAGTCTTGCGGTAGTCGCCGATTGTGCTCGCGGTTCAATGGGTCCTCTGAAGCCCGGTCACCTTCGTTGCGAATTTGGCGAGGACCCGCGAGGCATTGACGTCTTGCGGCCCCGTTTGACGTGGGCGCTTCAGAGCGAGGAAGCGGCTCAGAGCCAGTCCGCGTACCGGATTCTCGTTGCCAGTTCACGGGATGTGCTCTCGGCGGATTGTGGCGACATGTGGGATTCCGGCAAGGTGCGATCCGATCAGAGCGTGTGCGTGGAGTATGGCGGCCGCGAGCTGAAGTCGTCGCAGCAGGTGTTTTGGAAGGTTCGGGTATGGAACCAGAAGGGCAAGCCGTCTGCGTGGAGCGGGGTTGCGTCGTGGACCATGGGTTTGCTAGGTCCCGGTGACTGGCGGGCATCGTGGATCGGGGCGGCGGACTCATCGCTGAATAGTGTGCTGCTGCGTCGGCGGTTTGCGGTCAGGCCCGGAGTTTTGCGCGCCACCGCACATATCTGCGGCTTGGGACAGTATGAGCTTTCGGTCAACGGCCAACGCATTGGCCAAGACCTTCTTGCTCCCGGCTGGTCCAAGTACGACAAGACCTGTCTCTACGATACGTATGATGTGACGGCCCAGATCGGGACGGGCGCGAATGCGGTCGGTGTTCTTTTGGGCAACGGGATGTACAACGTTCGTGGTGGTCGATATGCCAAGTTCACCGGTTCGTTTGGCGGGCTCAGGGCGATTGCCCACCTCCGCATCGACTATGCGGATGGCTCCACCGACTATGTCACGACCGACGAGACGTGGCGTGCTCATGCCGGCCCGATCACGTTTTCCTGTGTTTACGGCGGTGAGGATTGCGATGCCCGCCTCGACGAGCCGGGGTGGGACATGCCCAAATTCGATGACTCGGCGTGGCTCAAGGCGGCCCGCGTCGGGGGGCCGGGTGGGAAGCTCAGAGGATATAGCCAATCTGCTGCCCCCATCCGTGCTATCGGGACGCTGACTCCGGTACGCGTCGTTCGGCTCAAACCGGATGTCAGCGTCTACGATCTTGGCCAGAATGTCTCCCTGATTCCGAGGTTGAAGTTGCGCGGCCCGGCGGGGTCATCGGTGAAGGTTATCCCCGCCGAACTGCTGAACGCCGACGGCTCTGTGGATCGGCGATCCTGCGGAGGGGGAGATGCGCATTGGGAATACGTTCTTGCCGGCTGTGGGTCGGAGACGTGGTTCCCGAAGTTTTTCTATCACGGCAGTCGTTACCTGCAGGTGGAGCGGCGCAGCCCCACGAGTGAATTGCCCACGATTGAGTCGCTTGAAGGGGTGGTGGTTCATTCGTCGTCGGCCGCGATTGGGTCATTCGAGTGTTCCAATGACTTGTTCAACCGCATCCATTCGCTAGTTCGCTGGGCACAGCGATCCAACATGATGTCGGTGCTCACCGACTGCCCGCATCGGGAGCGGCTTGGCTGGCTTGAGGAATATCATTTGAACGGTCCTTCGTTGCGGTATGAATTTGACCTGGCCCGGTTGTTCAGCAAGGCGATGACGGATATGGCGGACTCGCAACTCGGGAACGGGCTGATTCCGGACATTGCCCCGGAATACACGGTGTTTTCCGGTGGTTTTCGGGATTCTCCCGAGTGGGGCAGCGCGTATGTGCTGGTTCCCTGGCAGCAATACGAGTGGACCGGGGATATGGAGTTGCTTCGCCAGCACTACGGAGGCATGAAGCGTTATGTGGCGTACCTTGGCGGAACATCCAAGGATCACATTGTTTCGCATGGGCTCGGGGACTGGTGCGACGTCGGTCCCAAACCTCCCGGTGAGGCGCAATTGACTCCCAAAGCCCTGACGGCAACCGCGTTCTACTACCTGGACATTACAGTGCTGGCCCGTGCCGCCCGACTTCTGAACAATGCTGCCGATGCCGGGAGGTATGAATCGCTGGGGAAGCGAGTTCGTGACGCCTTCAACCGGAGGTTCTTCGATTGCGGGAGGATGCAATATGCCACGGGCTCGCAGTGCTCCAACTCGATACCTCTGGTGATGGGCCTTGCCGAACAAGAGCATCGCCAGGCGATTCTCGATGCGATCGTTAAGGACGTTCAGTCCCGCGGAAATGCTCTGACGCCCGGAGATGTTGGGTACCGCTATCTTTTGCGAGCGCTGGCGGATGGTGGACGATCGGATGTGATTTTTGAGATGAATAACCAGTCCTCCAAGCCCGGCTATGGCTATCAGTTGAGCAAAGGCGCGACTTCGCTGGTGGAGTCATGGGATGCTCGCCCAGAGGTTTCACAGAACCATTTTATGCTCGGGCACATCGTTGAGTGGTTCTACCATGATCTGGCCGGTATTTCAGGTGATCCGGCGGGTCCCGGTTTCAAGAAGATCATCATCAGGCCCACCCCGGTGGGTGACATCGTTTTCGCGAAGGCGACGCTCGACACGATTCGTGGTCGGATCAAGAGCGATTGGAGGATTGCCGATGGGCACTTTGAACTGTTCGTGAGCATTCCCCCGAACACCTGCGCCTCGATCCACATTCCGACGGGCTGGCCGAATTCGATTACGGAGAACGGCAGGGGTGTGCGACCGGACCGCCAGGAGTCTGGTCGGGCGGTCTTGGTGGTTCCATCGGGGGAGTATGTCTTTCGAGCCGAGCGTTGATCGCGGGGACCGGCGGCGTGACTGACGCTACAGTGAGTAGCAGCGGGACGGAAATGGAAATGCCTGAAGGACTACTGGCGGCACAACGGAACGTGGAATCGTCTTTGGCGCTCGATCAACTGCGAGGCGTGGTGCAAGAGACGCTTGCGCAGTTTGGGTCAATTCGTCGGGTGCTGGTGATTCATCCGGATTACTCGAGGACTGACGTTTGCGATCGGCTTTTTCCGCTGATTTACGAGGCGCTCAAAGGTGCGGGGCTGCAACGTCTTGACACGCTGAATGCCGCGGGCACTCACCGTTCGATGACGGTTGGGGAGAAACTGGCGAAACTGGGGATGGCCGACCGCGGCGCGTTTGGACTGGTTGCGGACATGCTGGATCACTCTGTTGAGGTGGGGAATCTGGTGGAGGTGGGCCGGATCGAGGGTGAGTTCATGCGTGAGAAGACGTTGGGCCGCTGGTCGGAGGCGATCCCTGTTCGAGTCAATCGCCGGCTCAAGAGTGATTACGATCTGATCATTGCTCTGAGCGGGACCGTACCCCATGAATCAGCCGGGTATGCGGGCGGCCTGAAGACGTTCTTTCCAGGTGTTGCGGGCAGGGAAGTGATTGATGGCCTGCATTGGGCCGCCGTTCTCATGGGGATTCCCCGCTTGATTGGTCGCGCCGAAAACCCGGGCCGGGACGTGATCAACGAAGGCGCTCGCCACATTTTTAATGCGATCGACGTGCCGATCGTGTCATTCAACATGGTGTGCCAGGAAGATGGGCATTTGGCGCAGCCGCGGGGTCTATTTTCGGGCGTTGGGTTTGGCGGCTTCATCGCCGCATACCAGGCCGCGGTCGAGGTGTCATCGCAGCTGCACATTGTTCGTGTGGACCGGCCGCTTGACCTGGTCGTGCAGGCGCTGGGTGATGGCTATGACGAAGTGTGGACGGCCGGGAAAGGCTCGTACAAGTTGCAGACGCCGGGCACGATGTCGGCCGGGGGAGAAATCGTGCTCTACCAGCCGCAGATCACGTGTTTTCATTCGGCCCCGGACATGGACGCGGCCATCCGAGAGGTTGGCTACCACGGTCTGGATTACGTGCTGCACTTTCTGGAGTCGCGAGCCGGATTCAGCAGGAACGTTGCGGCACATGTCATCAATGTGCGCGGTGGCGCGGAGTATGATCGCGGCGCGGGAACCGAGCGGAATCACGCGTTTGAGGTTTCGTTGGCGACGGCGATTCCCGAGGCTGTTTGCCGATCCGTGGGCCTGGGGTATCGAAATCCCGCCACGCTGAGGCAGGAGTTTGAGGCGGCTTCCGGGAACAAGCTCTGGGTTAGAAATGGCGGGAAGATGCTGTATTCGCGTCGTTAGCCATGGCTGGGGTCATGTTCTGGCGGTGACATAGTCGATGTTGCTGATGGCGGGCACCAATCCCGCCTGTGCTCCGCGCCGGAGCAACTCGGTGATGGCGGCCTTGCCTCTGGCTCCGTAGTCGAGTGTCCAGTGGTTCACATACATTCCGACGAACCGATCGGCCAGTTCTCGATTCAAATCACGGCCGAATTGCAGGGCGTAATTGACGGCCTCGGTTCGATGGTCGAGGCTAAATTGGATGGACTGCTTGATGATGTCGGTTACCTCCTGCATGACCGGCATGCCAAGGTCCTTGCGAATGCAGTTCCCACCGAGAGGGAGAGGCAGCCCGGTTGATTCAATCCACCAGGTTCCGAGATCGACCGCCAAATGCAGGCCGGATTGCTCGTAGGTAAGTTGCCCCTCGTGAATGATCAGTCCCGCATCCGCCTTGCCTTGCTTGACATGCTGTGGGATCTGATCGAAGTGCACGACCTCATACTCAAAGGCTTCTCCCGCCTTGCCGAGGCAGAGTTGGAGGGCGAGAAAAGCGGTCGTCAGCTTTCCGGGAATTGCGATCTTCCTGCCTTTGAGGTCTGCCAGGGTTGTGGGGCGCTGGGTGACCACCATGGGACCGTAATGATCCCCCATGCTGCTTCCGCAACTAGTCAGGGCGTATTTGTCGGCGACGTAGGGATAGGCATGGATCGAGATTGCCGTGATCTCCAGCTCGCCCTTCGTGGCTCGTTGATTGAGCGTCTGAATGTCCTGCAATACGTGCTCAAACCGATACGGCCCGGTGTCGATCTTTCCCTTGGCGAGCGCATAGAACATGAACGCATCATCCGGATCGGGGGAATGGCCGAGGTGAAGCAACACGGGTTTCATTAGAGCGTCCTCATTCGGCATAGAGCCGAATTATAGAGCGAGATCTGGCGGCAACGAAGCCCGTGCATGGGAGCTATCGCGGATAGCCTTCGGCTGATGGAGGCACGTAAGGTCCGGTCGGCGGGGGGGACAGAACGCCTATTTCCACCGGCCGGCGCCAAAGGCTGACCAGGGTTTGCTGTCGGCAGTTGGGGCAGATGACCGTGGCATCCGCCTGCCGGCAATTTGGGCAGATGCCGCCATATACCAGGCTGTCAAACCGACAGCCGCAGGCGCAGACACAGATGGAACTGGCGGCGCTGCCGCACAAGGGGCAGCAGACCACACCAGGCAGCGGCGAGGAGGTCTGCGAGATCATGATTCTGGCATATCGGAATCCATTCCACGATTGCAGGGCGCCCAGCACGGCCAGCATCACGAGCCACACGCTTCCCGTCCACAGTGCCAACAGCAGCACCGCACCCGCGCCCATGAGCCCGATGATAGCCGCCACCATAAGGCTTCTGGCCTGACCGACCAGAAACCACAGCAGTGCCCGCAGAATCTGTCCGCCGTCCAGCGGGTAAATTGGCGCCAGGTTGAAGACGAGGAGGACAAGGTTGACGACGAACAGGACATTGGCGAAACGGTGCGCGTCGGTCAGGGACGGTGGAATCGTCAAGGCCAGGGCCAGAGTCACCGGCACGAGTGCCACATTGACCAGAGGCCCGGCGAGGATACTCCACAGCAAGGCTCCAGGGCGTTGGGGCGGACGAACGAACGCGATCCCGCCGAAAGGCCAGAGCAGAATTCGATCTGCTTGCCCTCCGACGGATCGGCAAGCGAGTGCGTGTCCGAACTCGTGCATGAGAACAAGGACGAATACGGCCAGGAATTCTGCCATGGCCCATAGTTTGGCGTCATAGTGGTTGGGGCGGACCTGCCATGCGTAGTAAGCCAGGAGGAGCCAAGTCCAATGCATCGAGACACTGATTCCGAAGGCTCGAAAGAGTCTGAAGGCGCCGGGTGATTGTTGTGTCTCGGCCATAATGGAGTCCACAATTCTACGCCACGTGCCGAGATTGTTCGCTGTTGGGCGGCGATTATCAATCGCGTGCCCGCCGCTCTGCGGATGATTAGTTGGCGGGGCGCGGTCAGAGTCGCTCGGACTGTGCTCGGAATTGGGTCAAGGAGGGCAAGAACGAGAATGGCCGCAAAGGCACGCCCAAAGGGTTGCCCGCCGTGCATAGTGGGGACACAGTCTGAGAAAGAAAGCGTCTACCGCCGCCGTCGCAGAGCCAGCGCCAGGGGTGTCGCCAGTGAGAGCAGCATGGAGGAGGGCTCGGGCACGGCGTAGACATAGATCGACCCGGCGATGCTGTGCCCGTCATAGTCGTCGTAGATCGCTCCCACCATGATCGTGTCGCCGCTGATACCGACGGCTTCACCGAAACGGTCGTCGTAGGCGGCATCGGCGGCCTTCAACTTCGCCAGTTCTCGCCACACTCCCGCGGAATCGATTTCAAAGACGTAGGCTGCGCCTGAAGAGGCGGCGGTTTCCGAATCGAGAGGGGCGCCCACGACGATGCGATCGCCGTCCAAGGCGACTGAAGTGCCGAAATACCGGGTTCGAGCGACATCGCTGGGCAGGAGCAGGGCTGTTTCGTTCCACACTCCGGCCTGGTCACGTTCGAACACATACGCCGCCCCGACGCTGATCTTGACGCCGACGTCGTATCCGACTGCGCCGATCACTGCGCGATTACCTTGTACTGCAATGGAACAACCGAACTCATCGGCAGGTCCGCTGTCGCTGCCGAGCAACTTGGCCTTGATTTCCCATTCGCCGCCCAAATTCTTCCGATAGTGATAGACGGCGCCAGCGGCCGAACCGGCTGTATCCTCCATGTATGCGCCAACCAGCACGTCCACTCCGTTGGTTCCGACGGACCACCCGGCCCAGTCTTCGAAATGGCCGTCCGGATCCTGGAGTTTCTTCAGATCGACCAGTCCATTGTTCGATGCCAAAGCCATTCCCTGCTTCTTGTCGGCATGATCGTTGAAGGGAGCGCCCAGGACACACGTGCTGCCGCTGATGGCAACGGATCGGCCGCACTGATCATCGCCGCCCCCATGGTGATAGCTGCTGTCGAGCGTCCAGCCCGCATCGCTGTATTTGTAGAGAAACGCCGCTCCGCCATTGAATGAGGCGCCGTCGTTGAGATTGTCGCCCAGCAGCGCGGTATCCCCATCGATCGCCACGGCATGGCCGAGGTTGCACCCGGCGGCGACTTCGCCCGATGCGGTTCCATTGAACGTCCACTGGCCATCCGCTTGCTGGCGAAGGAAGAATACGGTGCCCCCTTTGCCATAAGTGCTGGTCAGGGCGTTTTTCCCGCTGACGCCAATGGCTTGGCCGAAGTATCGATAGGAACTGTCGCCAGCATATGGGTTTAGGATCTTCTGCTGGAATTCCACGCCTGCGTGTGCCGTCGTGCCAAATGCCGCCAGCCCGGCTGCAACGGACGCAAAAAGACAACGTCGACCCAAGACACAACGCGACATGTTTCTCTCCTCCGACCCCCACAACCTGGCAACAGAAATCGCACCTGAGGCGACCAACCTAAGGTGTAAGCTGATTATGCTTCAGGTATAGCAAGATGTCAAAGATGAGCCACCGCAACTATGCTGATTCCGGTGGCAACATAAGTGTTAGGCATTGCGGCCCACGTGCGGGAAACGCATGCCTGTTTGGCTGCCTGTGCTGGCACGAGTACCCGAAATCGGGATATGCGGTTGTGTTTGACGGTCAACGGTCCACTAGCCGTTGTGAGCTTGATTCCTGGGGGCGGGGTCCATAATCTCCGTTCATGTTGCCGTCGAGAATCCGCGTTTTTGCCAAGCCCGGTGATCTTGCGCAGGCCGCCGCTGATTATGTGGTCGATGTGGCCCGTTCTGCTATCCGCGACAGGGGCTCGTTTTCGATTGGTCTGGCCGGCGGCAACACTCCGCGTGGCCTCTATCGGCTATTGTCCGACGAGCCGTATGTGTCCCAAATCGACTGGGACAATGTCCATGTTTTCTTCACAGACGAGCGATGTGTCCCGCCCGAGGACTCCCAGAGCAACTTCCGCATGGCCAGTGAGAGCCTTCTCGATATCGCGCCGATTCCTCCTGCCAATATTCACCGCATGCGTGGGGAGATTGATCCGGCCACGGCGGCGAAGGAGTACGGCCAGCTTCTTGGCGAGCGCTTTGCCGATGGTGGCCTAGACCTGGCGTTGCTTGGCATGGGCGAGGATGGTCACACGGCGTCGCTATTTCCGGGCACAACCGCTTTGAGTGAGACCCACCACCGCTGTGTTGCCACTTACGTGGAGAAACTCAATGCTTGGCGTATTACCACGACGTTCCCATTTCTGAACCGTTCCGGGCGGATACTTCTGCTTGTAACCGGGGCTTCCAAAGCCAAATGTGTGCAGCACGTCCTCGAATCGGGCGATGATTCTGAACTTCTTCCCGTGCAGTTGCTCAATCCCGTGTCTGAGCGGCCGACCTGGTTTCTTGATGCCGCTGCCGCAGCAATGGAGTAATGGGTTTGCTGGTGCGAAGGTGACCATTGGCTGTCGCCGGGGCCGATAGATGTTGTTTGACTTGGAGTGCCTTCAGGCGGCCGGGCGTGCGCAAGCCGAATTCGGAGAGGTGCGGGTTCGAGGTCCGCGTGGCGTTGAGATAGGGTCGCGCCGAACGGAAGCGGTGTCGCGGGGGACTGTAACCTCTGGGTCGCTCGACGCGTATAGGCTGTAGGCACGGCTATAAACACGAGGTTGTTTTGTATATTGATGGGTGTTTGAACGTGTTGTCGGGTCAGGTACCATACGTTGACTGAATCCGAGGCCAGGCGGCAACGGGCGAAACTGAAAGAGGGCAAGAAAGGAATACCGCATGAACGTGCATCGTCGAGTTGGACTAGGGGTGCTGCTGATGGCCTTGTTGGTTGCCGTGGCCGGTCGGGCCGATGCGCAGGTCACCAAGGAGATTTCCGCAGAGGCATTTGCGGTGCTGAAGTTCAACAACCCCGAGGCGATCAGCGCGAAGGTGGCGGGATTGGGGCAGAAGCTGGGCATTGCCAATTTCGTCCCGCAACTGGCGGATTTGCTGGGCACCCTCAAGCAGCAGTTGAATTTGAAAGAAGGGCTCGATGCCAAGGGCGAAGTCGCGGTCGTGTTTTTCATGCCGCCGGAGGGTGAATCGGATCCCCAGGTGCTCATCTACATACCGGTGAGCGATTATGAGGCCTTTCTGAAGAACCTAGCGAACGTCAAATCGGAAGGCGAGGTTTCGCAGTTCAGCATGGCTGACGACAATGACCCGATCTACGTTGTCAACTGGGGCAGCTACGCGGTTGTGACGCCCTGGAAGTCGCTGATTGAAAAGAAACCGGCCGGGGCGCTGCAGGTCACAGGGGCGGCGGCATCGCATATTCAGAGCACGGACGTGGTGCTTTTGACCAACCCGAAGGTAGTGGCGGCGAAACTGCTGCCGGAGTTGCTGGCCAATAGAGATCGCATGATGAAGGAAGCTGAGCAGAACGTTCCGCCGGCGCTGGTGCCCGCAAGCAAGGCGGTCGCGTCGCAATTGCTGACTTTTGCCGAAAACGTCCTCAAGCAGGGGCAAGCTGTGACGCTTGGTTTGTCACTGAGCGACAAAGGGATCAACCTGAGCACACTGGTCGAGTTTGAGCCTTCAGGCAGCCTCGGCCAGATGATCGCAGGGATCAAGAACAGCCCCGACGCCGCCCTGCTGGCTGGGCTGCCTTCGCACAAATACCTGATGTTTGGCGGGGTGCAGCTGGACCCGGCTTGGAGCACCAAGTTGTACGATGACACGATGGGCCCGATTCAGACCGCGCTGGACGGCGTGAACGAAGCGGCCATGTTTGTGAAGATGATGGCTGCCACCAAGAGCATGCTGGAGGGGACCAATAAGGTATCGATCGGCTGGGCGCCAGCCGCCGCCGACGCCAAGAGTCCGTTGGCGATGCAGCAGGCCAGCGTGTTCAGCGGCGATTCGAAGAAGGTGCAGGCGGGGCTGCGCGAGTTCTACCAGGGTTTGATCGAAGTGATGAAACTGGTGCCACAGGAAGGAGGCGTGTCTGTCCAGGCGGAACTCAAGCCCGACTCCAAGGTTGTGGACGGCATCAACCTGGATCAGATTACCGTGCAGATGAAGATGGACGCGAACAATCCGATGGCCGCGCAGGCGGCGGGACTGATGGGGGCAATGATGGGCCCAGAGGGGACGACAACAACCGCGGGTCCGGTCGGTGACCAGGCTTTCGTGTCCGTTACAGGCGGTGATGAGTTCTTGGCCGGTGTTATCGCCTCGGCCAAGGCCTCCACCGACGTGCTGAGTCCGCTGGCCGGAGTGAAGGCGGTGTCTGAGCAGCTTCCGAAGAACAAAGTGGCGGTGCTTTTTGTGGCCGTGGACCAGATGGTCGCAGCCGGCCTGAAATTCGCTGAGCAGATGGGTATGCCGATACCGCTCAAGCTCCCAGCCGACATGCCGCCCATTGGCATCGCGATTGCCACTGAAGGCTCCGCCATTCGTGGCGAGATGCACCTGTCGGCGGATCTTATGGCACAGTTGATGGCGGCCGGGTTCCAGGTCATGCAGATTATGCAGGGCGGCGGTGCTGCGCCGGCACCGGCTCCCCAATGACGAGCGCTGACGGAAGGGCCGGTTTCGGGAATTGTCTCGGTTTCTCACCCGATGGTCTGCCGGGTGACCAGCTTCATGGCTCTTTGTGGTCGAGCCGACGCGCGGTTCGGATTGTCCGTGGAGTGTGGGTGCCGATGCCGAGTGGTTGCGGATGAGAAATATGCTGCCTCCGGGAAGACGGTGCAGCGGTCGGATAGGACGGGAACGATACTAGAAACGAGGTACAGGAACATGAAAACTCTTCGTCGGTTGGGTGCTGGGCTTCTGGTGATGGCGTTTCTCTGGGCATCGACCGGGGATGTGCATGCACAGGTGCTTAAGCTTGTTCGTGACGATGCGATTGTGGTGATTAAGATGAACAGCCCTCAGGCTGTCAGCGACAAGGCGGCCGCGATGGCCACGAAAATGGGGTTGGCCAACCTCAATCCGGGATTTGCCAACCCGCTGATGTTGCTGCAGGAGAAGCTCAATCTCAAAGCGGGGGTTGATTTCAAGGGCGAGGCTGCGGTGGTGATTTTCCGTCCACCGGCCGGAGAACGCGAACCCAGGGCGTTGGCGTTGATTCCGATCAGCGACTACAAAGGCTTTCTGGGCAACTTCGGCAACGTCAAGAAAGAAGGAGACGCTGACACCTTCAGCATTCAGCCTGACGGCGAACCGGTTTACAGCGAGCAGTGGGGCAAGTACGCGGCCGTTTCGCCGTGGAAGGACCTGTTGCTGGAGCAACCGACCGGCCTGAAGGTTACGGGGATCATTGAGAAGCAGTTTGCCGAGAAGGATGTCACGGTCTACGTGAATATGAAGGCGGTCCGTGAGATGGCGCTGCCGCAGGTTCAGCAGATCAAGGCCATGGTGGCGAACATGCCCATGGGCCAGCCTGGCCAAGGCCCGGGCGAGGAGGCTTTCCAGCGTGCGATGGCCATGCAGGTTTTTGACGGTATGGAGGCGTTTCTGACGCAATCGCAATCAGCGGCGTTGAGCATGAACCTGGCGACCGGCGGGGTGGCATACACGATGGCGGTCGATTTCCTGCCCGACAGCGTGATTGGCAAGGCATTGGCTGCGGTTCCGAATAGCGATGGCAATCTCCTGACGTCGCTGCCCAAGGACAAATACCTGATGTTCGGAGGCTGGGTGCAGGACGGCAAGGGCATGTGGGAAATCATCAAAGCGATTTATGAGAAACCGATCAAGGCCGTTGCGCTTGCAGAGGCCGACAGCAAACTGGTGGATCAGACGATGGCGGCGATGGAGAAGATAATGACCTCGATCAAGTCCGGCCAATTTGGTCTGATCGCTCCGCCTCAGGGCGCCGCCATGACCGAAGGTGTGATGCGCGGGTTCTTCGTGATGAACGGAGATGCCAAGGCGGTCCTCGAATCGCAGAAGCAGTATATGGCGGGCCAGGAAGCGTTCATGAAGGCGACCGGGAACGCCGGCGTTGACGTGAAGGTGAACTTCCAGTCGGCGGCCAAGACGATCGACGGGGTGGCGTTGGACAAGTATGACATGGCTTTCACGGTGGACCCGAAATCGCCTCAAGCAGCGATGGTTGGGCGACTGCTGCAGGTCATCTACGGCAAGAACATAACGAGCTACATTGGCGCGCTGAGCGAGAACAGCCTTGTTACCGGCGTGAGCGTCGATGACGCGAAATTGCAGTCGCTTATTGCCGCGGCGAAGGCGGCGAAGGGCGAGTTGATCCAGACTGAAAGCGTGAAGGCGGCGTCAGAGCAATTGCCGAAGAAGCGAGTGGCGGTGGGGTACATTGCGGTGGACAATATCCTGTCGCTGGCGTTCGACATTGCCGCCCAGATGGGGCAGGCGGCGCCGCTGAAGGTCCCGGCCGACCTGCCGCCGATCGGCGTTTCGCTGGCTACGGAAGGCAGCGCGGTCCGTATTGACGCGAATCTGCCAGCGACGTTGATCGAGAACATGGTTTCCATGGGCATTCAGGCGGCCATGCAAGCCGGCCAGCGCCGCGGTCCGGCCGCTGCGCCATGATCCGGGACCAATAAGGAAATCTGGTGATGCCCATGGACCTCGTGTCCATGGGCGTTTTCGTTCATGGCCGGTGCCCTGGGATCAACGGCCGTCGGCACGACGCTCAGTGAAAGCCGATCGTTGGTCAATCGGTCTGGTCGGCTCGGTGGGTGGGGCTTGGCGACGGTAAAGGATGCTTGACGACTGTACGTGTGAGCACAACAATGACCTAGTCCGATGTCGAAAGGCACTATGGCGACCGCCAAACAGGACCTCGCTCTTGCGTTGCTCAAGGGTCGATTTCCGGATGTCCGGCTTCTGGTCGGGCGATTCCGCGACATGACGACCGTGGTGGTGCCGCGCGAGAGCATTGTGGCGGTGGGCTCATTTCTGCGTGACGAACCGTCACTTCGTTTTGACATGCTGTTCGAACTGAATGCGGTTGACTATCTCAACTACCCCGGCGCCGAACACCGGTTTGGGGTGAACTACGGGCTCCTGAGCGTCCAGAACAACATGCGGCTGTGGCTGAAGGTGTTTCTGGACCCGACCGGACCGACGGTGCCCGGCTTGGCGGTGCGAGATGAGGAGATCAGAGAGAAAGGTGATCCAGGGCTGAGTGTTGACAGCGTATACCGTGTGTGGCCGAGCGCGGACTGGATGGAGCGGGAGGCTTACGACATGTTCGGGATCGTCTTTGTGGGGCATCCGGACCTACGACGAATCCTGACCTGGAGCGGATTCACGAGCTACCCTTTGCGGAAGGACTACCCACTGCAAGGAATTGGGGAGCGAGAGGATTACAAGGTTGTGACGCGCGGCAGCGCATGACGGTCCCGGTCGCGGCGTGGATTGAGAGCCTGTTGTCTCAGGGTTGGGGGACTTAGATAGGATCGTCGGAACAAACCATGTTTGAAGCCCTCACACAGCGTCGCTATCTCATTCCATTCAAAGCCGCCAGACTGCCGCAGCAAGTGACGGATGTGCTGGTGATCGGTGGGGGGGTGGCAGGGTTGCGGGCTGCAATGGCGGCATCGGAACATGCCGATTGCCTCATTATCACGAAGGACAGCATTGAGCAGTCCAACACTTGGTATGCCCAGGGGGGAATCGCGGTAGTGCTTCAGCCAACGGACAGCTATGAACTTCACATCAAGGACACCCTGGATGTTGGCGCGGGGCTCTGTGATGAGAAGGCGGTCGATCTGGTGGTTCGAGAAGGGCCGCAACGCGTTCTCGAACTCATGGATTGTGGCGCGCGTCTGGACAAAGAGCCGGGGAATGCTCATGACCTGGCGTTCGGACGCGAAGGCGGCCACAGTTTTGCCCGTGTTGTGCACGCCGATGGAGATTCCACCGGAAAGGAGATCGCCCGGACCCTCATCAACGCGGTGCGCCTGCGCGAGAGCATCCGCGTGTGTCCCAACACATTCGCGATTGACCTACTGACCGACGATGGGCGCTGCATCGGGGCGATGGCGCTGATCAACGGCCAGGTGAACATCATCTGGGCGAAACGGACGATTCTCGCCACGGGCGGAACGGGGCAACTCTATCGCGAATCGTCTAATCCAAAGATCGCGACGGGCGATGGGCTGGCAATGGCGTGGCGAGCCGGGGCCACGCTTCAGGATATGGAGATGGTGCAGTTTCACCCCACGACGCTGTACGTTGCCGGTTCGAGCCGCGCGCTGATCACTGAAGCCGTGCGCGGCGAGGGAGGATACCTGGTCGATCGCAATGGCTATCGGTTCATGCCGGATTACCACCCCATGGCCGAGCTTGCGCCGCGCGATGTGGTTGCCAGGGCCATCGTCACACAGATCCGCAAGACCCATTACACTCACGTGTACCTTGATGTGCGTCATCTTCCGACCACGAAGTTTCGGGCGCGTTTTCCACAGCTGGCGCGACTCTGCGACCAGTTTGAGATCGATCTGACCAAGGACCTGATCCCGGTTCACCCCGCCGCTCACTACATGATTGGTGGCGTTGACGCTGATGAACACGGCCAGACGAGTCTTAAGGGGCTATATGCCATCGGCGAGGCGGCTTGCTCCGGTCTCCACGGCGCCAACCGGCTCGCTAGCAATTCGCTGCTTGAGGGATTGGTTTACGGATACCGCGCCGGTAATCACGCCGGGCGTGCCGCCGCGGCAGAGCCGATGACGGTGTTGCCCTCGCTCGATCACCGAATTGCCCCGTCGTCGAAGACCGAATTAGACATCACCGATGTGACCAGCAGCCTGCGCTCGGTCATGTGGCGAAACGTCGGGATCGAACGTACGGGTGATCGCCTGACGGAGACGCGCGAGATCATCGCGTTCTGGAGCCGCTACGTCATGGACAAGGTCTTCGACGCTGCCATACTCGGCGCCGCGGCCATACCGGGGTGGGAAATACAGAACATGCTGACGGTCTGCGCGCTGATCGCCACCGCCGCCTATTCGCGCTCGGAGTCGCGGGGATCGCATCATCGAATGGACTATCCCGTGAGAGACGATGAACATTGGCGGCTACATCTGCTCTGGCGGCGGCCTCTGGAGACTCCCATCCCCGAACCGGTTGACTAGCTGTCAAGACGGCACGGATGGTTGGGGCTACCCGACGGACCAGAAGACATTCGCATCGGTTGCGGTCTGGGCCGCCAATGTGGTGTGCGCTGAGCCAACCTTTCAATTACCCACATCTTCGGTGGTTCGGTCGGCAACGGC
>CAYVKG010000077.1:0-22649 GCA_964451955.1 uncultured Tepidisphaeraceae bacterium
CGCTTGTGCTCCGGAAATCCAAGCAACCCTCGGGGAAAGTTCAAAATACGCTCGTCATCCACCACCATTCGGCCAAATCGCGTCGTGTCGATTTCCATGCGAACTCCATTTCTGCGACGATCCGCTCTGCATCACGCCGCGTCCCGCGGCATCCGCCGCTTCTCTCTCGGTCCGGCCGCCAGGCAATCCCTTGCCTCCTGCAACCGTCGAGCGGGCTTTCCGCGAACCGGCTCCGCCGTGTTCGCCGGTTTCGGCCCGGCGGCCCGCTCCTCATCGGGCGGACCCTCGTACATCAACGGCCACAAGCACAACCAGCGCCTCGGCCGCTTCCGGCAATCGCTCCGCGTCACCGTCCCGAGCATCCTCACGCCCGGTTGCGTCCCGCAACGAGCTCCGCTCCGTTACGAAACCGCGCCGCTTCCCGCGACACTCCCCCTGGCAGCACCGGCCTCCCGCCGACTCTCACTGCCCTCACTCCCACGGCAAAAGACTCCGCTCTCGCCTTCGCCCGCGCCGATTCTGCGCCTCCCGGCAACTCCCGTTGCGCAGTAACCGCGTTTTCTCGCTTCTCGGGCGTTCCTACACATCTTGCTCCTTCTGCTACAAAAACCGTGCCAAAATCAACCCCCAACATCATTGCAGAAAATCCAACAGACTCAGGTTCAACAGGCTCCCCGTCGTCTGCAGGTTCGCCTGCAACGCCGTCTGCAACGTCTGAAACCTCGTGATCGCTTCCGTGTAATCCGTGTCCTCCAACGCCGACAACAGCGACTGCGCCGCCACCCTCTGCTCCTCAATTCGGTCCCGACGCATTTCAATGTCCTGAACCTGCGACCCCACCTGCCCCCGAATCCTCACCACCCGCGAATGATCCCGCTCAAGCCCCTCCGCCGCCTCCGTAATCCCTTGCTGGTCGTTATGCGTCAACGCGTCCCGAAGCTTCGCCAAGTTCCCGAATATCCCCAGCGTCTGCACCGCGTTCACGTCCGCCCCAACCAACTCCACCCCAGTCGTGCTCCCTCGCAGCCCAAGATCATCGGCCGCCATCGAGAAATTCGCCCGGCCCACCGACAACGTGCCACCACCACCCGTCGAATCCGTCAAAACAATCCCGTTCCCCGTGCTCGCAAAACTCGCCACCACTCCCCCACCCCCGTCCGCAGCATTGATCGCGTCAATCACGTCCAGGATAGTCTTAGCCGAATACAGGTACACCGGGAATCTCGTCCCAACCCCACGCGTTATCTCCAGATCCGCACCCGCTACCGTCCTAACACCCCTGCCCCCGTTCAACTCGCCAAGTGGCGAACTCGGCCCAAAACTCCTCACCCCCAGGTCCGCCGCAGTCGTCCCGCCGTTCTCCCCGATCGTCATCGACAGCCCCTGCGTCGGGTTCACAATGTCAATCCCAGTCCCCGTTTCATTGATCCGCGCAAATACTTCCGTCCCCGATTCATTGATCGCGTTGATCAAATCCTGAACTGTCGTCGCCCCACTCAGATCAACCGTCGCAGACTTCTGCCCGTTCCGAATCACCAACCCGTGCAATGTGTCGATCCCCAGGCCCCCTCGCAAATCGCTCAGCCGCGTCAACGCCGTCAATGCCGCGTTCACACTCTGACCATCAACGCTCACCCCAGGCCCCGCCGCCACGCTCGTCCGAATCCCAAGGTCCGCCGCCACCGTCCCCGTACCAACGTCCCCAACGCTGATCGTCTCCGTAACCCCACCCGATAACTCCAGACTGTTTCCGTCCGCTGCAATCGATGCCGTAATCCCCCCAACACCCGCCCCATTGATCGCCGCTATCACGTCCCCTATCGAGTCCGCCTTCGATAAATCAACGTCCGCCGTCATCGTGCCGTTCGATAACCGCAGGCTCCCCAGCCTGATCCCCAAACCCAACGCCCCACCCACATCGCTCAGCCGCGTCCCCAGGTTCAGCCGCGGACGCAAATCCACGTTCCCCCGAACACGCGTCGACAGTGCACCGAAAACCTCGTTCCCGTCAACCATGAACGGCATCGTCGTCCCCGCCTCCACCACGTTCCCCAAAACACGCGATGACCCCACAAACTTCACGCCCCCCGATTCGTTCGAGAACGGCGGCCGACCACCCTGGTCCCCCGCAAACAGGTACGTCCCCCGAAATTGCTCGTTCCCCAAATTGATCGCCTGCTGATATAAGTTCTCCACCAGGTAGGCAGCCTCCGATCGCTGACTCTCGCTCACGTCCGAACCAAAATTCGCCGAAGCAATCGTCTTTGCCTGCTGAATCAGCTCGCCCAACCTCCCTAGAGTCGAATCCACCTCCGATAACTGCGATCCCGCAAATTCAAGATTGGCCGCATAAGTCCCCTGCTGCGATAGCATCTTCCGAATCTGCCCCGCCATCGCCGCGCTGCCCGGATCGTCGCTCGGCACGTTGATCCGCTTGCCCGTCGCCAGTTCGTTCTGCACCTGCGCCAGACTCCGCTGCGTCCGCGCTATCGACTGCTGCGCAAAACTCGCACGAAGCGTATTGCTCACGCGCGCAAGATTCAGAGGAAGAATCGCCATGTTCACACCATCTGCAACAAGGTCCGCATCATCTCGTCAATCGCCGCAACCACCCGCGCCGCCGCCTGGTACGCCCGCTGCTCGCGAATCAGATTGATCGCCTCCTCGTCCAGACTCACCCCGCTCAGCGACTCCCGCTGCGTCGTCAGCGTCTCCATGATCGCCTGCGACGCTTCCGCATCCGATCGCGCCGCCGCCGCCGAGACCGCCAGGTCGCTCACCATCCCGCCATACGCGTCCTTGATGTTCACGTTCCCCAATCCCGACAGCGACTTGCTCTGTAAACCGTAAATCTCCTTCGCTGTCGTGTTGTCCAACTTCGATCCGTTGCTCGCTGCCGCCAACAGATTCGTATTGCTCTTCAAAACCCCGCTCACCCCTATGTCCGCCGCGTCTTTTCCCGTGAAATAGCCGTTCACACCCAACGCCGCCAACACGTAACTGTGGTCCTCGCTGAACGTGATCTCCATGTCCGACTTGCTCACGCATTCAATCTTCAGCTTCCCGTTCACCACCGACGCCGTCACCCCCGATACCCCATTGATCTTCGCCACCAGCGAGTCCAGCGAGTCGTCCGCCCCCCTTCCGTCCAAATCCACCTCCACAAGATCCCCCCGAATCACCGCCCCGTCACTCTTCCGCCGAACCTGAATCAGAAAACTCCCGTTCACCGGCTTAAACGCCAAACCCGCCGCTTCCGAATTCAACGCGGCCCCGGTGTCCGAAACCGCGTTCGCCGACGTCAATTCCGTGTACCCCTCCAAACCCTGACCCTGCGAATGCAGATGATTCACCTCCAAAATCAGATTGCTCGCCAGATCGCTCAACGCTCCCGCCACCTCCCCCACTTTGTCACGCAACTCCACCAACGCCCCGGCCCGACCCGAAACCACGTTCACACTCGACCCGTCCGCCGCTATCGCCAACACCGTCCGGTGATTCAAACCGTCCACAGCCTCCTTCGCCACAATCCCCCGGCTGTTGTTCCCCGAAACCAGCGTCTCGCCCCCCACCGTCACCGTCACCGCCCCGCTCTCGCTCTCGTACGTCTTGATATCCACCAACTTCGCCAATGACTTCAACGCCACATCACGGGCATCCCGCAACGCGTTCGCCGAACCGCCGTTCGATCCCTCCGAATTCGCGATCTGCTGGTTCAGCAACGCAATCTTCCCCGCCAATACGTTCGCCTCCGTCGCAATCGACGATAACTGCACCCGAATGTCGCTCTGAACCCCGTCCAACTGCGACTTCAGATCCCGTATCGTGCTCGACAGCGACTCGCCGCTCTTCAACACCAGCGAACGCTGCGCCGAATCCCCCGGCAAGTTCGCCAACCCCGACCAACTGTCAAAAAAAACCGTCAATTGCTCCGACAAATAGTCCCCACCCGTGCCGTTGAATATCGCCTCAATACGCCCCAGCCATTGCTGACTCACGCCCGCCGACTCGCTGTCGCTCATGCTGCTCCGAATACGCTCCTCCAACGCATTGTCAATCTGCCGATCAATCCCGACAAGACTCACCCCCGTCCCTATCATCGCCCCAGGCTTCAACTGATAATCGGAGTTCGGCGCAGTCCGTGCTACCTGACGCGTATAGTCCGGATTCCCCGCGTTGGATATGTTCCCGCTCGTCACCTGGATCGCCGCCTGGTGAGCCGCCAACGCACTCTTGCCGATGTTCAGGGCGCTGATCAATGACATATCGCTCGCTCACCTCCGCCCGAATCCTCTATGGCCCCGTCTTCCTTCATCCCACCGCCTCCATCATCCCTATCCGCGACGATACCTGCGGCACCCCGTGCTTCGTGTAAAGCCCCGCCTGCTCCACCGCCCCGGCTACCAGCCGTACCATCGTGTTCAGGTGCCCCAACACCGCGCCCGCCAGCCGCGATACAACGTGCGCACGCGACGAAATCTGCGCCATCACCCCACGCAATCGATTCCGCAACTCCAATAAACGACCACGCGCCTGAGGCGCCGACTCCGCTATCGCCGTCAGCGTCACCGGCCCCTCCAGCCTCAACGACAACGCCAATTGCCCGATTATCCCCCGCCGACGCGACTCCAACGCCGCTACCCGCAACCGCGACGTCTCCTGCTGATCCGCATAATCCTCTATCGCACGCAAGTCCAGCACCTTCATCGCTGCCTGCTGCCCGTCCAACTGACGCAACAGCTTCTCGTGCTCCGCGATGAGCTGCACCATCACGCTCTCCAACTCAGCGAGTTGCCGAGACATCGCTCCTCGCTTTCCGCCCCACGTCCACCCAATCCTGATTCGCCCGCATCACGCCACCCTCCCCCTCCTCTCCCCTCCCCCTCGCCCCCTCTATGTGGCGAACTATGCTGTCCGCCAGCCTCCGGCCTGAAGATCGGGCCATCCGATCGGCCAACTGAAAGTCCAGCATCGACCTGAACGCCTCACCACCACGCCCGCCCGAGAATAGCTCGCTCTTGAACGGGCTCTCTCGCATCTGCTTCAATATCTCGCCAAAAAATGCCTGCGCAACAAACCTCCGCGCAACGCCCCTCAGCTCCTCGTGCCGCCTTGACGAGACCGCCGTGCCCGGTTCCATATGCATCCTTGCAACATTCATGAGCGTCTCCGACGCCTGCTCGCCTTCATTCGATCGTCAACTTCGCGTGCAACTTGCCGCTGTCATACAATTGCTTGATGATCGCTATCCGGTCCTCCGCGGGAACCTTGATCATGTCCAACGCGTTCACCAGATCCTGAAGCCTCGGCCCCCCCTGGTTCGTCGTGTCCAGCAATATCGCGTTCTTCTCCGTAACCACAGGATTCCGCTGCGTCGCAACCGGCGGCGGATTCGTCGTCGTGATCGTCAGCCCCTTGTGACTTATCACCACCGGACTGATCTCCACGTCCCCCGTCATGATGATCGTCCCCGTACGCTCGTTTATCAAAACCCGCGCTTCCGCCGCCAACATCGGAACCGGTAACCGCTGAATCCGACTGATGAAACTGTCCGGATGCTCCCGCTCATTCGCCGGTATCGTCACCTCCACCAGCTTCTCGTTCTTCACGACCGCCAGCGTCTCCCCTGTCCCCTCCGCGTCGTTGATGATCTTCGCTATCGTGCTCGCCGTCGTCCAATTCGTCGCCGGGTTCTCCAGAATCAACGATATCCGCCCGTTCTCGATCACCTGCGCAGGCAAATCCTCCTCCATCACCGCCCCGTCCTTCACCACCGCGTGCGTCGGCGTCGTCGGATCCTCCACGCTGATCGGACCCTCCGCCAACGCAAATAGCCGACCGTCCGGAATCGGACCCTGCATCGGCGTCACAAACAGCCGACCCCCCTTCAGGCTCGCCGCCGCCCCAATGCTCGTCACGTACACGTCCAGCTTGTCCCCGTTCCGAACCCCGTTCGGCGGAACCGTCGCCGTTATGCTCACCAACGCCACGTTCTGCACGTTCGCTAACTCCCGAACCGTCGCCGCGTCCGCAAACTTCGATAGCATCGCCGCCAACGGCCGAATCGCCGGCAAATAGTCGCCCCCGTCTCCCGTACCCTTCAGCCCAAACACCAATCCCACACCCGTCAAAATGTTCGACCGCTGACCGCTCAACCGCGTGATGTCCGCTATCTTCACGCCCCACGCCGGCCACGACTGCGCCAGCACAACCAGGCTTACCAACACGATGATGAAACGACTCTTCCTCATGCGGCTCTGCCCTGCTTGCCTTCAACCACTCAACCCTCGTAACTGCTTTGGTTATCGGTCAGAAGGGGTTGATGAAGTCCAATAATTTCGGGATCAAACCACGCTTCGTCGTGTCCTTCACCGCCCCACGGTGATTGTTGATGATCTCCAGGTTGTCCACCTGCGTGCTCAATATCGTGTTGTCAGGCGTCAGATCCGCCGCCCGACAGTTCCCCGTCAATGTGTACTCCGATTCCTCATCGTCATGCTTGATGAACTTCCGCGCCTGAATCACAAACGTCCCGTTCGGCTTCACATCTATCACCCGCGCCGCAATCCGCGTCACAAACGAGTCCGTCCGATCCACCGTCGCCTCTCCCTTGAAATTCCGACTCCCGCTCGCCTTGATGCTCGGCGGCGTCGAACCCTGCGCCCCACCTTTCACCGCAATGTTCCTCGGATCCAGCTTGATCCACTCCTCCAAACGAGCATCCAGGTCCGCCGTCTTCTTCAGCTCGCTGTTCCCATCCGAGGAAAACGCGCTCTCCTCCCGCACAATGATCGTCACCAGATCGTGCTTCTGAACCACCTTCGGCTCCACATCGGGAACCGCAAGGTAACTCACCGCCATCAAACGCGCCTTCGTCGGGTCCGCCTTCGAAACCTCCGGCCTCGCGCTCACCGGCGCCACGCTCAGACTCGCCTTCGCCAAGGAACCCCCGTTCCTTCCCATCTCCGCCGTGATCGCCGCATGATCCACCAACACATTCCGCGATTCTCCCACACCCGTCGACGCATTGCCCGTACCAGGGCGACCCGCACTCTGCGCCAACGCCGCCCCACTCACCACGGCGCACAACATCCCCACCGAAACTCCAAATCGTTCCACAAATCACCCCTTCTCTCGCTGCGGGCATCTCCACCCTGGTCTGACACACAGGCCTCCAGCCCATGCCGTTCCGCCGTTCCACGGCTTCTCATACGGGCCGTCCAGACCCGCACAACTCCCCCAACCCACTATCGCACCCCAACTGCCTTCGCCACCGCCCCCCCGCTCTCTGCCCCAATCAGCTTCGCCTGCTGCGGACCCGTCAACACCACGCTGAATTCCTCCCGCGTCCCAGGCTTCCGAACCCGTATCGTCTGCCCAAGGCAACCCGCCTCCCGAGCTTCACCCACCCACACCACCTGCACCCGCCCCAACTCCACTCCCACCGTCACCAACTGCCCGATCCGCGCCAATTGCACCGCCTCAATCATCCTCCCCGTCAGCACCGTCCCGGGACCCAAATCCCGACCCGCTTGCTGACCCACCACCTGCTCCCTCCTCAACACCACCTCGTCGCTCAACCGATCCACCAATACCCGACGCTCCACAATGTCGCCCGCCTGAATGATCTGCTTGTACGCCAGCGGCTTCGTCGTAACCAACTGCTCCTGCCACATCCGAACGTTCGCCCCCACCCTCACCTTCTCCGATGCCCCCGATGTCCGAATCGTCACACCCCACGTCACGTCCCCAAGACGACGAATCCGCTGCGGCTCAACCTCAAACTGAAAGTGCGGCTCCCTCAGCTCCACCAGCTTCTCGTCTCCACTGTTGAACCGAATCTGCAAGGACTCCGCCGGCACGTTCAAACGCTCAACCAGGTCCGCAATCAGCAAATCACGCAGCGAACGCAAACCCCCTCCCAACACCCCAACACCCCCCTCCACAGATGCCTTCGGCTGCAACACCCCAACCGCCACCGGCTGCAACGCCCGCGTCTCCTCCGCCTCCGCCACCGCCTCCGCAATCGCCGCGCCCAGACGCGCGTCGCTCCGCGTCACCTTGCACGATACCGCCCCTCGAAAATTGATCCCCGCTAGGTTCACCCCCGCACCCTCCAGCGTCTCCTTCAAACTCTCAATGTCAATCGTGCACGTGGCCTGCCCTGCCTCAAACCGACCGACAACCAGATCCGCTATCTGCCGCATCGCCGCCCCGTCTCCGTCCGACCACCTCGCTATCTGCTTCAATCGAATCTCCCCACCAACGATCGTCGCCTCCCTCCGCAACTCAACCGCCGCCACCGCCGAAAAACCCGCCGACGGCACAAACCGCTCCTCAGACATCCTCGGCAACATCTCCGCCACACCCTCCGCCGCAAGCCCCCACTGGCTTATCAGCGTCTGCGTCGCCCACGCCAACAAGGTCAAAATGACCAACCCCTCTATCGCCTTCCGAGTCTCCGCTGGACGACGCCCAAACATCCGTGACCTCCATGTCACTCATCCGCCCTCCCCCGTCTCATGCCGCCGCTAGAACCGCCTCATGTTCGTCACCGTCTGCAACGCCTGATCCGCCGTCTGGATCGACTGGCTGTTCAACTCAAACGCCCGCTGCGTCTTGATCAACGCCACCAGCTCCTTCACCGGATCAACATTGCTCCCTTCCAGATAGTTCTGCAGGATCGTCCCCGCACCGTTCTCCGAAGGCAGCGATTCGATCGGCTGCCCCGATGCCACCGTCTCCAGATAAATGCTCCCCCCAAGCAGTTTCAGCCCCTGGGGATTGATGAACTGATTCACCTTCAACTGCCCCGCCGTGGTCTTCGTCCCGCCTTTCGTGTACTCGATCAGCCCCCCCTGGCTGATGCTGATTTCCGTGGCGTCCTTCGGTATCACGATCGGCGGAACCAGCTTGTATCCGTCTCCCATCCCCAATACCAACTCCCCGTTCTTGTTCGTGAACAAATTCCCGTTACGCGTGTACCCGTATCCGTCCCCTATCGAATCCATGATCTTCACTTTGAAGAAACCGTTCCCCTCTATCCCTATATCCAGCGGCCGATTCGTGTTCTCCAGACTCCCCTGCTCAAGATCCAACTGCGTGTTGCTGATCCGCACCCCCAATCCAACGTACGTCCCCGACGGCGAAACGTCCCCGGCTCCATTCGTCGAACCCGGCTCCCTCAGCGTCAGGTACATCAAATCCTCAAAATTCACCCGGCTACGCTTGAACGCCGTCGTCTCAGCATTCGCCAGGTTGTTCGCGATAACGTCGATCCGCGTGGACAACGCCCTCAGCCCCGTCGCCGCCGAATTGAGTGCCGTGATCGCCATGATTCTTAGCTGTCCGTCTTCTTCAAAAATGCCACCGGCTGCGTCAATGACAACCGCCCCGCCTCCACACTACCCGATCTTGCCCACGTCATTCACCAGACGAGCCAGAGTCTGATCCTGGTACCGAATCAAATTGGCATTCGCCTCCAATTGCCGCTGCGCATCCAAAAGAGCCGTCAACTCCGTCGTCGGCTCCGCATTGCTCCGCTCAACATACCCGCTCCTCAACGTCCCAGCCCCCTCACCCAACCGACCGCCGCCCCCATACTCAAACATCCCATCGCCTCGCTTCGACAACTTCGACCGGTCCGCCACATCCACAAGACCTATCTTCGCCACGACCTCCCCGTTCTGACTCACCCCGCCGTCCGACTCAATCGTCGCCGCAGATCCCCCCTCCAGCTTGATCGGCAACCCCTTCTCGTCCAATACCCGCTGCCCACCACCCGCCAAAATCAGATAACCCTGTCGATTCACCCCAAACCGCCCATCTCGCGTCAGTACCGTCTTCTTGCCATCCTCCACCCGAAAATAACCCCCACCCTGAATCGCCACGTCCAGCGGATTCCCCGTCTCCTCAGGATCACCACCACTGTGATCCACAAACGTCGGCATCACCCGAAGACCGCCCCCTAGCCCCTCCAACACACTATGGCTGTGACCGCCCGGCGACAGGCCCCGAAGCCTCGCTTCCGTCCGCTGCTCCTGAAACACCGCAAAGTCACGCTTAAAACCAACGCTCTCCGCGTTGGCCAAGTTGTTGGCAATGACGTCCTGACGATAAGAATTGGCCAGGACGCCCGTGGCCGAGACGTAGAGGCCGTATATCATTCGGCCCCTCCCTCGACTTTGAGTGACAGCCGACCGTGCCGGCCGTCCGCCGCGGGCAGCTCTCCTTCCGTGGAGTAGTGAGGACCGGCTCCGCCGGGTGCCTCGCACCGCCGCTCTCTTTCCTCATCCTCTTCCTGACGCATGTGCATCGCCAGCGCCAGCCGCGCCGCATCGACAATCCTTTGTCCTAGCGTGCTTCTTAAATAAACCATGGACGTACTCCGTACGTGGTACTACCGCCTCCCCTATCAATCCCCGTGCCGACCATCAGTACCCCTACCCCTTCATTCCATCATGAGCTCACCGAATTCGACTATAAATAACTACTATATAACATATTACATAGAAATGCGGACCGCCCCGGTCGCCCCCAAATCCCCTACCCTTTTCACCCAAATCACCCCCGTTTCCCGCGCAGCCCATGCCACAACCCGGCCGATATTGCGCCTCCCGGCTCATCCCCCGGAGGACCGCCCAGACGCCTCTTCTCCCCGTATCCGCTTCAGCAACAAACTCCTTTCTTCACCACTCGTCCGCTCCACCGTAAAGGTCACCGCCCCGTCCGTAACCCGAAAACCCGTCACCCGCAGCGGAACCGACTTCGTCCCCTGCACCGGCACAAATACATAGGGATCCACCGGCTTCTCGCCCAACAACTCCATCAGAAATGTCCCCAACGCCGCCGATACCGCGCTCCCGTTCATCAGACCCGTGCTATCCATCCTCGCCTCCCGACGCCATCGCGGTAACTCCGGCTCAATCGACCGCCCTACTCGCTCCAATTGCGACATCACCAACGAATGCGGCAAGGGTAAGCGCCCACCCATCGTCCGCGCCAACCGCAACTCCATTCGCCCCCGCGAATCCAACACAGGCTCAAAATGCACACTCGCAATCATCCCGCCAAAACCCTCCACCCGCCCCGCCAAAATCACCCGCCCCTCCCTCAGCACAACCACCGGATCTGTCGCATACCGCCTGTACTCTCGCTCCAAGCCCTGCACCTCCGCATTATGCATCAGCAACGCATTCACCTGCGCCTCGCTCAGCGTCACCGTCTCTGGTCCAAGCGCAGGCCCAGTACCACCAACCCCCCGCTCCTTCCGACGCTCCATGGCCTGCGATGCACTAGCTAAGTTATGTACGTAAGATAACTTATCAACGGCCTCCTGGTTCGCTATGCCCCGCTCCTCACCCACCCACCTATACGGCGCGTAAAACGCCGGCCTCGACCGCAGCAAACCGTAGCACACCACTCCCACAAGAATCAGTCCCCCAACCATCCCGGCCACAATCAGCAGCAGACGTCTGACCACCTTCATCATCGCTTCACTCTGCCAATCCGCCCCAACTCTGCCCAAAAAACCGACACACACACTACAAACCCTCCCATACCACCTCCAACACTCCCATCCATGCATTATTCCGCTGCACCGCCAACCTGCATCGGGTACACTTCTCTGCCGAGCATGCCACACTTGCTTCGCTCCGACAAAAGTCCCGCAAGGGCGGCATCCTCAGACAAAAACCTCGTCCCATTCGCCTTATCCCTTATGTCCTTCCTACACCGAAAACCACACACCTCCCTCAGCAGCACCACCTCCGCCACCGCATGCCATCCGCCCATCCCACACCAGCACCGACCCCGTAATCCCCACACCCTCCATACTCCGCATCCCCCCCCCTCAGAACCTCCTACCCCCGTCATTGTCGCCCGCACCCTGCACGCCGATCCCATCCTCATCTCCACTTTCGCCGACGAAGTCGCCCATGCCCTCGACGGATCCGTCCTCCGGTATTCCGTCCGATTGGCCCTCCTCCGCCGCGCCGCCACGCTCGGCATCGGCCGCTTCGAGGCCAACCTCATCATCGCCACCGTCCAGCACCACCACCAAACCACCACCACCGCCACCACCCAGAAACGCCCCACTTGGCTCGCAAACGCCGCCATCGCCCTCGCCCTCCAGACCGCCATTCTCCTCGCTCTCTGGTACCTATTCCGCACCTGACATCACCCGGCCATCCGATCCCCAACCACCACACACCCAATGCCCCCAAACCCTATAAGTGCACACGCCGCGTGTACACCCACCACTCCACAAGACACAGCGGAATCGCCCCAAACGCCACAATCCACCGCCATAACTCCAGCCGCGACCGCCCCTTCACACCCCCTACCACCTCCCCACTCCCTCCCGGTGGACGATCCCCCACAGGCAAAAGATTGCTCTCCGTGCTGTCAACCAGATTCACCGCAATCTTCTCATACTGCGGAATCGCCGGCTCCAATACGTACACCCCCACCCGATCCAGTGCCGGTAACGCAAAATCCCCCGTCCCAGGCACCGATACCGACACCTCGCCAAAACCCGCAGGACCAATCACCTTCACCTGCTTCACCTCCCCGCCCGCCTGCTGAATACTGTGCCGAGGAATCCGCGGCGTCGCCCCGGGCTGATACGACTGCCTCACGTCCATCTCCGTCCCCAACGCCAAGTACTGCAACGCATTGTCCATAAACACCGGGAAACTCGCCGCCAGCGGCCACGTGCTCTCCCCAACGTCAAACGACAACACCAAATGCACGCTACGACCATCCCGATACAACACCACCAGCGGACCCTTCTCCCCCTCCACCAGCGTCTGTGCTCCCGCCGGCACCAACAACCGCACGCTCTCCCCAACCAGAAACCGCAAATTCAAATGCCGCAACATCGCATGACCACGATCCCAGTCCAGAACCGTCTGATCCTTCAACATCACCGGCACCCCCCCCTCCATCATCACCTTCAACGCCGAACCCGGCGGCGCAGCCCCCAAATAAATGAAGTTCCCACCCCTCGGTAATAACTTCGGCTGGTATCGATCAAATATCACCACATCCGCCTCCAACCCCACGCCCTCCGTCTCCCCCATCTTCTGCTCATAACCGGCCGGCGTGATCACCTTCGGATCCTTCAAATTCGCGCTCTCCAGAAACCTCTCCATCCAGAAATTACCCCCAACACTCACCATCATCACCCTCAGCGACCGCGGCGGCGGTACCACAATCTGCGCCGAGTCGTCCGCCGCCAACACATCCTCCGCCTGCTCCTTCAACTCCACCTTCACCACCGCCCCACTCATCAGATCAAAACGGAATTCCGCGCTCTCCCGAATCACCAGCTTCTGCTCCTTCACCGCCTTCTCTCGCTCCGCCAATGACCACCGATCTGGCGCTAAATACAGATCCCGCTTAATTCCCCCAGGAAGAACCTGCCCATCCACGCTCAACTGTATCACCGCATTCGTCGGCGTCGGACCATAATTCGCCAACCGCACAAACACCTGCACCTCGCTCGGCCTCTCATAATTCCGCTTCGCGCTCAGCGACACGATCGCCAGATTCCCCGCACCCTCCGTCCCTATCTTCTCGTACTTCAACTCCCCATACCGCAACGATAACTCGTCCCCATCCAGCACCCGCCCGTCCGAATATAACCACACCTCCGGCTTCGGCCCCAATGGCCCTCGCTGCTCCGGATTAAATGACGCCGCCTTCGCCTCCGCCAATTGAAACGCCAGCTTCAACCTCGACAGCCGATCCGTCGGCTTGATCGAATCAATCGCCCCCCGCAATAACGCCCGATCACTCGTAAACGCCCGCACAATCTCCGCGCTATCGTCAAACGCAATCACCATCGCCGACCCGTCCTTGTCCAGCGTCTCTATCATCTCCTTCGCTCGACGCTTCGCCTCCTCCAGCCGTGTGCCACCACCCATGTCCTTCGCAGACATCGACGCCGACCGGTCTATCAAAACCACCGCCACCTTCCCCATCCCAGGCATGTGATTGACCACAGGCCGCGACAACGCAAGCAACAACGCCAGCAAAATCAGCATCTGCAACAACAACAACAAATTCCGCCGCAACCGCTGAAACGGCGCGTTCACCTGCAAGTCCTGAATCGCCTTCTTCCACAGCAGCGTCGACGACACCTCAACCTCTCGCCTCCTCAACTTCAAAAAGTACAGCAGCAACAACGACGGAATCACCAATCCCGCCGCTCCCACCGCCATCCATATGTTCAAGAAACTCGGCATCTAGGCACCGCTGGTCATCCCCTTACCCAAGAAGCCCCCTCTCCCTCAAATAATTCAACACCAGCGAGTCAAACGGCACCGCCGTGCTCGCAAACAAATACGTCCCCCCTCGCCTCGTCAGGTACTCCTTCAACCCCAGACAATACGCGTTCAAATTCGCCTTGTATTGCTTGATCAACGCCTGCGTGATCGAAACCTCCGCCAAATCCCCGTCCTCCACGTCCCTCAACTTCAAATCCCCCTCTAACCCCGGCTCAATCTCCTGCGGCGACAATACCTGAATCGCAAATAGATCGTACTTCCCACCACTGATGTAACGCAGTCCGTTCTCATACCCGCCTTTGTCAAAAAAATCCGACAAAACCACGCAAACCCCCTTCTGCCGATGCGATAACGCAAACCGCCGACACGCCTCCCCCAGATTCCCCGCGCCCCTCACCTCCAAACCCACCAGAAAATCCAGCATCTGCGACACCCGCGTCCGACCTCGCATCGCCCCACTCTCCCCAACCAAACCCTCCCCCATCGCCGATATCGAAACCCGGTTGTAGTTCACCAAACCAATGTACCCCAACGCCGCCGCCACCTTCTTCAGGTATACCGACTTCCTCGGCTCCCCATAATCACAACTCTTGCTCACATCCAACAGGATGTACAACGCCAAATCCTCTTCCTCCAAAAACAGCTTCAAAAACAACCGCTCCAACCGCGCGTAAATGTTCCAGTCAATAAAACGCAAATCGTCGCCAATCACATAATTCCGATAATCCGCAAATTCCACCGACTGCCCCCGACGCTTGCTCCGACGCTCCCCCTTCATCTTCCCCGCCAATAGCTTCCGCGACATCACGTCAAGCTGGTCCAGCCTCGACATGAACTCGCTCGTCAACAACGCTTCCTTGTTGTTCGCCATCTCCACCGTCATGTCAAACCCGTTCCTGCCAACTCAAACACTCCCCATCACACCCCCCCCAAAAAAACTCCCATCACGCCTTTGCCCCAACATCCTCCGCCACCGTCGTCGGCGTCTCCCCTGCCACCTTCTCCAGAACCATGTCCGTCGTTATCCCCTCCGCTTCACCCTCAAAATTCAGAATCACCCGGTGACGCATCGCCGGAATCACCACCTCCTTGATGTCCTTGAAACTCACGTGAAACCGCCCGTCCAACAACGCCTTCACCTTCGCCGCCAGCGTGATCGCCTGCGCCGCTCGCGGACTCGCACCAACCCTCACAAACTGATTCACCATCCCCACCGCAAACGGCCCCTGCGGGTGCGTCGCCAGCACGCACCGGATCGCATAATCCTGAACGTGCGGCGCTATCACCACCCGCTTCACCAACTCCTGGTGCTCCAGGATCCGCCTCGCGTCCAACGCCGGCCGAATCTCCACCTTGTGACCCGTCGTCGTACGATCCAGAATCCCCTTCAACTCCTCCCGATTCGAATACTTCACCAGTAACTTGAAAAAAAAACGGTCCAGCTGCGCCTCCGGCAATGGATACGTCCCCTCCTGCTCCAGCGGATTCTGCGTCGCCATCACGAAAAATGGCTCCTCCAACTTCCGAATCTCGCCCCCCGCCGTCACCTGGTGCTCCTGCATCGCCTCCAACAACGCCGACTGCGTCTTCGGCGTCGCTCGGTTTATCTCGTCCGCCAACACTATCTGCGCAAATATCGGCCCCTGCACAAACGTGAACTGCCGACGACCTGAATCGTCCTCCATGATCACGTTCGTCCCTATCACGTCCGCCGGCATCAGGTCCGGCGTGAACTGAATCCGACTGAATCTCAAATTCAACGCCTGCGCCAACGCCCGGATCAACGCCGTCTTCCCCAATCCCGGTACACCCTCCAACAACGCGTGCCCACCCACAAACAAACACGTCAACACCCCCTCAATTATCTCCTCGTGCCCGATGATCGCCTTCCCGATCTCCTGTTGCACCGCCCGATAATCCTGCCGAAATGCATCGCACTCCGCCTGCAATCTCGGATCTACTCCAGGAACATTCGCCTGCGCCATGTCAGTCCTCGCTCAAAAACACCCCACATGCCACCAACCCCATACCCGCTACTCCCCCTTCTCCTTCTCCTTGATCCTCCGCTGCGCCCGACGCTTCGCCTCCAGCAAACTCCCCGTATGCCCCCCAGGTCCACCATCCCCTTTCCCCTCACCCTCCCTCGCCATCCCCGCGATCGGCTTGTCCGTCGCGCCCCCCACAACCTCCGTCAGGTCCCCCTCCACTCCTCGCTTCGCCTCAAACTTCGCCGATCGGTCCGGCAACAAATCGCCCCCATCCTCCGCACCACCCTCCTGCTTGAACCGCGACTCCGCTACCTCCTCACGAACCTTCTTCAACGCATCCAGCGTCTGCCCCGTCTCCACCTTCCGCGTCGTCGTGAACTCCCTCACCTTCCCCGCCACCGCCAACGCCAGCTTCTTCGTCGATTCCCAGTCCCACGCAATCCGCCGACACGCCACGTCCATCAGCACCAGCCCCAGCAGGATCGGTATCATTATGTCCCACACCGGCAACGGCGAAACGCCTACCACCAAACCCTTCCGATTGAATAAATCCGCCCCCTCCGGATCAAACGCCGGCAACACCCGCCCTCCCGTTCGGCTCGCTATCTCCTCCATCATCCGGTCGTTGCTCTTCAACTCCCGCATCTCCGGCGAATCACCCACCGCCACCCCCGCCACCAGCCAACCCTGCTGATCGTTCGGCCCACTGTACTGAAGCCTCGCAATATAACTCCCCGGTATCGGCGTGCTGAACTCCCCCGTGTACGTCCCAGGACCCGTCTGCACCAGCTTCACCTCGTGCGACTTGTTCTCCGGATCAAGCATCGTCGCCCGAAAATTCAAGAAACTCCGGAATCCCGACTCCGCGTCCGTCGCCTCCACCGTGATCTTCGCCTTGTCTCCCACTCGATCCGTCGTCACCACAAAATCACTCGACATCGCAGGCCGCGATACCCCCCGAATCATCTGCGACCAAAACTTCGCGTTCGTCGGCGCGTACGGCCCCTCAACCCAACGACCATCCCACCGGCTTGTCCCGTCGCTCGTGAACACCGCCGTCTTCCCCAGCCCGGCCTGCCAGTGCGCAAACAACGGATCACTCTTCCCACCCACCGACGCCACCATCGGCATCTCGATCATCGGATGATTCTTCACCGCGCTCAGCACCATCCCCGTGATCGGCGGCGGCTGCGTTACCCCCTTCATAATGTCGCTGTTGCTCGGCCTTAACAACACCGCTATCCCCTTCTCATCCTCCTGCAACAGCGTCCGACGAACCACCGTCGCTTCCTTGATGAAAATCTGCGGCAACTGGCTCGGATTGCTCTCGATCGGACCGTAATAACGACCCTTCGTCGCCTCCGCCATGTTCTTCATCGTCGCCGACACCGGCCCGTGCGGAAATACGCTGATCGTCGATATCGTCACCTTCGCCCCAATCACCTGCTGCATCAACGCCGGCTTCGGCTGCTGCGGATCCCCGTCACTAATCACAATCATGTGCTTCTGCGCCGCGTTCGAATTCTTCAAACTCGGCATGTTCGGCCCCGTCCCGTTCATCGCCAAATTCACGCAGTCGTCAAAGCTCGGCATGTCCATCGGCATCATCTTCTTCACCGCCGATGTCACCCGCGATCCGTCCCCCTTCGCCGACAACGGATAATCCCAAATGCTCCCCCCAATCCCGCCGCCAACACCTACCCCGGGATTGTAACTGATGATCCCAATCTCGTCCCGGCTCGATAATGTCTCAATCGCCTTCAACGCGCATTGCTCAGCCCAGTAATTCCCGTCCTTCATCTCACAACTGTGAATGATGATCACCAACGCCCCCTTCGGCATCTGACGCTGCGCCGGTATGTCAAAATTCACCGGCATCACCTCCTCCACCTTCGAACCCTGCCAACCACCCGCCCCCAGCGAATCCGGACCCCCAACCATCACCAGACCCCCACCAAAATCATGCACATACGCCGCCAGCGATCCGTCATGCTTCTCCGTCAAACCGTCATAACCCCCAGGCGATCGACCTCGCGCCACATTGTTCAATATCACCGCGTCATAATTCTGAAAACCAATCACGTCCTCAGGCACCCGGTCAATCGTCACACGCTCCACGTTCACCCCCTGCAGCCTCAACACCTCCGCCAGCGTCTGACCACCCCCTCCAACCGATGCGTCCACATACAATACCCGCCCCTGCCCACGAACCACCGTGAACGCGCTCCCCGAATTGTTCTGCAACAGCGTGTCCCCACCCTGCAAACCCCCAGCCACCCCTCGTGCATTCACCGTCTCAGGCTCAAACTCCGCCCTGAACCGCCTCACCCCGCCCCCCTCCACCGCCGGCACCCGCACCCGCTCCACATGCTTCCTCGCCTCAACCTTCCCCTCCGCATTCACCGCCGCCCCCTCAATCGTGATCGTCCGCTTCTCAATCGGAACGTTCTCCTCCAATACCGTCAGCCTCCCACGAACCGGCAACCGATTCGTCGACAGCAAACTCACAAATAAGTCAAACGCCTCCTTCTCCCGCTTCACCGCCGGCGCGCTCACCCGGTCTACCATCACCTCGTTCTGAACGTCATAACTCAACTTCATCACGTCGATCGGAACACGCTGCGATACCGCCGCCGCAATCGCGCCCTCCAAGTCCCCAGCCGTCTGGTTCCCGTCGCTGATCAGAACGATCCGCCTCATCGCGTCCCGCTGAAACGTCGCCAACGCCAACTGGATCGCCGCCGCTATGTCCGTCGCCGAACCCCCCTCTCGAATCCCCCTCGCGCCAAGCTCCAAATGCGTGTTCGGCATCCAGTCCACCAACGCCCGCCCCGTGAAACTGATCAGCCCAACCTTGTCGTCCTTGCTGACCTTCGCCTTCTCCTCCGAGGCCGCCCGAAGATAGTCGTCCACCGAGTCCTGTAAGTTCTTCCCCGGATACTGCCGAAAAAGCCCCGTCGAATCGCTGATGTCCCTCAAAATCATCACTTCCAGCGACTTGTGCTCCCGCCGCCAACGCGCGCCACCCACTATCAACACCAGCATCAACAACACCAACAGCCTCAAACCCACCGCAACCCACTTCCGCACTCGCCCCAAACCCGACATCGACCTCAGCCCCAACCACAACACCGGAATGCTCAACCCCATGTACATCAACGCGGCCTTCCAACCTGCCATGTACTCCAGGTCCATCAGCCACGCCGGCGACAACAGCAGTCCCTCATTCATCTCGCTCGCCATTGTAATCACGCGATATACATCCCGCATCACGCCTCACCAACCAAACACCTGCATCCGGTTGTTCCCCGAATCCACCACCACAATCCGATCCTCTCGGTCCACCGCCACCCCCCATGGATACGCCAACTGCCCCTCCTCACGACCCGCCACGCCCCACGTCCTCACCCCCCTCCCCGTCCCCTTCTCTATCGCCTGCACTCGGTTGTTCCCAAACTCACTAATAATCAAATGCCCCCGCGAATCCTGATCAATCCCATACGGAAACCGAAACTCCCCCAAACCCGACCCCAACTTCCCCATCGATCTCACATACGTCCCGTCTGTCCTGAACACCACGATCCGGTGATTGCACGAATCCGTCACGTACACCAGATCCCCGTCCACAACCAACCCCTCCGGACGCGAAAACTCCCCCTCACCGTCCCCAAATCTCCCAAAGGCGCCCACGTAACCACCCCCCGCGTCAAATACCTGAATCCGATCGTTATCCCCATACTCGCTCACGTACACCCTCCCCGCCCTGTCAAACCCCACATCCGTCGGATAAATGAACTGTCCAGGCCCTCGCCCTTCACTGCCAAACGATCGCACAAGCTCCCCACCAGGCGTAAACACCATCACCCGTCCATAATGCGTGTCCGCAACATACACGTTCCCGTCAGGCCCCACCGTCAGCCCAATCGGCTTCCCCCTCGTGTGCTCCGCCATACGCCACTCGTTCAGCCACCTCCCGTGCGAATCCAAATGCTGAATCCGCGCCATCCGATCCACTATGAAAAACGTGTTGTCCTGCTTCGAATAGCAAATGCCCCGCGGATACACCGTCTGCTGCTTCCCCGTCCCCGTCTCGCACCATACCTCCAATGGCTTCCCACCATCCCCGCAACCCATCTGCACAACCCCAACCACCACCCCCACCCGCCCAGCCCCCCACATCGCCCCCCCCCCCCACACCCCCGTCCAGCGCCCCTCCCTCTCCCTCAAAACCATCACCCACCCCGCCCCCCAAAACCACCGCCTTTCACTTGCTCGCCTCACGGGCCATCACACTGAAGTAATTCCGCTTCACCTGCTGCGATCGACGATCCACCACCGCGTTGTCCACGTCCTCCCCTTCTTCCGCCTGCGCCGCCTGCGCAATCCTCTGCAACTCCGCCTTCGACTCCCCCCGAATCGAACGATCCTTGATCATCATGCTCGCCAGGTGCTCCCCCTTCGGATTGTATTGCGATGGCGAAATCTCCGCCTTCGTCCCAAACGGCGCCGCGCTCTTCCCCGGACCTCCGTGCCGCCCTATCCCAGGACCTCCCGCCCCCCCTCCCATCTGATATATCTCGCCCCCCTCCCACGGCCCCCACCCCGCTCCCCCCCGACCGCCCGGCCGCGCCCGATGATGCCCCCCCGCCTGCGCCATCGCGTCCTGCAACGCCTGCTGCGCCGCCGCCATCGCCGCCGCATCCTGCTGCATCGCCTCCAACTGCCCCAACGCGTCCGCCATCTGACCCTGCGCGCCCTGCATCTGCTGCCCAGCGTTGCTCCCGCCCGCCTGCATCTGCTGCATCGCCTGCGCCATCGCCTGCGCCGCCTGCGCCATCTGCCCCGCCTGGCTCTGCGCGTTCGCCTGCTGCATCGCCTGCTGCATCGCCCGCTGCATCGCCTGCTGCTGCGCCTGATCCAATCCCTGCTGCTGCATCTGCTGCGCCATCTGCTGCGACATCTGCTGAAGCTGCTTCTGCGCCCCCGGATCCCCATTCATGGCCCTCCGCATCAGCTCCTGCGCCTGCTTGATCTGCTCCGGCTTCACCGCCGCCTGCTGCAACTGCACCGCCAGCTTCTCCATCGCCTTCTGGTCCTGCGCCGCCGCCGCCAGCTTCTGCGCCAGCACGTTCATCTGCTCCACTGCCTTCTGCTTCTCCTCCCCCTTCATCCGATTCAATTCCCCCGCCAGCTTCTTCAACTCCTCCGCCGCTTCCTTGTACCTCCCCTCCGCTATCTTCCGCTCCGCCTGCGATACCGGCCCGCTCCCCTCCATCGGCGGATTCAGCGACCGAAACATCGACGCCGCCCTCTGCGACTGCGCAAACGCCTTCCCAGCCTCCATCTGCTTCTTCATCGCCTGGTCAATCTCCGACATTAACTCCAACTTCCGCCTCGCCGCCTTCTCCGCGTCCGGCATCGGGTGCTTCACAAGATCCTCCAAATGCAGCCTCGCCGTCTTGATCTCCTCATTCTCCCGCAACGCCACAGGCAACGCCGACACCCGCGCCAAAACAACCTGGATCTCCTCCCGCGTTTGCGCAATCCGACGCTCCCCCTCCAATCGCCTCGTCTCTCGCTCCTTCCTCCCCAATAGGTCCATCTCCGGCAACAGCGCCGCACCCGCCGCCAACAAACCCGCCAAAACCGCCCAATACCCCGTCCGCGGAAACCTCAACGGAAACTGCCCCTCCATATGAACCTTCCCCGCCGTCAACTCCGCATCCGTCACCGCCGCCTTCGCAAATGCATCATCCCAACCCCGAACCTCCAACGCCGTGCTGAATCTCTCCTTCAACATCAACTTCTCGTCGATCGCCACCGCCGCCATCTCCCGACTCGGCCACTCCAATAACGCCATCACACCCCCCACCACCAACGCCAAACCCAAACCCACATACATCGCAAACCCCGGCAAACTCACGTACGCCAACCGCTCAGTCAAAAACCCCAACAACGCCAGCACTCCCAACACCAATAATGCCTTCGCCATCCACTCGGCTAACACGTTCAGAAACAACTTCCGCTGAACTGCCGCCACGTGTGAATCCAATCGGCTCATCCTGCCTCCCTGTCCGTTCCTATCTCTCGGCCAAATCCGATTATACAACCATCACACCTTCATCACACCCCAGTCCCATCGGCATAATTTCCCCCACATCACCACGCCGCCGGCTCCAGCATCACCCTGTCCCATTCTGACACACCCCATCCCTCCCCATTGGCACACCCTGGCTCACAACGCTGGCCCAACGCCGCGACCCTTCCTCATTCCAACAACTTGTCCACTGACTTGTCTTGGCCAATCCCCTCGTTAAGCACATCCCGTACCACCCCCCGCTCCGTCCGCACACTTCGGCCCAGCACAACC
>CAYVKG010000078.1:0-22062 GCA_964451955.1 uncultured Tepidisphaeraceae bacterium
AAATCCGTACAAAAACCTAACCACACAACGCCAAAAACCCAAGGAAAATGCCACCCGCTGCCGATAATCTCCGTAACCGTAAGCTCCCTTCACGGCCAGCCAGCACAAAGTCCCCCGTTCGGAGGAAACCACGGATGGAATCAGAACTTGTAGCCTCGCGATCCCCACTCAACTCTCAACAGGAACTCTTCGTGTCTCATTCTGCCCTCATCAATCAACCAACCGCTTCCGCCCGCCCCACCAACAACAGAAAACTCACCCCCGTCATTCGCTCCCTCCACAAACACCGCGAAACCGCTGAATCACTCGCCGCCAAACAAAAAGACATCTCCGTCTCCGAGTTCTTTGCCAAAAACCGCCACCTCCTCGGCTTCGACAACCCCCGAAAAGCCCTCCTCACCTCCGTCAAAGAAGCCGTCGATAACTCCCTCGACGCCTGCGAAGAGGCCGGCATCCTCCCTAACATTTCCGTCCTCATCGAAGACCTCCAGCCCGACCGCCCTCCCACCGCTAAACAATCCCGTTACCGCGTCACCGTCATCGACAACGGACCCGGCATCGTCCGACGTCAAGTCGAAAACGTCTTCGGTCGCCTCCTCTTCGGCTCCAAGTTCCACCGCCTCAAAATGTCCCGCGGCCAGCAAGGCATCGGTATCTCCGCCGCCGGTATGTACGGCCTCATCACCACCGGCCGACCCATGGTCATCCATACCCGACCCTCCCCTCAAAAACCCGCCCACCTCATCGAACTGGCCATGAATACCAAAACCAACCGCGCAGAGGTCACCGTTGACCAGGAAACCGACGACTTCCCCCCTCAACGTTTCAAATCCCTCAACCTGGGCACCCGCGACCCCGGCTTCCTCAACCCCCAAGACTACCCCACCGGTACCTCCGTCTCCATCGAACTCGAAGGCCGATACCAGAAAGGACGCGGCTCCGTCGATGAGTTCCTCGAACTCGTCGCCATCGCTAACCCCCACGCCCGCATCACCTTCGTCCCACCCACCCGCGTCGCCGCCGATGACCAGGAAGATCTACCCCTCGCCAACGTCGCAAAAGACGCCACCCACGCCGACTCCCTCTCCCAGGACGCCGCCCACAATGGCTCCCTCACTTCCCATCCCAACTCCATCCAGGCCCCCAACGGCATCGACCCCACCCTCACCACCATCGAAAAAGACGGCATCATCCTCTTCCCTCGTGGCACCGATCAACTACCCCCGGAAACCAAGGAAATCCAGCCACACCCAAAAGGCATCGAACTCGGAATCCTCATCCAAATGCTCCGTGACTTCGAAGCCGCCAACAAAGGCGGCGGTACCCTCTATAACTTCCTCCAGGAAAAATTCTGCCGCATCAGCCCCGCCAAAGCCTCCGAGTTCTGCCACGCCATCGACGCCCACTCCAGAACCAAAGTCTCCGACCTCCAACCCGCACAAGTCGAAAAACTCTTCAAGGAATTCCAGGAAGCCAAACTCCCCGCACCACCCACCGATTGCCTCGCTCCCATCGGCGTCCGACAACTCCTCGCCGGTCTCCTCAAAGGCGTCAAGGCCGAGTTCTATGCCGCCTCCTCCCGGGAACCCGATGTCTACCGCGGACGACCCTTCCAGATCGAAGCCGCTATCGCCTTCGGCGGCGAACTACCCGCCGACGATACCGCACGCGTCATCCGCTTCGCCAACCGCGTCCCACTCCTCTTCCAGCAGTCCGCCTGCTCCTCCTTCAAAGCCACCGTCGAAACCGGCTGGCGAAACTACAACCTCTCACAACCCCGAGGCTCCCTCCCCGTCGGTCCACTCGTCATCATGATCCATATGGCCTCCGTCTGGGTCCCCTTCACCTCCGAATCCAAAGAAGCCATCGCCGACTACGACGAAATCCGCAAGGAAATGAAACTCGCCCTCATGGAGTGCGGCCGTAAACTCGGCGCCTACCTCCGAAAACGCCAGAAAATGCAACGCGAGTCCGCCCGCCGCGACGTCTTCGAACGCTACATCGGCGAAATCGCACAGGCCATCAACGCCATCAACGGCGCCGATACACGCAAACTCTACGACGCCCTACTCAAAGAAGCAAAAAAACGCACCGCCATCGCCGACACCCAGCTCGACCAGGACGGCAAAGCCATCAAAAAGGACGACTCCGACGAACTCAAAGCCGACGAAGGCGTCGTACTCGTCGAATCCCGCGCCTCTCACCTCCTCAACGCCCAAAACCTCCAAAACCCCTCCACCACCGACTCCGCCACCGACAACAACGCCGGTGAGCTCGTCAAACTCTCACCCCAAAAACGGCCCAAAACAAAACCCGACAACGGCAATTCCCTCTTCTAGTCCTTACATCTCACTCGCTACTCACTACTCTCTACCGGCTACTAACATGGCAAAAAAATCCGTCACCAAATCATCCGGCTCCAAGCACATCAAAAACCGCGACAAGCAAACCCTCGCCAAAATCACCGCCCTCGCCGACTCCGTCTCCAAATCCGCCTTCAAAGGCGCCAACATCGCCCTCGCCATCCCCACCCGTTCTCGCGCCAATACCCTCTGGAACAAAAAACAACGCATCCTCCAGATGGGCCCGGGACACTCCGACCGCGAACTGTTCAACCTCAACCAGGCTAAACAGTTCATGCAAACCATGCTCCACGCCAGCACCATCAAGGAACTCATCGGCGCCGACAAAACCTCCAGCCTCCGAGGCGTCTTCTACAAAGCCAAACATACCGTCGCCGGCACCCGCGAAAATACCTTCGACACACAGGATGAGTCCGACCCCATCCTCGAAGACCTCGAAGTCTCCCTCGGCGCACTCCGCGAAGAACTCCATGTCTTCGCCGAAAACCGCGGCGCCATGGTCGGTAACATCACCCTCATCGACAAAGGCGACGAAATCGACTGCCGACGCATGGGCTCCGGCGGCTACGCCATGCCCTCCATCGTCGAACCCGATATCATCCAGTTCAAAAAATGCGAAGCCGATTTCGTCCTCCACGTCGAAAAAGGAACCGTCTGGAACCGCTTCAACGAAGACCGCTTCTGGGAATCCAACAACTGCATCCTCACCCACGGCGCTGGCCAACCCCCTCGCGGCTGCCGCAGACTCCTACAACGACTCCACCAGGAACTCAAACTCCCCATCATCTGCCTCCTCGATTGTGACCCCTGGGGACACTACATCTACTCCGTCATCAAACAAGGCTCCATCTCCCTCGCCTTCGAATCCTCCCGACTCGCCATCCCCGATGCTAAATTCCTCGGCATCCGCGCCAAAGACTACCGCGAGTGCAACCTCAGCGACGCCGTCAAAATCGACCTCAAAGACAACGACATCAAACGCGCCAACGAAATCGCCGCCTACCCCTGGTTCAAAGACCACCGCGCCTGGCAGAAAGAAATCGCCCAAATGCTCCACAACGGCTTCAAAATGGAAGTCGAATCACTCATCACTAAAGACATCTCCTACGTCACCGAAACCTACGTCCCCGAAAGACTCAAGAAAAAAGATTGGCTCGATTGACCCCCCCCTCACCCGCCTCCCTGCCCCCCCCACCCTCCCTTTCGCCCCGACCCAAACCTCCCTCCGCCAAGCCACTATTCGCCCCCCCCAATCACAGCCCATCCCTCGCCACCAGTTCCCCATTCGCCACTTCCCGCTTAGAATGAACCCATGGACTTCATCTACTTCCTCATCATCGGCGCTGTCGCAGGCTGGCTCGCGGGGCAAATCACCAAGGGCCGCGGCTTCGGAATCCTCGGTAACATCGTCGTCGGAATCCTCGGCTCCATCGCCGGCGGATTCCTCGTCGGACTCCTCGGATTCTACGCCACCGGTGGACTCCTCCCCCGCCTCGTCACCGCCACACTCGGTGCCGTCATACTCCTCTTCCTCCTCCAAAAACTCGCCCGAAAACGCTAGCCCCTTCCCCTAATACAAGGCGCAACCAAATAACCCGCCCCAACGCGCCCACATAACACCCCCTAAGGGTGGCCGACGGGGCTCGAACCCGCGACATCAAGGACCACAACCTTGCGCTCTTCCAACTGAGCTACGGCCACCAATTCCGCCCATTATTCTGTCCTCCTCAACCCTCCCTGTCAATCTGCATCCCCTTCCCCTCAATCCCCCACCTCCGGCCCCCGTGCCGTCCCCAACATTTTCCCTTACAATGCCCCACCTTATGGCTACCCAAAAATCCTGGCAGGCTCGAATCGCCGAAGCCACCGACAAACTCGCCCAGTCCTTCGTCGAATCCATCTCCTACGACCGCCGAATGTACCAACAGGACATCGCAGGCTCCATCGCACACGCCAACATGCTCGCTAACGTCGGCCTCATCACCCACGCCGACCGCGACGCCATCCTCCAAGGCCTCAATTCCATCCAAAAAGACATCGAAGCCGGTAACTTCGCCTTCGACGAATCCCTCGAAGACATCCACATGGTCATCGAAGACGCCCTCATCAAACGCATCGGCGAACCCGGCCGGCGACTCCACACCGGTCGCAGCCGCAATGACCAGGTCGCCACCGATTTCATCCTCTGGATCCGCAAAGCCTCTGACGACTGCTTCAAGGCACTCGAAGATCTCATGCGAGCTTTCCTCAGCCTTGCCGAAAGATCCACCGACATCGTCATGCCCTCCTACACCCACCTCCAGCGAGCTCAGCCCATTCTCGCCTCCGCCGAGGCCCTCGCCTGGGCAGCAATGTTCGACCGAGATGCCGCTCGCATCCACACCGCCGACATCGCAGCCATGCACACCACCCCCCTCGGCAGTGGCGCTATCGCCGGTACAAGCCTCCCACTCCGCAAAGACTACGTCGAGAAAGCCCTCCATCAACTCGACCCACACCCCGCAAACGGCTCCGTCTGTTCCAGCATCGAACTCACCGCCTCCCGCGACACCGCCGCCGATTTCCTCTTCGCACTCTCCATGATCGCCATGCACCTCTCCCGCTTAGCAGAACAGTGGATCATCTACTCCTCCACTGAATTCTCCTTCATCAAAATCGCCGACAAATACACCACCGGCTCCTCCATGATGCCCCAGAAACGAAACCCCGACATGCTCGAACTCATCCGCGGCCGCTGCGGCTGCGTCTATGGCGACCTCGTCGCTCTACTCACCATCCTCAAAGGCCTCCCCATCGGCTACAACCGCGACCTCCAGGAAGACAAACGCATCCTCTTCCGCGCCTACGACACCGTCAGCTCCTGCCTCACCATGGCCACCGCCATCGTCTCCTCCGCCAGCTTCGTCAAGGAAAACATCGAACCCACCCTCGAACGCGGCTTCCTCGACGCAACCTCCCTCGCCGAATACCTCGTCACAAAAGGCATCCCCTTCCGAACCGCACACCAGATCGTCGGCTCCCTCGTCTCTCAATGCGAAAAACAGGGTAAACTCGCCCTCGCCCAGCTCTCCCTCAACGATTTTAACAACGCCCTCAAAAACCATAACCTCAACTTCACCCTCACCAACGACCTCTACAACGCCCTCGGCGCCAAAAACGTCGTCGCCCGTTACCAAAGCGCAGGCGCCGCCGGCGGAAAACCCCTCCATGACCAACTCATCGCCTGGAAAAAACGCCTACACATCCCCTGATGCCCCCCAACAAACCCCCCCGCCGCCACCTTGTCACCCCCAACGACCCTCACCACTGATCCGGCGGCGGATAACATAACCCCGAAACCTGCTGTGTCAGCCGCTGCACATTAAACCACTCCGCGTGATAATCCGAAAACAGCACCGATGAACCCGATGACCGCATCACGCTGTATTGGCTTAACCGCTTGTGCCGACCATTCGTCATCTGCACCCGCTGCATCGGCCCATCATGATTCGACGCGTGGTTCCCCTCCCCGATCGTCGCCGCCGTCTGCCCGTTCTCTGGACCTAACTCCGCCACAATGTCCGTCACCAGGATCTTCGTCCCCTTTTCCTGCCGACGATACGTGAACGACGCCGCCCGAACATCGTATTCATTCCCCGGCGCATATCGCCCACCCCAGTACGCATAGTCCATGTACGCCGACCCGCTATGAGTCACCCCGGGACCCTCATACCACCCCACATCCCCTCGGCTGTTCCAACCCTGAGGACAACTCAAATACATCCGGTGAAATCCCGAGCTCGGCTTCAACGCCAACAAACCGCTACGCCTCTCCGCATAGTACGTCGGCGCATATACCCGCGCCGGCTTGTACTGCGGCAACAACGTCGCCGTCGGTAACTCCCCAAAATCATGCACATACACCGCCAAACCCACCCCAATCTGACGAATATTGTTCAAACATTGCGTACGATACGCCTGGCTTCGCGCCGTCGATAAACTCGGCAACATGATCGCGATGAGAATCGCGATTATCGCGATCACCACCAACAACTCCACCAGCGTAAATGCCCGAGCGGACTCGCGACGTGACATGGTCCTTCTCAGCTTCCGGCAACAGGCGATCCGGTAATCAACGCGCAGCTCATTATGATAGCCACACCTCCCCAAAACGCAACGCTTAACTACGCCCCATAACACCCCCCCCGCCACCTACCACCCCACAAATGTTCGCCTCACGTTCGGGAATACCCCTCAACCGCTCACGCCCCCCTACCCACCTCAATCGCCTCCGCAAGATCCACCGCACCCTCGTATAGGCTCCGACCAACAATCACTCCCCACACCCCCGTACCAACCAACCTCCGGATGTCTTCCACCGACCCCACCCCTCCGCTCGCAATCACAGGCACCTTCCCCGCCTCCACAAGCCGACGCGTCTGCTCAATGTTCGGCCCCGACATCATCCCGTCCTTCGAAACGTCCGTATACAAAATCGCACCCAACGGCCACTCGCTCACCTCACGCGCCAACTCCACAGCCAGCTTCCCCGACGATGCCGTCCATCCTCGCGTCGCCACCACCCCCTCCTTCGCATCCAACGCCAATACCAGCCTCCCCTCAAACTCCCTCTCATGCGACAACCTCTCAAACCAACCCCAATCCTCCAACGCCTTCGTCCCAATCACCACCCGCGCCGCGCCAGCCCCCATCAGTTCCTCAATGTCCCCCCTCTCCCGAATACCACCACCCACCTCCACCTTCAATCCGCTCGCCCCAATCATCCGCCCTATCAACTCCCTCTGCGCCGGCCGACCCTCCTTCGCCCCATCCAGATCCACAATGTGCATCCACTCCGCCCCAGCCGCCCCAAACGACCTCGCCGTCTCCACAGGATCCACTTCGTACGTCAACTGCCGACCATAATCCCCCTGCTTCAGCCGAACCACACGCCCTCCCCTCAAATCCACGCTCGGCACAATCACCAACGACATCCTTCCACCTCGGTTTCCTGAATCGCCCCCCCCACAGTAGCAATCCCGACTCTTCCCGACAACAATACCTTGGCCCAACACGGTGCCCACCATGGACCAACGACTCGAAATCCTCGCCAATAAGGCCAAATGCCTCCCAAAATCCCCAGGCGTCTATCTTATGAAGGACGACAAAGACCGCGTCATCTACGTCGGGAAAGCCCTCTCCCTACGCGATCGCGTCTCCTCCTATTTCCTCCCCTCCACTCGCCTCGAAGCAAAAAAGGCCGGCCTCCTCCTCGAAGTCGTCGATTTCGATACCATCCAGACCGACACCGAGGTCGAAGCCCTCCTCACCGAAAACCGACTCATCAAAGACATCCAACCCAAATTCAACGCCCGCCAACTCGACGATAAAACCTTCCCCTACCTCCTCATCACCACCGCCGATGACTACCCCGGCGTCTACATCACGCGCCAACCCCCAACCGACCACGCCAAACTCTACGGCCCCTTCACCAGCCCCCACCAACTCAAACAAGCCCTCCACATCCTCCAAAAAGCCTTCAAGTTCCGCACCTGCCACCTCCAAATCCGCCAGGATGACCCCAAAAAACGCTTCTTCCGACCCTGCCTCCTCTACGCCATCCACCAGTGCACTGGCCCCTGCGCCGACAAAATCTCCCCCGACGCCTACCTCCAGGACATCCGCAGACTCATCCGCTTCCTCGACGGCGACCGCCACGCCGTCCTCCTCGAACTCCAAAACGACATGACCGCCGCCTCCAATAACCTCCAGTTCGAACACGCCGCACGCCTCCGAGACCGCCTCCGCGCACTACAGGCCCTCTCCCACCGCGCCACCACAGGCACCGAACAGTTCTGGCAACCCGAAGCCTTCGTCTCCAACCCCCACCAAAGCCTCGTCAAACTCCAGCAAGTCCTCGCCCTCCCCGAAACCCCCAGAATCCTCGAAGGCATCGACATCGCCCACCTCCAAGGTAACGAAATGGTCGGCTCCAAAGTCTGCTTCATCGACGGCCTCCCCTTCAAAAACGCCTACCGCCGCTACAAAATCCGACACAACCTCGGCAACAACGACTATCTCTCCATCCAGGAGGTCGTCTCCCGTCGATATCGCGACGCCGGCGATTCCAACGAACTCTTCCCGGATCTCATCCTCATCGACGGCGGACTCGGACAACTCCATGCCGCCATGGACGTCTTCTCCTCCATGAACATCAAACCCCCAATGGTCATCTCCCTCGCAAAAAAAGAAGAACTCCTCTACACCCACACCCGATCAACTCCCATCCGCCTCCCCAAAAATCACCCCGCCCTCAAACTCCTCCAATACGTCCGCGATGAGGCCCACCGCTTCGCACAGCATTACCACCATATCCTCCGACGAAAATCACAACTCGAACAACAAGCCGCTCAAGGCCGCCGCCCACACCTCCGAAACAAAACAAAACCCCAACCCTGATCCTTCCCCGAATTCTCCCCTACAACCCCTCCTCGCCCCACTCACCCCCAATCGCTTTCACATCACCCACGCCTCGTTTAGCATAACCCCACGCCGATTTGCATCGGCAATTGATGGAATACCACATGCCCAAACGCATCGCTATCGTCGGCGCCGGGCCCGTAGGACTCGAAGCCGCACTCTACGCCAGAACCCTCGGACACCACGTCATCGTCTTCGAACGCGGACCCGTCGCCGCCTCCGTCGCCGAATGGGCCTTCGTAAAACTCTTCTCCCCATGGCTCCTCTGCACAACCTCCCTCGGCCGAAAAGCCATCGCCGATATCGCCCCCACTCTACCTCTCGAACAATACCCCACCGCCCGCGACTTCCGCGAACGTTACCTCTTCCCTCTCTCCCGATGCCCCATCCTCAGAGGCTGCGTCCGCGAAAATAACCCCGTCTGCTCCATCACCAGAACCACCCAACCCGACGCCCCCTTCTCCATCCGCGCTAAAGACCGCGAAGGCAATGACTACCCCGAACAGGCTGATGTCCTCCTCGATTGCTCCGGAACCTACGGCATCCCACGCTGGGCCGGCGACCACGGCTTCCCCGCTCCAGGCGAACGCGAACTCCAACATCGTATCTTCTACGCCATCCCCGATGTCCTCGGAAAACACCGCGACCGCTTCGCAGACCGCCATACCCTCCTCATCGGCTGCACCTACTCCTCCGCTATCGTCCTCCGAAACCTCCAGGACCTCGCCGCCAACCGCCCTCGCACCCTCGTCACTTGGGCCGTCCGAAGACCCGATCAGGCCGTCCATCCCGCCCTCAATGACCCCCTCCGCGCTCGCGGCAGAATGGTCGAAGATCTGCTCAAACAACTCGAACACCCCCCTCAGTTCCTTAACTTCCTCAGCACCGCCACTCTACAGTCCATCACCGCTACACACCACTACTTCCGCGCCACCTTCCGCTCCAACCGCCGAATCGTCTCCCTCCTCCCAGATGAGGTCGTCAGCCTCAACGGCTTCCAACCCGATTACTCCTTCTATGACCCCGACAACAAACCCGCCCCGCCGCCAACTCCTCCCCACCACGCCCCCGAACCCATAATGCCCCCCGCCTTCGGCGACTCCGGAACCGACAACAACTTCTTCATCCTCGGCGCAAAAAGCTACAGCGCAAACACCAACTTCCTCCTCCAGGCCGGTCACATGCAAATCTGCGAAACCTTCGCCTCCATCCACGACGACCCCACACTCGATCTCTACCAGTAAACCCCACTTCTCAGTGCAGCTTCCTGAACTGCTCCACCGTCAGATCCCGCGCCGCTATCGCCGCCGCACGTATCCGCGGATCCCCGCTCCCGCTCAAACCCGCCACCACCGCCAACGCCCCCTGCTGATCCCCATACCGCTCCGCCGAGTATTTCAACCGCCCCAACGCCAAAATCGCCTCCACACGCCACATCACCTCCGACGCACGATCCGCCAACGCAAACATGTCCCCGGGATACGGATCCAATACCATCACCGCCCGACGCACCGGATCCACTTCCTTCGTGAAAAACGCCACACGCTTCGCGTCAAAATCCCGATACCTCGCCGCCCGCGACCCGTCCCCGCCCTCCTCCGCTAGCTGCGCCAACAACAACGCCGCCTCTCCCAACATCCCGTGAGCCACCATGTACTCCCCAAAACACAGCCGCTCCGTATACATCTTCGACCCCAACGCAAACACCGCCTCCGCATATTCCCTCGCCTTCCCCTTCTCCTTCTCCGCTGAATGCAACAACGCCAGCCGAATCCCCATCGATCCAATCGCTCGAATCGCCTCCAAACGACCCTCCGTATCGTATCCAATCACCTCCCCAGGATTCGCCCCAAATACCACCGGACGCGACGACTTCCCCGCCCGCAACAACAATCCCATGATCTTCGACCACCGCTCCGCTTCCGCCGACTTCGTCGATGTCACCCGCTCCACTCGCCTCAATTCATGCCTCTCCGCCTCGTACAACGAAATCGCCTCCGCATACATCGGCCCAGGATCAATCGGCTCCACCATGTACGACGCCAAACTCGATGGCTCCACCGTCAACTGCCCCGTCCAGTTCGCCGCCCTCGCACCCACCCGACCCGGCGGCGATATGTCCCCCTGCGATCCCAAAATCACCAGAAACACCCCCGCAAGTGCCACCATCACCAGCGATATCAACCAACCCAGTGCGTTCCCAAACATCCAACAACCTCCCTCTCTCTCGCCCCCCCACAGCATAGGTATTTTGAACCGTAGCTCAATCACCCTCCCTACGGTATCTTCACTCCCATGCTCAGGTTCCGCCTCCTCGGCAACTTCCCCCGGGAACACGTCCTCTGCGCCTTCGTCAACTCCTCCTTCCAACCACCACCCCACGTCCAATCCCTCATCGAACAGGCCTGGAATACCGCAAAAGCCTCCCTCGGCGACAAACTCTTCGACGGTCCCATGTGCCGCCTCGAATCCTTCCGCCTCCTCAACGATTCCCTCCTCCTCAACCTCAGCCTCACCTCCTATAAACAGTTCCTCGGCACCAACCTCACTCATGCCGCCCTCGCCCATCAGCTCGGCCAAAACTCCCTCGCCTCCCCACTCGGCCTCTCCTCCGCTCTCACCGCCGCCGATGGCACACTCCTCCTCGGCCAACGAAACAACCTCGTCGCCTATTACCCCAATCGCATCCACCCCTTCGCCGGCGCCCTCGAACCCCACCCCCACAACACCGACGTCTTCAACGAAATCCAACGCGAACTCCTCGAGGAACTCTCCCTACCCCATACTGCCATCTCCGACCTCCGATGCCTCGCCATCGCCGAAGATCGCTCCCTCAAACAGCCCGAACTCATCTTCCTCGTCCGCTCCACTCTCACACAACAACAAATCCAATCACAACTCGATCCCACCGAACACCTCCAAACCTTCGCCGTTAGCCCCAACCCCGCCCACGCCCTCCATACCCTCCAACACCAACCACTCCTCACACCCATCGCCGCCGCAACTCTCCTCCTCTGGGGCCGCCAAACCTTCGGCCTCGATTGGTTCAACGCCGCCTCCGCCCCCCTTGTCTCCTGATCCACCACCGCCCCCTCCAACCCCCCAATCCATCCCCCATCCAACCCCTTTACTTTTCCTCCTCCCCTCGTAACGTATACCCCCCCATGAGCCTCGCCCAAGACCTCCAATACACCGTCGACCTCGCCCGCAACGCCGGACAAATCGTCCTCGATCACTTCGGCCACACCCGACGGCTCACCAAACGACACGCCGAGGCCGTCACCGACGCCGACCGCGCAACACAACGCTTCATCCTCAACTCCCTCCGACAGCAATTCCCCAACGACGGGTTCATCGGCGAAGAAAATGACTCCGGCGACGCCATCACCTTCGATTGCCCCAACCCCCTCCGAAGAGTCTGGGTCATCGACCCCATCGACGGCACCAATAACTTCATCGCAGGGTTCCCCTCCTTCGCCGTCTGCATCGGACTCCTCGATGCACAATCCCCAGTCCTCGGCGTCGTCTACGACGTCTGCCGAAACCTCCTCTACTCCGCCGCAAAAGGCCTCGGCGCTCACCTCAACCAGAAACCCATCCACGCCTCCAATACACCCCTCGACGACAGCTCCCTCCTCATGCTCACCAGCAACCTCCTCGATAAACAAGGCCGACTCCCCCAATGGGCCATCCAGTTCACAGGCCAAACCACCCTCAAACTCCGCTGCATCGGGTCCGCCGCCCTCGAAGCCGTTCAGGTCGCCGCAGGCATCGCCCACGCAGCTATCACCGTCAATGGCAAACTCTGGGACGCCGCCGCACCTGCCGCCATCTGCCTCGAAGCCGGCGCCGCCTTCACCTCCCTCCACGGACAACAGGTCTTCCCCTTCGACCTCACACACTATGACGGGGGAAAAGTCCCCTTCCTCGCCGCTGCACCCCTCGCCCACCAGACCCTCCTAAACCAGATCCTCTCAAACCCCTGACTTGCCCCCCTCCTGCCCCAAACAAAAACCCACGGACCAGAAGCCCGTGGGCATCTCTACTCCAACTCAATCCCACCTCAGGCGCTAATCCCCGTGATCTTCACTCGCACATACTTCTGACGATGTCCAATGTGCTTGTGATACCCCTTACGCCGACGATACTTGTAAATCTCCACCTTCGGACCCTTCACCGGCCCAATCACCTCCGCCGTCACCGTCGCATTCCCCACCGTCGGCGTCCCGATCTTCGGTGCCCCTTCCCCTCCCACCAACAGCACCCGGTCAAACGTGACCGTCTTCTCCTCCGGCGAAACCTCGCGATCAAGGTTGATCGTGTCGCCGCTCGTCACTTTGTATTGCTTGCCGCCTTCTTCAATGATCGCATACATTCCAGAACTCCGGTCGTAAAGAGCGGCGTAAGTTAGCAGGTATCACGCCTCTGTCAAGTCAATCATCCCCCTAATCATATCCCATCATATACCAAATATATTTGGCTACTTTTTGCTTTACATCCCCCTTCGGCATGGTATAATCCCTCTCGGTGGCCCCGGACTCCATCCAACCACCCGGCCAAAGCGGGGGCAATCCCCACCTCACCTCGCTCTTTTACAACCGAATACCGTGCCGCGACAACCCCCGCCCTCCTTCTTACAGCCCGTCCGTCGCCTCTGAGCCTTCCCGGTCGCTTTGGGTCGCCTTATGTCGTTTCTCGTCGCTTTCTGTCGGTTTTCGTCCCTTTCTACGACTCAATAAACGCATAAGCCAATCATTAGAATAATCTTACACGCCCGATGACCCCGCCGCGCCATTCGCCGACCCCCACACGCCCCCTCACCACCTCACTCCGCAGCCCTTCCCAACCGCCTTCGACAACCCTTGCATTGACCGACCATTCCCGTTACATTCTCACCCCCCTACCGCAAACGCGATAGGGTCCGCTGTGCCGTTGGGCAATCGCGTTCGACGCTGCCGGCGTATAAGTTCCGGCCGAGACACCGGTAACCCTCGGCCTACCTCGACTCCAAAGGTGAAGTATGGCACATAAAAAAGGACAAGGCAGCACCCGCAACGGCCGCGATAGCCTCCCAAAGTACCTCGGCGTTAAAGCCTACGGCGGACAAGCTGTTACCGCCGGTACCATCATCCTCCGCCAACGCGGAACCCCACATACCCCAGGGTTCAACGTCGGCATGGGCACCGATCATACCCTCTTCGCCCTCAAAGACGGCATCGTCGAATTCCAAGGCCGAAAAGTACACGTCAGAACCCCCTGACGTCCTCACAAATACGGGCCGTCGCTCAGGCACACAGCGGGTCTACCTCCGCTGCGTGCCTTCGCGCTATCTGGATTCCCATGTTCGTCGACGAAGCCATCATCGAAGTCAAAGCCGGCGACGGCGGTAACGGCTGCGTCTCCTTCCGCCGTGAAAAGTACATCCCTAAAGGCGGACCCGACGGCGGCGACGGCGGCGACGGCGGCTCCGTCGTCTTCCTCGCTGACCCCAACAAAAATACCCTCCTCGACTTCACAGGCCGACATCACTGGAACGCCCACAACGGCCAGCACGGCATGGGTAAAAAAATGGCCGGCAAGAGCGCCGACGACCTCCTCATCCGCGTCCCTCCAGGCACCCTCATCTACGACCACGATCACAATATCCTCCTCGCCGACCTCGACGCCCCAGAAAAACGCGCCGTCATCGCCCAGGCCGGTAAAGGCGGCCGCGGAAACTGGCATTTCCGATCCCCCGTCAACCAGGCGCCCCGCTACGCCGAACCCGGTACACCAGGCCAGCACCGCCGCCTTAAACTCGAACTCAAACTCATCGCCGACGTCGGCCTCGTCGGAATGCCCAACGCCGGAAAAAGCACTCTCCTCCGAGCCATCTCCTCCGCCAGACCCAAGGTCGCTGACTACCCCTTCACCACCCTCGAACCACAACTCGGCATCGTCGAAATCGGCATCGACCGCCGAATCGTCGTCGCAGACATCCCCGGACTCATCGAAGGCGCTCACCACGGCGCAGGCCTCGGCGACGCCTTCCTCCGCCACATCGAACGCACCCAAATCATCGTCCACCTCCTCGACCTCTTCCCCCAGGATGGCTCCGACCCCGCCCAAAACTACCACAAAATCCGCCGCGAACTCGAAGCCTTCAGCCCCAAACTCGCCCAAAAAACCGAAATCATCGCCGCTAATAAACTCGACCTGGCCATCGACTCCGCACACCTCGACAAGCTCCGCCACGACCTCCCCGACAAAGAAATCTCCGCTATCTCCGGCGCCAGCCACCAAGGCCTCGATCTCCTCCTCCAAAAACTCTGGAAGACCCTCCTCCACCTCCGAAACAACCCCCACCAATAACCCTCACCCCCCAATACCTCACCCCCCAAACAACATACCGCCACCCAGCCACCCTCTGCCGATTGATAATTCCCCCCAATGACCCGAAAATGCCCAACTTTTGCCCCCTGACGAGGAACTATGCTTACCATCACCGCCCAACTCGACGCCGCCTTCCGAAAAGCCATCCAAACCGCGTTCGGCTTCGATGCCGACCCTCTCATCGCCCAGGCCGTCAATGAGAAGTTCGGCGACTACCAGGCCAACGCCGCCATGGGACTGGCCAAAGAACTGGCCACAAAAACCGGCCAGAAATCCAACCCCCGCGCCGTCGCCGACCAAATCAAGGCCAACCTCCAACTCGGCGACATCGCCAGCCAAGTCACCATCGCCGGCCCAGGTTTCATCAACGTCACGCTCTCCCAAGACTGGCTCGCCAAACAACTGGCTGCCATCGGCAACCAACCAAGATTGGGCATCGACCCGGTCGCCAAACCCCTCAATGTCGTCGTCGATTATTCCGGACCCAACGTCGCCAAGGAAATGCACGTCGGACACATCCGATCCACCCTCATCGGCGACGCCCTCGCCCGCACCATCGAGTTCCAAGGCCACCACGTCATCCGCCAAAACCACCTCGGCGATTGGGGAACCCAATTCGGCATGCTCCTGGCTCATCTGAAACAGGCCGCCGGAACCGCCGAAGCACAAATCGCCGACCTCGAAGAATTCTATCGCAACGCCAAGAAACGCTTCGATGACGACCCCGCCTTCGCCGATGAGGCACGCCAGACCGTCGTACGCCTCCAAGCCGGTTCACCTCCAGAACTGGCTCTCTGGAATCGCATCGTCGACGCCAGCCGCCAGCACTTCCAACCCCTCTACGAGCGAATGGGCATTCACCTCACCCGCGACGACGAACGCGGCGAGTCCTTCTACAACCCCTTCCTCACTCACGTCGTTGACGAACTCAAACAGAAAGGCGTCGCCGTTGACAGCCAAGGCGCCGTCGTCGTCTGGGTCGACGGATTTGAGTCCCCATTGATCATCCAGAAGTCCGGCGGCGGTTTCGGCTATGCCACCACCGACCTGGCCGCCATCCGCTATCGCGTCCAGCAACTCCGAGCCAATCGCATTATCTACGTCACCGACGCCCGCCAAATGCAGCATTTCAAACAGGTCTTCTTCGCCGCGCGTAAAGCCAATTGGTTCAATGACTTACAACTCGAGCACGTCACTTTCGGCTCCATCCTCGGCGACGACGGCACCCCCTTCAAAACCCGCACCGGCGGCACCGTCAAGCTCAAAGACCTCCTCGATGAAGCCCAGCAACGAGCCTACACCCTCGTCACCCAGAAAAACCCCGAACTCCCCGAGGCCCAGCGACTCAACGTCGCCCGAGCCGTCGGTATCGGCGCCATCAAGTACTTCGACCTCGCACGCGACCGCACCGGCGACTACGTCTTCTCCTGGGAAAAAATGCTCGCCATGGACGGAAACACCGCCCCCTACCTCCAATACGCCTACGCCCGCATCAGGTCCATCTTCCGAAAGGCCGACCTCCCCGGCGGAAACCCCGCTCTCATCCAAGTGCAGACTTTGCACGAGCTGGCACTCGCTAAACACATCCTCCGCCTCGCCGAAATCATCGAAGTCGTCGCCAGAGAGCTTAAACCGCACCATTTGTGCAACTATCTCTATGAGCTGGCAACTAAGTTCAGTGGCTTCTACGAAAACTGCCCGGTCCTCACCAGCCCCGAACCCCTGCGAAGCAGCCGGCTGGGATTGTGTGAGGTGACAGCGCGTACAATGGCCCTGGGACTGGAACTTCTGGGAATTGAGCACCCGGAACAAATGTGAATTGAATCACATTTAAACCCCGGGCCTTACCCTCTTGTGCCCCGTTTGTGCTGCGTAAACAGCACAACGACTACCGGGTATATACAACATTGGATGAGCGGTATCGTTTCCTTTGCAAATGGTTTACATCGAGCGAGATTCGCTGGCTGGTGTTCCTCGAGTTCGTCCTCAGGCAGCCATTTATCAGACCTCGTGACAGCGCGGAAAACCGCTAATATCGCGTTGAAAATCGGTTATGATCGCATATATATGGTGTTCTGTAACGTTTTGGTAGCCGCGCCCGTTGCGCTCAACAGGAGCAGAAAACGGATCCTTAAGAAAACCGTTTGCGCCCATAGAGACCGACCGGTCGACACTGCACGACCCCCACTGAGGAGCGGCGGTCGCGAAATCGCTGGCAACCCGTGCCTTCCCGATGTCGGTAGCGCCCGGCTGCCGCTCGACCGGCTTGAGTTCAGACAACGCTGTGGCACACCATCCGTCGGTAGTGGCAGGCAGACTATGGCATCGCACAATGAGATGCAGGCCAACCGGTTCGAGTACAAGTTTATCATCTCTGAAAGATGTGCTCGTACTCTGCGGGATTTCGCGCGCCCCTATCTCATCCCCGACGAACACGCCGACCCTAACTACAACAACTCCTATGCCATCCATAGCCTGTATCTCGATGGCCCCGGGTATCCACTCTATTTCGGAACCGTCCGCGGCATCAAAAATCGCTACAAGCTGCGAATTCGATATTACGATGATCGCCCCGAAAACCCCGTCTTCTACGAAATCAAACGCCGCATCAACGACGCCATCCTCAAAACACGCGCTATGGTCAAACGCACCGCGGTACCCCGCCTCCTGCAGGGACACTGGCCCGAACCCTCGGATCTCGTCAGGCCCGACGATCAGAAGTCCATCTACGCCCTCAGTCGTTTCTGGGACCTGCAAAGTCGAATCCACGCCCGCGGCAGGTGCATCGTCTCCTATATCCGCGAGGCCCTCGTACACCCCGAAAACAACAGCGTTCGCATGACCTTCGACCGAAATCTCGTATCAACCCCCTTTGAGGGCGAACTGCGAGTCGCCGATTTCCTCGGCGGCATCAGGCCCTACGTCCCCGGTGTCGTCCTCGAATTGAAATTCACCGATCGCTTCCCGCACTGGATGCGGGATATGGTTCAAATCTTCGGCCTGCAACGCGGATCCATGGCCAAATACGTCCATTGCGTCGACGCGCTGCATCCCAAAGAGCAGAACCTCAAACTGGGCACTCTGGAAGGCGCATTATGAATGAGTTCTTGGATATGCTCCTCAGCGGCGACGCCGGCGGCATGGCCGGTGGTCCTGAGTCCGTCTTGCTCGTCCTTATGCTCGCGTTCTGCATCGGACACGTCATCGCCTGGGTCTATGTCTGGACTCATACCGGCATGTCCTACTCCCAAATGTACACCGCCTCCCTCTTGGCTATTCCGGTCCTGGTGTCCCTCCTCATGCTCCTGATGTCCCAAAACATCGCCATGGCGTTCGGCCTCTTCGCCGTCTTCGCCATCGTCCGCTTCCGAAATGTCCTCAAGGACACCCGAGACACAACCTTCATCCTCTGGGCCATCACCGAAGGCGTCGCCATCGGAACTCAACGTCACAGCACCGCCTTGATCGGATGCGTCTTCCTCACCATCGTGTTCTTCTACATGCGATTCGTCTCCTTCGGCGGAAGACACCGCTTCGACGTCATCCTCTCCCTCCAATGGACCGACGGGCTGGAGAATATCTCACGACTCAAACAGTTGCTCCAGCGACATGCCGTCCGCGCTCAACTGGCCAGCCAACGCGATCTCGACGAAAATAACCTGGACCTGTCCTATCGTCTTCAGATGCGAGACCCTTCGCGAAGCCGCGAATTGCTCGCTGAGCTGCGCGAAACCCAGGGCATTGCCCGTGTGGCAATCTACCACCGGGAAGATGAATCGGAGGTATGACCTTGGCGGAGCTTCCTCGAATTCGGACCCCGTGGAAACAGCAGTGGCGGAGAATCCGCTATCAGCTTTTCCCGGTTGTCTGCATGTGCGCTGCCGTACTCACTACCGGTTGGCTGTGGAGCCGACGAAACGTCGGCTATAACCTCATCGGCGAGGCGCATGTCAAAACCAGAGATGTCCTCAGCCCCATCAGCGGAGTCCTCGTCCCGCTCAAACAGAAACCTCAAATCGGCCTCCTCGATCGCGTCCAAAAAGGCAAGACCGTCGTCGCCCAACTCGACACGCGCCCCTCCGAAGCCGCTTTGGCACTTCTCGACCAGGAACGCACCCGCCTCCACCAGGAATTGGTCGCCAAGCAGGAAGAATTGCAGATCACCTTGGCCGACCGAAAACAGGCTCTGGACCTCGAAGCCCGACGACTGGCCGGCCAAGTCGAGGGCCTGAAACTCAAGATCCTCGACTGCAGAGCCGCCATCGAGACCGACAAAATCGAGCTCCAGCGGGTCACCGGCGCTTATGAAAACGCCAAGGACTTGGCCAGTCGTTCCGTCATCTCACAGCGAGAATTGTTGGAAGCCCAATTGCGCAGAGACGCCGTCGCCAAGCGACTCGCCAGCAACGAGGCCATCCTCACCCAAGTCGAGACCCAGCGCGAAAACGCCGCCAAGCAACTCGGCGCCATCCCCGCAACCCAGACGGCGGCCATCGACAAAATCCTCGAACCCCTCCGAACACGCATCGTCGAGCACCAGCAAAAAGTGCAGCTGCTCATGGCCCAAATTGAGTCCCTCACCATCGTCGCCCCTCTGACCGGACAGGTCAGCGCCGTCCATCGCCATCCAGGGGAAACCGTCCAGGCCGGCGACCCCATCATCAGCATCACCGACGAGGAAAGCCACCACATCGTCAGCTATGTCCGGGAAGATCAGAAAATCCGCCCAACCAAGGGCATGCGCGTCCAGATCCGCTCCCGCTTCGACGGAAAGGTCGTCCCCTCCGAAGTCGAAGAGGTCGGTCCACGCTACGCCCCGATCCCGGTCCATCACAGCCGCGCAAAAGACCCCAAGGCGTCCGAATGGGGCCTGCCTATTCTCATTCGCTTGCCCCCGGCCCTGAGCAGTCTCAGGCCGGGCGAGTTAGTCGAGGTGAGCCTCAAAAACCCCGTTGACGACGAAGACGCCTTCATACCCAGCGACCTCGGCGATCGAAATTGACCTCACGATTTCTTCGCCGTCACTCGCAGCGGGTCCGGTTTCCCAGCCTGCTCAAATGCCGCCTCCCGAGCCCGGCAGCCGGTGCACGCCTGGCACGGTTCCGATTGCGACTCCAGGCAAGACCACGTCTGCTCAAATGGCGCGCTCACCTGGTACCCCACGTCGACCACCTGCCACGGATCCAGCTCAAGCAACGGGGCAACCACCTCCAGCTCCTCCTCATGGCACGGCAGTTGAATCAACTCATTCAAAATCTGAATGTACTCGGCGGCCGCTGAAAGGTCGTTCGCCCCGCTCCCCACACGCAAACCTAGGTAGACGGCCGATGTGTGATAGTACACCGCCAGACGCAGACCCATGCTCACGATCGGGAGCAGATCGCTGAACCGCGGCGCCAGCAGACTCGTCTGCCGGGGATCCAATGCGTGCGCGGCAGCCGTCGACTGCGATTGCAGGAACGCCAGAAAAGGCATCGCGATCGTGTGCTCACGGTATGGCTTGAAGTGCGCAACCTGCTGGTCGTACGCCCCCCGCGCACGCGAGCCTCCGTCCGCCGCCGTTTCAATGTACACCAGGATCGGGCGATATTTCTGCGCGGCTAGCGCCGTCGTCACAGCCGAGTTCACCGAGCCGTTGTTCAGCACAATTGCCAGATCTTTCGCCATCGCGAATCCTTTTCACTATGTTGCTCTCACTCCATCGTCAGGATCACCTTCAACACCCCAGGCCTCGCCGCCAATCGCATCGCGTCAACGCCCTGGTCCAGTTTCATCCGCCGGTGAATGAGCGAAACAACGTCGATCTGCTTATGCGCCAGAGCCAGAATCGCCTCTTTGAACGGGCCACAACGCGAACCGACAATCGTCAGTTCGTCAATCACCACGGGAGCGAGGTTCAGCGGCTTGCCGGAGGCGCAAGTGCTCTTGACCACAATCGTCCCACGCGGCCGGGCCATATTCACCGCTAACTCGAACCCCGCCGGAGAACCCGTACAGTCCACCACAACGTCCTGATCGTGCCGCGGCACGATGTCCGCAAGCGGCCTCGATCGAATCGACCACTTCTCGCATAACGCCAGGTTCTGCGCATGCTTGCCGATAACCCGCACGGGACAATTCACCGTTTGCAGAACCTGCGCAACCAGCAGACCCAGCCGGCCATCCCCCAAAACCGTCACCCACCGCCGCCCGTCCAGTTGGATCTGTTTCAAAACCTGAAACGCCGCCGCCAACGGCTCGATGAACGTCGCCTGATCGTCGTCGATCGAATCGGGAATCGCATGCAGGTTGACCGAGGGCAGCCGCAGAAAATCCGCAAAGCACCCGTCGTGGTTCTTCAACCCCATTATCGCCCGATTCCGACAGTGGGAAGAAAGACCCGCCACACACAAATCACACCGCCCGCAAACTATGTTGATCTCCCCAACAACTCGTTGCTTCAGCAGGTCCTTGTTGGGCGAGTCGATCACCGTGCCTGTGAATTCGTGCCCTAGTATGCCCTGAAACCCCATGTAGCCCCTCGTCACCTCCACGTCCGTGGCACAGATCCCCGCATGCCGAACGCGAATCAGGGTATCACCATCGGACACTGCCGGCTCCGAGCGCCGACTGTCCAGCACAAGCGATTGGGCAAACGTCAGAGCACGCATCTGTGTGAACTTGTTGTCGGAGGGAATCGCCAGTTTGTCAAGGCTACCCAACAACACGCCGCCCCAACACCCCGTCACCCCGACAACGCCCCCCTCCGACAACCACCCCTGCCTCCAACTCCACGCCGTCCACAACCTGCCCACCCTCGCCAGCAACTCCAGCAATGGGGGGGGGGGGGGGGGGGGGGGGGGGGGGGGGGGGGGGGGGGGGGGGGGGG
>CAYVKG010000079.1:0-22041 GCA_964451955.1 uncultured Tepidisphaeraceae bacterium
CCTCACACACACCCTCCCCCCGACACACACACACAACGACGCACACATACCCAACCACACACACCGCCCCCACGTCGCCACGCCGATCTCTTCTCCAACCGCTCGCCCCGATCCCAACCAGCCGCCGACCACCCCACTTATCACCCGGCGATCAGTTGTAGCTGCGCAATACGCCAATCACTACGCCCTGCACCCGGCAACGATCCGCCTCTATGATCCGAGGCTCCATCGACGCGTTCGCCGGCTGAAGACGTACGCGATTCCCCTCTCTGTAGTACCGCTTGAGCGTTGCCTCCCCCGTGTCCAGCAACGCCACCACTTGCTCCCCGTTCCGCGCACTGTCCCGACGCTCGATAATCACATAATCGCCGTCGCATAAGTGATCGTCGATCATCGACTCGCCACGAATCTTCAGCACATATACCCCGCTCCGCGATGCAAACAGCTGCTCCAGATCGATCTCCTCCCGATTCTCCACCGCCTCAATCGGCGACCCCGCCGCAATCACCCCCAGCAAAGGCAGCTTCGTGCTACGCTCCTCGTCCGGCAACTTACCGTCCGCAATAATCTCCAGCGACCTCGCCTTGTGACGATCCCGCCGCAGCACACGCTTCTTCTCCAACGCGTTCACGTGCTCGAAAATCGTCACCTTGCTCGTCCCGAGCTGATCCGCCAGCTCCTGCATCGTCGGCGAGTAGCCATGCAGGTGACGAAAATTACGAACCGCAACAATCACATCCAACTGCCGTGGGGTCAGATTCATGGCATGCTTCCTTCTGTTTGCACTCAACATCCGCCGATTCCCGCTCAAATGCAGCCGCCACATGAGCGACATCACACACACCCAAATGATCTTCCACTAAACCGCCTCGCAGCCCGTCCGCCCGCGAAAGCCGTTCCTCCCCATCCAAACCACCGCAACCAACTCGGCTCCCGCGCCCGCACAAACCAGACGCACACCCCCACTCCTCACCACTCCAACGCCACCCGGCTCCCCCATCCGCACAAACCAGACAACCAACATCACTTCGCCCCTCGTGCCACCTTCGTACCTGGTTCCTCTCTGGAACCGTTCGCACGATATTCGGGTTAATCATTACCCTAACAATGCCCCCGCGTCAAGTCCAAACGCGAATTTCTTCCCAGTCTCGCTGCCTACTAATCACACAACACGCCTCTCCGCCCTCCTCGCCACAGCCTCGCTACCCCCTGCATCCACAAAAAAACCGGCGACACCCGCAAAGCGAGCATCGCCGGTATAATCAATGCTGCGGCCGCTCGTAAGCCGAATTCTGTTCTCTCGCGGTCTTCCCGCGAAAGGGCGGCCATTTCTCTGGGACGTGCGTCGCCGCACGCCTCTAGCAACCTACCCGCGGAGTTGTCGCGGCATCTTGCCCTCGACGCCCTGGGCCTGGGCCTCCTCCGCCTATTTGGTCTTGCTGACGGTGGGGTTTGCCGTGCCGCCGAAGTCACCTCCGGCGCGGTGCGCTCTTACCGCACCTTTTCACCCTTACCTTGAGCAGTTGCCATCCGCGGGTTGTTCGCCACATCACACAACCACGCCTTCCACAACCCGCCTATGGCAACTGCCCCGGGCGGTATCCTTTCTGTTGCACTTTCCGTCGGATTGCTCCGCCTTGCTGTTAGCAAGCACCGTGCCCGAGGCCTTGCCCATCTGACGGCCAAGACCCCTCAGTTCGGACTTTCCTCATCCGACAACATCCTCTCGAACACCGCCGGACGCGACCGCCTCCGCGACCGCAGCCCAACCATTATACCCCTCATCAGGGTTGATGCATCCCAATTTCCCCTTATGCTACAATTCCCGGTGCCTTGCCACTGAACCAAGGCGCCGACCCATGGGATTCGACCAGAGCCCCCTGGGCTGCCGGCGGGATTGAAGCGGCAACGGGCTGGCGCCATTGAACCCAATCGCCCCCTCGCCAATCCCCCACTTTCGAGTACTATACCGCCCTTCGGCTCGCTTCCTCGCGACCCTCGGGCCGGTACTGTGGTGATTGATGCAGAAACGCTCGGACAAAGCCGTTAGTGCCAAGAGCCCGGCCAAACCCCAGGCCGACGAGGTCGCCGATCTCAAGCCCGTCGCCCTCGGACGCGCCTCCGATGAAGACCTCATGCGACGCACCCAGCAGGGCGATCGACAGGCCTACTCCCTCTTGTACGAACGCTACAGCGCCTCCGTGCTCTCCTATCTCTATCGCATGCTCGGAAACGTCGAAGATGTCGAGTCCATCGCACAGGAAGTCTTCCTCCGCGCCTTCCGTTTCGCTCCCACCTATCGCTATCCCCAGAAATTCTCCACCTGGCTCTTCACCATCACCCGAAACCTCGCCATCAACTACTCCCGACGACGAAAACGTAGCCCCGTCCGAAACGTCACCGAACTTAACCTCGATGGCGTCGATATCAACGGCGACCCCTACCGCGTCGCCCACCGCGCCACCGACGACGTCGAAAAACAGGAAGAAATCGCCCGCGTCCTCTCCGCCCTCGACGGCCTGCCCACCGACCAGAAAGAAGTCATCGTCCTCGGCGTCTTCCAGGACCTCTCCTACGCCGAAATGGAAGAAATCACCGGTACAAAGGCCGTCACCCTCCGCTCCAGAATGTTCCATGGCCTCAAACGCCTCGCCAGAATGCTCGGCAGCAAAAGCGACGATGCCGCCAAGATCAAGGAGAACATCCAACCCTGAAAACGCCCTCAACCTCGGTGTAATACCATGCCCCAAGCACCTCCTCTACACTCCGATGACTTCTTGAACCTCCTCACCGACGCCCTCCGCGCTGGACCCGGCAGCCCACAGTGGCGCGAAGTCGTCACCCTCCTCCGCGCCGAAAACCCCTCCGAAACCAACGAATACCAGCTCCTCATCACCGCCCGCGAACGCCTCGAAAGCGGCCGCGACTACCGCAGCGTACGCGCAGGTCCCAATTTCACCCGCAAAATCCTCCAGGCCGTTGACCAGGAACCCCTCCCAAAAACCCCCGTCCCCTCCGCTACCATCATCGCCGTCGTCGCCGCCGCCGCCATCCTCACCATCCTCGTCATCGTCGCCGTCATCCTCTCCACCAACCCCAATCCCTCCCCCACACCACAGGATCTGGCTACCACCTACTTCGGAACCGCCATCGTCTCCGGCGACTTCTCACAAAACATCCCCGTCGAATGGCGAAAATTCGGCGTCGAACCCGTCATCTCTCCCCGCGACAAAGTCCTCCGCGGAGGCCTCGCTGCCGAAAATACCAAAGACTACCGCGGCGGCGGACTCGTCACCGCCTCTCCCATCGATCCCGCCCAGAGCTTCGCCGTCGAGGCAACCCTCCGGGTCCAACGCGCTAGCTCCGACGTCGACCTCTTCATCTTCGTCTCCGAAGATGCTTCCTTCGCCAACAACCCCGCCGCCGTCAGCCCACGCGAATTCGTCGTCGATCTCATCAACGGACAACTCAGCGTCTTCGGACCCGATGCTACCCTCAAAGGCAAACAGGCTACCCTCACACCCAGCCGCGATCCCATCCACCTCCTCATCAAGGTCGATCGCCATAACACCATCATCGAACTCGACGGCAAACGACTCTACGAAGGACCCCATGGCCTCTCCTCCCAAAAACCTCGCTACCCCGGCCTACGCTTCCTCACCAGAGGCTCCGAAAAATCCCTCGATGATGTCGTCGTCCAATCCGTCCGTGTCCTCACCCCCTGAATGACTCCATCCCCCTTCATCATGTCCATCACCGATCCAACCATCCCTCCCGATTCCATCCCCTCCCCCGCGGATCTCGACGCCGCCAAATTCCTCCAACAGGCCTGCCAGGACCTCCAACACGAACTCGGCAAGGTCATCGTCGGACAAAACCGCGTCATCGAGGAACTCCTCGTCGCTATCTTCGCCCGCGGGCACTGCCTCATGCAGGGCGTCCCGGGTCTGGCTAAAACTCTCCTCGTCTCAACCCTCGCCCAGGCTATGGACCTCTCCTTCCGACGCATCCAATTCACCCCTGACCTCATGCCCTCCGATATCACCGGCACCGACATCCTCCAGGAAGACCCCAATACCGCCCGCAGAACCTTCGAGTTCCAGAAAGGACCCATCTTCGCTAACCTGCTCCTCGCCGACGAAATCAACCGTACGCCCCCAAAAACACAAGCCGCACTCCTCCAGGCCATGCAGGAACGACAGGTCACCGCCGGTAATCGCACCTTCGACCTGCCCGATCCCTTCTTCGCCCTCGCAACCCAAAACCCCATCGAACAGGAGGGAACCTACCCCCTCCCGGAAGCCCAGCTCGATCGATTCATGTTCATGGTCATGGTCGATTACCCCCAACGCGATGAAGAACTCGAAATGCTCAAACGCACCACCGGCGCCGCCACCGCCGACGTCCGAAAAGTCCTCGACGCCCCTCGAATCATCGAACTCCAGGCCCTCGTACGTCGCGTCCCCGTCGGACAACATGTCTATGACTTCGCCCTCAATATCGCCCGCGCTACCCGACCCTCCGAAACCGGCGCCAGCGATTTCGTCCGGCATTGGCTCAGCTGGGGCGCGGGACCCCGCGCAGGCCAGTACATGATCCTCGCCGGCAAAGCGCGAGCACTCATGCAGGGCCGCCTCTGCGTCACCATCGACGACATCGAAGCCGTCGCGCCACCCGTCCTCCGACACCGCATCATCCCCAATTTCAACGCCGAGGCCGAAGGCATCTCCATCGAACAAATCATCCGAAAAGTCATGGCCCTCGTCCCTCGCGGGCCCGGCGACCGCCTCCTCTAACTACAGGCTCTCTTAAAACACCTCCCATTGCTGCCTTTCCCATGCAACCCCAACTCCAACAAGCCCTCCTCAACGCCTCCTCCTCTGATGAAGCGCCCCACGCTATCCTCCATATCTATGCCCAGGTCCTCTCCGAAACCTCCCGCCGTCGCCCCATCTGCGCACGCTCCGGATGCTGCTGCCGCTTCGAACAGTTCGGTCATCGCCTCTACCTCACCACCCTCGAACTGGCGACCTTCCAACGACAGTTCCGCCTCCTTAAACCCCTGCCCCATCGCCTCCTCCAGTCAATCCGGAACTGGACCGGCGACGGCTGCCCCTTCCAAGTCGCCAACCTCTGCGGCGTCCATGCCATACGACCCCTCGGATGCCGTTTGTTCTTCTGCGATACCACCGCCATCCAATGGCAACATGAACTCTACGAACGCTTCCACCATCAGATCAAACGCCTCCACGAACAACTCCAAATCCCCTATTTCTACCTCGAATGGCGACAAGCCCTCCGCGCAGCCCGAATGCCCTCACTCCCATAACCTCCAACCCCGCGATTTTCGCCCCCCGACGGTTTTGACAACCCGACCACGCTGATGCTAAATTACGCGCCGTGCAGCTGTGACGCTCGCACCCGGGATCTACAACAAGGCGGAGTTCATGAAAACCCTTCTGCTCGCTCTCGTTACCGCTTCCTTCTTCTCTCTGGCTTCCGGTTGTGCTTCCCCGGCACGCTCCGGCGGAATGCCAACCATCCAGTTCCCCAGTGAAAAAGCCACCGGCGAGCAGACCAACACCATCGTCCGCGGTTGGTACTGGGATAGCCGCAGCATCGTCGATGACATCACCAGCGCCCTCCTCTTGGATGGCCCCAGCGACCTCACACGGTGGCATGTACGTTAGCCCGATCCCCAAACCAGCCCACTATCGCACCGTATCCATCACGGACCGCCTTCCGCCCCTCTCGGTGGAACGGTCCTTCTTCTTTCCTCAAGCCCTACACCGCCCCAAAAACCCCTCTCGCATCGCCCACTGACTCCACGCCATCAACCCCCATCCCCTGACTCCCTATGGTCCGACGACTCCTCCGATTCCGAACACGACATCAACCCTATATGGTCCGCCTCAGCTATCGCTACGAGATGCGGTCCTCCCTCACCTTCCCGCTCGCCTCCTCCCTCGCAGAAGGAGCCTTCACGGGCGTCGTCGCCGCCAAATTCTTCCAGGCCCCTCCACTCCTCATCGCCGTCATCACCGCCGCCCCAATGTTCGGCAACATCATGGCTATGGTCTGGTCCGAACTCTCCCGATCACGACCAAAAGTCCCCTTCGTCAACCTCCTCCAACTCGGCGTCATCCTCATGATCGCCCTCTCCGCTCTCACCGCCTTCCTCCCGCCAACCCCCGGCTCATGGATCTTCGCCTCGCTCATCATCATCGCCAGGCTCCTTGCCAGCGGAATCCTCACCGTCAGGTCCACCATCTGGCGAGCCAATTACCCCAGAAACCTCCGCGGACAAATCGTCGGCCGAATCACCGTCGTCTCTCGCGCCATCCTCGCCCTCAGCACCTTCCTCGGTTCCTATTGGCTCGACAAAAACCCCGCCGCCTTCGTCTTCCTCTACCCCGCCGCCGCTCTCCTCGGCGCCGTCGGCATCTGGCAGTTCTCCGGCGTACGCGTCCGAAAAGAACGACAGGACCTCCGCCGAATACGACAATCCGACCTCCAACTCCCCATCACCGAAACCGGCGAAACCACAGGCGTCGATTTCGGACCCCTCCAGCCCCGCCGAAACCTCCGCAATTTCTTCCGCGACGCCTGGAACGTCCTCCGCGAAGACCACCACTTCCGTAAATACCAACGCTACCAGTTCCTCTCAGGCTTCAGCTTCATGTTCTTCGCCCCGGCCCTCCTCCTCATGGTCAGCAAGGAAATGACCGACCCCAATCGCCAATACCTCCTCGCTACCGTCATCCTCCAAATCCTCCCCCTCGCCGTCTCACTCCTCTCACTCGGCGTCTGGGCGCCCCTCTTCGACCGCATGCACATCACCACCTTCCGCGTCTTCCAAACCTCCACCTCCGTCCTCGGCCAGGCCCTCCTCTTCACCGGCGCAGCCCTCAGCCAACTCTGGATCGTCGCCGCCGCTCAACTCGTCATCGGTATCTCCAACGCCGGCGGTGACCTCGCCTGGAACCTCGGTCATAACGACTTCGCACCCGCCGATAAGGCCGCCACCTACATGGGCGTCCATGTCATGCTCACCGGCCTCCGCGGATGCATCGCTCCCTTCATCGGCGCCGCCCTCTACCAACTTCCCTTCATCCACCGTTATGTCTTCGCCCTCTCCACCCTCACCTGCTTCGTCGCCCTCTGTGGCTTCTACCAAATGTCCCGATACGCACCTCGAAAAATCCCCCAGACCCTCAAAAACAAAAACCCCAACGCACCCCAACTCTGACCCCACATCCCATCTCCGCCACCCAAACCATCCCCTCTCTTTCCCTCAAATGGTCCACATCGCCCACTTCCCGCCTCCTTCCATCCCCAATCCCCTCCACTCCACCAGTCACCCAACAACACACATCCATCACAACCACAAACCCCACCCTTGGCCGCCCCTCCCCGCCATGGTACCGTGTCACCGTGCTGATGCCCGATCCACACCCTCTCCCTCGCGCATACCTCCCAACGCTGCTGCTGGCGGCACTCGCTCTCCGTCTCGCCTGCGCCTTCATCACCCCCTCCGATGACAACACCCTCCAACGACTCCCCGATCAAGTCGGCTATCTCGACCTCGCCCGAAACCTCCTCCATCAACAAAGCCTCGTCCGCGTCGATCCCCGTTTCGATGACCTCGTCTATGCCGGCAGAATGCCCCTCTATCCCCTCTTCCTCGCATTCTGCGGCGCCAACGTCATCGCGATCCGCGCCGCCCAGGCGATCCTCGACACCTCCACCGTCCTCGCAGTCTACCTCCTCGCACGAAACGTGTTGACCCGCCGCCCCAGCCTCCTGGCCGCCGCCTTCGTCGCCTTCAACCCCTTCCTCATCTTCTTCTCCTCCTTGATCCTCACCGAAACCCTCTTCACCTCCATGCTCGCCTGGGCTATGGTCCTCCTCACCCGCCATATCCCACTCCTCTGGGGCGGCCTCCTCCTCGCCTCCAGCATCCTCGTTCGCCCCTCCGCTATCGCCCTCCCCGTCATCCTCGGCATCGCCGCCGCCTTCTTGCCCCACCATCAACGATCCCCCCGCCATACCCTCTGGACTCTGCCTGTCGGCAGCGCCATGCTCCTCCTCACCCTCCTCGCACTCCTCCCCTGGGCTCTACGCAACCACGCCCTGCTCGGTCAATGGGTCTGGACCACCACCGACGCCGGCTTCGTCGCCTTCGATGGATTCAACGACCAGGCAACCGGCGCCAGCGACCAGAAAGAACTCTCCAGTCTCGAATGGAACCGCCAACTCCGCCGACTCACCGAAATCCAACGCAGCCAACTGCTCCAACGCCACGCCAGACAATGGGCCGCCCAAACCGCCGCCCGTGACCCCTTCCGACTCCTCAAACTCTCCGCCATCAAGGTCGCCCGTACCTGGAGCCCCGTGCCCCTCAGCCACGATTTCTCCTCACCACGCAACACCCTCATCGCCTTGCTCTTCTCCCTCCCCTTCTACTTCCTCGTCATCTGCGGCCTCTCAAAAAACAACCTGCCCCTCCCATTCAAAACCCTCCTCCTGCTCCCCGCTATCTACTTCACCATCGTCCATGCCCTCTCCGTCGGTTCCCTCCGATACCGCGTCCCCACCGAACCCCTCCTCGCCGTCCTCGCCGCCGCAGGCGCAGTCGCTGTCCTAAAACCCCGCCAACCCCTGGCCCCCCGTCCCTCTCCACAATCACTCAACAATAACATCGTCCACAACTGACAACCCATGCCCCATCCCTACCCATTTCTCGACCCCACCATCCACCCACCCCTGGGCACCCCACGCCCTCCCCGTACCCGGCGACGCCAAATCCTCACCGCCTGCTTGCTCCTCTTCCTCGTCGCTATCATCGTCGCCTATTGGGCCATGACCGACCCAAAACGACTCGGCCCTATGGCCGAACACTACCTCTCCAAAATCGTCGGCAGCCACGTCAAGGTCCGCAGCGCCTACCTCTCCCTCTTCGACGGCCTACGCCTCGAAGGCGTCCAACTCTTCGTCGGTAACAACGACCGCCCCGACTCCCTCCTCCTATCCGCTCGCGCCTTCCTCGTCCGCGCCAGTATCCCCGGACTCCTCTCCGGCCGAATGGACGCCGCCCAAATCCTCGCCCTCGATCCTCACCTCCAACTCTGCGAAAACTTCGATGCCGACCCCTCCGCCCGCTGGAATTACTCCCTCCTCGCTCCCCCAAAACAAACCGAACAGCCCCACGCCCCAGACCGCGCCATCTCCCTCCCCAAAATCGTCCTCCGCGGCGGCGTCGTCCAATACAGCCGCATCATCAACGGCCGCCACGAACTCGTCGGCTCCATGGCCGTCGACGGACAGCTCATCCCCGCTTCCTTGATCAACCGACCCAACCGCTACCGCTTCGAACTCGACGGCCGCGCAAAAGGACACCCCGCAGGACCTCGCATCAGCGGCATCATCGACATGGATACCCCATCCTTCTCCGCTAACATCCAGACCATCGAATTCGACAACGCCGTCCGCGCTATGCTCCCCACACAGGTCCAGACCTGGTGGCAGGCCCACCAACTCGCCGGCCGCGTCCGAATCCCCCGCATCGAATATGTCCCCGAATACCGCGGCGCCTCCAGAAGTTTTAACGTCGAAGTCCAACTCGATGGCGTCAATATGGCCATCCTCCCCGAAGAACTACTCGGCAGCCGTGAATTCCACAGAATCGCCTCCATGCGACCGGGTATCCGCATCGATGAACCCGCAGACCTCGGCCTCGTCAGCCGCGCCGGCATCGTCGACCGAACACTCCAACTCCGACCCCTCTTCCTCAAAAATGTCAGCGGTCGCCTCGTCTTCTCCCCAGACCGTGTCCGAATCTGCGGCCTCTCCGGACAAATCGAAACCAATACCGTCCTCCTCTATGGCGAAATCCTCGGCTACAACGAAGATGCCCCCGCCTCCCTTCGCCTTATCGCCAACAACATGCTCATACCCCCACATCCACGCTACCTCCCCTCACTCCCCCAAGTCATACGAAAAGTCTACAGCGATTTCAGCCCCGCAGGCCGCGCCAGCCTCTTCTTCGACCTCACACGCCACAAGCCGGGCGACACACTCAAAATCCAGGGCGAAGCCCTCATCCTCGATGGCGCTTTCTGCTTCGACGAGTTCCTCTACCCCCTCCGACGAATCACCGGAAGCATCATCGTCGGCCCCGATCGCGCTACAGGACAGGACCGCCTCGACCTCGTCAACCTCCGATGCCTCGGACTCGAAGGCACCAAAAACGCCAACGCCCACATCACCATCAATGGCTGGGTCTCACCCATCGACCGCGGTAGCGCTGTCGAAGTCCAACTCGCCTCGCCTTCCGTCTCCTTCGATGAGCACATCCGCCGCGCTCTCCCCGATGACGCCCGCTCTGTCATGGACCTCTTCGATATCCGCTCGCGCGGCGACTCCAACCACAACAAGATCCTCGCACCCGTCGAACTCTCCGGCGCCTTCGCTGCACGCATCCGCAGGCCACCAGGCCCAAAACGCAACGTCTCCGTCGACGTCAACCTCGACATCGCTCATGGCAACGGCCAGTTCCAAGCCTTCCCTTACCCACTCCGAAATGTCTCCGGCAAAATCTCCATCCATCCCCGTTACACCGAAATCAAAAACCTCGTCGCCAAACACCACGATGCCTCCATCTCTCTCGACGGCCGCGTCAGCTACGGCCCCAATCGCCCCACCGAACCTTCCCTCAGCGTCATCGCCAGAAACATCCCCCTCGACGACGACCTCTTCCTCGCCCTCCGACATCAACAACGTCAATGGCTCCTCAAAGGAGGACTCACCGGGGGCTTCCTCGATATCGACGGCAGCATCTACCTCCCCCCAAATGCCGCCTCCGCCTCCGATACCGATTTCCAACTCGACCTCATCATGCGCGACGCCAACATCTGGCCCGTCAACAATACCTTCGCTCTCACCAATGCCAACGCCAAATTGCAACTCTCCAGCACCTCCCTCAGGATCCATCAACTCACCGCAAAACGTGCCAATGGACAATTCGTCGGCCACGGCGTCATCTCCTGGCCCGATGACCAGCCTCGTTTCAACGTCGCCGCCGTCGCCACCAACCTCCCCCTCGACCAAACACTCTTCAATCTCCTCCCCGCCAACGCTCAACAATGGTGGAAACTCCTACGCCCCCAAGGCACCACCGATCTCGATATCGCCTATACCGGCAACGTCGCCCAGGAACCCGATTCCAACCAACAAAACCCCCCCTCCGCCGAAAACTACCGCGTCATCATCCGCCCGCGTCAACTCGCCATCAACCCCGCCCCTTGCCCCTGGCCCGTCGACAAAGTCACCGGCTCCGTTCTCGTCACCCCAGACAAAACCTCTCTCCACGATGTCCTGCTCCATCGCGGATCCGCTCGTATCAAACTCAATGGCTCCGGCAACAACGGCCCGGATTCCTCCTGGATCCTCTCCGCTTCCGGTCACGACATCCCCGTCGATGATCACTTCCGCCGTGCCATCGGAACAAACCTCCGCGCCTTCTGCGACTCCATCAAACTCGCCGGCTCTCTCGCCTTCGATGTCCCCGCCCTCACCATCCGCCCCCAAGAATACTCCCCATCCGCTTCTCACCCTCCCGCCACGCCTCCCCTCAACGAAATCCAAATCCAGAATGCCACCCTCTCCCTCACCAATGGATCCCTCGATACAGGTCTCCCTCTCACCCACATCAACGGCGGACTCCGCGAACTCGCCGCGGTCATCCGCGGCTCCACCATCCAGTCCTTCTCCGCCAACATCCTCGTCCCTTCCATGCAACTCGCACAACGACCCGCAACCGACTTCCGCGGCTCCGTCAAAAAAACCGCCTGGCCAGCTACCCCCAACCACAGCGTCTACCACTTCCAAGATATGCAGGCCAAAGTCGCCGGCGGGCAAATCGCCATCTCACAACTCGATATCGACCTCCCCGACAAAGGCCCCAGCGCCTATACCCTCCGCCTTGATATGAAGGACATCGACCTCCGGTCCCTCCAACTCGAAGATAACATCACCGGCCGACTCAATGCCAGCCTCAACCTCGAAGCCAAATGGGACAACCCCGCCTCTCGTGTCGGACGCGGCGATGTCCTCATCCAGGGAAAAGAACTCTATAACGTCCCCGTCGTCTTCGGCTGGCTGCAAATCGCGAACCTCGCCATGCCCGGCAAGAGCCCCTTCACCGAAGCCTCCTGCACCTACAACATCCAAGGCCAAAGACTCGTCCTCAGACCCATCGTCCTCCGCTCATCCACCGTCACCATGCAGGGCGACGGCGTCCTCGACTTCGCCTCCAAACGACTCGAAATGACCTTCCTCACCGATAACCGCAACCTCTTCAGAATCCCTATCATCGGCGACCTCATCGACGTCGCCAAACACGAACTACTCCCCATCCGTGTCACCGGCACCATCCACGAGCCTCAAGTACGTGTCCAATCCTTACGCACCTTCACCACCACCCTCGACCAGGTCTTCCGCACAGATCAAAAAAACCCTAAGTCCAAAAAAAAATAGCCCAAACCCGCCCAACCTCGCCTCCCACTCCCAACCTCCCCTCCCACAAAATGACGCCTCAAACCCATAAATCCCCCATGCCCCGCAATTCCCAAAAGACCGTCCGCACATCCCGCCATATCTCCAACACCCAAAAGTAGTTGTGCGCATTGCCCTGATCACGCCGAATTCCGCCGCCCAAATTAAAGCCCAAATACGCCTCCTGCCGATCTGTCCAAGTGCGCAAGCGGAGGCTATCCTGCGACATCTCAGGCCATGGATGGCTGGCTGATCCAAAGGATTGGGAGTGGCAATGCTCGACCCTAAAAAACGCGTCAATCGAATCTGGCAACGTTACGCTCGTACTCGGTCCCTTTGCCTTCGCAACGAATTGATCCTCCATTACGCACCCCTCGTACGCTCACACGCCGCCAAACTCCACGTTCGGTTCCCATCTTGCGTCGAGTGCGATGACCTGGTCAGCCTCGGCATTCTCGGGCTCGTCCAGGCCATCGAAACATTCGACGTCCAAAGGGGAACCCCGTTCGAAAACTACATCGCCCGCAGAATCCCCGGAGCCATCGTCGATGGAATGCGCGAACTCGATTGGGTCCCACGCAGCGTCCGCAATATCACAAAAATACTCGCCGAAATAGCTGAAAAAAACCGCGCCCAAACCGGCCGAAATCCAACCGATCAGGAAATCGCCGGCCAACTCCCCGTCACTCCAACTCAGCAACATGCGGTCCTGCGAAACGCCCGACCCCCAATACTTCTCTCCCTCTCCACACCCACCTCTCTCACACACGATGAGCCCATGACCCCTCAGTATCAGGATCCCCGATCCCCCGATCCCCAACGTATCGTCGCCCGCAATATCCTCAAGCAAACCATCCTCGAGGGACTCTCCAAATGCGAAAGACTCATCATCCTCCTCTACTACTACGAGCAACTGTCCATGAAAGAAATCGGCCGTGTCCTTGACCTCTCCGAATCTCGCGTCAGCCAACTCCACAAACTCCTCCTCAAACGCCTCCGATCCTCTCTCCAGCCCGAAACACTCCTCATCGAATCACCCTGAAAACGCCCTCGCAACCTTCCCCTCTCCACATCGTCTAACCCCAACAATCACCGACCCCGGCCTTGCCCACCCCGTACCCCCGGTTACCATGGCCGCGTCGGGCCGAGGTTCACCATGAAACTCCCACAATCCCCCGCCAACCCCATCCTGATTACCCTCCGCCTCCTCTGCCCAACCGCCTCCGCACAACTCACCATGCAGGCCGGCCTTGGCTTCGACGGCCTCTTCCGCGCAGGCCGCTGGACTCCCATCTACCTCACCATCGCAGACCCCAACGCCCTCCCCGCCAGAAATGTCCAGATCGAAATCGTCGCTCCACACGACGGCACTTTCTCCATGCGATTCCGACACTACCTCGCCGTCCACCCCGAACCCGCCACCGTCATCCTCTACGCCCCACTCACCTACCAGGCCGGCGATACCATCGCCGTCGCACGCGACGCCGCCTCAGGCCGAAAACTCGCCGAAATCTCCTTCGACTCCCTCGCGCCAACCTCCGATAGATTCAAAAAAACCTGGATCGCCTCCACCAACGATCTCGACCTCGTCCTCGGAGTCTCCGGCCAATCCAATGCCCTCTCCCTCCTCGCCGGTCGCTTCCAATGGTCCGACCGCCCCGATAACACCAATACCTACAACTCCCCCCAGATCCGCACCGGCTTCCTCCAACCCCAACTCCTCCCAGATACCCCCATCGGATACGACGCCCTCCATGCTCTCGTCCTCAATGCCCCTAACCTCACTACCCTACCCCTCCGAACCCAGCAGGCCATCGCCGCCTGGGTCCGCGCCGGCGGACGACTCCTCTTCTGGGCCGGCCCCTCACCCATACCCCCCGATAGCCCCATCGCCTCAATCCTCCCCTGCAAAATCGGCCAAAACAACACCATCCGCCTCTCCCTCAAAGATACCCAAACCCTCGGCCTCGCCTCACGCGTCGAAACTCTCGCCTCCCGTGAACTCCATCCCCTCTCTGCCTCCACACAAACCCCACTCCTCCTCGACAAAGCCTCCGCCGTCTTCGGCCGCGCTGGCCTCGGCCGCGTCGCTGTCCTCTCCTTCGACCCCTCACAACTCGTCTTCGATGCCCGCAACTTGCCCCAAAAACCTCCCAACCAAGAGACACCCAATACCCCCGACACCGAGCCCGTCTCTCCCGACCGCCTCAATGCCCTCAGATTCTACAAACCCATCCTCAAGTCCCTCCTCCTCCCACCTGACTCCACCGACAACTCCGACTACCTCCACTCCAATGAAAACCGCCGCGTCGCCGCCATCGGCGCCGTCGTCGACCGCCTCGGCGATGTCCCAGGCATCGGCCGCTTCGACTTCTCCTACATCGCCATCGTCATGATCGCTATGATGATCGTCGTCGGACCCGTCGATTGGTTCGTCCTCAAAAAACTCGGCAAACAACCCTGGACCTGGGCCACCACCTTCGGCTGGATCACTCTCATCACCACCGGCGCCCTCTACATCGGCTACGTCTTCCGCAGCGGAGACCTCTACTTCCGCACCCTCCGCTTCCTCGACCAGGCCGACAATCAAATCGTCGCCGCCACCGACGTCGCAGGCCTCTACTCCCCCAAAAACCAACTCTACGAATTCGATGGCCCCAAAGAGGCCTGGTGGGAACCCGCTAACCTCGACGCCCTCACCCCCTACAACCGATCCTCACGCACCGCCACCGAAATCCTCACCGCCCAGGACTCCCGCGGTAACCGCCCTCTCCCCATGCCCGTCAACATCTGGAGCCTACGATTCCTCCAAAGCGAACTCGGCGACCCCGCCGCCATCCCCCCAGCCATACACGCCTCCCTCTCTCGCACGCAACCCGATCCCAACCGCATCTCCCGCCTCGTCGGCTCCATCTCCAACCTCTCACCCTCTCCTCTCTCACCCGTCATCATCCGTACCAATGCCGGCTACCTCATCCTCCCAGATCCCCTCCAACCCGCCCAAACCCTCACCATCAACCTCCCCCTTAACCCCGACGACAACATCTTCAAACTCGCCACCCCACAATACCAGTACTCCATGTTCGGCCGAAACATCGCCAACCCCTATACCTCCGCCCCAGACGCCAACCTCAACTTCATGCTCGCCGCCTGCGACCTCTCCGGCGATCGGTCCAACCGCGTCAACGCCGTCCTCCGCCAAGACCCCAATACCGCCTGCGTCATCGCACTCGCCCAAAACCTCCCCCCAGCCGTCAAACTCCGACACCACAACTCCCCTCCCCCTAAAGAACAACATTTCTGCGTCGTCCGCGCTCTCGTCCAACTCACACAAACTCAACAACCATGACTCACTCCACAAACCTCCAATCCGAAAACCCCTCGTCAAACCCTCCCCCCAACCCCAAAACCCCAAACCCCCCCCAACAAACCCACCACCAAAACAAAAAAAAACCCCACCCACACCCCCCCCCTCACCAAAACCTACGGCTCCCTCACCGCGCTCGATAACCTCAACCTCCAACTCGAACCCGGCGATGTCTTCGGATTCATCGGCCCCAACGGCGCCGGAAAATCCACCACCATGAAAATCCTCGCCGGACTCCTCAACCCAACCTCCGGACAAGCCTTCGTCCTCGGCAAAGAAGTCGCCCGCAACGGCGACTTCGTCCGCCGCAACATCGGTTACATGCCCGACGCCTTCGGCGTCTACGAAGACCTCCGCGTCTCCGAATACCTCGAATTCTTCGCCTCCGCCTACGCCATACCCCGCCGACAACGTAAACAAATCGTCCAGGACGTCCTCACCCTCACAGACCTCAAATACAAGGAAGACTCCTTCGTCGATGCACTCTCCCGCGGTATGCAGCAACGCCTCGGCCTCGCCCGCGTCCTCGTCCACGACCCCCCAGTACTCCTCCTCGATGAACCCGCCTCAGGACTCGACCCCCGCGCCAGAATCGAAATCCGCGAACTCCTCAAAGAACTACAACGACTCGGAAAAACCATCCTCGTCTCCAGCCATATCCTCTCCGAACTCGACGAATTCTGTAACAAACTCGGAATCATCGAACGCGGTAAACTCGTCATCTCCGGCACTCGACAGGACCTCATCCAACGCGCCCAGGCTCACCCCGTCATCTGCGTCCACGTCGTCGATGAACCCGACCGCGCCCTCGCCCTCCTCAAAACCGACCCCCGCGTCGATCGCGTCGACGCCAACAACCACGAACTCCTCGTCACGCTACACGACCCACTCCTCCACCACCATTTCCTCCTCGAACGACTCGTCGCCGCTAACATCCGCCTCCATTCCATCGCCCCACGTCAACTCAAACTCGAAGACATCTTCCTCCGACTCACAAAAGGAATCGTCCAATGAACCCCACCATCCTCGTCATCTCCGCCTCCGTCGGCGCCGGCCACCTCCGCGCCGCTCAGGCCGTCGAACTCGCCCTCCGCAACCTCGCCCCACACGCCAACGTCCAAAACCTCGACATCCTCTCACTCACCAACGCCCCCTTCCGACAACTCTACGCCAAAGCCTACCTCGACCTCGTCAACCACGCCCCCCACCTCCTCGGCTATATGTACGACATGCTCGACAAACCCCGCCGCACCAATAGCCGCCGCGACCGCTTCCGACTCGCCTTCGAAAAACTCAACCTCTCCAAATTCGTCTCCCTCCTCTCCCATCACCGCCCAGACCTCGTCATCAACACCCACTTCCTACCCGCCGAAATCATCGCCCACCTCCGAAAATCCCGAAAATCCTCCTTCCCACACCTCACCGTCACCACCGACTTCGAAACCCACCGCCTCTGGGTCAACCAGCCCTGCGAACACTACTTCACCGCCACACAGGAAGGCGCCATCTCCCTCGCCGCCTTCGGCGTCCCCATCGAATCCACCACCCCCACCGGCATCCCCATCCACCCCGCCTTCTCCCAACCCGCCGACCGCCCAAAACTCCGCGCCCAACACCACCACTCCGGCAAACGACCCGTCATCCTCCAACTCGCCGGCGGTTTCGGCGTCGGTCCCATCGCTAAAATCTTCCAGTCCCTCCTCAACATCCAATCACCCCTCGATATCATCGTCGTCACCGGCCGCAACGCTGACGCCAAAAAACAACTCGCCTCCATCCCCACGCCTCCCCGCCATTCCGTCCACGTCCTCGGCTTCACCGACCAGATCGACCAGCTCATGGCCCTCGCAGATATCGTCGTCTCCAAACCCGGCGGCCTCACCACCTCCGAAACCCTCGCACGCGGCGCCGCCATGCTCATCGTCGACCCCATCCCTGGCCAGGAAAGCCGTAACTCCGATTTCCTCCTCGAAAACGGCGCCGCCCTCAAAGTCAATAACCTCGCCGTCCTCTCCCACAAACTCCAATCCCTCCTCGACGACCCCACTCGACTCGCCCAACTCCGCGCAAACGCCTCCCGACTCGCCCGCCCACGCGCCGCCTTCGACATCGCACGCCACGCCCTCCAACTCCTCGCCTGAACCCCACGCCCCACGCCCCACGACCCACGCCTCCTCCTCCCTCCTCTCCACACTCCGCATCCAAAAACAACACCCTCCACCCCCCGCCCGCCAACCCTCAACCCAATATCCCAACCTCCGAAAACAAACCCGCCACCAATCCCAATTCCTCCTCCCAAACCCCGCAGCCCTTCACCTCTTGAACCCGCGACTCCTCCCCGGCCGCCAAAGCCACGATCGCCCATCCCCCGTCCCCCAAACGGACCTCCCCCTCTCCCAACTTCCCACTCTGCCCAATGAACGCACTGTCGATCAACAAATAATCATCCGCATCCACCACACCGTCATAATTGAAATCCCCATTCCCCCAACCCCCCACCTGCGTGATGAACCCCGAATCCGCCAGAAAATAATCGTCGGCGTCAATCACCCCATCCACATTCGCATCCCCATTCCAGGTGTACCTCACCCTCACCCCGCTCCCCTTCGCCACCGCCGCCAGACCAGTCAACACGCTCCCCTCCGCTGCCGAACTGATCAATCCCCTCCCCGAGCTAATCCACTCCTCCACCTCTCCCAACTCCGCCTTCTCGATCACCAGTTCCCCCGAGCCAATGTCCAACGACCCCTCCTCCAACTCCATTTCTCCCACCCGCAGACTTCTGGCCGCGTTTTCGATCCGTGCCCCGCCCTCAATCCGCAACACCCCAATCTCCATCTCCCCCCCCGTCGTTCCCAGAACAACTTGCTCCACACTGACCCCCACACTCGCCTCACCAACCCGCACAAAGTCCCCAGCGACCGTCACGCCATCCGCCCCATGTGTCCCGCTGATCACCAGCACGTCCTCCCCCTCTCCACCGTCAATCACCAGACCGTTCATGCCCTCCCCGTAAACCGGCACCGGCGATCCACTCGCAAAATCCAGCACCATCCTGTCATTCCCCGCCTCGCCGCAGATCCCAAACGGCTCGCCAGGTCGCCCAAACGTCCCCACCGCGATCGTCCACGCCACATCCGCATTCCCGTACACCTGTACATAAGGCCCCTCCTCCGCCCTCCTCACTAGGTATTCATCCGCTCCCACCCCGCCTCCTAACTCATCGGGCAACCACCGCCACAACTCCCTCCGCGCAAAACCGTCGTCCGCCGTGAACATCACCTGTCCGTTCAGATCAAACGGCCTCGGAGAAGATCCGGCACCACCAAATGCCAAGTCCATCACCATCTCGGTCCCCGCCTCCGTCCCGTCGCTCCTCCACAACTCCTGCCCATGCACTCCGTCCGATGCCCCGAAATAGACCTCACCACCAACAGAAGCAATCGCCCCAACCCCAGACGCGGCCTTCCCCGGGTTCACGTCTTTCACCATCGCCGTCCCCACCTCAGTGCCATCGCTCTTCCACAATTCCCGACCATGGACGCCATCATCCGCCGAAAAATAAAGCACCCCGCCGCATGCCGCCATCCCCAAGGGCGATCCATTATCCACGCCCTCGGCAATGTCCTTGACCATTACCGTCCCTTCCTCCGTCCCGTCGCTCTTCCACAACTCATATCCGTACGCCGTCGTGCGCCCTACATAAAAAAGCGCCTGCCCCACGGACAAACCCATCGAATAGAATCCACTACCCGTTCCCGGCAAAATGTCCTTCACCATCCTCGTCCCCGCTGCCGTCCCGTTGCTCCGCCACAACTCCAATCCATGCTCGCTGTCGTACCCCCCGAAAAATAGCACGCCACCGACATCTCTCAGGTCGCGCGCGTCCACGCCCGTCTTCACCTGATATGTTCCACCTGCCGTCCCATCGCTGCGCCACAGCCCGGTCTTCCCGTCGACGCTTGCCGAGAAATAAACCACGTTCCCCACGCTGACCAGGTTCACCTCACTACTTCCCAACTTCTTCACCATTACCGTCCCCGCCTCCGTCCCGTCGCTCCGCCACAACTGCGACGTGTACTCGCCGCTCGCATACTCCTGGATCGTAAATAGCAGCACGCTCCCGGCCTTCGCCAGCGAATTCCATAGAATCGCGCCCTCCGTCCCCCTTATCTCCTTCACCAGTCCTGTCCCCGACTCCGTCCCGTCGCTCTTCCACAACCCGCTGTTGGCATCCGACCCGAAGAAGAACAACGTCCCGTTCACCTCCACCACTGGCCTGTCCCCACGAAGGCCTCCCTCCTTCCCCGGAACCGCGTCTTTGACCATTCCCGTCCCTGCCGCTGTCCCATCCGTCTTGAATAGCTCCTGACCGTGATACCCGTCATTGGCCTCGAAATATCCGTTCCGACCCATCACCACCACCGGCCAGACGTTGAATCCTCCACTTACACTCCCGGCCCAGAGATCCTCCACCATCACCGTGCCCTCTGTCGTCCCATCACTCCGCCACAACTCGTTCCCGTACCTGCTGTGGTTGCCACCGAAAAACACCTTGCCATTTGCCACCGCCAGCGACCACCCCATGCTCGGTGCCTTCGCCACCTCCACATCCCCCACCCTCGCCGTCCCCGCCTCCGTCCCGTCACTCCTCCACAACTTCCGTCCCGCTCCGTCCCCGTCCGCCGTAAAATACAACTCGCCGTTCATGACCCTCAGGTCCCCGGGCTTGCTCCCCAATATCCCCTCGCGCATGTCCCGAACCATTACCGTCCCCTCCACGGTCCCATCCGTCTCCCATAACTCCGCCCCAGAACCCTCACTGCTCGCTGCGAAATACACCCTCCCCCCAAGACTCGCCACACACACCTCCGCCGATTCCGTCCCCTCCTTCAGCTTCTTCAGAACCACCGTCCCCCCCGACGTTCCATCCGTCCTCATCAACACCGTATCCGACCCGCTGATGGCATCGAAATACAACAAACCATCCACTTCAACACTCCTGCCGTATCGCCCCATCGGAGAATAAGCCGTCTTCATTACCAGTCTTGTCCCCCCCTCCGTCCCATCGCTCTGCCACAGCCCGCCATTCGCACGAAACAACACCTTTCCATTGAACGCCATGAACCCGCTCGGCCACGATCCACTTGTCCCCGCCACAATGTCCCTCACCAGCCTCGTTCCCTCCGCCGTTCCATCACTCGCCCACACCTCCTCCCCGTAGCTCGGGTCCTTTGCCCTGAAAAATACCAACCCATCCGTCCCAACCATCTCCGTTGTGTACACTCCTGACTGGTCCCATGGCATCTTCCCGGGAAATGCCCTCACCAGCCCGGTTCCCTCCCTCGTCCCGTCACTCTTCCATAACGCCGGCCCACGCACGCCGTCATCCGCAATGAATAACAACAGCCCATTCGCGCTCGTTAGCCAATCCGGGTCATAGCTGCTGTTCCGTGCATCATCTGTTAGTGCAAATGTCCCCTCCCCGGTCCCATCGCTCACCCACACCGTTCGCATCCCGGCGACACCAACCCGAAAAAACAACTTCCCGTCCACGCCCACCATCTGGCTGATGTCCGACCCGTATCCCACCGAAATGTCCTTCACCATCACCGTCCCCGCCGCCGTCCCGTCGCTCTTCCACAACTCCCGGCCATGCACCCCGTCATCCGCTGTAAAATACAGCGTCCCATTCACCTCAACGAAATCCCTCGGTTCCGACCCCGCAGGCGCCACCCCCACCTCCAGCAACGCCGCTGCCAGCAACCTTCGCCCCTCCAATACCTCCGCCACTGCCCTCACTCCCATTCCTCGTGTCATGCGATCTCGCTTCATCCCAAACTCCCACCGACATGAACCGCACAAATATCCCGACTGGGTCGCCCCAGTCGCAGCCCGTAACCCGCTTCATCTATTCCTGCAATCTACCCCATTACAGCCCCCCACGCCACAACAATCAGAAACTCGCCCAACTCCTTCACCCCTCCACTCCTCCTCCCCCACGCCTGACACCCGCCACCCGCCTTCCTTCCCCTCAATAGCAACCTTCTACTAAATCCCCCGTTGCGCCATCGGTAAAAATAAAAAAATCTCCTCCTCATTTTCCCCAGAAAATCCCC
>CAYVKG010000080.1:0-21908 GCA_964451955.1 uncultured Tepidisphaeraceae bacterium
GGGTTTGAGGAGGACAAGACGACGGGTGGGCGGTCGATGCGGTTTGTGAGGGGGCCCGTGTTTGCGAACATCATCTTGGCCGACGAGATCAACCGTACGCCGCCGAAGACGCAGGCGGCGCTCCTGGAGGCCATGCAGGAGCACCAGGTGACGGCGGGCGGGAAGCAGCATCGGTTGCCGCAGCCCTTCTTCGTCTTGGCGACGCAGAATCCGATCGAGCAGGAAGGGACCTATCCCTTGCCGGAGGCTCAGCTCGACCGGTTCATGTTCAATATCTTCGTGGGATACCCCTCGGAGGATGAGGAGTTTCAGATTGTGCGGCTGACGACCCAGTCCCGGAAGGTGGATTTGCAGCACGTTTTGACGGGGGAAGAGGTGATGGCGCTGCAGGAGATTGTCAGGAAGGTGCCTGTGGCAGATCATGTGATCCGATACGCGCTGCAATTCAGCCGGCTGACGCGGCGGCAGGAAGGGGGCTGCCCGGATTTTGTGAATGAGTATGTGGGGTGGGGAGCCGGGCCGCGGGCGAGCCAGTATTTGATCCTGGCGGGCAAGGCACGGGCGCTATTGAAGGGGCGGTATCACGTGAGCACGGAGGATATCCGGCAGGTGGCGTTGCCGGTGTTGAGGCATCGGATTGTGACGAACTTCAATGCGGAGGCGGAGGGCATCAAGAGCGACACGATTGTGAAGAAGCTGATCGAATTCATCCCGCGACAGCAGTACGATGAAATGGACCGGAACATGGCTCGCGTGCTTAAGGACCAGCCGGCGGCAAAGACGGCTTGAGGCGAGAGGCGTGTTGAGGCTGACCGATTGATGCTGGACGGCGGTTTTCCATGTCGACAATTCCCCAGGAAATTGACTATCGGAAGTATCTGGACCCTCGGACGCTGGCGAGGATCTCGTCGTTGGATCTGCGGGCGAGATTGATTGTCGAGGGGCTGATGACGGGAATGCATCGGTCGCCGTACCAGGGGATTTCAGTGGAGTTTGCCCAGCATCGGCCCTACGTGCAGGGGGATGATGTTCGGCACGTGGACTGGAAGGTGTTTGCGAAGACGGACAAGATTTATTTGAAGCAGTATCTGGAGGAGACGAATCTGCATCTGGTCTGTGTGGTCGATGCGAGCGAGTCGATGGGGTACGGGAGTGTCGGAACCGACGGGGACCTGTGGACGAAGTACGATCATGCGACGGCGATTGCGGCGTCGTTGTCGTACATGGCGATTCAGCAGCAGGATTCCGTGGGGCTGGCGATTTTCGATGACGATCTGAGACGCTATTTTAAGCCGAGCAACTCCCCGGGGCAGTGGAAGGTCGTGACGCATGAGCTGTGCGTGGTTCCGCGAAAGAAGAAGACCAATACGGGGCGGATACTGGACCAACTGGCGGAGAAGCTGACGCATCGGAGTCTGATCGTAATCCTCTCCGACTTCTTTGATGATCTGGACGGGATTCAAAAAGGGTTGCGGCATTTGCGATATAAGAAGCACGAAATGATGGTGTTTCAGGTCATGGATCCGCTGGAGGTGGATTTTCCGTTTGAAGATGTGACGTTGTTCAAGGGGTTGGAGGAGATGGGCGAGCTCTTAACGGAGCCGAGGGCCCTTCGGGAGGGGTATTTGCAGCAGTTGGCGATGGCGACTGAGGCGTTGAAGAAGATGTGTCGGGGAATGCACATCGACTTTGCGAGGATGAACAGCGGCGAGATGCTGGATGTGAGCCTGAGCGGCTTCCTTGCGACGCGGGCGGCAAGCATCAAGTGAGTTCTGGTTTTCAAATTGATCGTGAACATACAAAACTTCGCTAACCTGCCGGTCGCGTGGGCCATTACGCCGTCTTTTTTCTGGATTGGGACGGCGCTCGTGACAGTGCCGATCCTCATCCACATTCTGAATCGGAGGCGGTACCGGGTGGTGACGTGGGCGGCGATGGAGTATTTGCTGGCGGCGTTGCGCAAGAACCGGCGGCGGTTGAAGTTTGAGCAGTTGCTCCTGCTGATGACGCGGTGTGCGATCCTGGTGATGCTGGGGTTGGCGCTGGCCCGGCCGTTGGGCTGTGGCGACAGCTCGCTTGCGGCGATGGCGGGGGGGCGGACGGGCCTGCACGTTTTTGTTATCGACAACAGCCATTCAATGGCCTACGAGGCGGATCGCACGAAGGCCAAGACGCACCTTGACCAGGCGAAGCTTCTGGCCAAGCAGCAAATCGACCAGCTGGCTGCGGGGGGCGAATCGGTGATCGTCATATCGGCTTCGCGCGAGCATTCGCAAGCGGCAGGTTTGAAGGGCGCGCAAGCGTCCGAAGCGAACATCGTGGTTCGCTCAACATACGATCTGGATGCGGCGAAGAGCGCGATCGATCGGATTGAGCAGTCCTACTCCGGCACCGATTTGGCCAATTCGCTCCAATTGGCGGTGCGGCTGGCGCGCGAGGAGGCTAAGCAACCCCTGAAACGCCTTTATGTTCTGACGGACTTCACACGAAGTGCGTGGGAAACCCGCGACGCGGATCTGTTGAAGCAGGTTGGGCGTGAAATGACCGCAGTTTTCGGGTCGAGAATCCGCGTGCATGATCTTGGGAAGCCGGGACAGTGGAATTACGCCGTATTGTCCTTGGAGCCGGATGCCAAGCTCGTAACGACGAAGTTCCATACGGATTTCTTGTCCGAGATCAGAGGGTTCGGTTCGGGACCGGAGTCGCTGGTTCAGTGGAAATGGGATGATCAGTTGCTCGGGGACGGTGGGCGTCTTGCGCCGGACACGACGACCAAGCCCCAGCGGCAAACGAAAGCGAACATCACCGAGGGAGGGGTGCACGTGCTTGGCGTCACGGTGGTTTGTGACGATAAGCTTAAGACGGACAACGTGCGACATCTTGTGCTGGAGGTGGCGTCCGAATTGAAGGTTCTGATTGTCGAGGGCGAGCGGGGAGACGGCCTGTTGTCCGGTTCGGGGGCCTTTCTCGATCTGGCGCTGGCGCCAAAGCGGGAATTGGGCGCCGGCGGTGTTGTGCGATCGGACAGCTACGTCGCGCCGGAACTGATCAGCGACCTGGAGTTGAACAACAAGGTGTTTAGCGACTATCGAGCGGTGATTCTGGCCAACGTGGCATCGTTGAGCGCGCCGCAGGCCGATCAGATCCAGAAGTTTGTGCAGCAGGGCGGGACACTGATGGTCTTTCTTGGTGATCAGGTCAACTCCGACGCCTACAACACGATCATGCTGCCGCGAGGCTTGACTCCGGGGAAGCTCGTCGCCCGCAAGACTGTGGTCGCCGACGCCAAGGGTTACACGATGGACTTCAGGCCACATGGCGCGGTGCATCCGCTGCTCAATGCGTTCAAAGGGGAGGAAAAGTCAGGCCTGGACACCGCGCAGGTGTACACCTATTACCAAGTGGAACCTGACCCGGCACAGAAAGCGGAAGTGGTTCTGAAGTATCTGGCGGGGGACAACCAGACGAACGACCCGGCAATCACGACGCAGGCGCTGGGCAAGGGTCGGGTGATATTTGTTTCGACGACGGCCAGTCCGGATTGGACGAGCCTGCCTGCAAAGCCGGCTTATCCGGCGCTTGTGCACGAGTTGCTTTCGGGGAGTGTGGATGTCGGCGATGGATGGATGAATCTGGAAGTGGGGGAGCAATTGACCGTGCCGGCGGGCCTGCGGCTGAGTGCCGTTCCGAGACTGCTGGATCCGGCCGGCAAGGCCGTACCGATTGAGGCGGTTGTGCAGGACGGGCAAACGTTCTATCGGAGCAAGGCGATCGGCAAGCCGGGGCTGTATCAACTGGTCACTGGGGCCAAGTCCTTCCCGATTGCCGTGAACGTGCCTGCGGACGAGGCGGACGTCCGCCTGCTGCCGCCGGACGCGATCCGCAAGGCTTTGGGTGACATTGACGTTTACCTTGCGAATGATGAGTTGCCGGCCGGCGCGTTTGGGAGCGAAGGCGGCGCGGACTTTGGCTGGCCCGTGATGCTGGTGCTGTTTGGGCTTGTAGCGGCGGAGTGTTTGATGGCCATGCGATTTGGCCACTATCGAAGACGTTGATGAATGCGCAATGGTGAATTGACTGCAAGAGACCAGGAAGTGTGAATGCATCGGATTCTGGAGATCATCCTCGGATTGGACAGGGGATTCCTTGGCCGGGAGGGAGAATTTAGCCTGACGTTCTCCCCGCGGTGGCCGGGCCAGAACATTGTGGGGGCGGTGACCTGGAACCTGTTGCTGGCGGGACTGAGTCTCGCTCTGGTGCTTTATGTCTACCGCCGGGAAGGGCGGTCTCGGTTTGCGCGGATTCTATTGGGCGCGATGCGGGCCTTGTTGTTGGCGTTTGTGCTCGCGATGCTAAATCGACCGGTCCTGACGCTCTCCCAGAGTCGGACTGAACCTTCGGTGCTGGCCATCATGGTTGACGACAGCATCAGCATGCAGGTTCGAGACGGTGGGACGGATTCTCAGGGACATGGTCTGTCGCGCATGCAGGCGGCGTTGGATCTGCTCGAGGCTGACGACCGGAATCTGCTGCGGGATCTGGCGAACCGGCACGTCGTGCGCCTGTATCGTTTCAACCAGGACGCCCAGGCGATCGGCGCCGTATCCCAGGAGATGTCGGGGGCTCCCGGGGCGGGATCGGCGCAGACGCAGGCGTCGAGCCGGTCTGCAGAATTGCTTGGTGGATTGACGCCGATTGGACAGTCGACGCAGATTCTGGCGTCGTTGCGAACGGTGCTTCAGGAGTTGCAGGGACAGCGGCTTGCGGGAGTGGTTCTGCTTACGGATGGCCGGAATACGCCACCTGAATCGCTGGCGGAGGGTCTGGCGACGGTGAAGAGTTTTGGCGCGAAAATCTACCCGATTGCGGTGGGTTCTGACAAAACGCCTCGCAACATCGGCATCCAGAGCGCGACCGTGCAGGACGCCGCGTTTATCAAAGACATTACCAATGTCCGGGCACGCATCCAGGCGAGCGGCTACCCTCCAGGGCATGCGATCACCGTTGTCCTAAAGGACAAGAAGACGGGTCTGCCGCTGCTTGGGATTGATGGCCGTCCCGCGAGGGAAACCGTCGTACTGGCCGGGGACGCCGCTCAGGAAGTTGAACTGCTGTTCAGGCCGATGGAGGTTGGGTCGCTGGATGTCGAAGTAGAGGCGGTCAAGGAAACAGGAGAACTTGACCTGGAAGACAACTCGCGGACCGTGCAGGTGGCGGTGCTCGACGCGAAGATCCGCGTTCTTTTCTGCGAAGGCTATCCGCGGTGGGACTACCGGTACCTGAAGAACGATTTGATTCGCGACAAGACCGTGGAAGTCAGTTGCCTGTTGCTGTCCGCGGATTCGGGTTTCGCCCAGGAGGGAGACCGCCCCATTACCCGATTCCCCGAGACCATGCAGGAGTTGCTGACTTACGACGTGGTGCTGTTTGGTGATGTCGATCCTCGGCAGTTCACCGATGCCCAACTGCAACTCGTCGCCGATTTCGTTGCCAGGAAGGGGGGGGGATTCGGCATGGTGGCGGGCGCTCGGTGGTCCCCTCAGGCTTTTCGGATGACCCCTATCGAACCCATTCTGCCGGTTATCATCAGCCGAAGCGGCCTCGATGATGCCGCGGCAAGCTCCCTGGCGTTTCGGCCGGCGCTGACAAAGGACGGCGAGCAGTCAACGATTTTCCGGTTCTTTGAGAAGCGGGAAGACAACGCCCGCTACTTGCGTGAGGGGATGGAACCGCTGTACTGGTATTGTCGAGGGATTACTGTCAAGCCTGGTGTCGGGGAAGTCTATGCCGAGCATCCGATTGAGTCGGGGCCCGACGGACGGCGGGCCCCGATTCTTGTGCTCGGTCGTTTCGGTGCGGGCCGGACCCTCTTCTCAGCTATCGACGACTCTTGGCGATGGCGCCGCTATACGGGCGAGTCGATCTTCGACACGTATTGGGTGCAGCAACTTCGGTATCTGGCTCGGTCGCGAAAGCTGGGGCAGCGTCGCTTCACCTTGACGTCTCTTCGCCCGGCGTACGAACTAGGCGAGAAGGCGGAGGTCTCGCTCCGGGTGCTGGATCCGGACCTTCTCCAGCAACTTCCCGAGCAGATTGGCGTCATACTGGAAGACGGAACGGGTCGCGTCATTCGCCAGGATGCTCTGCAACGCCGCGACGGGCAGAACGACCTGTATGTGGCGGCGTGGAATGCGGATGCGGTGGGTAGGTTCACATTTCGGCTGCCTGCCCCGGTGGCTGGGACCGATGCCGTCGAGTTGCCCATCGAGGTTCACGTGCCCCGGCTCGAACTGGTCGAGCCTCAGGTGGACCGCGATCTTCTGTCGCGGCTTGCCAGCACGGTCACCGAGGTCGGTGAGCACGGCGGGCCTGATCTTGGCAAGTTGCGACTGAATGCCGAGTCTTCCGCGGCGGATGTTCGCGCGGAAGTGGCCAAGATTCCGAGTGCGGCCATGACCGTTCCGGTGTACACGAATGATCCGCTTTGGAATGCCCCGTTGGCGATGGCGATCTTCGTTTCGCTGATCACGCTGGAATGGGTACTGCGCAAGGCATACGGGATGCTGTGAGGTGCGTCGGTCCGCAGCCGTCGGTTGTGAAGCGAGGTGCAGTTATGTCACGTACGATGTCTGCCGGTGAATCACATTCGGCGCTGCTGGACCTGCTGGCGGGCGTTCGTCGAAAGGTGCGCTTGCTAAGCGTGCTGTTTGGCATCGGCGTGGTGTTGGCGGTGGCGGTGGCGTTGGCATTGGGCGTTTCACTGCTTGACTATCTGTTGGATCTGCCACGCTGGCCGCGGATGGTATTTGTGTTGGCGGCGGTGGGCGGCATTGGGTATGTCGCGTGGGAATTTGTCGTCCGGGTCGCTATGTCGAGGCTGCCCTTGGGGGATGTGGCGGGGCGACTGGAGAATGCGTTTCCCCAATTTGACGACCGCCTGCGCAGCACGATTGATTTCGTGAACGCCGACCTGCCGGGTTCTTCAATCATGAAGCGCCGTGTGGTCGGCGAAGCCGAAGATCTGGCCGCCGCCGTTGATTTTGACGCCGCGTTTCATCTCAAGCCGGTGCTCTGCTCGCTTGGCGCAGGGTTTGGGGCGATTGTGATCGCCGCGATACTTGCGATGAGCTGCGCGGACCTGGCGCGAATCGCAGTGACACGACTGATGATCGTGAACGACGTTAGTTGGCCCAAACGGGTGCAGATTGATGTAGTGAAGGGTCTTCCGACGAAGATTGCCGCGGGCCAGCGGTTGGATCTGAAGATGCGTCTTGCCAAAGGTGACCGCGTTGGCCTGAAAGCAATCGTGCTCTACAAATACGACGGCGGACGGACTCACGAGCAGATCATGACCCGGAACGCCGACGGAACGTACGGCGTTTCGGTGGATGCCAGGGGCAGCGAAATGACGGTCTGGATGAAGGCGGGGGACGACACCACCGAGCCCAGTACGGTGAGTGTTGTCCAGCGTCTGGGCATTCGGAATGTCAACCTGAGAGTGACGCCGCCGACCTACGCGAAGATGGAGCCCACCATTGCGAATCTCGGCGAAACCCCGGCGGTCGTGATGGCCGGGTCGTCTCTGGAATTGCAGGTGACATTCACCAAGCCGTTGGCGCCGGACAAACCGGTGAGGCTTGAGATGGTAAAGGCCGAGACAAAGGCACCGGAAGTACATTGGCTGCCGGGTTCCGGAAGTCTGGCGGTGGGGCGGTGGGTGGCGGATCAGTCATTGCGGTTCCGGATCCGGGCCGTGGACAGCGACTACTTCGAGAATCCAGGGCTGGAAGAGTACGAAGTCATCGTGCGCCCTGATCAGAACCCGTCGGTGATCATCGAGAACCCCACGCGCAATGAAGACCGAACGGCGGTTGCGGTGGTGAAGCTCGAAGCCATGGCCGAGGATGACTCCGACATCAAGTCAATGACCCTTCTGGTGGATCGGAAGGCCGACAACAAGCACTGGGAGATTCCGATTACGGGGTGGTCGCGAGTGGACAGCACGGGAGACCGCCGACGATATCGCGCCAGGCTGGACTGGGAACTGGCGCAGATACCGGGGGCAAACCTCAAGACCGGAGACGTTCTGGAGTACTGTGTTCGCGTTACCGACAACTATGACCTCGGAGGCAAGCTTCACGAGCCGCAATTCAGCGGCCGTTTGAAGATCAACATCATCAGCGAAGAGATGCTTGCCACGCAGGTCACCGACGCCATTCGCGCGATAGCGGAACGCGTGCGGCAGGCGCAGGCTGCACAAAACCGGAATCGCCAGGAAACGCGGTCCCTTCGCCAGGAGACGGCCAACAAGCCGCGGCTGGACGCCGGCGACCGTGCGGCGCTGTCGCGACTCACCGATCAGCAGGGGACGCTGGCGGCGCAGACCAAGCAGCTGGCCGGTCAAATGGCCAATCAGGAACGCCGGCTTGAGGAGAATCGCTCAACCAACGCCGAATTGAAGGACATCACGAAGGACGTGCGATCGACCCTCGACAGCACGGCGGAGAAGCCAATGAGCGAGGCGTCGAAGAAACTTTCCGAGGCGGGCCAGACCCCCGATCCGAACCAGGATGCCACCCGGCAGGCGGAGCAGCGGGCTCAATCGCTTGAGGGCAGCGAGTCGCTGCAGCAACAAGCGTCGGATCAGCTCGCAAAAGCCATGGAGAAAATGGGCAATGTCGGCGCGTTCGAGAGCATGCTGGCCAGGGTCCGCGAGGCCATCGAGGTGCAGCGGGATCTGTCAAAACGGCTTGCAACCGTGGGCAAGCAGACACTTGGCAAGAACCCGGAGGAGCTTACCGCGGACCAGAAGAGGGATCTTGAGAAAGTCGCCGCCGAGCAGCAGAAAGCCGCGCAGAACACGGAGAAGCTTACGAAGGATCTGAACAAGGCGTCTGAGCAGACGCAGAAGAGCGATCCCGCGTCGTCGAACGCGATGAAGCAGGCGGCGCAGCAGTCGCAGCAGCAACAGGTCTCGTCGAACCAGAGCCAGGCTTCACAGGCCGCTCAACAGAACCAGCAGGCCCAGGCCCAGGCTAGGCAGAAGCAGGCGGAAATCGGATTGCAGATGATGTTGGACTCGCTGCGCGAAGCCGAGCGTCAGAAGCTTGAACAGCTTTCGAAAGAGCTCGCGAAACTCCAGGAACTGATCGGCAACCTGATTCGTCGTCAGGCCGGGCACAACATCGACAATCTCCGCATCCAGGGCACACCCGATGCGGCGAAATTGATCAGTGAGGAACTGATTGGCAAGGCGGAGCGCGTCAAGGACAGGATGCCGCCCAAGCCCGAGCCGCCGCAACTTGGCAATTCCCAAGCCCAGACCGAACGGAATGCCCGGGACGTGTCCAGAACCGCCGAGGACAGCAAGCGAGGGGGCGCCGAAATCGCCGGGGCTTTGACAAAGGCCGCCGGTTTCATGGAGCGAGCGATTGTCAGCATCCGCGAACCGGATCTCCCGGCGGCGTACGACCCCTCACAGGTTAAGGCCTTGGCGGCGCTCGAGGAGGCCAAGGCGAAGACTGACGAAGCCGCAGCCGAGGTCGCCAGGGAACAGGAGGAGGCGGACAAGGAAACGCTTCGCGAAGCGTATGAGAAGATCAAGGCGGATCAGGAGAAGATCAACACCGAAACCACCCGGATCGACTCTTCGCAACGACTGCCAGATGGCACCCTTCGCCGCGAAGAGGCGGTCCGACTCGGAAAGCTCCCGGCCGATCAGGCAACCCTGTCCGCGAGAACGAAATTGCTCGATGAGGATCTGTCCAAGCTCGGCAGCGTTGTTTATGTGTGGGCAAACCGCGACATCGTCAATTCGATGGACGAGGTGAAAGGCGATCTCGGCAACGGTAAGACCGGTAAGCCCACGCAGGCTGAGCAGGCTCGCATTGTCGAACAACTCGACGCGATGATTCGCAACCTGGCGATCAAGCCGGAACAGCGCGAGTTCAATCAGCCCCCCGGCGGTGGTGGCGGAGGCGGAGGAACGCCCAGACCTCGGCTGCCGACCGAGGCCGAGCTTCGAATGCTGAAGGACCTCCAGTTGGCGGTGAACAGGTCGACCAGGATCCTTGATGCGCTACCCGACAAGGACAAACAGAAGCTCCTTGCGCTGGGCGGACGGCAAGGCGAGTTCCGTGGGCTGCTCGACCAACTCATCCAAAAAGCATCGGATGGGAAGCTGAAACTGGATCCTGAGCCGGATCCCAAGGACCGCCTTCCGGAGGAGGCCGGCAACGCGGAAATCGAGAATCAGGAGGTCGATGAATGGCTACGGGGCGCCAAGGCCGGCGACGATCAGGCTGCAATCGACATCAAAATGGCGGGGCAACGGATGTCCCGATCACGCCAACGCCTGGCTCTTGATAGCGACCCCGGAAAGACCACTCAGAAAATCCAGGAGCGGATTGTGATCAACCTCGACAGCCTGATCCAGCGGGCTCGACAGCAGCAGGCACAAGCCAGGCCAATGCCCGGAAAGGGACAGGCGCAGCAGGCCATGAAGCCGCAGAATGATCCGTCCCAGAATCGAGGCGACTCGCAGCAGAACCAGGGCGCCACACCGGCCAATTCCGAGAGGTTGAGCCCTGGAGGCAATGCGACGGCCGATACCTCCAAGGACATTCGTGAGACCGCCAGTGAGTGGGGTCACCTGACTCCGCGCGATAGGCAGGCGGTGATTGAGGGCACACATGAGACAATCATTCCGAAATACAAGAAGCTGACGGACGATTATTATGAGGCGATGGGCAAGAAAGGCGCCGAACAACGCTGAATTGTCGCTGTAACGCCTCTTGACAACGAGGAACCTTGACTATGGGACGGTTCTCAATCACAGTCATTCTTGCCTTGCTGTCTCTGGCTGTCACGCATTTCGCGGCGGCGGCGCGCACTGCGGACAGCGGCATGGCTGAGCAGCCCAACCAGGTTACCGGCAAAGAGATCACCCCTGCGCAAGTCGCGGCCGTTGACAAGGGCCTTGCCTTTCTTGCCTCACGCCAACGCCGCGATGGCAGCTTCGCCGGCTACGGCGCTCAGGGGCACGCCGGCATCACCGCGCTGGCCGGACTTGCGTTCATGTCGGCCGGCAACCTTCCAGGCCGAGGCCAGTACGGAGAGAATGTCCAGAAGTGCCTCGATTTCATCATGGCCAGCTGTCAGGAATCCGGCTTGATCAATTCCGATACCACCAGCGGCCCCATGTACGGCCATGGGTTTGCCACGCTCTTTCTCGGAGAAATCTATGGCATGACCAAGGATGAAGAGGTCAAAGAAAGACTGCAGAAAGCCGTCCGATTGCTCCAGCGAGCGCAGAGTCGCGAGGGCGGGTGGCGATACCAGCCTGTCCCGCTTGATGCGGACATATCCGTGACGATTGCCGAGATCATGGGGCTTCGCGCGGCCCGTGATGCGGGAATTAAGGTCGAGAAATCAGTCATCGATGCGGCCATCGGCTATGTCCGCAACTGCCAGAACGCCGACGGTGGGTTCAGTTACACCGCCCATGGGTCGGGATCGGGATTTGCCCGCTCGGCCGCCGGCGTGGCTTCCCTCTACTATGCCGGCGTCTTTGAGGGCAATGAGATCAAGCGTGGGCTGGCCTATTTGAAACAATATGCCGCCACACCGGCCTCCGCTGAGCGCGAGGGGTACTACTTCTACGGCCACTACTACGCCTGTCAGGCGATGTTCCTTGCCGGGGGCGATTACTGGAAGACTTACTACCCCGCCATTCGCGAAAATCTCATCGCCCGCCAGAACAAGGTCACCGGCGGCTGGAATGGCGAGGCCGGTGAGGATTATGGCACCGCCATGGCGCTGATCATTCTGCAGATGCCCAATCGCTACCTCCCCGTGTTCCATGGGAAAGGCCCTGGTAGTTGAGAAATCGCCTCTGCGGTGTCATATGCGTTCTGCCTCGTATTCCCGAGCGTTTTGGCGTTACACTATTCAAAATGACTCGTCACGTTCGCTGCATCTGTGCCTCCTTGTGCCTTGCGTTGCCTGCTTTGTGGGCTGCGGCCGACGCCGGCTGGATTCTGACCACCGCGGATCTGCATCAACAGACTGTCGCCCTCGAACAGATTGGCCCGGAGGGGGCTCGCGTGCGCCCTGTCGGGGCTGCCCAGCCTCTCACGATTCCCTATGACTCGCTTCTCCAGATTGACCGCACATCGCCATCGCAACCAGGGGGGGCCACTTTCTCACTCATCCTCCTTAATGGCGACCGAATGGCGGGCCGGCCAATGAGTGTCAAAGACGAGCTGTTGACATGGCACAGTCCCTTGCTTGGCCAGATGACCGTCCCGCTGAAACGAATCCGCGCCCTTGTTCGGGGCGGGACAGTGTTGGATGACCTCGACAAGCCGCCGTCGGAGGACGTCATCCGCCTGGGCAATGGCGACACCACCAAGGGGATCGTCACCGACTTATCTGAGACGAAGATTGCGATCCAGACGACATCGCCGATCGAGATCCCGCTCGAAACCGTTCGCTGGGTGCAATTCGCCCTTGCCGCCAAGCCAACGCCGCTGTCGGAGCGGGTGTTCCGCGTCCGGCTCAGCGATGATTCTCTGATCAGCGCGACGTCGATCGTTGTCCATGACGAACGGATCAACCTCGTCCTCCCGGACGCACCAAGCCGGGAGATTCCCCTCGCTGCCGCCGTGGGCATTGAGCAGCTTAACGGACCGGTCAGTTGGCTTTCGTCTCGCGAACCGCTTCAGGTGGTTCAGATTCCCTTCTTCGGGGGCGTTCCGTGGCCGACCCGGATGGATGCCACGGTCGGCGGAAAGCCCATACAGTTCAACGACCGGGTTTATCGCCGGGGCATTGGCGTCCATGCCTATTCTCGCATCGAGTACGCGCTCGACGGCACATATGAGGCGTTCCGCACGCAATATGCCGTTGCGCAGGAAGAGAAACGGCAATTCGCCAACGTGGCGGTGCGGATCAAGATTGACGGCAAAACCGTGCATGAACGGGCCTCGGTTGGGCCTGACCAGTTGTCTGGCGTTGTCGTCCTCGATCTGCCGAGGGATGCCAAGCGGCTTGTGCTTGAGGTCGACTATGGTCAGGCCAACGACACACAAGACCGGTTCAACTGGATCGAGCCGGCGCTTCTTCGCAAGAGGCCCGCACGGATCGAGCTCACCTCCCCAAACGCCCAGGCCGTTGGCGTTCGGGTCTGGCCAGGCCGTGGCTGATGAGTTGTTGCTTCGATGGGAATTGGCCGGGGAAGGGGTGGAAGCAGACTTGAAGTGCGAAGTCCATGGCGATAGAGTCGGCAGACTATGCCGGGCCGTTAGCTCAGTTGGCTAGAGCGCCTCCCTTACAAGGAGGAGGTCATCCGTTCGAGCCGGATACGGCCCATCGATAAACACTGTAAATCACAAGGTGTACGGCGTTGTCATTTGCTAATAGTGTGTACATAACGGTGTTCAGCGGGGACGAACCCAAAAAGAAATCATCGTCCCGCACAAATCGGGAAAGTCTCACCGCGTATGGATGATGAGACCGGAATGCGCCGTGTTTTCCCTTGAAAGCAGCGTGTAGTCTCAAGATCGCCGGTTTGTGCATCCTACGGCTCCCAGGTTCCGTCCCGGAGGTTGCCGTGAGGAAGCCCCAAGGAAATCTCCAGAAGTGCGTCCGTTTTGCCGATGGATAATAACGCATGCACTGTGTATAATGTGCTTGCGTTATTATCCGTTGCTGGAGATGCACCATGACCACCCTGACCCGAAAGGCCCGCGAGGCATTCAAGGCCCACGGTGGGATTCTGCGCACCACCGAGGCGCTCGCCGCCGGCATCCACCCGCGCACGCTCTACGCGATGCGCGACGCCGGACAGATTGAGGCGCTGGCCCGGGGCGTCTATCGCCTGGCCGGTATGCCGCCCCTGGCCAACCCCGATCTGGCCACGGTCGCCAAGCGTATTTCGCACGGCGTGGTCTGCCTGATCTCCGCGCTGGCGTATCATGAACTCACGACGCAGGTCCCACACGAGGTTCACCTGGCCCTCCCGCGAACGGCGCGTAGCCCTCAGCTTTCGTATCCCCCGCTGCGCGTCTATCACTTCTCCGGGGAGGCGATGCAGGCGGGCATCGATACCCATATCATCGACGGTGTCGCAGTGCGCATCTACGACCCCGAAAAGACGCTGGCCGACTGCTTCAAGTACCGCAGCAAGATCGGCATGGATGTGGTTCTGGAAGCGATCCGGGCTTACCGCCGCAAGCAGCCGCGGTTCCAGCGAGTCCTTGAGTACGCGAAGGTCTGCCGCGTCGAACGTCTGATGCGCCCGTACCTGGAGGCGCTGGTATGACCAAGCGAGGCACCACCAACATCGCAGTTTCCGTCCACCAGCGACTGCTGATCTGGCCAAGGCGAGTGGTCGTCCATTCAACGAGCTGTTGGTCTACTACGGCATCGAGCGATTTCTCTATCGGCTCTCCATCCCACCGTACGGCGAGCGGTTCGTCCTGAAGGGCGCGCTGACGCTGCTGGTGTGGCAGACACCGGTGGCACGTCCCACACGCGACATCGACCTTCTCGGCCGCACCAGCAATGACCTGGAGGCCGTGCGCGCGGTATTCGCCGCGGTCTGCCAGCAGCCGGTGGATGACGACGGACTGGTCTTTGACGCCGGAAGCGTCAGCAGTGAGCGGATCGCCGAAGACGCTGACTACGAGGGCGTCCGGGCCAGTTTCCAGGGGCGGCTGGGGAACGCCCGCATTGCCATGCAGATCGCCATTGGCTTCAGCGATGTGATCACGCCCGCCCCGGTGCCGGTGGTCTACCCGGTGATTTTGGACCAGCCCGCCCCGCATCTGATGGCCTACAACCGGGAGACAGCGATTGCCGAGAAACTCGAGGCAATGGTGTCCTTGGGCGAACTCAACAGCCGGATGAAGGACTTCTTCGACGTCTGGCTCCTGGCGCGCAGTTATGACTTTGATGGTGCCGTGCTGGCACGGGCCATCGCCGGGACCTTTGAGCGCCGCCAAACACCGGTTGATACCTCGCCCGTGTGCTTCTCCAGCACGTTCGCCAATAGCCCCGCCAAGGCGGCGCAGTGGACCGCGTTTGTCCGCAATGCCAGATTGACCGGTGTTCCCGGAATCACGGAAGTGGTTGTGGCCGTGGCTGGATTCGCGGGACCGGTGTTGGGAGCCGTGGCGGCGCGCCAAGAGTTCCGCCAAACTTGGCGAAGCCCCGGGCCGTGGAGTGCGGACTGAACCTCTTGGATTGCTCCCGGCGATGCAGCGCACAATCCCTAAAAATGTCTGGAGGTTCCTGCAGGCGTCAAACCGGGGATCAGCTGGCGTGGCGGACGCCCCTCTCCATTTTCGGAAGCAAGAGCCCGCCATAGAGGCCCAGCGGATTTCGCCCCCGCACAACGTGTTGCGTCTGAACACCGCGGGCCAGTTCAGGTTTGGAGGTCAGGTCATCTGCGGCCGATGCACGGAGACCGCCATGACCACGGAACACGCCCGCAGGCTCGACATGCTCAGCCGACAGCTCACAGAGAGTCTCATGAGCGCCGCGATATGCGCCAAGGAAATCGGCGAGATCGCGCACGCCCAGGCCGAGGATGATGACAAGGGCAAGCCCGGAGCCAACGACAATGGGCGCGGACGCAGTGGATCGCCGAACGAGCAGCGTCCACTGCTGGACGAAGCCACGCTCACGGTGACCTGGCGCGGCAGAACGCTGCACTTGGGCTATACCCAGGGCTTCCGGCTCCTCACTCGCCTGGCGCGCCGCGCCACTCAGTACGTCACGCATCTCGATCTGCTGAGGGAAATCTGGGATGACGACTTTGCGGACACCACACTCCTGCGGGCGGGCATGCAACGTCTGAAAGTCAAACTCCGGCGCGGAGGCATGGCCGATCTGGCCGATGCCATCGTCGGACACCGCGGCCGCTACATGCTCGATCTGGCCGCGGTTCCGCGTCACAGGAAAATCATGCCGATGTCTCATCGAACGTCACAGGCATAGCGCATACTGCCTTGCGACCCCTGGAGGTCGAGCATCACGCCGCCAGACCAGGCGGCGGCGATCACGCGGAACGGCAGGAGGGTGCGGTCCAGCTTGGCCTTCTCCGCCGTCGCCTGGACAATCAAGTCGTTGTCGGCCAGATCCAGTGTGCCGTTGTCGGCGATCGTCAGAGCATTGACGCGTAGAACCTTGTCGCCGCCGCTGGGTAGGGTGACCTTGCCATCGGGGCCGATGGATAGCGAGTTCAGCGTGATGGCAGTGCCATCCAGTTGGACGACCGCGCTGGTGTAGGCGATCGGGGTTGTTCCAAAGAGCACTTGGTCACTGGATACGGCCAGGGTGTCGGTGGCTCTGATGCTGATGAATCGCAGCGTGTTCACGCCTTCGCCACCGTCGAACGTGAGGCCGGCGACCAGGGGGTTGCCATTGCTCAGGTCAACCGTCAAGGTGTCGTTTCCACCCAGGCCGGCAAAGCTGACCGCGCTGACCAGGGTGAGCGGGAAGCTGAACGTGGGTGACTGCTCTGTCGGCGTGGCGTTAACGAACTCAACTGCGTCACCGGCCTCGTTCAGCCGGATTGCGTAGTTGTCGTCCCCCTCAGTGCCTTGCCAGGAGCCGAACAGCACGGTGATCTGTGTGTCGGGCGTCGCCGGTGCCGCTTCAACATGGCCGACGTTGTCGCGGGCGATGCTGTAGAAGGCGAAGGTGTGGCCGGGCTGGACGTACAGGGTCACCGACGTGCTGGTGGTGTTCTCGATCACAGGCACATACTCGCTGCCGGCCATGCCGACGAGATTGCCGCGAGAGTCGTACGAGTAGTTGTATCGCTCGCCGTTGGGGCCGGTGAGGCGCGTGAGCTGAGAGAAGCGATCGTATCCGAGGCTGAGGGTGTTGCCCAACCCGTCGCGGACCTGAGCGAGCTGGCCGCCAAGGCCGTATTCGTAGATGGTTGCCCGGCCGGTCGCGTCGATGACCTTGACCTCGCCGACGCCAGGGTACTCGAACCTGACTCTCTCGGCGCCGCCATCGCGGGAGGTCTCGACGAGTTGGCCGTACTTGTTGAACTCGAAGTAGTCGTGGGTGCCGTCGGGGTAGGCTGCCTCCAGTAGGGCAAGGTGACGCAGAGACTTGGAAGTGGCATCGTACCGATACTGCGTGATGCGGTTGCCGGGTGCGATGACGCGGGAGAGGAAGGGGCCCGCGGGATCGTATTCGTAGGTTGTCACGCGGTCGTCGGCGGAGCCGGGGCCTTGCGGGTCGGTGACGTGCCAGACGCGGCCGGCGACGTCATAGTCGATGAGAAGCTGCTGGCCGTTGGAGTGGGTGAGGCTGGTGAGCTTGCCAGCGGTGAAGCCGAGGGTGATGCGGTTGCCGTTGCGGTCCTCGATATAGTCGAGGTTCCCGTCAGTGCGGAACTGGAGGGCTGTGCCGTCGGATTCGGTGAGGCGAAGTGTGCCCGCAGACGAAGTCAGGCGACCGTAATCGCCCGGCGCGGAAACGAAATTGCCGGTCCGGTCGCGGTCGAAGAAGCGATCAGCGCCGCCGGGGCCGCGGATGGCGATGCCGCCTTCGGGGAGAGCTTCGGCAAAGTACTCCCAGTTGTGGCACCAGCCGAACCCCATGGGACCATTGCGGATTCTGGCGAGGAATGACTGGCCAAAGGTGCGGCCAAAGGTAAGGGGGAGGCCTGGTGTCGCGACCGAAGCGTCCAGCGCCGCCGCGAGGTAACGGACGGGGTGATTCGCATTGGCGGCCTCGCTCACCGCAAAGCCCCAGAGCTTGAAGACATCGTATACGTCCTGGCCGATCTGGTGGAGGTGGGTGACGATGTTGGAGATGCCGACGACGTAGTAGCCAATCACATTGCGGATGCTGGTCGAAATATGCGACTGCGCAGAGCCAACAATCGACACTGGAGTTGCATCATGCAGGAGGCTGTCGGTGAGCTCGTATTCTTGGCCGCGCAATTCTGGTCGCCACCTTCCGCCGGACCAGTACCCATCCCACCAGAGGACATAATCTGCCGTAGAAGTGCTCAGCGTGAACGTTATCTGCGGATAGCTGGCCGGTTCGCCCAGGCCGATGTAATAGATGGGTATCCGTCCGCGGTCACCGGGCTGCAGGATGTCCGGTGTGGTGCCGGAACCGGTGGCGACCACCTGCACAGTGTCGCCCACACCGGCCGGCGCTCCACCGAAGCCTCCGAACGGGATGGCGAGGTTGATATCGGTCGTGATGCGAACCGCGTGATCTCCGTAGAGCCGCAGAATGGGCGCCGGCATCGGCGCGTTGCCGGTGTTGGCGTACTCGATCCAGATGGTCTGACGAATGGGGATACTGAAACCCAGTGAACCGGGGAGAACGAGGTTCGTCTCCAGGTTCGGGAAGCCCGCGACCACTGTGAAGGCATCGGCAAGCGTGTAAGTGCTGGTGCCTTTTGTGAGGCGCACATCGTAGATGCCGGCGGGCCAGTTCGGCAGATCGAGCTGTGCGGTCAACTGAGATGTGCTGACGCAGTCTGTACGAGTCGGCAATCGGCTGGTCCCATCGCTGGCAATGAACTCGACCTGCATTGTCTCGGTAAAGCCGGCGCCATTGAGTGTGACAACGGATGGGACCACCCGGCCGACCGGCTTGCCCCTGCCATCGGTATCCGGCGCCTTGTTGCTGGCGCGCTGAGGCGTGAGGCCGGTGACGACGAAATCCCCGGAAGTGGCAGCGATGTCGTAGCCAACCGAGGCCTGGGTGGCATCAGAGTAGGCCAGAAGGTAGTAGGTTCCGCCGCCAGCGGGCGCAGTCAGAGCCAGTTCCTGGCGCCGACGGGGATCGGCCGCCTGCGCATCAGCGTCCTGGCGTTCGAAGCTGGCATAAAGCGCCAGCGGGTCCGAGGACTGTGAGGCGAGGATCAGACCGAGGCTCTGTCCTCCCTCCACACGCACTGCGTAGTAGTCCGAGCGGTCTGATGCGGTGAGATTGTTCTTGACGAAGGACCCATTGGCCTGCAGGGTCCGGATGCTGACAGAGATAGGCCCGCTGTCGATCAGATTGTCCGCTTTGCCGGTACCTTCCTTCTCCTGGTTGCGCACGTCGGCTCGGACGAGGATGTGGTAGTTGCCGGGCAGCTTGCCGGAGATCAGAACCGTTGCCGAGCCGGTATAGGGCTGATTTTCGGCAAGGCCGCCGGTATGGGGAACCGTGGCCAGGAGCGTGTCGTTGATGTCCCACCTGTCATCGGCGGACAGATAGACGCCGTCGGTCCAATCGCCGAGAAGCGGCGCGCCGGTGCGATTCTGCCCCGCCCACGAGATGGTAGCTGGCTCCCCGGCCCAAAGCTCAGCGGGCTCCACGACTAGGTCACTGAGGCCCAGATCGACGGCAGCCAGACTGAACTTGGCGTCGTAGACATCGTCAACTGGTTCGCCGAACTTGCCATCGCGGTCCTGGTCGAGTTGGTTGCCGGCCAAGTCGCAAACGTCGGGTCCGATCTTGACGTGATATTGGCCCACCAGCGTCTGCGGTGGGAAACTGAAGCGGAATCGGTTGAATCCGACTTCCTGGATACCAGAGGCGCCCAGCGTCTGGCTGTCTGGCTTGGTGATCGTGACGTCGGCCGTCGTAAACGTTGTCTTGTCGATGGCCTCGCTGAACCACACATCGACGGAGCTGATCGTGCCCGCGATGTCGCCGGCGGGCGCATGCTGGGTAGCCCGCGGCGGGATTGTGTCCACCCATAGATCCCATGGATAGGTGTCTGCCACCTCGCCGGGGATGCCGTTGGCGTTCTGGTCAAGCTGGAAGCCCTCAGCATCCAAGAGCGTCGGCAATAGTGTGAAGTGGTATGGGCCGTTCTCCGTGAGGGCCGGGATCTTGATCTGATAGGTCCGGGCGCCGGTCTGGACCATCTCGGTAGCTTGTAACCGCCCCATTTGTCCATCGATGACGAGATCGGACGCGTCAAAGGAGCTAAGGTCGATGGCCTTGTTGAACGTGAGTGTTATGGTGCTATGACCAGCGGAGAAATAGCCGCCGTTGATGCCGACCGGGCTGTGCGATCTGACGTGGGTATGCGGCCGGCCTTGGACGATATGCACGGTCCCCGCCCCGCCGGGATTGCCCAGGTTCGTCGTGCCTCCCAGGGCTGTGATATGTGCCAAGTCGAAACCACCAAAATCTCTGGCATACACCGCCACCCGGCCACCCCCGCCTCCACCACCGGGAGTGCTCCCTTGCCCCCAGAACTCCCCTCTGCCAAGCCCACCATCCGCCTTGAGGTACCCGCTGCCACTCAGGCTTCCCACGTCCACGTAAATGCCCCCGCCGCTTCCACCGCCGCCAGTGAGACTCCCCACGGATCCACCCGAGCCCAGAATCTGCCCGTCCAACTGCAGGCTCTGCGCCGACAGACGCAACAGACCGCCACCAGATGCCCCGTAACCGCCGCCGCCGCTGCCACAGTCCTCCGGGTCGGCGTAGTCCCCATATACCGCGTTGGAAGTCCCGTGATCACTGGTGACGTCCTAAACTGTCTGTAAACAAAAGGGGCCTGGTCGTACGCTTGGCGGTGTTGAGAAACGCCAGAACGAAAGGAGACCAGACCGATGAACAGTGTATCACTTGAGGACCGATTGGCCCAAGCGGGCCGGGAATTGCGTGTGGAGCTTTCCCAGGGCAAGCAGCTCAGCGGAGACTTTTTCTGCCGCATGGGCAAGCTGTTGGTGGAAGAGTTGCTGTCGGGCGAAGTGGCCGACGCCCTCGGCCGCCAGAAGAGCCAACGTCGCGAGGACGGCCAGCTTGGCTACCGCAATGGCTACAAGAGCCGCGTGCTGCGGACCGGGGAAGGAAAGATCGAGCTGGACGTGCCCCAGGTCCGCGGACTGGAGGAGCCCTATCGCTCGGCGATCTGGGAGGGCCTGGGCCGACGCAGCGTGAACCTGGAGAAGCTGGCGACGGAGATGTACGCTCGGGGCCTCTCGACCCGCGACATCGAGGACCTGCTCAAGGAATTGAGCGAGGATGGGCAGACGATGCTTTTGAGCCGCTCGTCGGTCAGCGAGGTGACCGAGGTTCTCTGGGAAGAATACGAGGCGTTCACCAAGCGGGACCTGTCGGCCTTTGACGTGGTCTACTTGTTTGCCGATGCGGTCTACGAGTCGCTGCGGAAGCAGGCGGGCTGCAAGCAGGCGGTGCTGGTGAGCTGGGGGATCCTGCGGGACGGATCGAAGGTGCTGCTGCACATGAGCCTGGGCAACAAGGAGAGCGAGGGCGCCTGGGTGGAGCATTTCCGCTCGCTGGTCAGCCGGGGATTGCCCGCGCCGCTGACGGTCACCAGTGACGGAGCGCCGGGGCTGGTGAAGGCGATCGGGGGGATGTGGCCGGAGGCGGAGCGGATTCGCTGCTGGTTCCACAAGATGGCCAACATCCTGGATAAGGTGCCCGACGCCCAGCGGGAGACGATCAAGCGTCTGCTGCTGGACATCCGCGACGCGCCGGATCATGAGACGGGCCAGACGCGTGCGGCGGCGTTCATCGAGCAGTGCCGTTCGCAATTGCCCGGCGCGGTGGCCTGCTTCGAGGACGACCTGGAGGCGAGCCTGAACCATCTGAAGCTGCCGACGCTACACCAGAAGTCGATTCGGAGCACGAACCTGGTGGAGCGGGGCTTCGAGGAGGAGCGGCGGCGTTCGAAGGTGATCCCCAAGTTCCGCAGCGAGAAGGAGTGTTTGAAGCTGGTGTTCGCCACGCTGTGGCGGGCCGGCGAGCGATGGCTGAAGGTGAAGTTCACCGAGATGGAGCGTCGTCAACTCGAGGCATACATCCGCGTCCGTCAGGCGATGGGCAAGCAGGTGCGTGACCTCTTTGCCGCTTGATTCAGGCCGCCGTGTTTACAGACAAATTTGGACTTGACC
>CAYVKG010000081.1:0-21430 GCA_964451955.1 uncultured Tepidisphaeraceae bacterium
AATCCGTCTGAGATGATTCCCAGTGGATGTACGACCGTCACAAGATTCGACCGTGTCAGCCCCACCCCCGTGCGCGGATCGACAATGTGCGAATACCGTACGCCGTCGATCACCACATGCTGTTCCGAATCCCCCGACGTCGCCACCCCCGTGTTCTTTACGTAGATCTTCCTAGCCTTGCGCCCCGGCAACTCGTTCGTCACCTCCATCATCCATCCCACCCGACCCGGCGGCGCGTCACCAACGTAAACATCGCCCCCAAACTCGCAAAACGCCATCGGCAGCCCCTGGGCTGACAGCGTCAGCACCGCCTGATGGGCGGCATATCCCTTGGCAATCCCCCCAAGGTCCAGTTTCATTCCCGGTACCGACAGTCGTACCGTCCGATCCCCCAGGCCCATCACCACCTTGTTGTACCCTACCAGCGATCTGGCGGCAGCCAACTGCTCCGCCGTGGGAAGCCTTGGCGGGTCGGATTTTCTTGCACTCCGCCAAAGCCGAACCAGCGGACCGATCGTCGGATCGAATGCGCCGTTGGTTCGCCGAGCCAGCTCGCATGCTGTCTGCAACAGATAGAACAACTCCTCCGACACAACCACGGGATCACTCCCCGCCTTCGCGCAGAGTCGATTCAGTTCCGAATCCACGAGGTAATCCGACGCAATTCGGTCTATCTCCGCGATCCGCCGGTACGCAACACGGCAAGCATTCGCAGCCGTCTCTTCGTTCGGGGCGTACACCACCAGCCGGGCTTGCACCCCCATGTGAATCTGGCGATACTCATAGCTCTTCAGGGAATCCTGAGGCTGGGTGGTCGGTGCTGTGGTGGGCCCGGAATGCTGTCGGCATCCGCCCGTGGCAGACAAAGCCATCACAAGGGCAACGCAAACCCAGCGGATGTGTACGTATCTAGGAATAGCCCATCGGAAGATGGCGACAAACACAGGAGATTTGCATGCAGCGATGGTCATTGGGTCGTATGATACTGCCGGTCCTCAGCCTTGTCGTGCCTGCCACAATGGTGTCTGCACAGGCGAAGCTCGAAACGCAGACCGTTAAGGTCAAGGACACCACGGTCGAGTTCAACATGATTAAGATTCCGGCTGGCGAAGTCGAAATCAAGATCGGTGCCGCCCCCGCAAAAAAGGTACCCGTCAAGTCCATCTGGATGGGCCAGACCGAAGTCACATGGGATGAATTCGATACCTACGCCTACGGCCTCGATATCAAGGACGAAAAAGAGAAGATCGACTCCGTTGGCAAGACTCGCCCCAGCAAGCCTTACGGTGCCCCGGACTTCGGCTTCGGCCATGCCGGCTACCCCTGCCTCGCCAGCACGCAGTTCTCCGCGAAGATGTACTGCAAATGGCTCAGCGAAAAGACCGGCAAGAAGTTCCGCCTCCCCACTGAAGCCGAGTGGGAATACGCCTGTCGAGCCGGTGGCGCGCCTGTCAAGATCGAAGACAAAGACGCCTTGGACAAGGTCGCCTGGTTCGAAGACAACAGCGAGGAGAAGACCCACCCCGTCAAGCAGAAAGCGCCCAATGCCTGGGGCTTCTACGACATGCTCGGCAACGTGACCGAATGGGTCGAGAAAGACCCCGACGCCCAGAAGGCTGACGAGGCCTATGACCAGGAGAATCCCGATAGACCCACCAAACGGGCCGAAACCCCCGTCTCCCGCGGCGGCTCCTACAAAGACCCCGCCGAGAAGATCAGCAGCAGCCAGCGCTTCCCCCAGACATCCCAGTGGAACGTCACCGACCCCCAGAATCCCAAGAGCACGTGGTGGCTCTCCGATGGCAAGTTCGTCGGCTTCCGCGTGGTGTGCGAAGACTAGCGTTTAATTGATCCGTGCGATCATTTCTCAATCATACGTGGCGAAAGGAATAGTTATGCAAAAGGCAGGCTTTACGCGGCGGAACTTCCTCAAGACCTCGGCGGCAGTCTCCGCTGCTACCGTCGTCGCCAACCTCGGCACCAACTTCGCCCACGCGGCAGGGTCCGACGTCATCAAGGTAGGCGTCATTGGTTGCGGCGGACGCGGCAACGGTGCCGCCGACAACTGCGTTGAAGGCGGCGAGCTCGCTGGCGCAAAAGTCCAGATCGCCGCTGCCGGTGACGTCTTCAAGGATGCGACTAACCACCTCAAGAACAAGTACAAGCTCCCCGACGACAAGTGCTTCGATGGCTTGGACTGTCACAAGGGCGTCGTTGATTCCGGCGTTGACATGGTCCTCATCTGCACGCCACCAGGCTTCAAACCCCTTCAGTTCGAATATGCCATCGAAAAAGGCAAACACGTCTTCATCGAAAAGCCCGTTGCCGTCTGCCCTGCCGGTGTTCGCGTCATGCTCAAGGCCGGTGAAATGGCCACCGAGAAGAAACTCGGCGTCGTCGCTGGCACGCAACGCCGACACGAAACCAACTATATCGACACCATCAAGGCAATCCACGATGGCGCCATCGGCGATGTCCTCCACATGAGCATCTACTGGTGCGGCGGCGGCATCTGGTGGCGCAATCCCAAGCCCGGAATGTCCCCCGTTGAAGCCCAAATCAACAACTGGTACCACCACATCTGGCTCTCCGGCGACCAGATCTGCGAACAGCACCTCCACAACGTCGATGTCGCCAATTGGGTCCTCGGCTCTCACCCCGTTTCCGCTTACGGCCAAGGTGGCCGCAATGCCAAGATGCGCCCAGAAGGCAGCGAAATCTGGGACAACACCGCCGTCGAGTTCATCTATCCCAATGGTGCTCGCGTACTCAGCTTCGGCCGTCACTGGCCAGGCGATGGTGATGTCAGCGAGTTTGCCATCGGCTCCAACGGCACTTCCAACCCAGGCGGCTGGATCGCCCCCAAGGGCGGACAACGCAAGAGCTTCCGTAACCAACGCAGCGGCTACGTTCAGGAACATGTCGACCTCATCAAGAGCATCCTCGACGGCAAGCCCCTTAACGAAACCAAGGCCGTCACCGAAAGCACCATGGCCACCATTATCGGCCGCATGTCCTGCTACTCCGGCAAGAAGGTTAGCTGGGATTGGGCGATGAAGGAAAGCAAGCTCGACCTCCTTCCACGAAACCTCGACCTGAAGGGCCCCGCACCCAAGGTTGAAATCCCCATCCCCGATGGAAAACTCGTGTAACTTCCCTAGTTTTAATGGGATATGCGGGCGGACTGTGTTCCCCACAGCCCGCCCGCTCTGTTTCATGCTCCTCTTGGACCTGTTACATTCCCCCTCATGCTCAAGCTTACTCCCCAACAGACCGCCGACTACCTCCATCGCAGTTACGCGGCCGTCGACGGCCTCTGGTTCATGAAGGTCGAACAAGTCCTCGGATTTGACAAGACCCTCGACATTGACGCAGAGGTCTGGAAAGTCATGCCCAAGATCCAGGCTCGAAAGCTCAAAGAGCTCGCCGGACACAGCTTTGGCCTCGATGCACTCTTTCAATGCTTCTCCTGCAAACTCACGCTCGATGGCTTCACTTTCTCCGCCCGCCGCCCAACCTCCGATTGCATCGAGTTCCTCGTGCAATCCTGCCCTTGGATCCGACTTCTAGCCAAGGCCAACCGCCAACATCTCGCCCAGACCATCGGTACACGCATCTGCGACACCGAGTATGCCGTCTGGGCTGGCGAATTCGGCCCGGGCATCTCAGTCGAGTTCCCCTGCCGTATCTGTTCCGGATGCCAACAATGCACCATCAGATTCCAGAACAGCCCGCCCGATCCGCCTCGATACAGCCCCAGTCCGTGATACTCGCTGCCGGCTCTTCTCCCCAATGTCGCCCCTATATACCCTACTGCTTTTCCACCCATCGCCATCCACGAATCTTAACCCCGCGCCACCATCGAAAGAGGCTTGTTGGCCGACTAACGGCAGGGTACACTCTGATGCAAGGGTCAGAGCATGGGGCATTTCAGTTCCGCGCGCCAGACGGGCCTTGGCTGCTTTGCCAGCTTTGTCCCCCGACCTGCTGAACACCGGAATGCCCCCTGCGTACAAGTTTTAGCTAGCAACCGGCGACTTTGAACTTCTCGCCCCTGCAACTGGAGTAAGCACCTGTGGCCAGACACCAAAAGAAGCTTGGCGAGATTCTGGTTGAGTGGGGAATCATCAATCCTAAAGAGCAAAACAAGGCCGTTGACCACGCCAAGGCAAAAAACCTCCGCATGGGCGAAGCGCTGCAGGACCTCAAAGTTTGCAGCGAGAACAATGTCTACAAGGCCCTCGCTGCCCAGCACAACATGGAGTATATCGACCTCGAAAAGAGCTCGATCGCTCCCAACGCCGTTAACCTCATCCCCGATGAGCTGATGAAAAAACACCTCGTGCTGCCCCTTGGCACCGAAAACGGGAAGCTCCGAGTCGCTGTCCACGATCCCCTCGATCTCGAAACTCCCGAAGTCCTGCGATTCAGGCTCGGCAAAGAAATCCGCCTCGTCTTGGCGCCAAAGAGCCGCATCAAACGCTATCTCGACGATCTCTTCAACACCAGTGCCTCCACCACTATCGACAAGACCATGGACAAGACCCTTAAGAGTCTTGACGCCACCATGGACAAGTCCGTCGATAAGTCCATCGACAAGTCCATCGACATCGCCGGCATGAACGAAGAGGCCGCCAACGACCCCACCCAGGCCCCCATCATCAAACTTGTTCAGGCCATGATCGTCGAAGCCGTGCGAAACCGTGCCTCCGATATCCACATCGAACCCATGAAGGATCGCGTTCGCGTCCGATACCGCATCGACGGCGAATGCGTTGAGCGCGACCGCATTCCCCTGCGCATGAAGGGCCCCCTCATCAGCCGCCTAAAAATCATGGCGGGCATCGACATCGCCGAGAAGCGCCTCCCGCAGGATGGCCGCATCAAAATGGCCGTCGATAAGGCCAATATCGATTTCCGCGTCTCCACCCTTCCTGCTTACCACGGCGAATCCGTCGTCCTCCGTATCCTGCGCCCCGACTCCGTCCGAATCGGCATCCAGAGTCTCGGCTTCGAAGAAGAAGACAACAAGATCTTCCAGAAAATCATCAAGCGCCCAAACGGCATCTTCCTCGTCACGGGGCCCACAGGCTCCGGAAAAACTACCACCCTCTATGCCGCCCTCAATGAGCTCAACCGCCCCGACCGGAAGATCATCACTGCCGAAGACCCCGTCGAATACAACTTCACGGGCATCAACCAGTGCCAGGTCCGAGATACCATCGGACTCACCTTCGCCAAAATCCTCAGGTCTATGCTCCGTCAGGCCCCAAACATCATCCTCGTCGGCGAAATCCGCGATCTCGAAGTCGCCGAAGTCGCTATCCAAGCCGCCCTCACAGGCCACCTCGTCTTCAGCACTCTTCACACCAACGACGCCCCCAGTGCCATTACTCGCCTCATCGATATGGGCGTAAAGCCCTTCCTTGTCGCAAGTTCCATTCAGGCCATCATGGCGCAACGTCTCATCCGCGTCCTCTGCCCCAAGTGCAAGCAGCCCGATAAGGACCCCAACAAAAGCTGGCTCAAACTCTGTGGCATCGCCGACGCCGACCTCAAGGACAAGACGCTCTACAAACCACGTGGCTGCGACAACTGCTCCGGAACAGGTTTCCGCGGCCGACTGGGTATTTTCGAGCTCATGCTCATGAATAACGAGACCCGCGATTTGGCCTTCGCGCGGGCCCCGACCAACAAGATCCGAAAGGCGGCACTCGCTGGTGGTATGAAAAGTCTTCTGGCCGATGGCCGCATCAAGGTCCTCAACGGCGTCACAACCGCCGAAGAGGTCGTCAAAGTCGCGCAGGTCGAAGGCATCGTGACCGATTAAGTGGGCCTGCCGCGGGCAGTCGCCCTCCCCCCCGGCAATCGCCACGCCGGGCATCCGCGACCGACCGCCAGCGCCCGAAAACGAGTACTCTGATTACTGACAACTACTATGGCGACAATCCAAATTGACAGACTTCTGGAAACGATGGTGAAACGCGGGGCGAGCGACTTGCACCTGGCCGTCGGTCGACCACCTACCATCCGCCTCAACACCCATCTCCGCGAACTGCAAACCAAGATCCTCGAACCCGCCGACACCGTCGCACTCATGAAAGCCATTACCCCGGAACGTATTCAGCAGGAATACGAAGAACAAGGATCCGGCGACTTCGGCTTCGCCTACGGCGAAGAGGCGCGTTTCCGCGTCTCCGTCTTCAAACAGAAAGGCTTCTGCTCCATGGTCTTGCGGCGACTGCCCAACAAGATCATGACCTTCGAGCAGATTGGCCTCCCGGAAATCTGCCGACAAATCTGCCGCCGGCCGCGAGGCATCTTCCTCGTTACCGGACCCACAGGCTCCGGCAAGACCACCACTCTTGCCACCATGATCAACTACATCAACGAGAACTTCGACAAGCACATCATCACGATGGAAGACCCCATCGAGTACTACCAGCCCCACAAGAAGTCCATCGTCGTCCAGAGAGAAATCGGAACCGACGTCCCCAACTTCGCCGAAGGCCTCCGCCGTGCTCTCCGTCAGGATCCCGACGTCATGCTCGTCGGCGAAATGCGCGACTTGGCGACCATTTCCGCCGCCATCACCTCCGCCGAAACAGGGCACCTTGTCTTCGGCACCCTCCATACCTCAGGCGCCGCCTCCACCGTCAACCGAATCATCGACGCCTTCCCCACAGACCAGCAGGCCCAGATCCGTGTTCAGCTGGCCAACAACCTCATCGCGGTCTGCTCGCAGGCTCTCTGCCCTCGCATCGACACCGACGGCATGGTCGCTGCCTACGAGTTCATGTACGTCACCCCATCCATCCAAAACCTCATTCGCGAAAACAAACCCTACCGCATCGACTCCGATATCCAGACCGGCAAGCGCTACGGCATGCAATTGCTTGACGACCACCTCTGGCGGCTCTTCAACGCCGGCAAAATCAGCAAAGAAGAGTGCATCGATAAGAGCAAGGTCCCCGGTGCCATGGTCGAACGCATGCAACGCGCCGGCGTCCTCGTCGACGTCCAGGATGACGCACTTATGGCCGAAGCCGAGGACCGAAAAGAAGAAGAAACCAAGAAAGCACCACCCGGTACGCCCGCCAACGACGCGGAACGGGCGGCTCAGGCCGCCGCCAACCGCGCGAGAATGCAGGCAGCCGCAGGGAAAAAATGACGACGCCCCGCGGCGAAACGAATCAGTGAGTTGTCTTCGGTTTGGCTTTGGAAGGACGCAAAATGTCACGAATCGGAAGTTCTGGTGCGACGCCAACGGGTGGCAGTCCTAAGGCCGGCCCCGCAGCCGGCAAGACGGCGGCGCCCGCCGCTCAACCCGCCTCCTCAATGCCTCCCGTCGATCAACTTCAGGGCCGACCCATCGGACGAATACTCACGAAGATGGGCAAGATCACTCGGGATCAACTCGTCGAAGCTCTCACCTTTCAGAAAAGCAAAGGCGGCGCGCTCGGACGCATCCTGATCGACCTTGGCTACATCAAGGAAACCGACCTTAACATCGGCCTTGCCGCCCAACGTGGCTACGAACTTGTCAACCTCGATGGCATCAAAATCTCCGATGACGCCATCAAGGCCGTGCCCCCTCAGATTGCCACCACCAACAAAGTCTTGCCCATTGAGTTCAAAGTCGAAGGCGGTGTCAAAAAAGTCACCGTCGCCATGGCGAGCCACGAAAACTTCCGCGCCATCGACGACCTCCAGTCCCTCATGGGGTACAAGGTCGTCGCGAAAATCGCCGACGCCGAGCAAATCGACAAACTCATCGCCAAGCACTACACTGCTACCGCCGAAGGCATCAGCGAAATCCTGGGCGAGCTCAATACCGACGATACCCTCAAAGGCCTCCAGAATCGCGGCGAATCCATCGATCTCGATCAGCTTAAAGATGCCGCCGATTCCAATCCCGTCCGAAAACTCGTTAACCTCGTCCTCCTCCAGGCCATCAAGGACAAAGCTTCCGACATCCACTTTGAACCCTTCGAAGACGAGTTCAAAATCCGCTACCGCATCGACGGCATCCTCTATGAGATGATGCCTCCGCCCGCACATATCGCCCCGGCTATCAGCTCCCGTATTAAGGTCATGGCCAACCTCGATATCGCCGAACGCCGCGTCCCTCAAGACGGCCGTATCGAACTCTCCGTCAACAACCAACCCATCGACCTCCGCGTCAGCGTCCTCCCCACTATGTTCGGCGAGTCCGTCGTCATGCGCGTCCTCGACCGATCAAACGTCCAACTCGACCTCGACAAACTCGGGCTTCGCGATGACGAACTCCGCGTCTTCCACCAACTCATCCACAAACCCAACGGCATCATCCTCGTCACAGGCCCCACAGGCTCCGGTAAGACCACCACCCTCTACTCCGCTCTTCGCGAACTCAACGACATCTCCAGCAAACTCATTACCGCCGAAGACCCCGTCGAATACGACATCGATGGCGTCATCCAATGCCAGGTCAAGGCCGATATCGACATGACCTTCGCCAGAATCCTCCGTTCCATGCTTCGACAAGACCCCGATATCATTCTCGTCGGTGAAATCCGCGATAAGGAAACCGCCGAAATCGCCGTCCAGGCATCCCTTACCGGCCACCTCGTCTTCACCACCCTCCATACCAACGACGCCCCCTCTGCCGTCGCTCGTCTCCTCGACCTCGGCCTCGAACCCTTCCTCGTCACCGCCACCCTCGAGGGCATCATTGCCCAGCGACTCGTCAGACGCATCTGCAATAACTGCCGCACCGAGTACACACCCACTGAAGAACAACTCATGGAACTGGACCTCCGTCCCGAAGACGTCGCCGGACGAAAATTCCAGTACGGCAGAGGATGCGAAGCCTGCAATAACACCGGGTACAGAGGCCGCCAAGGCATCTATGAGACCATGCTCCTCGATGATGACCTCCGCGACATGATCATTAACCGGGCCAGCACTCAGGTCTTACGCGCCGAAGCCCGAAAACGCGGCATGCGCAGCCTCCGCCAGAGCGGACTCCTCTGCATCTACGATGGCGTCACTACCATCGAGGAAGTTGTCCGAGAGACCATTACCGAAGAATCTTAACGCGTTCGATACGCAACCGGCGGGTTTCCCAGGCAACCCATCCTGCATCTGGACCCGATCCGCTGGACAGTCTGAATAATGCTGTGGCACCAGAAATCTTCGCGGAGCGCATACTATGGCTACCTATGCCTTTGAAGCGATGAACTCCTCCGGGCAGGAGGTCAAGGACGAGATTGAGGCCAGTTCCTCTGAGGACGCAATTGCCAAGATCCGCCAAAAGGGCTTCTTCCCCACCAAGGTCCGGGAAAAAGCTGGCAAGAAGAAAATCACTAAGAAGAAAGAGTCCCCCGAAACCACTCCCACCGGCTCCAAGAAGAAACTCCCCTTTGCCATTGGCGGCGTCTCCACCAAGCAACTCACCGCCTTCACCCGACAACTCTCCACCCTTCAGGATGCAGGGCTCCCCATCCTCCGTTCCCTTCAAATCCTCGAACAGCAACAAAAACCCGGCCTCCTCAAAGCCATCGTCGGTGCCGTGGCTGAAGACGTCGAAGGTGGCGCCTCTCTCTCCGAATCCATGTCCAAGTACCCCAAGGCTTTCGATAAGCTCTACACCAACATGGTCAACGCCGGTGAGGCCGGCGGTGTCCTCGATCTCATCCTTGCCCGCCTCGCCGACTTCATGGAAAAGGCGCAGAAACTCAAGAAAAAAGTCATCGGCGCCATGATCTATCCGGCGGTCGTCATCTGTATCGCCGTAGCGATCGTCACCATGATCATGATCTTCGTCGTCCCGAAGTTCGAACAGATCTTCAAGGACTTCAAGGTCGATCTCCCCGATGTCACCAAGGCCCTCCTCGTCCTCAGCCGATGGTTCGCCAATGACTACGGCTGGGTCTACCTCATTGCCTTTCCCTTCGTCTCCATCATGCTGCTCAAACTGGCCAAAATGAGCCAGGGTGGCAAGTATGCCGTCGATGTCACCGTCCTCAAGATCCCCATTCTCGGAAGCATCGTCGGAAAAGGAACCATCGCAAGATTCACGCGAACCCTCGGAACCCTCATCAGCGCCGGCGTCCCCATTCTCGACGCCATCAACATCACCAAGGAAACCTGCGGCAACGAGGTTTTCAGCCGCGCGCTCATCAAGGTCCACGATGCCATCCGCGAAGGTGAGAGCTTCGCCGATCCCCTACGAGCCACCAAAGTCTGCGACGCCATCGTCGTCAATATGGTCGACGTCGGCGAAGAAACAGGCGACCTCGATAAAATGCTCCTGAAGGTTGCCGACAACTACGACAACGACGTCGATGTTCTCGTCGGCTCTCTCGTCAGCGTCCTTGAACCCGTTATGGTCGTCATCCTCGGCGTCATCGTCGGATTCATCGTCATCGCCCTCTTCATGCCCATGATCACACTCATCGGTTCCGTCTCAGGTTCCGGCGGGAAGAAGTAACGAGGCCTTCTCATGCTCATATCCACCTTCTCGCCCGCCGCTTGTCCCAAGGACCGCCGAATCCCCACCGGGTTCACCTTGATCGAATTGCTCGTCGTTATTGGCGTAATCGGAGTCCTCATCGCCATCACCGTCCCTGTCGTCAGCAAGATCCGCCAGGCCGGCTACCGCGCCGATACCGCAAACCAGATCAGCGTCCTGCAAACCGCCATCAACGCCTACTTCGGCGTCTTTCAGGCCTTCCCGGGTCCTTATGACCACAACGACCTCTACGGCGGACCCCCGCGACGAACCATGTCCGAGAACCTCGTCCTGGGATTGATCGGCGGCATCCCCACTTCCGATCAGAAGAACAAGCCAAACTGGGGCTATGACCCCATGTTGCTCGGCACCGGCCCTCGCTCCCTCAACCCCGCCAATCCCAAGGTCTACCAACCTTTCCTTGCCTCGTTCGATGGCTGGCTTTCCAACCGCGATGGCCCCTTCAAAGACAGCTCCGGCAGAATCACCTGCGCCGACTCCGACGTACCCGAGTTCATTGACCGCTACCCTTCCGAGCCAATGCCCATCCTCTATCTCCGCGCCAGAAAAGGCTCGCCAGGCATCATTAGCGGAACCAGGACCAACGACATCGCGCAATACAGCCTTCTCCAGATCCTCCCCTATACCAACGCGACCATCAACGGCAGACCTCAAGGACTCCGGGATCTCGGCCAACTCTCCGACTCCATCCATTCACGCCACGCCTTACCCTACTTCAAAGATCCCAAAGCCACCGAGAACCATAATCTTTCCGACCCCGCCAGAGGCGTCCCTCGCTGCAAAGACGGATTCATCCTCATCAGCGCCGGCCCGGATCGTATCTATGGAACCACCGATGACATCACTAATTTCGGCAACATCGCGGACTGATCGCCAACCCCGCCATGGCTTCTCCATCGTCGAACTCATGGCCGTGGTTGTGGTTATCCTCTTGCTCACCGGCATCCTTGTCACTGTCATCGGACGCTCTCAACGTGCCGCGCAAAACGCCCGCGCCAAATCCGACCTCGCCGCCATCGCACAGGCACTCGACGCCTATGCCAATGACTTCAAAGGCCTTTATCCCATGAGCCGAGATCCCAACACCGGAAGACCCGTTCCCGGCGAACACCTTCTCGCCAAGGCCCTCATCGGCCCAGGGCCAAAGTCCGAGGACGGCTTCGGCGATCTCACCGTCAACCTCGAAGGCAACGTCTCCCAGAATGCCGGATTCCGAACCGTCCCCGGCGGGTCCCCACACCTGCCTTACCTCGATCCCGGGAAATTCAAGCCCGTCCTCATCAACAACCAATGGGAAATCCTAGATCCTTTTGGAACCCCCATCGCCTACCTTCCTCGCCGCATCCCTAACCGCACCGTCGGCACGCCCTTCTTCTCTGCTACAGGAAACGGCATGTTCTACTACGGCGATATCCTCGGCCTCAAAGACGGCATCCGAACCGACGACATGACTTGGACCGGTGAGGTCGATTCCAGCCGAGTCGCCGCAGTCATGACCTGCGTTGCCATCGCCTTGGGCGATAATGACGGAAATGGCGCTCTCGGACCCAATGAAACCCTGCGCTTCACCGGTCCCTTTGTCCTCATCTCCGCCGGTCCCGAGAGAAAATTCTGGTCCAACCCCGCGAATATCAAGAAGAACGACAACGTCTACAACTTCGACCGTTAACTGCAACGCGGAATGGGCTCCTCTGTCGTGCCAACTCGGGGACATCTCAGTCCACACGCCGGACTCACAAATCCGCTGCGCGCATTCACCCTTATCGATTTCCTCACCACCGTCGCCGCCTTGGTCATTCTGCTCGGCGTCATGGTCTCCCTTGCACGCCATGTCCGCGCTCGCTCCGCCGATACACTCACCCAGCACCTCCTCGTTCGCTTGGACCGTGAACTGGCCAGCCGCCCCCAACTCATTCCCGATCTCGCTACTGTGCCCTCAATCGTCGCCTCCTCCTCCGATGTTCCCGACGAAAATGCCCTCCAACTCGCCGCCAGACAAAATAGCCTCGCCTTCGTGAAGATCTGGCGAAACGCCACGGCCGATGCCGTCTTGCGCGAACTACCCCTCTCCATCTACGACGGCCTCACCCTTCGCGACGCATGGGGTTCCCCAGTTGTCTTTGTCCCCCTCGGTAAACCCAGCGTCGGAATCGCTCCACAAGGCCGTGCATTCTTCATGTCCGCAGGACCCGATCGCACGTTCTCCACCCTCTTGGATAACCTCTATAGCTATGAGTACGGTACTAACCCCATCCCGGAAAGATGACCTGCTATGAGCCGCCACCACAACTACTTGTCCCACCTTAACATCAGCCCCGCCCGGCCTGCCAGTCCGCAGCGGCTGCTCGGTGGACATCGCGAATAATCAACCGGAGTACCAAGGAGTCGCCGTGATCAAGTGCCGAAAAGGCTTTACGAACATCGAACTCACTGTCGTCATTGGCATCATTCTCCTGCTGATGAGCCTCGTACTCGTCGGCTTCAAAATGGTCGGTAACTCCGGCAAGAAGAACGCCACCAAGGCTACCCTCGAAACCGCAAGGGCCATGCTCAATGAACTCGATGCCGCACGAGCGATGTCTCGAGTCAAAGACCTCTACGGCTTCGTCAACCAGGAGCCCCGATACCCCTACCCCACCCTGGCACCAGGAAAAGTCAATGACATCACTCGCGTTCCTATCGTCACCAGAACCGTGCTCGTTACCCCAGCTAAGGTCACCATTACCAAGGGCACCCGTGACGTTATGACCGCCATCCTTGCCATGCCCGCCAACCAGACCGTTCTCAGAAACCTCCCTCCAGACAGAATCTGGAAGGTCGATGACAATAGCCCCGGCGCTTCCGTCCTCCTCGATGCCTGGGGAAACCCCATCCTCTTCGTTACCCCGGGCGGACTCGACGGCGTCACCATCCGCGATAGCACCGGCAAGAAAATCGTCGGACGCGTCACCAGCGTTGGCAACTTCGCCTCCAACCAGCCCACGCCACCGGGCGCTTCCTGCTTCTTCGTGTCTGCCGGACCTGATGCGGACTACAGCACCGGCGAAGATAACCTGTACTCCTTTGGAAACTGATATGAAGCGTAACCCCACAAGTTCCGCCTTCACGCTCATTGAGCTCTCCGTTGCCATCGGCATCATCGTCCTGCTTATGGCTATCGCCGTCCCCGCCTACCGCTTTATCGTCGGTAACCGTAGCACCGAGGCCGCCTCTAACCTCATCGAAGCGATGCTCGGCCGCGCCCGGGGAAAAGCCATCGCAGACCAACGATACGTCGGCGTCGCCTTCTTCATCGACCCCAAGGACGGCCGAACCGCTCTCGCCATCGTCGTCGAAAAACCGCCCCTCAGTACCTCCGAAGAAGATCCCTATCTCAACTACAAGGCCTGGCATCAAAAACTTGGCCCCGACGGCTCCAATAGCGGCAACGCAACCTCCTACCTCGCAGGGCACGAAGTCGTCGAATTGACTCGCGTCCAGGACGATGACCTCGCCTTCAATAAACGCGACCGAATGGTCCCTCGCCGTTACTTTGCCACCTCAAACCACACCAGTGGCGGCAATCCCGCCTCCGGCTCAGGACCCTGGGCCCTCATGCCCAGCGGAAAAATCACCTTCGATCTCCTTGACGATGGCGACGCCCAAAGTCTCCCCGAAGGCGTCGGCTGCCAACTCATCAACGATCTCAAGGGCCCCAACTCCGAACGCTACCTCCAAACCGGATGCATCGTCTTCGACCCCCAAGGCAACCTTGCCAGCGTCGATATGAGCATCATGAAGGCCGGGGCCATGGGAACCCGAATCGGCCTCTTTGCCGACGTGCCCCCGGGCCCTAATGATGTCCTCAAGTCCCAGTTGGGCGTTGTCCTCTTCGACGCCGAAGCCTTCCGCGGCAAACGCTTCACCTCGGGCGACCTCATCGTCCCCCTTCCACTCGAACCCGGACAGCCCACCGTCGCCAAGAGTGGTGAAGATGCCGAGGAGGCATGGCTCGACGAAAACGCCCTCCAACTACTGGTCGGTCGACACGATGGTACCCTCCTGAGAGGCGAGTAATCTATGGTCTCCCCTTTGATCATCCTCGATCCCAATTCCATACGCGGCCGGCACCACCCCCACCGCGCCGCCTTTACCTTCACGGAAGTCCTCTTTGCCGTCATGCTCCTCGGCATCGGGTTCATCATGGTCGCCGCCATATTCCCCGTCGCTATCCAACAGAGCCAGAACAACCGCGAAGATGCCATGGGCGCCATCGTTGCCTCCGAAGGAATCCGAGTCATCAAGAACATCAATTTCTCGGCCGATGAACTCATGCTCCAGTCCGGCTCCGGACGAAACGACGGCCGAGTCCACCTCTTCGATGATTACAGGTCCGGTTCCAAGTCGGCCATGCGCTACAGCAAGATCGTCGGCAACCTCATCAACAGGTCCGACCCCCGTTATGCCTGGGTCCCCCTCGGTTACAAGATCGGTCCCGCCCCCGTCCGCGACGGCAACTCCTATTTTTATCCGCCCCCTCTCTATTACGAAGTCTATGTCGCTGCCGTCGCCTGCCGAAACAAAAGCACCTACGAAGAATCCGACCTCGTCCCCGGAGGTACCTTCACCCCCAAGCCTTGCGCCTTCGTCCTCAGCGAAGGCAATACAGGCCCCGATCTCATCGGATTCTCCAACCCGAGGGCCAGCGCCGCTTACGCCCCTTACGATGAGCCCGCCGCCGCCGAAGGTGCCTGCGTCATCGTTGCCGACGATCAGGTCCCGACCTCAGATCCCCTCCGCGGACACGCCAATGGCCGTGTGTATCGCCTCGGCATCAGACGCCCTGATCTGGGGACCGGAGTTTTCGAACTCGCCCCCGGAAATGACATGGCCATCAACGGCAACATCAACGAGAACCTGCCTCCAGGACCAATCCGACCCGCCGGCAAACTCCCCACAGGCACTACTGCTAAGGGCTTCATCATCGGTCGCGGCTACGCCGATCCCTCGAAACCCTCCCCAACGGCACTCCTCGGACCCGCCCAGGAACTCTTTGTAACCTCCACCATCGTCTTCTTCCCCATCCAGTGAGAATACCATGCGACATTCCCATCCACATTCTCCAGCCATCCGAACACCCGCCTTCACCCTTATCGAACTCATGGTCTCCTTGGCCATGGTCATGCTCCTCATCGTTGGCGTCTATGCCGTCTTCGACTCGGCCACCAAGACTGTCGGCATCGGCACCGCCGTCGAACGCGTCACAAAAAGCCAACGCTCCCTCGAAAGACAATTCCACGACGATTTCTCCTGCGCCGTCCCTGCTCGCGAAATGCCATGTGTCGTCATCTACTCCCAGCAGATCTTCGCCTTCGCCGACCAGAAAGACAGGGACGGCAACAGCGGCCTCCCACCCAATCTCCTCGACCTCCGCGACGGCACCGGACCTAAACCACTCGCCCCCGCTATCTATAACCTCCGCAGCCATCGCGCGGACCGCATCGCATTCTTCGCTCGAAGATCACAACAACCCTTCCTCCGACAAACGGGCAACAACAGCGAACTCGTTACCACAGGCTCCAGCAGCGAAGCCTGGATCTGGTATGGCCACCTCAACCTCCCGGGCGCGTCCCCAAACCAGTTCTTCGGACCCGATCGGCAAGACCAGCAGGACTGCCCCAATAACTACTTTGCCAATGATTGGTGCCTCGGACGCTCCGCCATTCTCCTTGACCCCCTTGTCTCCACCCGCTCCGTCCCCGGTGCCACCTTCATCCCCTATGACTTCTCCGGAAATACCGTCCTGACTCCCCTCGGCGCAGATTCGCGTATCCCCGGCGGGCCTTTCACCCGCCAGTCCCTCTGCGATGTCGCCGAAGTCTCCATTGCCGACTTCCGCACCGGCATCGACAACGTCCGCGGCACCCAGGGATTCCCCTCCTCCGCCATCGCCGCTGCACTCGACTACCGCTTCAACGCTCTCCTCCAGGTCGACCGAACCAACCTCGCCAACATGCCTCATCAACTTGCCCAGACCGTCCCTTTCCTCCAACGCGGCGTCACACAGTTCATCATCGAATTTGCCGGAGACTTCATCAGTCAGAACACCAATACCGGCCAAATCCTCAACAAAGACTATCCTTCCCCCGACGGCGAAATCGACTTCCTCATCAAAAACGTCCCCGGCGCTCAACCCAGAAAACAGATCCGCTGGTATGGAATGCCCCGAAACGTCGACGAATCCGACGATGCCGCCCAACCCGTCATCCGCGGCAAACCCCGCGACCCGTCCCTGCCCAACGATATGCTCGATGTCACCCCCCTGCGCGATGTCTGTATCGCCGCCTCCATCAAGTGGCGAGGTGAGGGCTACCCCCCGCCGAACCCCAATATCCCCACCAACGATGATATCGAGTACCTGCTCAAGGGAACTGCCCCTATCCGCGCCACCAGCATCCCCGACTACGCCTCCGTCTCGGGCGGCCTGCCGGCTGGCGCTCAGTACGTCGCCGTCTTCACCCCGGAACGGCTCAGCCAAGGCAGAGGACCCAGACTCATCCGCATCACCATGGTTCTCGCTGACCCCAATAGCCGGCTCCCCGAAGGACAGACCGTCCAATATGTCTTCGCACTGCCCCAGTAGAACGAGGTCCATCATGCTCAACTTGACCCCACATCTTCTGATCCCGCGCCGACGCGCTCGCGGCTCCGTCCTCGTCATCGTCGTCGCTGTCCTCATGATGATCGCCCTCATCGGAACCGCCTACATCGCCACTGCTCGACTTGACCGCTACGCCGCCTGGGATCACACCACGCTCGTCTCCACCGAAGCAGTTCGCCAAGCTCGCCTCGACTACATCCAGGAACTCGTCAAACGCGCCATCGCCGATGACCTCGATTCCGATATCATCCCCTTCCACACCTCCTACCGCACACAGTCCTGGCTTGCCAGCCGTCTCCCACATCGCCAAAACATCGGCGGTTCCAACTGGACTCCCGCTTGGCGATACATCTCCGGCGATATCCACACCAGCATCAACCCCCTCGCCGACGTCTACATCCCGCCTCTCCTCAACGGCAATTCCGTCGCCGGTTGCGACGGCCTCATCAAACGACTCGAACACCATCCCAATAACTCCAACTTCGGTCACATTATCCCCAATACCGACCAGTTCGCCGCTGTCCCAACCTCCATTACCATCACCTATCCCCCGGATTACCCCGTCGAAAAATACCGCGGGAAAGTCCGGACCTTCCCCGCCTTCAAATTCTGGAACACCACCTCCAATCGCTGGTTCGGAAATCCCGATGTCTTCCTTGCAGCCGATGCCGATGGCGACGGCATCGCTGATTCCGTCCTCCTCCAGATCACCCCAGGTCCCGTCAACGGCGTCACCTACTACGCCGCCGTCCGCATCATCGACAATAACTCGGCTATCAACGCCAATACCGCCTGGAGCCGCGATCTCGCCTATGACACCAACGGCAACCCCTCCAATGCCGCCATCAGAACCTTCTTCCCCACTAACATCGGCCTCCGTGAATTGATGGCCAACTGCACTAACCTCAAACTCGATCCCGATGTCCACATGTGGGCCATAAACCGCCAACGATTCGGCTACAACCCCGCCAGGCCCGAGGGATCCTTCGAAAACGCTTCCAATGCCTCCACGCGTGTCCGTGCCGCCACCGCAGCCTACGATGACCTCCACCCTGCCGCCGCACGAAGCGATTTCGCCTTCGCTAATCAGAACGAAGGCGCCGCCCTACAACTCGCCCGCCGACCCCAAAACCCCGGCCGTAACTTCGACGCCCGCCTCGGAAATCCGAAAGTCTTTAAATACCGCGGCTTCCCCGAAACCGATGCCGCCGCTCTTGCCTATCGCTTCTGCATGGTCCGGTACGAACCCCAAATCGGTTCCGCCAACCTCCAGCCTGTGCTCGGAACCCTCGAACGTACCCTCTACAATACCCTCGCCAATCCCGCCTTCAGCTCCCTCAGCGACGATCCCTTCGATGTTCTCGTTACGGGCGCCCCAAACTTCGCCATGAATCCCGACTTCCGCTTCAATGCCTACCCTGCCTACGAAACGCTCGCATGGTTCCAATGGCTCGATTACGACCAGAACCCCTCCAGCCTGGAGTTCACCGAGGGCGGTACCAATGCCCTCCACGTCCGACCTCTCCGACCCCTCCTGACTGCCTACAATGCCACCTCCACCCAGGCCAGAAAACGAACGACCGTCTTCAACTGGGGAAATGCCGTACCAGTCATCGGCTTCGAACGCGTTACTCCCATCGTCAAGGACTACAGCCGCCTCCTCTATCCCGGAATGCTCTCCGGTACCGCCTTTGACGACTACCCCAAACCCAACGCCACCACCGGCAGCGGCAACTACGGTTTCGGGCAGTTCGCCCTCTTCAACAACATCGCCCACGTGTTCGTCCCCAGCAAGAATGCCCTGCCACCCGCCTCTCAAGGTTCCAATGACAACTGGTACGATCCCGCACGCTGGGAATACCAACCCTACGTCAGCGGCCGAAATAAGGCGTCCATCAATACCGCCGGTTTCCCCGAACTCTGGCGCGCTTTTTACCAGGTCATGGCCGAGCGAAGAAACCTCGCCGGCGTTCCCGATTCTGACGCCTCTGCTTCGCCCGTCGATCACTTCGGCCTCCAGATCGGTTCCATGCCCATCAAAGACATCTACTACGGCATGGAACTCTCCGGAACGGTCAATCAAAACAACTACGCCATGTTCCGATCCCCGATTCGCGATTGGCGAAAGTCGGATTCCACCACCGCCTTCCAACGACTACTCCCCCAGCAGGTCATGACCCTGAGGTCTGCACTTGCCGCCGTCAACTCCATGGCCCTCCTTGACGACAAGAAACCCGCCGCCTCCAATAACCCCTACCCCCTCCTTATCCCTCGCCGACAATTCACCCTCTACAACGTCAATAACCCCCAGAGCCCCGTCCCTCAGTACGAAGTCTCCGTCTTCGGCTACAAGCCACAACCCTTCATCACCGAAATCTACGCCGACAACGATACCACCAACTACGCCCCTTACCGAAATGTCAATGGCTACGTCGCCATCAAACTCTACAACCCCTATGGCGTCTCAGGTTCCGCCACCGATCCGGGCATCTCTCTCAGAAACTGGATCTTCATCGCACTGGACCGTTATGACTCCGACGGATCTCGCAGGGCTACACTCCTCAAAGCTTTCCCCAACAACGCAACGGCTCCCACCGTTCCACCCAACGGTTATCTGCTCATCGAAAGCTATCTCCCCGGCGGCACCGAATACCGCCCCGAAAGCACCGACCTCAATAAGATCACCGGAACACTCAATATCCCAGGCCTCAAAGCCGTCTCCGTTAAGGAACTCGTTTCCCAGGACGGCGGGATCTGGAACAAAGAACTCGTCCTCCTGCGACCCATCGACCCCAACCTCAGTGCTCCCGCCAACACCGCCGCCCTTGACCTGCGGAAGTACGCCCCCGTCGACCAGTTCGATTTCACCGGCCTCCAACTTGACGGCTCTAAGAAAACCTGGAGCTACCGCCGAAAATCCGGCGGAAATGACCGCTTCGATTGCGTCTACCCCGGCCGCTACAATGCCTACGCTCCCACCGGCTCCCCAAGACATCAGGGCGTCAGGGTCGATACCAATCATGATTGGAACTGGCCCGTTACCCATGCCCAGCACAATCTCCAACTTCCCCCCGGAAATGGCCAGCCCGCGGCCGATCCAGTCACCCTCAAGAACACTGCTACCACGGACTCCAGCTACAAAACCAATACCTTCAACATCCAACTCTATGCCAAAGGCATGCCCGGCCCCTTCGGCTCCGATACCTCCATGCCCAGGTACTACCCCTACGGCGGATTCGCACGCAACGGCGACATCCTCCAGGTCCCGTACATCGGTGCCTACGTCATCCACGTCGGCAAGACGATCGTCGAAGTCAACAGCATCACAATCGACAGCGCCTTTGCCGAAGATGGCCGAACCTCCAATAACGCCGATGAACAACTCGGCCGGTTCTGCCCCATCTCACACATCAAAACCGACATCAACTATACAACCTACGACTGGGCCAAGGACCTCTTCGATTACCTCGATGTCTGCGTCCCCGCCGAACAGTTTATGCCTAATGCCCACGCCAAACTCTACCCCGGGACCATTCGACCTTACCCCGTCCCAAGCGCCGAAGGCGCGTCCGTCCTCGATGCCGCACAGGGCGCAAACGATCGCGTACCAGTCCATGGCCTCATCAACGTCAACACCGCCCCCCCAGTCGTCCTCCAAATGGTCCCTTGGGCCGCCAATCCCGATGGCAGCATCAAGGCCGACTCCTGTGCCAATATCGCCAACGCTATCGTAAGCCACCGCGAATCCACCGGCACCAACCTCGGTCCCTTCGCGTCCCTCTTCGATCTCAATATGGTCAATGACCCAACCAACAACTCAAACCACATCTTCGTTAGCGGCGACAAAACCCTCGACTCTGCCGCTACCCCCGCCCAAGACAATGGCGTCTGGCCCAGCGGTAATCTGCCCGACGATTTCAAGAAGCAATTCCTCTCCCTCAACCGTGTCAGCAACCTCCTTACCACACGCTCCGACACCTTCACCTGTTACATCCTCGTGCAGGGCTGGCGAGAGGACCGCACCAACCTTCACCCCCCAAGCCTTGACTGGGAGCAGCGAAAGGCCTTTATCATCGACCGCTCCGCCGGCAAACACAACCTTAAGATCATCCCCGTTCCAACCGATTAGACAATCGGACACGATTCAGGGTACCCCCGTGCCGGAGGGCCGGGGGTTTTTTGTTGCCCCAATTTCACGGGAACGTCAACTTCAGGGTGAGCGCTGAGCCAACCTTTCAATTACCCACATCTTCGGTGGTTCGGTCGGCAACGGC
>CAYVKG010000082.1:0-20949 GCA_964451955.1 uncultured Tepidisphaeraceae bacterium
ACGAAGTCATACTCGCCTGGGGTGAGGTTGATGGGGGTGACATACCCGCCGGTGTCGGAGGCATCGGCGTCGCGCATGCCATGCCCGCCGGGGTCATTGGAGACGAGTTGGCCGTTGACCCAGAGGTATCCGAAGTCATCGGTGTTGCTGATGAAGGTGTATTGGCCGGCCACCGGAGCGACAATCTTGCCTGTCCAGATGGCGGTATAGTTGTCGGTGGGGGTTCCTGGGGCCGGGAAGGCGGAGCTTTCGCCTCCGTAATTGATGTTCGATTCGGCGCGGGTGGCAGTTGGCGCGCGGTCGCCGAAGAGGTTGTTGAAATACTGGCCTGTGACGCCCGGGCCGATGATCCTGCCTTGGGAGAGATTTGCGCCAAATACGGCGGAGGGGTCGGAATCGGCGGTGTCGCCGGAGCCTTTGGCAATGACGCGGTAGTAATAGGTGACCGAGGGATCCGGGGTGGGATCGGCATAGGAGGTGGTGCCGACGGGCACGGTGAAGGTGGTTACGCTCGCGCTGAAATCGGCTGTGGTGGATCGCTGCAGAGCGTAGCTGCTTGCCAGGGGCTGGGCGGACCAGCTGAGGTTGACCGCCGAAGCGCCCACGCTGGCGGAAAGGACGGGTGCGGTCAGTTTTGCGATCGGTGCGAAGCTGACGTTCTCGAAGGTTGAGCTGTTCAAGGCGGCTGCGTTGTGACCTGAAACAGCCAGGCCCATATACCCGTCGCCCGCCATTGGAATGGTGGCGGTGCCCAGGATGTTCCAGGTTACGTTGTCGGCGGAGTATTCACCAACAAAGAGGTTTCCCTTGCGGGTGAGTCTCAGCCAGTAAGGCTGGCTGCCGGCGACTTCGACGTTGGTGTAGTCGTTGCGGTTGGAATCGCTGGTGTGTGTCTGGAACGACAAGCCGCTGCCACGTGTGGTGGCCATGAACACCCATTTGGTGTTCAGACCGAGGGAGGATTTCCACATGATGCCGGTCTTTGGCCAAGTATCGGTAGGAGCGGGGTCGTATTCCATGGTGAGGGAGGTGACGTTGGCGGTGAGGGTGACGGCATCGGTAGCCGCGTTCTTTTGCTGGCTGACAAAGTAGCACCAGGAACCGCCGGACCAGATGTCCTGTCCGCCGCCTTTGACGGTCCAGACCCCGCCGGAGTAATCGACGGAGCCGGGGACCTGTTTGGGGCTCGGGTAATTGACGGTTTGTGTGCCGACGGGTCCGATTTCGCGGGCGGTCCAGCCTGTGGGTATGTTGAGGGTGGTTGCGCCGGCCACAGTCGAGTTGGAACTGGTGACAGCGCCATTGACGGCCTGGACGACGTAGTAGTAGTTGGTGGTGGCGTTGAGGTTTAAGGTATCGACGAAGGATGCGCGGTCGGTTGTCTGAACGACAGAGAAGGGCCCACTTGGGCTGGTTCCGCGCATGACTTTGTAGCTGGCGGCCCCGGGGACGCCGTCCCAGTACAACTCGATCTGCTTGCTGCCAACGGGTGTTGCCACGACGCGAGTTGGCGTGGTGAGGGAAGTGGGCATGTTGGCGGCGGTGGTGATGGTGAGGACGGGGACATAGGTCGGGTCGATGCCGCCGGCTTCCTTGGAGAAGAAATGGGAGCGGCCGTAGTTGTCAACGCCTTCTTTCTGGCTGAGGGCGAGGCTCATGAGGCCGCCAGCTTTGGCAGAGGCCCAGCTTGTGACATTCCAGACGTAGGCGTTGTAGTATTCCGGGCTTAGAGGATACGAGGGGGCGGGTGGGGGGTTATTGTAGACGATTTGGGAGTCGAGTACGACGTCGTCGCGAATGCTAAACGCCGGTGGCGTCGCCCAGTTTGCGGTCTCTGGCCAAGAGGTGTCGGCAAAGCCAAAGACGTCGTATTTGTAGGCGTCGCCGCTGAGGTCGGATGCGGCGACGAGTCGCAGAGTTGCGGAGGTGATTGTGGTTCCGGGTGTTATTGAGGACAGGTCGAATTTGAAGAAGGCGGTTCGAACGCGGCCATCGGAGGGTGCTGAGCCGTTGAAGACGGGTACGTAGCCGTCGACTTTTACCGCGAGCATGGTATTTGCGGCATTGTTGCCTGCGGTATTTCCGGAGTCGATGAACGTGTCGGCGATGGGCTGGAACGTCAGCGCCGCCAGGAGCACGCGTCCTTCGAGATTTTCGATGGTGGTGCGACTCTGGGTTTGAGTGGGACGAACCGGCCTGCAGGCCCTGGCGAGGGCCGATCGGCGCCTGTTGCTCCACTGTGTCAAGGTGTTTGATGCTGTGCTTCTCATACGCTCTACCTTCCTCCACCTAATTGCAGGTGGGATAACCGGATGTGGTAAGCCCGCGAACGCGTTATTGACACGATTGGCGCCGTTCCCGACGGGGAATCGCCGCCATGATATTCAGCGAAGGGATAGTAGAAATCAGACAGATGCCATTGAATGATGGCACCGCAGGTGCCTTGGCGCTGAGTCTGAGGAAGACGCCACGACGACATGCAAATTTCTCCCGCTCGAGCGGGCGCCGATGCGAATCCACGCGATCCGAATCGGAGCGGCATTGCCAGGGCACCTGAGCGAGCGGCCTGACGGACGGCAGGTGTTCCTGGCCTCTGCAATTAGTCACAAAGCCAAACGACTTGGTGCAAACCCAACGTGCTGACGGCGTTGGATTCCCGACGTCAGAACATCGCACACTGGCCTAAATGCTTGAACTGCCCCGAAATGAGAGATGGGCAGCCCAGCTCGACAACGCATAACACCCACACTGCCCGCGAAAGACATGATGAGGGCAGAGGATGCGCCCTGTATCAGGCAGGGCTCAACAATGCAATTGTGCCACACTATTCAGCAAAGGCAACCCAACTCTCCGTTTTTCGGGTGTTTTTCCATAACATATTGGCTGGCAGGAGTTGCTTGCGTGAAGAACCTCCTTTGCAGCCTGCCGAGTCTGGGTTTCCTGTCTGCGCGGTCAGGCTTATCAGACTGCCGGACGGCCTGGTAGGCGGCTTTGCCGGGGGTTGCTCGGATTTGATGCCACGGATTGCGGCTTGACCGAGTATTAGGTACGAATTGTGTTTATTCGGGGTTTGCACGGGACACACGAGGAAACAAGTGACCGAAAGGAAGCGAAAATGAGGACATCGAATCAGGCGGCGGCGAGTACTCGTCGCTCATTTTTGAAACAGGCGTCGGGGACCATCACTGCGACGGCTGTTGCGGCCGTGATTGGTTCTTCGCTGTATGCCGCTGAGGACAACACGATCAACGTTGCCTTGGTGGGATGCGGCGGTCGGGGCACGGGGGCCGCGTACAATGCGCTGTCGACGAAGGGCCCTGTGAAGCTGATTGCCGTTGCGGATGTGTTTCAGGATCGTCTGTCGTCGTCGCTGAATTCGCTGCAGAACCAGTTTAGGGACAAGGTGGATGTTCCGAAGGAGCGGCAGTTTGTCGGATTTGACGGGTATCGGAAGGCAATTGACCTGTTGGGGAAGAAGGACGTGGTTCTGCTGACGACCCCGCCGGCGTTTCGTCCGATTCACCTGGAGTACGCGGTTTTGAAGGGGGTGAACGTTTTCATGGAGAAGTCATTTGCGGTGGATGCGCCCGGGATTCGCCGGGTGATGAAGGCGGGGAAGGCTGCGGAGGAGAAGAACCTGAAGATTGCCGGGGGGTTGATGTCGCGTCACTCGGTGCAGTTGGGCGAGTGCATCAAGCGGATTCACGACGGCATGATTGGGCCTGTGATCACGGCGTACGCTTACCGTGAGCATGGTCCGGTGGGATTTGGAGCCAGACGGGCGGGGGAATCGGAGTTGGCGCACCAGATTCGCAACTACTCGAACTTCACGTGGGTGAATGGGTCGTTCATGCTGGACTGGCTGATCCATAATTTGGATGTTTGCTGCTGGGTGATGAACGACTGGCCGGTGGAAGCGCAGGGCCACGGCGGCCGGCAATGCCGCACGGAGCCTGACCAGCTTTTCGACCATTACATGGTGGAGTTCCGGTTCCCGAATGGGACTCGGATGGTCGCGCAGGGGCGACATATGAACCAGTGCTGGAATTTTTTTGGGGACAACATTCATGGGACGACGGGTTGCGCGGTGCTTGGGGAGGGCATTTCGGACCCGATCATCTACAAAGGGCACCGGATGACGCGGGACAACATCATTTGGCGTCACGAAGGCCCCAAGCCGGACTTTTACCAGTACGAGCACGATTTGCTGTTCGATGCGATCCGCAACAACAAGGCGTACAACGAAACGGATCGTTGTGCGAAGGCGGCGATGGTAGGGATTCTTGGCCGAATGGCGTCTGAGTCCGGCCAGATGATTACGTGGGAGCAGGCGTTGAATTCGAACATCGAATTGGCCCCCGGGCTTGAGAACATCACGTCGCTGGACTCGCCTGCGCCGGTGATGCCGGACGCCAACGGGCGATATCCGATAGCGATGCCCGGGATGACGAAGGTTTTGTGAGTTCGGTGGGTTTGGAAAGCCGCAAACGCCCAGGGATGCAGTTCTCTGGGTTTTTGTATGCGCGGGGAGGGGGTTATACTCACCCGGCATTGCGAACAGGAAAGGAAGGAACATGAGCTTAACCGGGCGCACTGCATCTCGTCGGCGTTTTTTGGCGCGGTCCAGCACGGCGATTGCCGCCACATCGGTTTTTTCGGCGTTGGCGCCATCGGTTTACGCGGCGGAGGACAACACGATCAAAGTGGCGCTCGTGGGGTGCGGCGGTCGAGGGACGGGTGCCGCCGCCAACGCCCTTTCGACGCCCGGGCCGGTGAAGCTGATTGCGGTTGCGGATGTTTTCAGCGATCGCCTGTCGTCATCGCTGCAAACGCTCAAGGGGCAGTTTAAGGACAAGGTGGATGTTCCGAAGGAGCGGCAATTCATCGGGTTTGACGGGTATCGGAAGGCGGTTGACCTGCTGGGCAAGAAGGATGTGATTTTGCTGACGACGCCTCCGGCGTTTCGGCCGATTCACCTGGAGTACGCGGTTTTGAAGGGGGTGAATGTTTTCATGGAGAAGTCATTTGCGGTGGATCCTCCGGGCGTCCGCCGGGTCATCAGAGCCGGGCAGGTGGCCGCGGAGAAGGGCCTGAAGATCGCCGGGGGTCTGATGTGGCGGCACGACACGGCCCGGGAAGAGATGATGAAGCGCATTCACGGCGGCGTGATTGGCGACGTGGTTTTCTCCCGCTGTTATCGTATGCACGGGCCCGTCGGTTTTGGGAACCGGCGTGAGGGGGAATCGGAATTTGCGCACCAGATCCGGAATTACAACTCGTTTACCTGGTGCAATGGTTCGTTCATTGTTGATTGGCTGTGCCACGACATTGACGTTTGTTGCTGGGCGCACAATGGATTTCCTGTTTCGGCGCAAGGTCAGGGTGGCCGGCAGGTTCGAGCGATCCCGGACCAGCAGTTTGACCATCATTCGGTGGAGTACACATTTGCGGACGGTACGAAGCTATTTGTCCAGGGCCGGCACATCGACAACTGTTATAATGTCTTCTCGGAATTCGTACATTGCGCCAGGGGGTCGGCGGCGGTGTGGAACTCGGTCAGCACGGATCCGCCGCCCTGCATCTACAGGAACCAATCGATGACGAAGGCAAACGAGATCTGGCGTCATCCGGGTCCGGCCTGCGACTATTATCAGCGGGAGCACGACCTCTTGTTCGATGCCATCAGGAATGATCGGCCGTACAACGAGACGGACCGATGCTCGAAGGCGATCTTGACGGCGATCATGGGTCGGATGGCGGCGGAGTCGGGGCAGTTGATCACGGCAGATCAGGCGTTGGCGTGCGACATTGAACTGGCGCCTGGCCTGGAGAACATTACTTCTCTGGAGGGTCCTGCCCCTGTGAATCCGGACAGTACGGGGAAGTATCCGATTGCGATGCCTGGGATCACGAAAGCGCTGTAGCGATGGCAAAGGAGCCGTGTTGATGGCAGAGCGGATTGGCCGGCTTGTTGATGTGTTTCCGTCTCCCGACGGGGTTCCGGTGGAATTCCGTGTGGATTCGCGGGATTACGAGAGCCTTTATCTGATTGATGGGCAATTGCGCGAATGGAGAGGCGACTACTCAGAGGTTTCGTCGCCGATCTGCATGAAGGGGGGATCGTCGGTTTGGCGGCCGGTGATCGGGCATGTTCCGGCGATGGATGCCGCCACGGCAGGGCTGGCACTGGATGCCGCGTCCCGGGCGTGGGACAACGGCCGGGGGACCTGGCCGACGATGTCGGTATCAGGCCGGATTGCCGCGGTGGAGGCCTTCGTTTCGAAGATGCTGCTTGTGCGGGAGGAAGTGGTAAAGCTGCTCATGTGGGAGATTGGGAAATCGCTGGACGATTCGCGGAAGGAGTTTGACCGAACGGTCGAGTACATTCGCAGGACGATAGAGGCGTTAAAGGACGTGGATCGGACGAATTCGCGTTTCAGTCTGGATGGGGGGGTGATTGCGCAGGTTCGCCGGGCGCCGCTGGGGGTGTGTCTTTCGATGGGTCCGTTCAATTATCCTCTGAACGAGATCTACACGACGCTGATACCGGCGTTGATCATGGGGAACACGGTGGTGGTGAAGACGCCGAAGTTCGGGAAGCTGCTTCACCAGCCGTTGCTGGGTGCGTTTGCGGAGTCTTTTCCGCCGGGGGTGGTGAATTTCATTGTAGGGCCGGGGGCGAAGGTCATTGAGCCGTTGATGGCGTCTGGTCGGATAGACGTGCTGGCGTTCATCGGATCGTCGCGGGTGGCCGACATACTCAAGAAGCAGCATCCGCGGCTGCATCGGATGCGGTCGGTTCTGGGGCTGGATGCGAAGAATCCGGCGCTGATCATGCCGGATGCGGATCTGGATGTGGCGGTGAAGGAGTGTGTGGCGGGGGCGTTGAGCTTCAATGGCCAGCGATGCACGGCGTTGAAGATACTGTTTGCGCACAAGGCGATAGTGGGGCCATTCATCGAGAAGCTCTCCTGCGCGGTCAATGCACTGCCGATCGGCTTGCCGTGGATGAAGGACGTGAAGCTGACGCCGATGCCGGAGGTGGACAAAGGCAGGTTGATGAAGGGTTATGTGGATGATGCGGTGGCGAAGGGGGGGCGAGTGGTCAATGAAGGCGGTGGCGAATCGTACGAGACGCTGTACTTTCCGGCGGTGGTGTATCCGGTTGCGCCGACGGCCCAGCTCTATACGGTCGAGCAGTTCGGGCCGGTCGTGCCGGTCTGTTCATGTGCCGACGAGGGGGAGTTTCTGGAGTTTGTGACGAGATCGAACTATGGCCAGCAGGTGTCGATATTTGGGCGGGACCCGCAGAAGCTGGCCGCGCTGATCGATCCGCTGGCGAACCAGGTATGCCGGATAAATCTGAACTCGCAGTGTCAGCGTGGTCCGGACACGCTGCCGTTCACCGGTCGCAAGGACTCGGCGGAGGGGACGCTGTCGATTTCGGATGCCCTGCGGTGCTTCTCGATCCGGTCGCTGGTGGCGGCGCAGGCCAATGCGGCGAGCCGCGACATGATTCAGCAGATTGTCGGGAGGCGGTATTCGAGTTTTCTGCATACGGATTTCATTTTGTGAGAACAGGCGTGATGATTGACTCCCACTGCCATCTTACGTACGACCCGCTCTCGAGGCAGCTGGGCGACGTTTTGGGTCGCGCCGCGGCGGCGGGGGTGGAGCGCATGGTGACGATTGGCACGTCGCTGCCGGACTGTCTGAAGGCGATTGAGCTTGCCCGCTCGCATGCCAACATTCGGTGCGTGGTGGGGATTCACCCGCACCATTCCGCGGAGGCGTCGGATGGTGACGTGGCGTTGTTGGCCGAGATTCAGGGTGATGCGACGGTATTGGCGCTGGGCGAAATGGGGTTGGATTATCACTATGATTTTTCTCCGAGGCCGCGACAACGGGAGATTTTCGTGCGGCAGCTCGAACTGGCGAGGAAGGTGGGCAAGCCGATCGTGATTCACTGTCGCGAGGCGATTGACGACTGTCTGGCGATTCTGAAGGACTATTCGGGGATTTCGGCGGTTTTTCACTGTTTCACGGGGTTTTGGCACGAAGCGAGGCGCATTCTGGATCGCGGGTATCTGCTTGGATTCACCGGGATTGTGACGTACAAGAAGTCTGGGGAGCTGAGGGAGGTCGTGAGGAACACGCCGACGGATCGCATGCTGTTGGAGACGGATTCGCCGTACTTGGCGCCCGAGCCTGAGCGTCGGCGGAAGTTCAACGAACCGGCGTTATTGGCCTATACGGCCGAGGCGATTGCCCGCATTAAGGGGATGTCGGTGGCCGAGCTTGGGCGGCGGATTGCGGAGAACACGGAGTTTTTTTTTCGTTGGTCGGCTACCACCTAGGCAGCAAATCGGGGGGTATATCCGGGGTTGCGCCGCTTTTTGAACAGACAAAGCCGGCCAGTCGATTAGCCTGCTCGTTGATCTGGTCGGGGTGTGCGCGGCGCAGGAGGCCGATTGTCAAAGCGGCGGTGAAGGCGTCGCCGGCGCCGACGGTATCGGCGATGTTTGTGGGAAACCCCGGGTGCTCGAAGACTGCGTCCGGCAGATAGAGTCGGCTTCCGCGGCTGCCGCGGGTCAGGGCAACCATTTGGAGGCGGTAGCGGGCGATGAGTTGCCGGATCAGGTCGGTTTCAGTGCCTGACAGTTCGAGCATGTTGGCGACGACGGGCAATTCAGCGTCGTTGAGCTTGAGGACATCGGCGACCAGGAGAGAATGTTCGATGATTTCCTTGTTGAAGAATGACTGTCGGAGGTTGACATCGAAGACGCGAAGGCAGTCATCGCGTGTGGCGGCGAGGAAATCGCGGATGGTTTTTCGGGAGACATCGCCGCGTTGGGCGAGGGTGCCGAAACAGGCGGCATCGGCTTGCCGGGCGAGTTGCGTGAGGGCGTCGTCAGTGGTGATGCAGTCCCAGGCGACATCGCGATGGATGATGAAATCGGGGACGCCGTTGGCATCGAGCCTGACTTCGACGGTGCCGGTTGGGGCTGTGGGGTGCACAGCGACATAGCGATGGTCGAGTTTCAGGGATTGGAGTTTATCGAGGATTTCATGTCCCAGGGGGTCATTTCCGACGCAACTGACGAGGATGCCTTGGGCGCCGAGTGCGTTGGCGTGATAGGCGAAATTGGCCGTTGCGCCCCCGAGTTGCTTTCCGGCCGGCAGCAGATCCCACAACAGCTCTCCGACGCCGACCACACGGTATCTGCCGGTTTGGGTCATTGATATGCTCCCGTTCTTGAGATTCCGAGGCGACAGGCGGTCATCTACTGTTTGGCGGCGACCGGGCCGATGACATAGGCGACGAGAGGGTCCGGATCATTGGCGAGTTTTGCCACCAGCGCCGGCCGTCGGGTTTGGGGGTGCTTGGCGAGGATCTTGGCGACATAGAGTCTGATCCACCACTGCTGAAATTCCGCGAGTTTTTCGAGTTGTTGGATTACAAGCTCGTCGGTGGTGGTTTCCGTAGCCAGGCCATACCGGACTTTCCAGTCCATCTGATCGAGGACTCTGGCGGCGATGACGATTGTCTGGACGTCGTCTTGGGGCAGTCTGGATCCGAGGATGTCCATCATCAGTTCCATTGCCGCCGCCGGGTCGCGATCGTAGATCCACAGGACGAGTTCGCGGGGCATTTGCGATTGGCGTGCGGCGAGGTAGTGCTTGAAGTGGGTGAAATCGGCGGTGCCGCGCGGGTCGGGGGGTGCCGCTTCCCGGAGGAGAGCCTGGCAGATCGCAGTCTCACGACCTTTGGATCCGAGCCTGGCGCCTGCGGCATCGACGATCGCCGATTTGGAAGGCCGGAGCAGCGTGACCAAGCGGAGGAACCGTGCCTGCTGGTCGTCGTCTTTGATATTGGGGATGTAGACCATGGCCTCGTGCAGCAATCGTCCGGTGTCCCAGTTGATCTTGTTAGCCAGTTCGAGGAGGTTGCTGATTTCGCGGTAGAGCTTTTCGTCGGTGTTGGTCTTGAGGATCGCCGCGATCTGGTTTTGAGCTTTGACTTCCGGGGGGTCGGGCTGGAGCATTTTGGGCATGGTGAGTTCGGGCATTTTCATTTTTCCGCAGGACGCGCAGAGCATGGTCAATACCATGAACAGGGCGTTGGCGAGTTGCTTCATGAGGTCTCCTCGTGTGCGTTGGTCGCGGCATCATAAGCGCTGGAGGTCAATTGCCCAATCGTCTTGATCGGAACGGGCCGGCATCATACGCTTCTGCTGTTTGACCGGTGTGTCGGGCGATGGGGTCCGAACCGGGTTGCCGAGTGGGAACAGCCCGAATATGTGCGAGAAGGCCGCCAAGACGAGGGATGCTGCCCATTCCGCCGGGCTCACACCGGCGATGCGGCAGTACCGGCAGTACAAGTCGCAATATCCTGATTATGTTCTTTTCTTTCGGATGGGGGACTTTTACGAGATGTTCTGGGAGGATGCGCAACTGGCGGCGAAGGTGCTGGGGGTTGCGCTGACGACGCGATCGAAGGGCGGTTTGGCGGGGGCCGATGCGATTCCGATGGCTGGGGTTCCGTTTCACGCGGTGGAGTCGTATCTGCGGAAGATGATTGCGGCGGGGCACCGTGTTGCGATTTGCGAGCAGATGGAGAGTCCGGCGGAGGCGAAGGGAGTGATCCGGCGGGAGGTGGTGCGGTTGATGACGCCGGGCACGCTGACGGACGATCCATTGCTGGATGGGCGATCGGACAATTACCTGGCGGCAGTGGCGTTCAACATCACGGCTGCGGACGGATTTCGGTCGGCGTTGGCGTGGGTGGAGCTTTCGACGGGCAATTGCGTGGCGATGTCCGGTTCGCAGGGACAGGTGCTGGACGAGATTGCCCGGCTGCGGCCGGCGGAGATTCTGATTCCGGAGATGCCATCGGGCGAGGCGCACCAGATCATTGAGCCGATCCAGTCGTTGTCGTTGCATATGGCGACGACGCGGCGCCCCGGCTGGCAGTTCACGCCGCACCACGCTCGCGAGCAGATTGCCAGGCAGTGGCAGGCGACGACGGCGGCGGGTTTTGGTTTTGCCGATGACGATCCGGCCGTTCTGGCGACGGCGGCGATCCTGAGCTACCTGGAGGAGACGCAGAAATCGTCGCTGGCGCATTTGCGTCCGCTTCGGCGGCATCTGGTGGAGGACCATTTGGCGATCGATCCGGCTTCCTGGCGGAGCCTGGAGATTGATCGAACGACGCGGTGGGGGGGCACGGAAGGGACGTTGCTGGCGGCGATTGACCGGACGCAGACGGCGATGGGGGCACGGCTGCTTCGGCGGTGGCTGCGGTTTCCGTTGCGTGATTTGGAGCACATTCAGGCGCGTCAGAACGCGATTGCGGCTCTGCTTGGGTCGGCGGATGCCCTGAAAGTGGTTGTGGCGTGTCTGGATGACGTGTGTGACATCGAGCGGATCGTGGCGCGGATTGCGGTCAACCGAGCGAGTCCGCGCGACTTGGCGGCGCTGTCGAGATGTCTTCAGTTGTTGCCGAAATTGCTCGATCAGCTCCAAAGACTCGATCGAGCGGAGGACGTGGCGCCCGAGTTGACTTTGTCGCGGGAGTTTTGTGTCGATCAGGGCAGGTACCTTGCGTCGGCGATCAAGCCCGACCCCGCGCCGCATCTGCGGGAAGGCAACGTGATTGCGCCGGGGTTTGACGCGGAGCTGGATCGTTTGCGTGAGATCGGGACGAACTCTCAGCAGTGGCTGGCGAAGTATCAGGCGGAGCTATCGGGTGAATCGAGCATTCCGTCGCTGAAGGTCGGCTACAATCGAGTTTTTGGGTACTACATTGAAGTGACCGATGCGCACCGCGACAAGGTGCCGGCGGGTTGGACCCGCAAACAGACGCTCAAAGGGGCCGAGCGATACATCACCGAGAGATTGAAGGCGTTTGAGGACGAAGCGTTGTCGGCCTACGAACGATCGATATTGCTCGAGCAGCGCCTGTTTGAGCAGATTCGTCAATCGCTGATTCCGCAACTGCCCAGGTATCAGGAGTTGGCGGAGGGCATTGCGCGGCTGGATTGTCTGGCGGGGCTTGCGATCCTGGCGCAGGATCGTCGGTATTGCCGGCCGACGATGACGGAAGAGCGGGTGATTGAGATCGTCGATGGCAAGCATCCGGTCCTCGAGCAGCAGCTTGGCGCGGAGTTTGTTTCGAACGACTTGAGGTTTTCCGGGGATGATTCGCTTTTCCTGATTACGGGGCCGAACATGGCGGGCAAATCGACCTACATTCGGCAGATTGCGTTGATGACGATTTTGGCGCAGATCGGGTCCTATGTGCCGGCGAAGAGCGCGACGCTGGGGGTGGCGGATCGTTTGTATGCCCGGATCGGCGCGTCGGACGAGCTACATACGGGGCAGTCAACGTTTATGGTGGAGATGATCGAGACGGCGAACATCCTGAACAACGCCACGGAGCATTCGCTGGTGGTTTTGGATGAAATTGGCCGCGGCACGAGCACGCTGGATGGGCTTTCGCTGGCATGGGCGATCGCGGAGCATATTGCGTCGGAGGTTCGTTGTCGCACGCTTTTCGCGACGCACTATCACGAGCTGACCGACCTTTCGCAGGAATTCAAAGGCGTTCGCAACCTGAATGTAGCGGTGCGCGAGTGGCAGGACCAGGTGGTCTTTCTGCATCGGATTGTGGAAGGCGGTACGGACCGCAGTTATGGCATTCATGTAGCCCGGCTGGCGGGGGTACCCAGGCCGGTCTTGCAGCGGGCCAAGGAGCTACTGGGGCAGTTGGCGGTGCATCACATCAGTCGGCCTTTTGCGAAGCGGACGAAGGTGGTCGATTCGAAGCAGATGGTGCTGTTTTCGGACCCCGCGGCGGAACTGCTGAGCGAGCTGAGAGGATTGGACCTGGACAACCTGACGCCGAGGCAGGCGATGGAATTGCTGGCGAAGTGGAAGGAGAGGCACAAGTAGGTTTTGAGCAGGCGAGAGCGTCCTATTGTTTGCGATTGACTGTTGTTAGGACCATTGCCACTTGGTCAGTTCCAATGTGCCCTTGCCGGACAATTGGTATTCCGCTCCGAGCGGCAGGGGCGCGAAGTGTGGGCCGTGTCCGGCCGGCAGTCCTGCCAGAACGGGCATGCCCAATTCGCCGAAGATTCGCTCTGTTGCCTCGCTATCGGTGTGGAGTCTGCGCAGTTCGACTTTTTCCGGGTTGCCGGCCTGTTTCAGGACCATGTGACGTTCGTCGCGGCAGTTTTTGAAATCGCCCAAGAGAATGGCTCGAGCGCCAGCGAGGATGCCCGCCTGGCGAATTTGGGTCAGCATCCGATCGACGCGGTACCACGCCTCGTCCACATCCTCGAAGAACACGATTTTGGCCTGGGCGGATGGCTGGTATTTCGTTCCCGCCATGGCAGCCCAGAGGGTGAGGTTGCCTCCGACCATCTGGCCTCTGATCTCGTCGCGCAATTCACTGCCAACCGCTCGCAGGCCGGCGAAGCTCACATGTGTCGGCTCGCCCTTGACCAGTGTGACCGTCTGCTCCCAGTGATCGGGACGGATTTGGCCGAAGTTCAGTGCGCCCGGCATGGTCGCGTGAAGCGTTGCCCAGTTCCAACGGTTTCTGACGAACTCATGCAATGCCGTGACGTCGGAGTAACCGACGAGCAGCTTTCGCGGCGGTGGACCGTGTGTCTTGGCCAGTTGCTCAAGCAGCGGCAGGATGCGTGTTGCGCCGTAGCCGCCGCGTGCACACCAGACGACGTCGATGTCCGGCGAGGTCGCGTATTCGTAGAGCGCGTCGGCTCGTTGCGGGTCGGTACCGGCGAATAAAAAATGCTGCTTGGAACATTGCTCATGCACGCGCACATTCAGCCCCGACGCGCGCAAGCGTTCGATGCCCATTTCGAGTTCCACCATTGGCACCGGCGAGGATGGCGCGACGATTCCGATTCGGCAGGTTCTCATGGATGAGAGCCTAATCCCAAAACCACACGGTCACCACTCCGTCATTGTGATCCTCTGAATGGGATATGGTAATGACGCGGTCGGGACCGAGTTGGGTGACAAAGTCGGCGGCCTGCTGGAAGAGGGTTTCCCAGGACGACATTGCGCTGCGAAACACTCTGAAACATGCTCGCATGGGGCCTCCTTTGTTTTTGTTCATCTTGCTGGTCTTGTGGTTGATGTCACTTAGAGTTCCTGTCGACGTTTCTAATGGCCGGCCGGTTGTCGGCATTGTAGTTTGAACCGAGACAACGGGGCGAGAGGGACCATAAGGCGATGGAGGCGATTCTGATCGTGGTTGTGGTTGCGGCGGCCGGCTTGGTCCTTGTGTGGCACGCGTCTCGGTCGATGTGGAGTGGGATTCATAGGGAGTCTTGTGGAGCATGGGCGACGGCCTCCACGAGTTCGCGTGGACACCCGATCTCCGCCACGACGACTTGGCCGGTGAATTCGGAAGCCTTCGGTGTGGCGAAGCCGACTTTTTCGGCGACGAAGGTCACGGTGCGGGTTGCGCGGATGCAGGGTCCGAGCGGTTGGCCTGTGTCGCAATCGAGTCCGCTGGGCAGATCGATCGCGAGCACGGGTTTTTGAGTTATGCGGACGGCGGCGACGATTGCCGAGAACGGCTCGCGTGGGGCTTCGGCGAGTCCGGTGCCGAAGATGGCATCGATGATTAGATCGGCCGGATGATGCTGGATGGTCTGGGTGGTTGCGTGAAAGCGAGGGAATGCCATTGCCGTTGCGATTTCCCAGTTGATGAGGGCATCGCCTTTGTACTGGGCAGGATCGGCGCAGAGGGCGATGGAGGTCTCAAAGCCGCGATTATGCAGGTGACGTGCGATGGCCAGACCGTCGCCCCCGTTGTTTCCCCCGCCACAGAGGATGAGAACGCGGTGGCCGTTTGTTTGTCGCAGGGTGTTTTCGGCCACATCGGCGGCTCCTCTGGCGGCGTTTTCCATGAGGACGATGCCGGGGATGTGGTATTGCTCGATAGCCCGGCGGTCGATTTCGCGGACCTGCCGGCGTGTTAGACGGATCATTGCGGCACCTCAATCGGAGTTTGTTCCGGGTCTAGGTCTCGAGAGGTTTGCAGTATACCGGCGGCGCGGTTCAGGTGGGGGAGGTCATGGCGTGGCCCTTGCATTTTTCGTTTCCGCCAAGGACAAATGACAAATGGTTTGGGATAAGTCGCCGATGAACATTCTCTTGACCAACGACGATGGCATTACCGCGCCTGGGCTGGTGGCGATGTACCGGGAGTTGAATTCGCTTGGCCGGGTGGAGGTGGTCGCACCGGAAACGGTTCAGTCCGCCACTTCGCACGGGATCACGCTGAATACGCCGCTGCTGACGAGCCGCACGACCGTGGAACAACTGTTCACCGGCACCGCGGTGGAGGGCCGGCCGGCCGACTGTGTGAAGTTGGCGGTTTCGCAACTGCTTGCGAAGCCTCCGGACCTTGTGGTGAGCGGGATCAACTCCGGGGCGAACGTGGGGATCAACGTGATTTACTCGGGCACGGTTGCTGCCGCCATCGAGGCGGCGTTTCTGGGCTTGCCGGCCATTGCGATTTCGCTGTACATCAAGACGGGTGTTCCGATCGATTATTGTCGGACGGCGCGGCATGCGCGGGAAGTGATCGACCTGATCCTTGGCGCGGGACTGACACCCGGCCAGGCTGTCTCGGTGAACATTCCGTCGATGGATCCCGGGCAATCGCCTCGGGGCGTCAAAGTGGTGCGTCAGTGCATTCGGCCGTGGGTTGACACGTACGAGCGTCGTCAGGATCCCAAAGGGAACGACTATTTCTGGAACACCTCGGTGTTCCGGCTGGCGACGACGGACGATGATTCCGACGTTGCGGCGCTTCGGGACGACTACATCACGGTCACGCCGCTTCAGTTTGACCTGACGAGCTATGCGACTCTGAGCAACTGGGCCAAGCGGTCCTGGGCGTTGGGGCCTAATCGCCCCGCGGCGGTCCCTTGAAACGGTTCTCGATGGATGCGGCATCGACCATAGGGCCGCCTCGCGGCTCGACGGCCGCCAAGACCCACCCCTCGCGGGTCTCGGTCCACTCGAGTGTCCAGCGGGTGAGGATGCCGGCGGCTTCTTTGAAATCCGCCAGCACGGCTACGGAGACTCTGACATCGTCGTCGATTTCGATGGCATCAATGCTGGTGATGCTGAGGCTTTTGAGGTCGTATCTCTCAGAGTAGTACTTGGCGCCTTTGACCATCTCGGCCCGGCCTTTCCAGCCGATGAGGGTCAGTTCCGGATGCAGCAAGCTCTGCATCTCCACCCAATCCCGTTTCTCGACCGCCGCGACCAGTGCGCGGGTTTGGGAGATGGCCTTTTCCCTTGGTGATTGGAGGAAATAGCTGAGGATCGCGAACAGCGCGCCGAGAGCGACGACGGCCGCGCCGGTGTATTTCATTTTCGCGTGCAGGCGGTTGTTTCCGGTGATGAAGAGCACAATCCCGACGGTCCAGCAGCCCGTCGGGGCCCACCATGGCGTTTCGGAAAGGAAGTTCATATGCGGGCTAAACCTTTTGAGGTCGGAGGTCCGATAAACTCCATAGCGCCGCCCCCGGCGGGGCGGCGGCCTGGCACCGTCGTCGATGCTTGAAGGACCCTTTTGTTTCCACGGGCTGCCGAACTCCAACTCCATCATAGACTTGCCGCTCATGACTGCAACCCCAGACCATTCCGGCCGATTCATTCTCCCGGAAGATTGCCCCGTGCTGGCGAATGTTGCGGCGTTGTATGGAAGCGACCCTGAGCTTGCCCGTTTGATCGACCGGACTCTGGACGTTGCGGCCTATCCGGTCGAGGCGTCGAAGGCCGGCCCGGCGACGCTGGCGCTGCCTGACTCTGCGGGGGGGCGTATCTATCTGCACAGCCGGCACCAGCCGATGGAAGAAGCCAGGCGACTGATTGACGCGGCGGACCTGGAGGGGAAAGCGCTGTTCTGTGTGCAGGGTTTCGGCCTTGGGTATCACGTGGAACAGCTGTTTGATCGGATCAGCCCCGAGGCGATTATTGTGGTCTTCGAACCGGACCTCCGGATGCTCCGGACGGCGTTCGATTGCCGAGACTATTCGCGACTCATCCGCTCCGGCCGCCTTTTGTTCATCACCGCCGCCGAGCGTGCGCCCATCATGTTGAAACTCGGGTCCCGGCAGGCGCTGGTTTCGATGGGCCTGACGTTTGTCGCGCATCCGCCAAGCCTTCGCCTGAACCCGTCGTTCCATGCGCAGGTGCAGGCGGCGATGGCGGACTTCTTGGCCTATTGTCGAACCTCGCTCAACACGGTGCTGCTGAACTCTCGTCGAACGTGTGAGAACATCGCGCGAAACCTGTCGTTTTATGCGTCGTCGCCCGGCATCAACTCGCTGCGGAATCGCCACTTCGGAGTGCCTGCGATCATCGTTTCGGCGGGTCCCTCTCTTCGCAAGAACAAGCACCTCTTGAAGGGCGCGCAGTCCAAGGCGATTCTGATTGCCGTTCAGACCGCGCTTCAGCCGCTCGTGGAAATGGGGATTGAGCCTGATTACGTGACCAGCCTCGACTACCACGACATCTGCACTCGTTTCTTTGAGAGACTTCCGAGGGATCTCCGCACGATCCTGGTCGCGGAACCCAAGGCATCGACCGCCGTTCTGGAGTTGTACCCTGGTCCGCTTCACATGCTGGGGAACGAGTTTGCCGACCAGCTTCTCGGGGACCTGAAGCTGCAGAAAGACCGTCTGCGAGCCGGCGCAACGGTCGCGCACCTTGCCTTCTATCTTGCTGAATACCTTGGCTGCGATCCGGTGATATTTGTTGGCCAGGATCTGGCTTTTTCGGATGGTCTGAGCTACACGCCGGGCACCAGCTATGAGGATGTATGGCGGCCTGAGCTGAACCGCTTCTGCACCGTCGAGATGAAGCAATGGGAGCACATTGCGCGGGAGCGACCGATTCTCCGGGTGATCGAGGATTATCAAGGCAACCCGATCTACACGGAGGAACGCCTATTCACCTACCTTCAGCAGTTTGAGCGAGACTTCGCCGTTACGCGTTGCCGGGTCATCGACGCCACTGAGGGGGGCGCCAGGAAACGTGGCGCCGCTTCTATACCGCTGGCAGAGGTGTTGGCATCGCTTGGAGCAAGACCGGCGCCAAGCCAGTCGCAATCTGTGGTGGGCGAGCGGCATCAGGGCGGCGATTTGCTGCCGGTCGTCGTCGAGGCGCTTGGGCGGCGTCTGGACGAATGTCGCGAGATTCAGCGAATCAGTCGAGATACGCTTTCGCTTCTCCGGGAGCTTGGCGGCTGCCTTGATGACCAGAGGCGGTCGAACCGGATCATTGCGCAGATCGATGCGTTGCACTCCCGCATAAACGCGTTGAATGACTGCTACGAATTGGTTTGTCATCTTTCGCAGCAGACGGAACTGGACCGTTTCCGTGCCGACCATCAACTGGCGGCATCGAGGCTATCGGGGATCGAGCGGCAGCGTCGTCAGCTGGATCGCGACATTCGGAATGTTCAAGCGGTGATTGTTGCCTGCGAGGAGTTTCAGCGACTTATCAGCGGGGTTCAGAGCCGGATGTCGGAGGGAAGCAGTATAAAGCGAAGGACGCAGGCCGCATGAACAACATCATTGCCATTCTATCGCTTCTGCATCAGTCGCCTCCGCGTCCTTCGAGCGCCGGTCGTCTGTTTCGGCGTGAGCCGGTGCTTGCCTGGACGCTGAAGCGACTTGGGGGGTCGCGGTCGATCAGGAATCGGACGATTCTATGTTGGGAGGACCAGTTGCCGCTGGTGCGTCCGATCGCCGCCAGTCATGGTTGCCACGTTCTGTCCAAGTCGCCTCGCTGCGACATTGCGTCGGTGCAGTCGATTGCTGCCGCGAGGAAATGGGCCGACGGCTGGCGTGGGGGCCTGCTCTCGGCGACCTGTTTCGACCAGGGATTCTATGCGCCGTGGTTTAACGAGATACGGCAGCAGTTTGGGGCGGATGCGGTTGTGATAATCGACCCCGATTCGGCGCTGATTGATCCCGCTCTGGTTGATTCTGTCGTGGCTCACGCTCGGGAGCATTCGGCGATCGAATACTGTTTTTCGCCTGCCGCGCCGGGTCTGAGCGGCGCGCTGATTCGCGCAGGGCTGCTTGAGCAACTGTCCGGCAGCACGGGTTATTTGGGCCGGCTTTTGAACTATTATCCCGATCTGCCGGGTCGAGACCCGATCAGCAAGGACGAGTGCGCACCGGTCCCGACATCGGTTGCCCGCACGCCGTTGCGATTCACGCTGGATTCGGATCGCCAGATATCTCGTGTTGAGCGCGCGACACTGAGCTTGAATGGTCAGCTCATGCAGACGCATGCTGAATCTCTTGTTGCCACTCTTGCCGGCGTTGTCCCGGTCGAGGGGTTGCCTCGGGACATCACGTTGGAGCTGAACACGAAGCGAGCGACGTGGCCGGTCTTTTCGCCCGCGCGGCACCTTTCCATCTCCCGCCCCGATCTGTCTGTTGCCGACGCCCGCTCTTTGTTCCGGCAACTTGGCGCGATGGACGACATCCGCCTGACGCTAGCGGGGGTTGGGGACCCGCTTCTGTCGCCGGAAGTGTTTCGCATCATCCAGTTGGCCCATGAGGCCGGGATTGATTCGGTGCATGTTGAAACGGACCTGTTATCTTTGAGCGAATCCGCGCTTAATGAACTGGCCGGATCGCGTGCGGACATCCTATCGGTTCATATTCCCGCCCTTACTCCCGCCGTCTATGAACGTGTGATGGGTGTGGAGGGGCTTTCCAGCGTGATCAGTAACATTCGTCAGTTCCTTCTCCACCGACAGGCGGCCGGTCGCGCCTGCCCCGTTCTGGTGCCGACGTTCACCAAATGCCGCGACAACATTTGCGAAATGGAGGCTTGGTACGATTATTGGCTTCGGGCTGTCGGGTGTGCGGTGATCAACGGTGCGTCGGACTTTGCCGGTCAGATTCCGGACCAGTCGGTTGCGGACATGTCGCCGCCGTCGCGGTGTCCGTGTCGGCGACTTGCTTCGCGTCTGACGGTTCTTAGTGATCTTTCGGTGGTTTCGTGCGAGCAGGACGTTTGCGCGCGTCGGGTTCTTGGCAACCTTCGCGATCGGCCGCTGCGTGAGATACTCGAGGATGGCCTGATGTCGCTGCGTCGCGCCCAAGCCGACGGCCAATACGGCGTCCATCCGCTGTGTCCCGCTTGCCGCGAGTGGCATCGTCCCTAACCTGCGCGTTCGCCTCGGCCGATACAACCTGAGGAACTAATGATCGCGGGCCCCTGGGGCCGATAACCTGGAAACAGACTGGAGACCCCCATGAACGTTCTCGGTGTCATCCTTGCTCGTGCGGGCAGCGTGGGCCTGAAGAACAAGCACCTGCTGCCGCTGCTGGGTCGCCCGGTGATCTGCTACACCTTCGACCATGCGCGTGCCGCTCGCCTTCTGACCAGGACCGTTGTGTCGTCAGACTCGGCGGAGATTCTGGATTTGGCCAAGAGCGCGGGGTTTGAGGCGATCAAGCGCCCTGCGGAGCTGGCGACGCCGGAGGCGTCGGTTCAATCCGTCCTGCTGCACGCGATGGAGACGGTGGAGTCCGATCGGACCTTTCATGCGGATGCGGTAGTCACCCTTTATGGGAACGTTCCGGTCCGTGGCGAAGGGGTGATTGATCGCGCGATTGCGGTCCTTCAATCGACGGGGTGCGATTCGGTGCGTTCGTTCTGTCCGGTCGGGAAATGGCATCCGAACTGGATGGCAAGACTCGAGGAAGACAAAGTCATCCCGCTGCATTCGGGGAGCATTCATCGGCGGCAGGATTTGGACCCTCTGTACCTTCACGACGGCGCCGTCGTCGCCGTCTCACGAGCCGCCATGCTTGCGGCCATGGAGCACCCGGAGGACCCCCACGCGTTCTTTGGGCTTGATCGCCG
>CAYVKG010000083.1:0-20470 GCA_964451955.1 uncultured Tepidisphaeraceae bacterium
CAATCCCGCCCCGCTTCCCGCTCGGCTGCTTTTCCCTCACCCATCAACATCCCCACCCCCCACCACAGCCCCGCCATCAACACCAGACTCACCACCGGAATCGCCGGCTGACGCCGACAAATGGCCACCAGCTCCCTCGGCCTCAGCAAGACCGCCACCATGCTCGCCGCACCCGCCAATAACGCCGGCACCAGCGCCGTCCCTGCGTTCACAAAGATCGGAACCACTGCGGTCGGATAAACCATGCTGTCCATCATGGATACACCGCCCTACACTGCCATGCAACCGCCCAGCCTTCCTATACATCCCCATTTGGATGGCTGTTGCCCTCCCCACAACTTCTTTGATAATTCGCACGGTTTAAATCCCTATTAACGCACCCTTAGCCTCCTTTCAACGACCCTCCATCTGAACCGTACATTCCCTTGGTGCTCCAGTCAGGAACTCGGCCTCTGGGCCTACGTCAATCGTTTGTGCTGGCACTCTCGGCCACCACGAGAAGAGACACCGGACCAAAGACCGTCTGACTGAGTAAACAACGTTTCTGGAGGCGAAATGGCTCAGAGAACCGTCGTGGGCAGTTTCCGCGGTTACCGTTACCTCCTTGCAGGGATGCTCCTCACCGCAAGTCTCTCCGCTCAGCAGCCCGATCCCGAATCCCAAGCCATCATCCTGCTCAACTCCGCCCGCCAAGCCTACAATGACCGCAATTATCCTGTTGCTATAGAGAGATTTAAGTCCTGTATTCAGCAGTTCCCCAAGACCGCCGCAGCCGCCCGTTATGGATTGGCCCTCGCGCTGCTCGAATCCCCGAACCCCGATTACAGCGCCTCCTTGGAGAATCTCCAGCCCCTTCTTTCCAACGCCGAATCCCCGGACCGACCGTTCATTTACTACTTTCACGGCCTCGCCCTCCGCGGCATTGGCATCAGAACCCTCGACCAGATCCCCGCCAAGCCCAACGAAGCCCCACAGCTCCGTGCCACCGCCAACCAACGCTTCACACAGGCCGCCGCCTCCTTTGCCACAGCCGCAGACGCCTTCGCCGCCCGTGTTAAGGCACCCGTTCTCCCCGAGGCCAAGGAACTCCCCATCGACCTTGAATGGTCCGTTCGCGCCCGCTGCGACCGGGCCGAAATGCTGCTCCGGTTCGCCAACTACAAAGACGCCCTCGCTGCGGTCCAGCCCATCGTCACCGACCCTGTCCTCTCCAAGTCCCGGTACCGTCTCCAAGCCGCTTACCAGATCGGCTATGCCGCCTTCATGACCCGCGACTACATCCCCGCCGCCAAGGCGCTCGTCCTACTCGCCCCCTTCGAAAACTCCGATATCGGCCTCCACGCCCGCTACTTACTCGCCCGCGCACACCACCTCGCCGGCGAACGGCCCGAAGCTGCCGCTCTCTATAACGCCATACTCTCCGGCTACAAGGCTCAACGCCAAGCCGCTGAAGCCGCTCTCAAGAACCCCGACACCCTGAAGGACAAACCCGAAGAGAAGAACCGCCTCCAAGCCATTGTCTCATCTCCGCCACCCGATTACATCGCTCGCGCGGCCTTCTATAACGGCGTGCTGCTCTTCGAACAGGGCAAACCGGCCGACTCGCTTGCCCTCTTCACTTTCTTCCTCCAAGTCACCCCAAAATCCGCGCTTGCGCCTGAAGCACAGCTTCGCCAAGGCTTCTGCCAAGTCCAACTCCGGCAGTTCAATCAAGCCATACCCCTTCTCCAAGCGCTGGCCGAACACCCTCAGCTCTCCGATCAAGCCCTTCGCTGGCTCGCGCGCGCCCAGGTTGGCGCCGCCGATCCCACCAACCTCGCCGCCCACGAGGCTGCCGTCAAGTCCGCCATTGATAAGCTCCGGAAAGCCGCCGACCGTCTCAAGGCCGTCATCGCCGACCCCAAACTTCTCGCAGCCGATCCCGACGCCAAGAATCGCCGAGGCGATGTGCTGCTGGAGCTAGGTGATGCTCAGTGTCTGGCCAGGCTTTTCAAAGACGCCGCTGCAACCTACCAGCTGATTCTCTCCGAGAACGCCGCCCCCGACGCCCTCGAAGAAGCCGCTCACGGTGTGGCCACATCACTCCAACTTGCTGGTCAATACCGGGAGTCCGACGATGCCTGCCTCCGCTTCCTCAAGGCCTACCCCAAGAGCACACTCCTTCCCGCACTTGCGTTCCGCTATGCCGAGAACCCCTATCTCACGGCGGCCTCCGCCATCAATAACCTCAACTCCGGCCTCAATCCCGACCAAGTGAAATCCCTCTACGCCGAAGCCATCAAACGCTACCAGGAACTCATCGCCAAATACCCCGCCTACGAACACCTCTCCCTCGCCAAGCAAGGCCTCGCCTCCGCCTACTACCAGCTTGGCCAGTACGAGTCCGCCGCCAAAGCCCTTGCCACCATCCCTGACATTGACCGCAGTGGCGCGCTGGCCAGCACCAACTACATCCTCGCCGACTGCCTCCTCCGGACCCTCCCGCCCGAAGGCGACGACGCGCTCTCCACCGCTCGCCTCCTTCAACAACTTGAAGAAGCGAAGAACCTCCTCAGCACCGTCGTCAACACGGAGAATTCCCCTCTCGTCCCCGATGCAACGATCAAGGTGGGCTACACGCTCCAGCGCATCGCCGCTCTCACCGCCGACACCGAAGAACGCAACAAAGCTCTGGTTCTGGCGCGATCCAACTACGCGCGCTACATGATGCCGCTCAAGAATCATCCGCTCTACCCTCTGGCGCTCCTGGAAAACGCCAAAGTGACCGAACAACTCGGTGGCTTCGGCGCGGCCATCAATGAGCTCCGCCAGTTCCAGAATGACCCCCTCCGAAAGTCTCCTCTCGCCACACTTGCCATGCTTCGCATGGCCGAAGGGCTCCGCGCTCAACGCAAACCCGCGGAAGCCGTCGCCCTGCTCGGGAAATGGCGACAGGAGCGAGAAGCCGATCTTCTGCAGGATTCCGATAAGAACAACGATTCTTGGGTTCCCGCCCTCCAGTTCGGCCACGCCATGGCCCTCAAAGAATGCGGCAAGTGCGATGAGGCGATCCCCCTGTTCGAGTCGGTTGCCAAGAACTTCGCCAATCATCCCGAAGCGGCCGAAGTTCCTCTACGCCTCGCCCAATGCCGCCGTGAACAAGCCGTCGCTCGCATCGAGGCGGCGGAGAAGACCCTGGCCTCCAACCCCAACCCGGAACAGGCCGCCGCCGCTCGCGCCTCCATCGCCGACGCGCGCGCCGGCCTCAATGCCACAGCCGACCTCTTCATCGCGGCTGCCGACAAGCTCAAAGACAAACCCGAGAAACTCGAACAACGCGCTCGAATGCTGTACGAGGCTGCCTGGTGCTATCGTGGACTGGCTGACGCCGAAATCGACGTGGCGATGGACAAGGCCCGTGCCGCCGCCCTCAAAGCCCTTCAGGAGAAGGTCGCCAAGTCCACGCCCCCGGACCAGAATCCGCCACCCGTCAAGGCTCCCGACCTCCCTCTTTCCGTCATCCCCATTCAGCCGGCCGAACTCAAGGCCCGGCAGCAATACCAGGCCCTCATAGCCACCGCTTCGGAGAGCACACTGGCCACGGACGCCCGATTCGAACTGGCGGAGATGTGCGCCGCGCGAGGCGAAATCGACCCGGCAATCCCTGTTCTCGCCGCTGCACTCCAGGCAGAAGTCCCCCAAGACCTTGCTGACCGCATCCGCGTTCGACTCGGTGCCTGCCACCTCGCGAAGGGGGACGGCAAGGCCGCCGCCGCCGTCTTCGCCGCCGTTCTCAAAGCCCCCAAGAGTCCCGTCATGGCCGCGGCTCGCTACGGGGCCGGCGAAGCCGCACTCCTGCTCAAAGACTACAACCAGGCCGTCCAATTGCTCCTCCCCTTCCAGGATGGAGACCTTTACCGCCACCTCCCGGGAACCTCCGACCGTGCCCTCGTTCGCCTCGGGCATGCCTACATCGCCCTTAACCAGTGGGAACCCGCCCGCAGGGCCTTCGAGAACGTCGTTAGCCGGTTCCCACGCTCACCGTTCGCTGGCGAAGCTCGCTACTACATGGGCCTGGCGCTCCAGAATCTCAAGCAGTTCGATCCCGCGATCAACGCCTACACCGAACTCATTAACCGCTCCGGCAGCGAGTATGCTGCCCGCGCCCAGATCGGAATCGGCCTCTGCCGCATGGAGCAGAAGCGCCCCCAAGACGCTGCCAACGCGTTCATGATTGCGTACTACACCTACGACTATCCCGACTGCAACGCCACCGCCCTTCTCCAGGCAGCCCAAGCCTACGCCGAACTCAAACTCCCCCGCGAAGCCACCCGAAACCTCCAACGACTCATCCAGGAATTCCCCAACACCCCCCAGGCCGAGCAGGCCAAGAAACTCGCTCCCACAATCAAGTAACTCCATCCGACATCATACGCCCCTGGCATATTCTGAGGACGTAAGCCATGACGACCAGACCCATCGCCGAATACCTGATTAATCATCCATGGTCGCTTCCCCATCGTTCCCCGTCTGCACTCCTGCGCGCGTGCGTGGGTCTCCTCCTTGCTTTTGCCTTCGCACGCCCCGCATCCGCCTATGTCGAAGCCCCTTACACACTCGGCCGCCTCATCGCCGAATCCACCCACATCGTCGTTCTCCAGGTCGAGAAGGTTGACAAAGAGAAGCGGCTCATCGTCTACAAGAAAGTCCAGGACCTCAAAGGGAAACACCCCACCGACATCGTTCGCCACAACATCAGCCCTCAAGGTTTCCACCCCCGCGAACCCCAGAACATCATGGCGGAAGCCGAGCCCGGCCGCATCGTTGTCATGTTCCACAACGGCTCCGCCGCCGAAACCTGCATGAACAACTACTGGTACCAGTGTTACCCGGGCGGGGACTGGTGGAATCTCGTCCATGCCGAACCTTTCCTCCTCCGCTCCTATGCCGGCAAACCCGAAAGACTGATCCCGCTTGTCAACGCCATCCTCGCCGGCCAGGAAGTGATCGCGCCCTGCTACGCCGATGGTGACAAAAACGCCCTTCACCTCCGCACCGGGAAACTCCAGCGATTGCGCGCTTCGCTCAAACTGATTGAGTACAACGAGAAACGCGACTTTGTCGGCTGGGGGCAACAGGAGTTCCAGCGCATCGACACTATGCCCGGATTCTCACATCTCGGCACGCTCAGCCGCGTGGACCCGGGTGCCGTGGGTGTTGCCGCCGCCGACTTCGACTCCAATGGCCGCATGGGACTCTGCCTCTTCGGCGAGGACAAGACGGTCCTGCTCCGACCCTCCGGCAACACCATGGAAGACGTCCCCTTGCCATACAACGGCGGTGCCCGCGCCGCTGCTTTCGCGGACGTCAATGGCGACGGCAAACTCGACCTGCTCCTCGCCACCGTCACTGGCCCCAAGCTGTTCATCAACGAAGGCGGCAAGTACCGCGATGAATCCGCGCGACTTCCCCAGGAACCCTATTACAACCTGACAGCCGTCGCTTTCGTCGATGCCGACGTCGACGGTAAACAGGATATCCTCCTTGCCAATGGCTTCTTGGGCTTGCGCCTGTACCGCAACCTGCTCCCCAAGACACCCACTACACAGCCCACCAACCAGCCCTGGTTCGAAGACGCCTCCGCCAAGCTCGGCCTTGGTCCCAGCGGCCTCGCCGCAAACCTCAAGGGCGACTGCCTCGCGGTTGCCGACGTCAACGCCGACGGCCGACCCGACTTCCTCTACTCGGCCGGCAATGGCCTCATGGTAATCAACACCCCCAACGGGTTCGTCGAAGCCAAAGACTCCGGCCTCACCTTCACAGCCGGCCACGTTGCTCCGACTTTCTCCGACCCCGCAGGTTCGCTCCTGTTCGTGCCCCAACTCAACGGCCAGTCGAGGCTCTTTCGCAATGACGGCAAGGCACACTTCACGGACATCACTGCACAGTCAGGCGATTTGGCCAATCCCATCGCCCACGTCACCTGCGCCCTCTGGGTCGATCTCAAAAACACCGGCCGACCGGACCTGATTCTCGGACGCATCAAAGGGCCAAACCTCTATTTCCGCAACAATGGCAACAGCACCTTCTCCGATGCCACCAGCGACATCGGCCTCTACCAGCGCATCTTCAACACCCGAGCAATCTGCGCATTTGACATGAACAAGGACGGCATCCCCGATCTTGCCTTTAACAACGAAGCCCAAGATCCGGTCGTCCTTCTGGGCACTGGTTCCGCCACTGCGCAGAAGTGACGCCCAAAGGACTTGAAGCCATGACCATCGTCCATCGTTTCTTTCGTCAGTGCCTTGGCGCCTCTGCGGCATTCGGTCTGCTCTTCGGCTCAATGGCCGCCGCCATCGACTTTCCCACTCACCGGGGTTCCCCGCTGCGCACCGGCAACGTCGATGGCCTCCCAGGCCCCAAATCCCCCACCGTTCTCTGGACGTTCGCCTCAACTGAGCACTTTGTTGCCTCTCCCGTCCCCGCCGGCAATGCCATCCTTGTCTCCGGTCTTGGCACCTTCAACACCGCCGCCTTCTACGCTCTCTCCACCGAACCGAAAGCTGCGGAACGCATCCTTTGGAAGAAGTCCGCGCCCTACTTGCGGCAACCGATGGTCTGTGCTCCTGCCCTCTCCGCCGGGCGCATCTACTTCGGCGATGGCATGCACCAGACCGACGGGGCAACTCTCCACTGCCTTCAGGCCGACTCCGCCCGACCACTCTGGCAGTTCCCCGTTCCGGGAAACCTCGTCCACCTCGAAGGCTCCCCCACCATCGCCAACAATCGGATCTACATCGGCGGCGGCAGCGCCGGCGTCCTCTGTTTCGACCCGAACCGCGTCTCCCTCGATGGCCAGGAAATGCCCCTCGCCCAAGCCCAAGCCCTCATCGAAACCAAATGGAAGGAACTCTCCGCCCAGTACGAAGCCGACAAGAAGAAAGACCCCGACTTCGCCATTCCGCCTTCCGAAGATGCCCTCCCCAAGCCTCAGCCCATCAGACTCTGGCAGGTCGGCCAGGACAAACTCCACGTTGATTCGTCCCTCGCCGTCATCAGTGACAACGTCCTCGTTTCTTCCGCCTTCCTGAGCCTCGAGAAGACCGGCGACCGCGCGCTCTACTGCCTTGACGCCAACACCGGCGCCACCAAATGGCGCTCGCCGCTTGCCCTCAACCCGTGGGCAGGTCCATCCGTCGCCAACAACCTCGTCCTCTTGGGCTCTTCCTCCATCCGCTTCGACCCCAAAGATGTCCCCAACGCCAAAGGCCAACTCGCCGCCTTCGATCTGGCCACCGGACAAACCAAGTGGGTCAAGGACCTTCCTGGCGGCGTCATCTCCCCCGTCGCCGTCGCTTCGGACCTCGCCATCTGCGCTGCCACCGACGGACAAGTCCGCGCTTTCTCCCTCTCCGATGGCCGGCTCAAATGGTCATACACCACCCCAACCCCGTTCTTCGCCGGCCCCGCCGTCGCCGCCGATACCCTCTACGTCGCCGACCTCAAAGCAACGGTGCACGCCATCTCGCTCAGAGACGGCAAGAGAATCTGGACCCTCGATCTCGCCGCCCCACCCGTCAGCGCCCCGGGCATGGTCTATGGGTCCCCACTGATCCATCAAGGCCGCATCTACCTTGCCACCTGTAACCTCGAAACCGGTCAACAGAAGACCGTCGTCGTATGTATCGGAGAGAAGTAGCAGACTCAGGAGACCAACCATGACCACAACAACTCCCCGACGCCTCCATCGTCGTTCCTCGTTTTTGGGTCACCGTTGCCTCACTCATTGCCTCTGCACCTCCGCCATTCTTTCCCTGCTCCTAACGATCCCCGCCTTCGCTGCCGACGCCCCGGCCCCCGCTATGACTGTCGATAAGGACAGCAAGACCATCACCATCGCCTGCAAGATCGCCCCTCGCAAACTTGATTATCTCAACGAAATCTACCCTATTGAAGTTGTCGCCACTCTCCCGCACCCCAAGGGCAAGAAAGCCCACGAAACCGTCGTCAACTTCACCGTCACCCCTTCCGAAGTCCACAAAGCACTCGAGTCCTTCGGCCTGAAGCCGGGCAAACCCGCGGTCGGTGAAGGAACCGTCGCAACAGGCCCCGAAGTGAAAATCTCCCTGGAAATCCCCACTGCTGACGGAACCCTCCAACTCATCCCGATCGAAAAGACCCTCATCGACAAGAAATCCGGCAAGACGATGCCCCCGCTCAAGTGGTATTTCACCGGCTCCGCCATCCGCCAGCCCGACCCCGCCAAAGAAGAGAAGATGTACGGCGCCGATCTCACCGGCACCCTCATCGGCATCTTCCCCGTCACCGATGACGTCGTCATCCAGACCAACCTCACCATGAAAGAGGAACCCCTCATCAAAATGGAGACCAACAAGAAAATCCTCCCACCCGAAGGCACCCCGGTCAAACTCATCATTCAAGCCAAGTAGCCCTGGGCCATGATTGACAACACCACGAATTTCCGCGCGTCCCTGCCGGCCCCGTTTATTGCGCTGTTCTTTTTTGCCGCCGCCTTCGCCCAATCCCCTGACCAACCAACCGATCGTTTCATCCCCGACCACCGCGCTCTGGCTACTCCTTTTGCGATTTCTCCGGCCAGACCGGAGGCCCCCGCCACTCGCCCGAGCCATGTCCCACGAGCCGCGCTTCCTCCCGCCCAACTCCGTGCCACCGCCATTACCTTTCCACAAACCCAACCGAGCACGCGCCCGACTCGCCCAGCTCTTGACACGCCGCCTCTTGCATCGATCCACCCTGTGCCGCCCGTCCAACCCACCCTCGCCGCCGCCCCGAAATTTTCGATCCCCACCGACCCGCAACCTTGGATCCCCTTCCCTAACCTCGTCAAGCTGCGCCCCGAATCACCCGTCCGGCCACATGAGCCCGTCACCGACCCAACCGGCAACACATCCCTCGCCGTTCTGCCTATCTGGCGAACCACCCCCGCCGCCTCCCACCGCGCCCGGATTCCCGATCCCTTCGAGAACAACATACCGCTCTCGCTGCAATTGGCTGACGAAGATCCCTCCGTTCCACCCATCGGATCGCCCTCGCGCGTCAATCTTCCGATCGAGAAACTCCCGCCACCGCCCGCATCCACCACCCAACCCACCACCCAGCCTGCCAAGTAGATCTTGCCACCGCCGAGTCTCGCCTGACTTCATCCAGACGACTCGCCACCACCCGACTCACACCTGCGCGGTCCTCGTGTTCGTCTAGCTTCCGACTGCGCCCCCTGACACGCCATCCGAGCCGTCGATCTCAATGTCCTCCCAGCCGGTTATCATCGCTTTGAGATTTGACAGCGGCGTCTGCCCGGTTGTCGTCAGATAGATGTGAGCCAGCACAAATGCGATCATCAAGTATGCCGATAGAGTATGCAGAATCGCGACGGTGCGCAGACTGAGTCCCCCAAGACCCAGCATCGGCCAGTAATAGTGACAGGAGTAGAGCAAACCGGTGGTGACCAGGCACGGAATCAACAAGATCTTGAGGCTCAGGTAGGCCAACCGCTGCAGCGGATTCAGCTTGGCCACCAGCGTCTTCTTCACCGGGTGTGGCGCGTTGCGGAAGATCCCGATTAAATAGAACTCGATCATCTCGCGCAGGAACAGACGCGTGGGCACGTACTGCCGCCATTCACCGGTCGTGAAGTGCCAGAATATCGCAAACACAATCAGAATGAGGAACGCCCACGCAAGATGCATGTGCATCCTGACCGCCAAGTCGAATCCAAGAATGTCGATCCCGGCAAAGTGAATGTCCAATCCCGTCACCGCCAACAGGATCACCAGAATCGCCTGCGCCCAGTGCCAGAAACGCTCAAACCGCTTATAGATCAAAACGCGTTGCGTTGCACTCATGGCTGCCGACTCCTTTGCGATACAACCCGAAGAGCACCATGCCCCACCGCCGCAAGCGCGGCGCCGGCAATGGCGATCAACCCCAGAATCTCGACCATCCGGCTTGAATCACGCCCCGGCAGGTAGACTCCCTCAATGCCAGCCAACCTGCCGTTCGGTGCGTGGCATTCGTCGCACCCCACCGATTTTCCCTCCGGCGCGACCATGTGCGCTATCGGTATCGTCAATTCCGTCTGAATCCACCCGTACTTCCCGCTGTAGGGCTGTTCGCTGTATCTCATCCCCGTCTCAATCGCCTTGCCCCAGTCATACTCCGACCAGTACGCGCCGGAGCCCGGAGGACCAAATAGCTTCGGAATGACCAACGTCTTGTTCTCGGTATCATAGGGTTGTACGCCGCGATGCACCTTCACCGGCCAGATTCTCGCTCGCGGATCGCCCGCATCGCCTTGCGGCACGTTCAGCCGGACCACCGGCTTCGCCAGATCCAATTTGTCAAAAAGCCCTCGCGCAATCCCAACCTCGCTGGCGGGAGTGCGGTCGTCTATCTTCTGGCCTGCCAAAACGTACCGAGCCTTTCCGTTGTACCACCGATACTCCGGCTTCTCATCCTTGATCCAGATGAACTCGCCTTTCTGCGTGTCGGTCAAAGTCACTTTCATACCTTTGACGGTCGTATAGGTGATCTGTGGCTTGCCGTCGGGTCCCATTTGTCCAGCCTTCGACCAGTCCCACCACATCTTCGTTGGACGCTCCCTCGCGATCGTGGGCACGTGACAGGCCTGACAGGCCAGCTTCTCGGCATGGTGATTTCTTAGACTGCGTTTGTGCGGCCGCTCGCCATGGCACGATTCGCAGGCAAGGTAGTTGTGTCGCGGGTCCTTGCCCGTCATCACGAAATGCCGCTCTTCCACCGCGGGAACATCGAAACTGCGCCCCGCTACCTGGTGCTCAACCGTCGTGTGGCATTGTGTGCACTCGAAACTCGTCCCCGCCGCGTTCATATGAACATCCAAGCCGCGGCTGGGCATCCCCAGCGATTCATCCATGTCCCCGTGCTTCACGCCCTCGCCGCCACCTCCGAAAAAGTGGCATGTCCCACACGTCGCTCGACTGGTCGGCCCGACATTCTGCGCAATCAGCGACAAGTCCGGCGGCTCCCAGATCTTCCCGGATCCCTTTGGAAATTCCTTGGGAACGTACGCCGGATGCCCCGCGTCCGTCGGGAATTTCTTGTAGGTCCGCGTCGTATCGTGGCAAACCAGACAGTCCACCAGTTTCTCGTCGCCAAAGTCAAAGCTCTTGTCCTTCCATCCATACCCGATGTGGCAGCTCGTGCATCGCGGCTCGTTGGACGGCAACGCAACGCAGAAATTGTTAATGATGTTCTGCGCCTTGCCGTAGATCAGACCGTTTGCACTGTTACGCGGCTTGCTCCCCGGCGACAGCCAGGTCCAGTGGCTTGTCTTCATGATCTGCTTCGACGCCTCGGTGTGACACGACAGGCAGGCCACCGTCACGTCCGGACCAGTCTTGAATGGCTGCTTCAATACCTCAAACTTCCGGTGATCCGTGGTCGAGGCAGGTTTGCGACGCGACGGCGCCGACGGGGCCATCACCGCCCGCGTGCTTGCCTGCGAAGCCGCCAGGATCGCCGTCGCCGCAGAACTCGGCTGCGCAATGGCCAACCCGCTTCCCAGGAGCCATACCCCCACAAGACCCACCACAGTCCCCATCGCCCGATGGCCGCTCATCGTCAACATACGTCCTCGATGTGTTCAACGCCGCAGGACCGCCATTCCCAAGACTCGCCCACCAATGCCGAAGTGCCAGAACCGCATCAACGGACTGCCTTGTCCTCTTCAACAGTATACTGATGCACTGCGTTTCCGGAAGTTACGAAGAAACTGGATCCATGCCTCTTCCGGACTTGGTCGCTGTTCGGTTTGGCTCCCTTTCGCTCGTTCGTTCGCTGTCGCGATGTACTATGCCGGGTCGTCCCGAGTTCCCAGCAATGCTCCCAAGGTGAAACGCTCGGCCGGCCTGTCGGCCATTAAACGACCCGATGGGAGCCTTGCTGCCACTGGCTTTGGCGGCTCCTCCCAGTACTGTCGGCATTGCGCTCAGTCGCATTCCGCCTCAGCAGCAAGGGAAAGCTACCCGAGCATAAACGTCCGTATTTACCAATTTTGCGACACACGCGAAGTAGAAAAGGCGACCGAATTGCGGTCGCCTTCGTCATGCCCAAGACAGGATTTGAAGCGGAGAACCGACCCGCTCCCAGCATTCACAAAGGCCGTTTTTGAGGCATTTCGTGCCATTTAACATCAACTTCAGGGGCTGCCACTCAACCATGATCAGCGTCAACGGCGCGACAATCCTGACGATGCAGTGGAACTCGCCCACATGGCCTGCATTGTCGTGCTGACCGTTCGTCTATCGTGACGAGCGACTTGTCAACCAACATCGAGATCAGAGCCAGAGCCAGTGACTTTCAACGACAGCAGATGCTCGCCGCTCGACTGGCTACAGTGGTGCAGCGGTGGCTGGGGAAGATCGGGGTGGAGACGCTGTTCATCGAGCCGGGCAGCTCTTCGGAGAACAGGTACGTGGAGAGCTTCAACGGAAAGCTGCGGGATGAGCTGTTGGAGGGGGAGTTCTTCTACGGCCTGAAGGAGGCGAAGGTGCTGATCAAGCGATGGCGGGAGCATGACAACCGGGTTCGGCCGCATTCGGCCTTGGGGTACCGACCGCCAGCGCCGGAGGCGACTGCTGCTGAGCCGCCCTCCATTGCGCTGCGGGCGGATCAGCAGCATAGGAATATGGATTCACTGACACAAGGATTGGTATGATTCGTGGGGGAAGGTCAGGATCTCGAACAAAGGACGAAACATGAGGCGACGCGATGTGCTATTGCTCGTTCTAATCGTGCTCAGCGGGGCCGCGGCCGCTTCCGCAGCGGAGGCGGATCGGCCGGCGCAGCCTCCGCCGATCGAATCGCCGGTGGTCCATGCGGATCGAACCGTGACGTTCAGTCTGCGCGCGCCATCGGCAACGAAGGTAGAACTGAGCGGACAGTTTCAGCGCGCAAACCAGCCGCTTCGTGCTGATGCCAGCGGGGTTTGGAGCATCACCGTTGGGCCGATCGAACCCAATCTCTACCCCTACTGCTTTGTCGTGGACGGGGTGCCGGTGGCCGACCCGCGAAATCCCGACATTTTTCCCAATGAGGGTTTCAAGAACAGCCTGCTGGATGTGCCGGGCGAGAAGCCCGCGATTTACGCGGTTCAGGATGTGCCGCACGGAGACGTCACCTACTGCTACTACCAATCCAAATCGCTTGGCGTCACTCGCCCGCTGCTGGTCTACACGCCGCCCGGCTATCGCACCAGTACAGAGAAGCACCCGACCTTCTACCTGGTCAGTGGCACCACGGACACTGAAGAAACCTGGTTCAAAGTCGGCCGGGCGAACTTCATCCTGGATAATCTCATCGCCCAAAAGCGCGCGGTGCCCATGATCATCGTGATGCCCTATGGGAACATGCTCATGGGAACGCCAGCGCCAACCTCTTTGAAGGCCGCCGAAATGTACAAGGCTTTCAACGACGATCTGGTCGGCAGCATCATGCCCTATGTCGAAACGAACTTCCGCGCCAGCCCGGACAGAGAGAAGCGAGCGATTGCCGGGTTCTCACGCGGCGGCGGGCAATCCCTCTTTGCGGGCTTCTCCAATCTCGACAAGTTCGCCTACGTCGGTTCCTACAGTGCGTACCTGACCCCGGAAGTCGTCCAGAAGTACTTTGGAGAGGTGGTCGCCAGGCCCGAGACCACCAATCGGCAACTGAAGTTGCTTTGGCTGGGCGTCGGGAAGAGCGACTTCCTCTATCAACAGGCCGTTGCCTTCGAGAAGCTGATGACCGAAAAGCAGATCGAGCACAAGTTCCTGGTCACCGAAGGCGGCCATACCTGGATGAACGCCAGGCATTACCTCACGGAAACGCTGCAACTCTATTTCAAGTGATCGATTCGTCGCATACCTCCATGAAAATGAAAGGCAAGTTATGGCTACCCTTCGATATTCTGTTGTGCTCGCTGCGGCGAGCTTGTTGACCAATCTGATCTGGAGCCAGAGCGCCAGCGCGGCTGCCCCGGCGGCAACCACGGAGACCGCCAGCCGGACTGTGGAGGATGGCGGGACCGGGCCCTACAAGGCGCTGATGGCCTCCGACAAGACTCTGGCGACACATACGGTCTTTCGGCCGAGCGACCTGAGCCCCTTTGGCGAGAAGGCCAAACTGCCGATCGTCGTCTGGGGAAACGGAGCCTGCGCCAATTCGCCCTGGGAGCACGTGAACTTCCTGTCCGAGGTGGCATCGCACGGGTTTCTCGTGATCGCCATCGGCCCGATGCCGGCGGAGGGCCAGCGCGGCGGCGCCGGCGGCCCAACCAAGTCCGCACTATTGCTGGACGCCATCAACTGGGCGATCGCGCAGAACAGCGACAAGTCGAGCCAGTACTATCAGAAGCTCGACCCCAGCAAGATCGCGGCCGCCGGTATGTCCTGCGGTGGATTGCAGGCACTCGAAGTTGCCCCCGATCCGCGGATTTCCACGCTGGTGGTCTGCAATAGCGGCATCTTGGGCAATCCCGGAAGCGGCATGGGCGGTATGCCGAAACTGACCAAGGATCACCTGGCGAAGCTGCATACGCCGACCATCTACATTCTGGGTGGTGAGAAGGACATTGCGTACAAGAACGGCATGGACGATTTCAGCCGGATTGACAAGTTGCCGATCGTAGCGGCGAACCTGAATGTGGGGCACGGCGGCACCTACAGCAAGCCGCACGGCGGCGAATTCGCCAAAGTGGCCGCGGCCTGGCTGCAGTGGCAACTCAAGGACGATACGGAAGCGGCGAAGATGTTCGTTGGCGATCCTTGCGGACTGGCGAAGATGGAGGGCTGGAAAGTGGAAAAGAAGAACATTCCGTAAGCCGTGCCAGGCAACTCCGGCAACCGAGTTGCTGAATCAGCCCATCGAGCCTGCCGGATTGGCTGAGGCATGATCTCGCTCCGCCATTGAAGTCAAGATGGCCTGCTTGCCATTGCTGCGGCCGTAGGTCTGCAGAGCGTGCGCATGGTCACGTGCGCAACCGGAGGTTATCTTGCGAACGATCAGCCAACGATGGCTGGCAGACCCAACGGACTGGAAGCAGCGAGGGTTGCCGGACAAAGTCGCATTGATCGCATCGGGGATGGCGACGTTCAACATGTCGCCCCATCGGTAGCCTTTTCATACCAGCAACTTCGCCATTCCACTCGAATCGAGCCGGCGGCCATCTCGCCGCCGAACAGGTCCAGCGTAAATATCCTTCAATTAGGGGTTTGTGGATTGATGAAAAGCAAAGAAGGCGACCCGTTCAGGATCGCCTCTCAATGCCCAGGACAGGATTTGAACCTGCACGATGTTACTCGCTGCCACCTCAAAGCAGTGCGTCTGCCAATTCCGCCACCTGGGCGCCTGAACTCCCCCAAATTATACGGCAAAACCCCGCCCTGTCGAGACCACAACCGAGCCTACTCCAACGACGCGAACTTCCTCAGCCGCGACACCAACCCCGCCATGTCATATCGCTCGCTCAGGTCCATCGGCAAGAACATCCCCTGGTTGTGATCCGACGCAATGATCAGGTGGCGATCGCCATTCACCTGATACCCCTCCTCCTGCGGCTGATGTCCCGTAATGACGACCGCCGCCTCCACTTTCTCCGCAAACTTGGCTGCCGTCTCAGGACTCATGTGCCGCCCCCAGATCAACTGATACACCGGCCCGGTGCGTCTGGCATAGTCCGGGCCCGTCAGCGGCCGATGAAACACGTCAAAATCAAATCTCTCAATCTGTGAATCCGTTGGCAGACTGTGGCAGCAGAAGATCCCGTTGGGACCCTGTATCGCCAGCGGCAACGACAAAAGAAACTGCTTGATCGCGACCTCCACATGATCCGCGCTGCTGTTAAAAGCCTGCCTCACCCCCGCCGAAAACGCCTCGCAGACACTCAGGCCCGCCTTCATGATCCCCTCGCCGTGAATCTGCGCCAGATCGTGATTCGCCAGCAGAAAATGCACCTGCCCCGGATAGTCGCATTTCAACTCGGCCGCCTTGAACAGTATCTCCCAGCTTCCCTCAGCCCCGCTGGCGTCAAATCGGTCCCCGTGAATCAACTCGTGCAATACCAGGTGCCGCCGCGGATTGTTGTCCAAGTCCGCCGCCCGAACCACCTTGTCGAAGTTTCGCCGGTGATCGTGCATGTCTCCCGTCATCCACAACTCCCCCTCGCCGGGCAGTCTGACCAGATTATACTCGCGCAGCGGACTGATCTCATTCTCTTCACTGGCGATGTTGAATGCCTCGATGACGCGATCTGGGCTGGGCGACATATTACCCCATAGGTAGTGCGACACGCCCGTTTCGTCAACTCATTCGACCCGCCCACCAGACCCGGCACACGGCTCTTTGCTTTCGTCAGACAGCCATTCACACTTCTTCCCCCGTTAAAGCTATAATCAGGTCCTCGGCATCGCGTCGGGCCCCGTGTTCTTGTCCGGGCCGCCGCGATATCGTGGGGGCGGTGGTCGCTTCAATGTGCCATACACCGCCTCCGGGCATCCATGCCTTGGACATCGTATCAGGAGCACCGGAATGGCTGTGTCTAATCAGGCCTGCGATCTTGCCGACTTGCCGCCAACCTCCATCTCTCCCCAAGAGGCCCGCAACTGCCTCCGGATGATGATGTTAATCCGCCGATTCGAAGAGCGAACCTACCGCGAATACACCAAACCCGGCCAACGTATCGGTGGGTTCTGCCACCTCTACTCCGGCCAAGAAGCCGTCGCCGTTGGCATCGCCGCCGTCTTCCAAAAAGGCAAGGATTACCTCATCAACGGCTATCGCGATCACGGCCATGCCCTCGCCCTCGGCATGGAACCCCGCGCCGCCATGGCCGAACTCTTCGGGCGCGCCACCGGATGCTCCAAGGGAAAAGGCGGCTCCATGCACTTCTTTCAAGCCGAGGTCGGAAACCTCGGCGGGCACGGCATCGTCGGCGGCCACATCCCTCTCGGCACTGGCGCCGCCTTCGCCTGCCAATACCTGAACACCGGCGGCGTCTGTTTCACCCTCTTCGGCGACGGCGCGCTCAACCAGGGAGCCTTCAGCGAAGCCATCAACATCGCCAGCCTCTGGAAACTCCCCTGCATCTTCATCGTTGAAAACAACGGCGTCGCCATGGGCACCCAGGTCGTCCGCTCCAGCGCCGAAAAGGACCTGGCCGCCCGAGGCCACGCCTATGCCCTGCCCTGCACAAACGTCGACGGCAACGACCTCGACGCCGTCATCTCCGTCGCTCGCGAGGCCGCCGACCGCGCCCGCGCGGGCAACGGCCCCTCCTTCCTCGTGATGAACACCTACCGCTTCCGTGGCCACTCCATGTCCGACCCGCTCAAGTACCGCACCAAAGAAGAACTCGAACGTGCTCGTCAGAATGATCCCATCCTCATCTACGAAAAACGACTCCGTGCCCGCGGCATCATCAACGATGACGCGCTCCAACAACTGGAGCAAGAAGTCACCGACATCGTCAACGATGCCGTCCAGTTCGCCGAGAATAGCCCCCACCCCGAACTCTCCGAACTCTATTCTGACGTCCTCTCCGAATCCTACCCCCTGGAGAAATGATCCACTGTCAATCGGTTACTGACTACTGACTATTATGCCCACCATCCCATTCAAACAGGCTCTCCGACAGGCCATGATCGAAGAAATGGACCGCGATCCCGCCGTCTTCCTCATGGGTGAAGAGGTCGGCGAATACAACGGCGCCTACAAAGTCAGCGAGGGCATGCTTGCTCGCTTTGGACCCCGCCGCGTCATCGATACGCCGATCAGCGAAACCGGCTTCGCCGGATTGGGCATCGGCGCCGCCATGTGTGGCCTTCGACCGATTGTCGAATTCATGAGCTGGAGCTTCTCCTTTGTCTGCTTCGATCAGATCATGAACAACGCCGCCAATGTCCGCTACATGTCGGGCGGCCAGTTCAAAATCCCCATCGTCTTCCGCGGTGGCAACGGCATCGCCCATCAGCTCGCCGCCACCCACTCCCACCGCGTCGAAGCCCTCTACGCTCGGGTGCCAGGCCTCGTCGTCGTCGCCCCCTCCAATCCCTACGACGCCAAGGGACTGCTCAAAACCTCCATCCGTTGCGATGACCCCGTCGTTTTCCTCGAATCCGAAATCATGCTCAACGACACCGGCGAAGTCCCCGACACCGAGTACACCCTCCCTATCGGCGTCGCCGATATCAAACGACCCGGCTCCGACGTCACCCTCGTCTGTTGGTCCAAAATGGTCAAGCTCTGCCTCAAGGCCGCCGAACTCCTCGCAGCCGATGGCATCGACGCCGAAGTCATTGACCTCCGCACCCTCCGACCTCTCGATGAGAAGACCCTCCTGGAATCCATCCGCAAGACCAACCGTTGTGTCGTCGTTGACGAAGACTGGCCCTATTGCGGAATGGGCGATGGCATCTTGGCTCGCCTTTACAGCACGGCCTTCGACCTCCTCGATGCCCCCATCGCCCGCGTCTGCTCCGAAGATACCCCGGCCCCCTACAGCCATCACCTCGAACAGGCCATGCAGCCCAGTGTCGAAAAAGTTGTTGCAGCCGTCAAAAAAGTCTGCTACGTGTAGCCCCTCTGGCTACCGACTGCTTGTTACTGGCTACTACAAGGATCTGACCATGCCCTCCGAAATCACGATGCCCCAGCTCAGCGACACCATGACCGAGGGTACCGTCGTCAAATGGCACAAGAAAGAAGGCGATAAGGTCAAGGCCGGCGACGAACTTGCCGACGTCGAAACCGACAAGGCCACCATGCCCATGGAAGCCTTCGAGTCCGGCATTCTCGCCCATATCGCCGCCGCCGAAGGCCAGAAGGTCGCCGTCGGCGCATCCCTCGGCGTCATCGCGCTGCCCGGGGAAGATCCCGCTGCCATCAAACAGGCCGCCCAATCCGTCGCCAAGCCCCAGCCCGCCGCAGCCGCCCCCTCCGCCACCGCCGCCGAATCCCCCGCCGCGCCCCAGTCGACTCCCGCCGCCGTTCAACCCGCTGAAGCACCCGCCCGCGCACCCATCTCGCCTCTCGCCCGCCGCGTCGCCGCCGACAAGGGTGTGGATCTTGCCAACATCAAGGGCACCGGTCCCGGAGGCCGAATCGTCGAGCGAGATGTCCTCGCTGCTGCCCTCGAACAGACCAAGCCCAACGTCCCCGCCCCAAGGATCACCGCCCAACCCCTCGCCCCCGTACTGACCACTGGCCAAACCAAGACCATCCCCCTCACGAAAATGCGATCCGCCATCGCCGTGGCCCTCCAACGCTCCAAGCAGATCATCCCCCACTACTACGAATCCATCGACATCGACTGCGAAAACGTCCAGGCCCTGCGCGCCACCCTCAACAAACAGCTCGAAAAGGAGAGTGTCCGCCTCTCCATTGCCGACTTCATCGCCAAAGCCGTCGCGGTCGCCCTCATGCGAAACCCCGCACTCAACGCCCGCTTCAACGCCGACAAGGGCGAAATCACGCAGTACGGCGACGTCAACCTCGGCATCGCAGTCGCTATCCCCGACGGACTGATCGTACCCGTCCTGCGCGGCGTCAACCAGATGGGCCTCAAAGACATCCGCCTGCGCTCGGCCGACCTCATCGAACGCGCCCGCGCCCAGCGACTCCGCCGCGAAGAACAGACCGAGTCCACTTTCACCATCACCAGCCTCGGCACCCACGGCATCCGTGAGTTCTCCGCCATCATCAACCCCCCTGAAGTCGGCATCCTTGCAGTCGGCGCCGCCCAGCAGCGACCCGCTGTCGTCAATAACCAGATCGTTCCCCGCACCATGCTCACCGCCACCCTCTCCGCCGACCACCGCGTCGTTGATGGCGCCGTCGCCGCCGAATTCCTCACCACCCTCAAAGCCCTCTTGGAAGAACCCGGCCTCATGCTCCTCTGACCATCCCACTGGCCACTACTGCCTGCTAACAATCGAGTCACCATGGCTGATATCCACAACTTCGACATCATCGTGATCGGCGGCGGTCCCGCCGGATACGCCGCCGCCATCCGCGCCGGACAGCTCAAGAAACGCGTCCTCTGCATCGAAAAGGAAAACCTCGGCGGCACCTGCCTCAACTGGGGCTGCATCCCCACCAAGGCCCTCCTCGAAGACGCCGCCTTCATCCGCAAAGTCCGCTCCGACGCCCACGAACACGGCGTCAATATCTCCAATTTCACCGTCGACTTCCCCCACATCATCGCCCGCTCCCGGCAAATCGCCGACCGACTCTCCAAAGGCATCGCACACCTCTTCCGCAAGTACGAAGTCAAACACGAAATGGCCTCCGCCCAGCTCCTGGCCCCCCACAAGGTCCGCTACACCACCCGCACCGGCCCCAAAGACGTCACCGCCACCGACATCATCCTCGCCACCGGCTCCAGGGGGGGGGGGGGGGGGGGGGGGGGGGGGGGGGGGGGGGGGGGGGGGGGGGG
>CAYVKG010000084.1:0-20434 GCA_964451955.1 uncultured Tepidisphaeraceae bacterium
TAGGGTCGCGGCGGGCAGATGGCCCCCCGCACCGTCGTCCTCCTGGCCGCGGCGGGCCGGGGGGCCCCCCCCCGCTCGCCCCCCCCGCCGGGCCCCCTCCCGGGGTGGTGAAATAATTGAAATAAAAGAAGGACCGGGAGGGGCTGGGTGGAGCCATTCCCGGTCCTGGGACTGCGATGGGGGTATGGGAAGGTGGGCTAGTTGCGAGTTCTGCGTTGGACTTGTTGCTGGAGGGATTTGGCTCGGCGGACGAGGTCGGGGTTGGTGGAAGCGGCAGCGACCTTGGTCATGGAGTCGGTGATGGCGGGGAAGTTTTTGGCGTCATTGGTTTGGACGAGCTTAGCGGCGGCTGCGACGGCGGCCTGGCAGGCTTCTTCCTTGATGTCGGGGTCTGCGAGGTAGGGGGAGATAGCGGCGAGGGAGTCGGCGGAGGCGATGTTGCCGAGGGTGGAGACGAGGAGGCGTTTTTCTTCGGGGCGTTTTACGAGGGGGGCGGCTTCTTTGCACATAGCGAGGCGTTGAGGTTCGGAGAGTTCGGGGCGTGAGGCGAGGCCGAGGTAGTTGCGCAGGCCGAGGATTTTGTCGTTGTCGGAGTTGCCGGTTTTGGCGAGGTTGAGGAGGTCGGGTGCGGCGTCGGCGTTTTTCCAGGAGCCGAGGGAGCGTATGGCGGTAGCGCGGACCTGGGGGTCGGCGTTAGGGGCGTTCATGGCAGCGCGGACGGCAGCGAGGGCGTCGGAGCCACCGATGACGGTGAGGACTTTGAGGATGGCGGTTTTGTGAGGGGTGTCGGCATTGTTGAGGAGGGAGACGAGTGTCTGGACGTTTTGTTCGGGTTTATCGGCCCTAGAGGAGACGGATTCGACGGCCTGCTGAGCGGCGTCGATTTCGGACTGATCTTTGGCGGCGATGAGGAGGTCGAAGAGAGCGGGGAGTTGGGTGGGGTTTGCGAGTTCGCCGAGGCGTTTGAGGGCGAGGGGTCGGATTTTCGGGTCTGGGTCGGCGGCGGCCTTGAGGAGGTCGGGGACGCAGGCGGACATTCGCCGTCGGCCGATGAAATCGAGGGCGATGAGTCGTGTTTGGGTATTGTCGGTGGCGAGCATGGCGAGGACGGCGGCATCGGCTTCGTTGCCTGGGAGGCTGGCGAGGGAATTTTGGGCGAGTTGTGCGATATCGCGGTCGGAGTCTTTCATGAGATCGAGGAGGACGGGGAGGGCGGAGACGTGGCCGATCTCGGGCATGGCTTTGATGGCGGCGATGCGGGTGGTTTTGTTATCGGCTTTGGCGAGGGAGAAGAGGGCGGGTAGAGCGGCGGGGTCTGCGCGTTTTGCGAGGACCTGGATGACGAGGATTTGTTTATCGGTGGAGAGCTTGGGGAGTTCGGCGGTGAGGGCCGGGGTGAGGTCTGGGTCGGCGATTTCGATGGCGGTGCGAGCGGCGGCGGCGGTGAGGACGTAGTCATCGCTGCGGACGGCTTCGATGAGTATGGGCGTGCGGCCGGTTTTTCGGGCGAGGACGGCGCCGCGGAGGGCGCCTGCGCGGACCTGGTGATGGGAGGAGTTGAGTTTTCGGAGGTCGTCGTAGATGGAGACGGCGGTATCGGTCTGGTCTTTTTCGGCGAGGGATTCGGCGGCGCGGAAGAGGCCTTCGCAGAAGGCGAGTTGGCTTTGTGCCGGGGTGTTTGGGAGGGCGGCCTGGATGGCTTTGGCGGCTTCGGTGGTGCCGATCTTACCGAGAGCGCGAGCGGCGGCCTGAGAGACGATGGGGTCGGGATCTGTGAGGAATTTGGCGAGTGCGGGGACGGCCTTGGCGTCTTTGCGGACGCCGATGGAACCGATGACGCCGACGAGTGGGAGGCCTTTGAGTTTGGGGAGAGCGTCGCGGAAGGCGTCATCGACGGCGGGGTCTGGGATGGGCTCGAGGGCGTAGCGAGCCATATGGTTCATTTCCTCGTTGGGGAGCAAAGCGGCGAGGGGGGCGATGGCGTCGTTGGTAGCGAGGTAGGAGAGTTGACGGCAGGCGGCGGCTTTGGCGTCGCGTGAGGCATCGGGGGCTTTGAGGACGGCGATGAGCTGATCGACGCGTTGTTTGGCGGCGGCGTCCTGGGCGTAGGATGTTGTGGAGGCGAAGAGGCAGACAGCGAGGAGGACGGCGAAGAGAGAAGTGTTTTTCAGCATGGTTAACTCACTTTCGGGCATGTTGGTTGAGGACTAGTAGATCCACGGTTCGCGCATAGCGCGGGAGCGGAGGCGGTTGGCCTCGGGGTCATTGATGAAGAGGGCCAATTGTGGGTCGAATCGCATATCGCGTTTGAGCCACATGCAGATATTGGCGGCGTGGACGGTGGTCATGGAGTGGTACATGACTTCGGCGTTGGCGACGGTTTGACGGCGGGACTTGACGCAGTTGAGGAAGTCTCGCATGTGGCTCATGGGCCTGCCGGTGCGGTCGATGTAGTCTTGGACGATTTTTTTGAAGTCTGCGAGGAGGGAGGGGTGCGAGACATCGGGTTTGGGGTAACCGTCGCCGGCTTCGACCCAGCCATCGGGTCCTTCGAATCGCATAGCGCAGGAGCCATGGAACATGCAGGGGTCGCGATGGAGGATCATTTTGACGCCGTTGGCGAAGCGAGTGACCATGCCGTCGCCGGTGGCGTTTTTGACGTAGCCGTACTCGACGGCGGAGGTATTGAGGCAATCGATGCCGGCCTGAGCTTGAGCGAAGGTATGTGCGCCCCATTCGCCGATGCAGCTGGTGTGGAAGTCGTAGTGGTTTCGCCATCCGCCGCGGACGTAGGCGGAGTTGTAGGGTCTCCAGGGGCAGGGCCCGAGCCACTGATCCCAATCGACTTCGTCTTTTGGCGGGAGGGGTTCAGCGGGCAGCCAGGCGTGGTTCATTTCGGCGGCGTCCCAAGGGGCGATATGAGCGCGAGCGGTGTGGACCTTGCCGAGGCGGCCGGACTTGGCCATTTCGATGCAGAAGACGAAATTACCTTCGCTGAGTCGTTGGGTTCCGGTCTGGTAGACGCGGGCGTAACGTTTTGCGGTATCGACGACGGCTTGGCCTTCGGCGATGGTCATGCAGGAGGGTTTTTCGGAGTAGACGTCTTTGCCGGCGCGCATGGCGAGGATGGAGGCGAGTGCATGCCAGCGGTCGCCTGTGGCGATGAGGACGGCGTCGATGTCGGTACGTAGGGCGAGGAATTCGCGGATGTCGGGGTACATTTTGCAGTCGGAGTTGCCGTAGCGGGCGTCGACGGTTCGTTTGACGGCTTCGCGGGCGGATTTTTTGGCGTCGCAGATGGCGACGAACTGGACATCGGGTTCTGGGAGCATCCAGCCGAGGTCGCTGGAGCCTCGGGGTCCGATGCCGATGGCGCCGACGATGATGCGTTCACTGGGTGGGACGGCGCCGTTGCGTCCGAGTGCGGAGGAGGGGACGAAGAAGGGGGCGGCGAGGGCACCGCCGGCGGCAGCGGCGTGCTTTAGGAAGCGACGTCGAGTGGTTTGCGAAGTGATTTGGAGAAGTTGTTTCCCGGGAGGTGAGAGTTGGTTTGACATGGTGGGGATTTTACAGTGTGTGCGGTCGGTGGTGAAGGGAGGAGAAAGGGAGTGCGGAGGGGAATCGGGTCTGAAATGCTGCGTTATGGTTGGAGGGGATTGCCGCATATGGGCGGCGGAGGGAGGTTATGCGAGGACGATTTGATGGGGGGAGAGTATGGGGTCGGTGGAGAAGAGTTGTTGTGATACGGACTGAGTGGAGGGGGAGTGGGCGGAGGGTGCGGGGGCGAGGGGAGGGAGTGGTTGAGGGGATGAGGAGTTGAGGGGTCCTGTTTGTGCGATGAAGGAGGAGTCGATGAGGAAGTAGTCGTCGGCGTTGATGAGGTTGTCGAAGTTGAAGTCGCCGTTGGAGAAGCCACGGGCCTGGGTGATGAAACCGGAGTCGATCTGGAAGTAGTCATCGGCATTGACGAGTCCGTCGAGGTTGGCGTCGCCGTTCCAGGTGTATTTGACGCGGACGGAGTTGTCGGTTGGGGCGATGCCGAGGGTTGTGTTGCCGGTAGCCTGGCTGGTACGGATGCCGTTGCCTTGCCAGAGATTTGGGGAGGAGGAGCGTCCGGAGGCGAGGAGGGAGGTGAGTTGTGCGTAGACGGCGGGGAGGGTTGCGGGATCGGCTGGCTGGACGAGGAGTGAGCCATCGGCCAGATCGAGGAAGGCATTGGAACCGATGACGAGGTTAGCGACTTGGAGGGAGTGGTGGTGGCCTGGGAGGAGGGCGGCGGAGGCGGCGCCGATGATGGAGAGTGTTTGGAACTGGTGGTTGCCGGGGAGGATGAGTTTAGCGGCGCCGCTGAGGGTGACGGTGAGTTGTTGGGAGTCAGCGGGGAGGGTGTACTGACCGGCGGTGAGAGCGAGGCGGTTGTTGCCGTCGCCGGCGTTGAAGACGGGGTTGAAAGCGAGGAGGCTTTGGATGGTGAGGAGATCGTCGGCGTTACCGCCGAGGATGGTGAGGGAGGCGGAATCGGAATTGGGGAGGGTGTAGGTGGGTTTTGCGCTGGTGGGGACGTTGACGAAGATGAGGACGTTGTCGCCGAGGGTTTTGAGGGTGAAGGTGTTTGGGGCGTCGGGGAGGCCGAGGATGGTGTTGGTGGTGAGGATGAAGTTTTGAGAGGCGTCGGAGAGGAGGAGGTTTCCGGAGAAGTCGGAGATGGAGGAGGCGGAGGCGGAGAGGGAGAGGGTGTAGGTTCCGGCTTGCCAGGTTGCGGCGGAGAGGTTTTGGAGGATGAAGGTTTGCGCGTCGCCGGTGTCGGTGAGGGTATGGGCGTCGGTGAGGAGGTTGGTATTGGAGCCAGGGAGGGTGAGTTTGAGGTCTGCGAGGTCGAAGCCGAGGACGGGTTCGTCGAAGGTGATGGTGATGGAGGAGAGTGGTGTATCGTGTGGGGAGGGATTGACGGGGAGGATGCGAGCGATGGGAGGCAGGACGTCGACGTTGGGGCGGCCGGGGGATCCGCCGAGTTTTTCGGCGGTCCAATTGACGGGGTCGTTGCCGTAGGCGGAGCTGGAAATGCGAGCGAGGGAGGGGCCTGTGCCATTGGGGGAGGTTGGCCAAGGGGAGGCGATGCCATAGGTGAGGCGGTCGGCGCGGTAGTAGGGCACGGAGAGGTCGATGGGGTCGGGTTGTCCGGGTCGGAGGAGTTCGATGGATGCGCCGGAGTCGGGGAGGGAATCGGGGAAGGGGCCGAAGATGGGGACTGAGGAGGGGATGGAGTACTTGGCGCGGAAGGTTGGGGGGTCGATGTTGACGAGGAGGGCATAGCCGAAGGCGGGGATTTGGTCGCCTTGGGCGAAGGAGAAGTTGATGCCGCTGGAGAAGGTCCAGGTGTTTTGGGGGTAGTCGGGGTCGTAGAGTGGGACTGGGGCCCCGGTGAGGTTTTTGAGTTCGATGAACTCGTCGTAACCTGGTTTAGGGCGGTACATGATTTCGTTGATGACGACGGGTCCGACGAGTGGGGTTGCGTTGGCGGTGCCCGGGGTTGGCGCGTTGAGGGCGACGAAGTCATGGCCGCCGGTGCTTTTGTAGTATCGGCCGAGGGTGATTTCCTTTTCGCAGGCGTCGAATCCGACGGATTCGCGGTACCCGGCGAGTTGCCATTGTGAATCTGGGGTTTGGAAGGCGCTGGAGAGGAAGACGTCGTCGCCGAGTTTATTGAGAGCGAAGAGGGTTTTTGCGCCCGGGTCTTCGGGGTTACCGAAGTGGTCGCGGTAGTTGAAGACGATGTAGTCGTGGGCGTGGAGGATGGTATTGGGTCGGATCTGGTATTTGAGGAGGTCGGTGCTGGTGTCGCTGAGGAACCAGCCGGAGATATCGATATCGGCGTTGGTGGTGTTGTAGAGTTCGATCCAGTCGCCGGTGGGCAGGTCGGTGGAGGCGAGGATTTCGTTGACGATGACGGCGTCGCGGTTGAGTCCTGGGTCGGGGTTTCCGGGGTTTCCGCCCGGGAAGAAGCTAGGTCGCCAGCCGGCCTTGGAGCTGAGGACGGCATTGGAGGCCTGTGGGTCGATGGCGACGAGGGAGAAACCGCCGGTGTCGGTGATGGGGAACCAGGCGTTGTTGTAGGTGAATTCCTCGATGATTTGTCCGAGGGGACCTTGCACGCGGAGGGTTTCGCCGGCGTTATCGAGTTTTCCATCATAGGGTCCGGCGATGAGGAGGTTGGGTCCGTAACGTGAGAGGAAGGCGTTTTTGTTTTTGACGACGAGGACGCGTTGTCCGGGTGGGAGATAGCGGTTGGCGGCGCCGAGGGTGTTGTCGTCGAAGGTGAAGTCGATGGCGTTTTTGATTTGTATTCCGAAGAGGTCGATGGGTTGTGAGGCGGTGTTGAGGAATTCGATGAATTCGAAGTCGGAGTCTTTGAAGGGGGTGGGGTCGGGCGCCGGGGCTGGGCCGTACATGATTTCGGTGATTCGGAGGGCGGAGGCGTCGGGTGTGAAGGTGAAGTCGAGGATGGCGCTCCATTGGCCGGTAGTGCTGAGGACGCGGGCCTGTACGCGGGTGGTTGCGGTGATGGGGAGGGGGTTTTGGTAGATGGATGCGGTGGGTGCGAGATTGCCGCCGGGGAGGCGGGGATCGGAGCCGTCGGTGGTGAAGTAGATTGTGCCGGAGGCGTTGGGGTTGGAGATGGTGAGTGAGAAGCCGGAGGAGACGACGCCGCCGTTTTGGTTGTATTTGGGGGCCTGGATGGTGGGGTAGAGGCTATTGGCCTTGAGTTGATTGAGGACGATATTGGAGCGTTGGGGAATGTAGGTGGTGAGGATGCGGTTGATTTCGTTGAGCCAGTTGGCGCGGGTGAGAGGAGAGGAGGGGCTTTTGGAGTCGCCCCATCGGGCGGATTCATCGACGATAGCGGAGTCGATTTCGGCTTTTCGAGCGTTGAAGACGTTGCGGACGCTGTTGGGGGTGAGTGCGCCGTCGTTGAAGAAGAATTTCTGGATGCGGTCGCCGACGCGTTGTCGGAATTCGGGGCTTGCGGCGAGGAGTTGGAAGAGGAGCTGGGGGTTGCTTCTGCTGAGAGGCCAGGAGACGCGGATGTTTCCTGTGGCGGTGGGGACGGTTGGCGCGGAGGGGACGGTGTATCGGAAGGTTGAGGAGTTGAGGACGGTGACGGAGTAGGTGCCGTTGTACTGGGATTGGTCAGCGCCGAAGAGTTCCATGACGTCGCCGGTGCTGAAGGGGTGTCCCGGGAGGTAGACGGTGATGGTGTTACCGGAGGCGGTGACGCTGCCTGGAGTGGGGGATCCCATGACCCACCAGTACTGGCCTGGCGCGGGTCCGATGCGGTTTTCGTTGACGTTGAGGAAGGTATGTTCGGCGTCGTGGACGTAGAATTTGAAGCCTGGGGTGACGTTAAGGTTTTGGGTGCCTGCGCGGTTGTAGATGGCGTAGAAGTTATTGGGGCCCTTGTTTCCGAGGAAGGCGGAGAGAGGGGCGTCGAGGTTACCGGTGTAGTAGATATTGAGCATGTAGTCGATGAGGTTATCGACGTCGAGGAGTGGGGCGTAGGCGGGGTTTCTGGAGCCGTCGGGGTTTTTGCCCTGGAGTTTCATGTAGTTAGCGAGGCTGGACATGTCGCCGCGGGCCTGGTTCCAGAGGTCGGTCCAGGCGTTCATGTTTCCGTTGGTGGCCTCGATGTTGTAGCCGATCTGGGGGTCCATTTTGATGACGTCGTAGTCGTCTTCGGAGCCGCCGTAGAGGTTAGCGGAGTTGGAGGCGCTGGGGCGTTCGTCGGTGTCGTAGAGTCCCCAGTACTGGCCGTTGATATAGAGGTGGTAGAACTGGCCGCGAGCGCCGGGTTGTCCGGTGGCGAGTTGGAGGTCGCGGGAGACCTGATCGCGGATGGCGATGTGTGAGGGGTCACCGCCGAAGCTCCAGGAGTAGTTTTGGGAGCAGCGGAGGTCGAAGAGGCTGAACTGGTCGGCGCCGTCGTTACCGAAGACGGGGAAGTTGAGTTTACCGCCGTAGCCGGGGTCATTGCGGAAGAAGAGTCGGAAGGCGTGTTTTGGGTTATCGCCTGTGCGGCTGAAACCGCCGCGGATGCGGATACCGCCGTTGATTTGGAAGCCTTGTGAGCCATCGGGGTAGATGAGTTCGATGGAGGCGAGGCGTTCCCAGTCTTGTCCGGAGCCCCAGGGGTTGACATAGATACCGGAACCTGGGTTGAAGAGGTCTTTGACATCCATGGTGATGGAGAAGGTTGGGATGGAGGAGAAGCCGGAACGGACCATGGTGGAGTAGGTGGAGTTGTTGACGATTCGTTGGTCCATGCCGTAGTCGATGATTTGGCCGTTGACAGTTCCCTGTGCGGGCCAATCGGTGCTGGAGGACGGGGTTTCGTGGTTAGGAGACTGTCGGATGATGTCTTCGACGAAGAGGTAGGTTTGGGTATCGGATTGACCGGTGAGGTACCCGGGGGCGAAGCCTGCGGCGCGGATGTTGGTGGTGGAGGCGATGCGGATGGGAGCGGTGTAGAGGATACCGGAGGTGGGGGTGGGGACGGTTCCGTCGGTGGTGTAGCGGATGGTGGCGTTTGGAGTGGCGCAGGTGATGGTGAGGTCGAATGGGGCGGAGTAATAGCCGCGGTCGTGGTCGAACTTGGTGTCGGCGACGATGCCGAGGGTGCTGGAGGGGTCGTTGGTTTTTGCGGGAGTTGGGGAGGTGAAGTAGCGTTCGACGTCGAGGAGATTGTTGATGCCCTGGAGTTCGGGATAGATGAGGAAATCGGCGCGGTCGTCGGACTTGTTGAGGCCGTGGATTGCGAGGATGTTGCTTCCGAAGCGGAGGAGGTTCATGTAGGGGGTGAGGTCGATGTCTTCGTAATTGAGGGCCTGGATGTCGGCGTGGGCGGCGGTGGCGGAGGAGTTCCAGAGGGGCGTGTTGGGGGCGTTTCGGCGGACGATGAGTGTGCCGTTGAGGTAGGCGACGAAGCCGTCGTCGTATTTGACGCGGAGTTTGAGTTGGTCGAAATCGGGTGTATCGGAGACGGCGAAGGGGATGCGGATGTAGGCGGAGTCGGAGTTAGCCATTTCGGTGGCGACGTTGGTGCCGATAAGGCTGGAGTAGTTTGGGGGAGGTGAGCTGGAGGTGGTTTTGACGGACCACCCCCAGAGGCCGTCGGTGAGCAAGCGGAAGGCTGCGCCGTCGAAGCCATTGCGGAAGCCTTGAGCGATGGAGAGTTCGGCCTCATCGCCGCCGTATTGTTCGTAGAAGTCGTATTGGAGGGTAGTCCAGAGTCCGCCGTCGGGGATATTGAAGGTTGCGAGGGTATTGGCGGCGCCGCGTTGGGCGCCATAGACGAGAGTATCGGCGGGGCTGGGGTTGGTAGCGCCGGAGAACTCTTCGTTGATGCGAGTGAGGAAGGTGACGCCGGGGATTCTGAGGAAGCAACCGTCGTCGGAGTTGGCGCTGATGGTCCACTGTCCGGGGGGGATGTAGATATTAGCGGTGGAGCGGACGGCGTACTGGCTGCGTTCGGGGAGGTTCATATCATCGCCGACGCCTGTGCCGTTGGGGAGGGGGATATCGCCGCCGAAGTTACCGCCGCTGTCGGAGCAGAAGTTGATGACGGGGACGTCTTTTGTGGTGATGATGGAGTTAGCGGGGACGTTGCCGTTGAGGATGGACTGAGCGACGGCGATGTTGCCGATGTCGGTTCTGGTGTCGATCATTCGGGAGGTGAAACCGGAGACCTGAGGGGCTGGGGGTTCGGTTTCGTAACCGATGCCGGTTTGGCCTTGTTTCCAGGCGGAGTCGTCGAAGTTGAGGCCGGTCCAGGTGAGGCCGAGCAAGCCATCGGTGGGGACGAGTGTTCTGGCGGTGGCGGCGGTGGAGACGAGTCGTGTGATGACTTGGTCGACGGTTCGGCCGTAGGAGACATCGGGGAGTTGTTTTGGGTATTTGGGCGCATATTGGGAGAGGATGGTGGATCCGTCGGGCGCGATGAGGGCGAGGTACTCGCCATCGGCGTCGAGGGAGAAATCGGTATGCAACTGTTGTCCTGGGACGGCGCGGTTTTTACCGGAAGCGAAGACGATGAGGTATTTACCGGCGTCGAGGGTTGTGGAGGGGAATTTCCACATGGGAGGGGCGTTGGGAGTTCCTGGGGTTTTGTCGGTGAGGTAGTAACCGGCGAGGTTGACGGGTTTGGAATCGGGGTTGTAGATTTCGATCCAGTCGGAGTAATCGCCGTCGATGTCGGCGAGTGTGCGGGTATTCTGGGCCATGAACTCGGAGATGATGGGGGAGACGGCGAGGAGGAGTCGGGGTTCGAGGAGTTCGAGGGGGTCGGATGTTGGGTGGATTGGGCGGCGGCGGCGCGCCAGGGCGGAGGTTCTTTTGGTAAGAGATCTTCCTTGATGAGTGAGCATTCGATGGGCTCCGGAGTAGAATCTTGGGTGCTTGTTGTGCGAGTCCATGTTGTCTGAAGAAGTATTACGCCTTGTCCTGTGGTGCCGTTTGTTCGAAACGCATTTTGCGACGCGGTTGCTTTGGGGCGGGGGGTTGCCGCCGGCGGGTTTGCCAGCAAACCGGGCTTGGTACTGAGTTTGCCCGCGCTATTGGGTGCGGTCCAGTGTTTCCGGCGGTAAGTAGGTACAAGGGGCGGGGTGAGGAGGCGGCGAAGGATGGACCAAAGGCATAAGTGGGAGATTTTGCCCAGTTTTGCAGGTAGAGGGAGGTGTGAGGTTGGGGGGAAGGAAGTTGGGTGAATTTGGCGGTTCTGATTCAGGCGAAAGCCGATTGGTTTGACTTTTCGTGGAGCCAGGCGAGGTTGTTAAGTTGGCTAAAGGCGATGGTCTTGCCGGTGGCAAAGGGGGTCTGTGGCGGTTGGGACAGGTAAGCGAGTGGGGCGGACTGAGTGATGAAAGAGGAGTCGATGAGGAAGTAATCGTCGGCATTGACGGCGCCGTCGTAGTTGAGGTCGCCGTTGTGATAGCCGGGGTGTTGGCTGATGAAACCGGAGTCGATGAGGAAGTAATCGTCGGCGTTGACGAGTCCGTCGAGGTTGGCGTCGCCGTTCCATGTGTACTTGACGAGTACGCTGGCGTCCTGTGGCGCGATGCCGAGGCCGGTGGAGTCGGTTGCGTTAGAGGAGGCGATGCCGTTGCCGTTCCAGTCGCCGTTGTTTCGGCCGGACTTGATCCAGTTGAAGAGTTGGGCCAGGACGGTGGCGGGGGAGTTGGTGTGGACGATGAGGTCATTATCCGCGAGGTCGAGGATGGCGTTGTGGGAGATTGTGAGGGCGTTGGTTTGGAGGAGGTGGTTGCCGGCGGGTGTTAGTCGGACGAGGGCGTTATTTTCGATGGTGAGGGAATTAAGGTGCTGGGGTGTGTTGAAGGTGAGGGAGACGGGATTGTGGGGGTCTTGGCCGGCGACGCGGATGCTGAGAGAGGCGAGATCGGCGTTGATGAGGTAGTTGCCGAGGGAGAGATTGAGGGATGTTAGTTGTGAAGCGGGGAGGGTGGTGGTGGGGGGGTTTGGGGGGAGGCAGTTGTGGAAGATTTCGACATTGGGGTCGTTGAGTCGGAAATAGAAGGTGTCGGCGGGGTTGGCGGCGGGCGGGGAGGTAGTGGTGACGGTGAAGGTTTCGGTTGGTGGTGGGGCGAGGGGATTGCCGGCGAGGTCGGTGATGCCGGCGGGGTTGAGGGTGAGGGTGTAAGTGCCTTCGAGCCAAGTGAGGGTGTTCAGGTCAGCCAAGGTGTAGGAGAGGCCGTTTTCGGTCAAGGTTTGGGAGGTGAAGCTGAGGGGCTGTCCGTTGCGGGCGAGGGTTAGGTTGGCGAGGCTGAAGCCGATGATTGGCTCGCTGAAGGTGATGGTGATGGAGGGGAGGGGTGAGGACCGCGGATTGGGTGTAACGGGGTTGATGGTGGCAGTGGGGGGTTCGTCCTGGTTAGCGGCGCCGGGGTTTCCGCCGTCGGGAATGGCGACCCAGTTGGCGGGGTCGTTGGCGTAGTCGGAGGAGACGAGTCGGCCGATGGAGGCGCCTGTGGCGTCGGCGGTATTGGGCCAGGGGGCGGTGTTGTTGTAGCTGAGGTGATCGACGCGGATGAGTGGGACGAATCCGTCGGGTTGGGGAGTACCGGGCTTGCTGAGTTCGAGTCGTTCGCCATTGTTTTCGAGGAGTCCGGAGTAGGGTCCGAAGACGGGGACGTTTTGGGGGATGTTGTATGTTGAGCGGAAGGAGTCTGGAGGGATGTTGACGAGGAGGGCATATCCATTGGCGGGGATGGAATCGCCGTTGGCGAAAGCGAAGGAGATGCCGTCGGTGAATTGCCAGGTGTTGGCGGGGTTGGCGGGGTCGAAGAGGGGTACGTCGGAGGAGGTTATGTTTCGGAGTTCGATGAATTCATGTTTGCCGGTGGGGGGGCTGTACATGATTTCGTTGATGACGACGGGGCCGACTTTTGGATAGGCATTGGGTTGGTTTGGGGTTGGATAGCTGAGTGCGACGAAATCGGTTTTTCCGGTGCTGGTTTTGATGTACCTGCCGAAGGAGACGTCGATGTCAGCGGGGCCGAAATGGGCGGATTCGCGGTATCCGCCGAGGGCGTTGGCGACCGCGGAGGAGAGGTAGACGTGGTCGCCGTTGGCGGCGTCGAGGCCGAAGGTGCGGAGGGCGCCCGGGTCGGCGGGGTTGCCGAAGTGGTCGGCGCGGGTGAAGAGGAGGAAGCCATTTTTGGAGATTTTGGTACCTGGCTGGATTTTGTATTTTTGGAGATCGTCTTGGGAATCGCTGAGGAACCAGCCGGAGATGTCGATGTCCTTGTTGGTGGTGTTGAAGAGTTCGATCCAGTCGCCCTGGGGGTTGGAGGGATGGCTGAGGACCTCGTTGATGACGATGGAGTCCGGGTTGTATCCGAGGTCGCGAGCGTTGGGGTTGCCGAGGAGGTTGTAGCTGGGTCGCCAGCCGTCCTTGGTGCTGAGGATTTGGTTGGAGGCGGCGGGGTTGATAGCGACGATGGAGTAACCTTGTCCGTCGGTGATACCGAACCAGCCATCCTTGAAGGTGAAGTCTTGGATGACTTGGCCGAATTCTGTGGTGAGGAGGATCCGGTCGCCGGCGTTGGCCAAGTGGCCTTGGTAGGTTCCGGCGATGGGTATGGCGGATCCGTAGCGTTCCTGGAAGGCCTCGATGTCATAGACGAGGAGGATTTTGTCTTCGGGTTCGAGTTGTTGTGTGATAGCGAAGGTGGCGTTGATGCCGCCGGAGAGGATGAATTTACCGGGGTAGAGGACGTTTGAGCCGATATTTTGGAGTTCGATGAATTCGTAGTCGTCAGCGAGGAAGGGGCTGTTGGAGGGAGGGAGGGGGTGGTACATGATTTCGGAGACACGGAGGGTGGGTGGTGGTCCGATGATGAAGGCGGCTTCGGTGAGTGCGCTCCAGGTGGATCCGTCGAGCAGACGAGCGCGAATGCGGGTGCTGGAGGAGATGTTGATGGGTGCGGAGTAGATTATGGCTTTGGGGTTGAGGGTTCCGCCGGTGAGTCGGGGGTCGGATCCGTCGGTGGTGTAGTAGATGGTACCGGAGCCGACCTTTGTGATGGAGAGGGTGTAGGGCTGGGGGAATTCGCCGCCGAGCTGGCTGAAGGCGGGTGCGGCGATAGTTGGGTAGAGTGAGGCGGTTCTGTATTGGCCGAGGACGAGGTTGCTGCGTTGTGGGAAGTAGCCGTTGAGCATGGCGTTTTGGGTAGCGAGCCAGTTTTCGCGGGTGTAATTGGAGCCTGGGTAGTTGTCGCCCCATCGAGCGGACTCGCCGATGATGGCGCGGTCGATTTCCATCATGCGGGCGTAGTAGCGGGAGGCGGGGACGTTTAGTTCTGGGTGATCGGGGTTCCAGTTGGGGTTGGCGGGATCGACATAGAAGGGCCCGCCCGGGGTGAGGAAGTACTGTTGGAGGAGGTCGGCAAAGCGGATGCGGTATTCCGGGCTGAGGGCGAGTCGGGCGTGGATACCGCGGGGGTGTCCGGCGTCGCCGCTGGAGCCGAGGACATTGTCGTTGAGACCTTCGAGGGTATGTTCGGCGTCCCAGGAGTGGAATCGCCAGAGGCCGGAGGGGTCGGCGGCATTGTAGGTTGCGTACCAGTTTTTGTTAGCCCAGTCGAGGTTGCCGGCGTAGTGGTTGGCGATCATGTACTGGATGAACTGGTCGATATCGAGGACCTTTTGGACTTTCTGGTAGTTGGCGAGGACGGTGAGATCGGCAGCGAGGAGGTTGAGCATGTCCTGGTAGGTGGCGATGACGGTAGTGGGGTCGCCACTGACGACGGCCTCGGTGCCGTACTGGATGCCGTGTTTGACGACGTAGTAATTTTCGTCGAGTCCGCCGAAGTAGTCGGCGGCGAAATGCTCGTCGGGGCGTTCGTGGAGGTCGTACATGCCCCAGTAGATGCCGTTGAGGTAGAGGTGTACGAATCGGCTGTGGGGTCCTGCGCCGCCCATGGCGAGTTGTGAATCGGAGACGAAGGTATCGGTGAGGTAACGGGCGGTATCTCGCTGGCTTTTGTCGTAGGCATGGGTCCAGGTGTGGTTGAGGTGGGCGTCGAGGACGAGGGTATCGAACTCATTGGCGGCGTTGGGGCCGTAGATGTCGTGGTCGATATTTCCGGGCCCATAGATTTGTTTGAAGACGACGCGCATGGAGAGCTTGTAGGATTTCCAGCGGTCGGCGGAGGTACCGCCGATGCCGCCGCCGATGATTTGGATGCCGGCGTTGGCCTGGATGGCGTTGGAGCCGTCGGGGTTGAAGTACTCGAAGGAGACGGGGCGTTCGATGGCGACGCCTTGGGGGTAGATTCCGACGCCGTTGGGGGCGAACCAGTTATCCATGGTGGTGACGAGGGAGACGATGGGGACGGATTTCATGTCATTGTGGATGGTGGAGGAGTTGGCGGCGACGATCGCGGGGTTGATGGCGTAATCGGGTCCACCGACGACGCCGCTCTGGCCCCAGGTTTGGGGCAGGCCTGAGCCATCCTGAGCGAGGATGTCATTGAGGAAGAGGTAGGATTGGGTATCGGAGTTGGTGGAGAGGTATCCGGGTTTGAAGGCGGCGGCGCGGAGTGTGGTTGTTTTGGTGATGTGGATGGGTGCGGAGTAGATGATGCCGGTGGTGGGTGTGGGTTCGGAGCCGTCGGTGGTGTAGCGGATCTGGGCTCCGGGTGTGGCGGAGGAGATGACGAGGTCGAAGGGTGCGTCGTAGAAGCCGCGGTCGTGGTCGAACTGGGTATCAGCGACGATGCCGAGAGCGCCGGGCTGGTTGGGTAGTCCTGGGGTGGGGTTGGCGAAATACTGGGGGGAACCTGCGATGGTGGAAGTGGCGAGGAGTTCGGCGGCGATGATGAAATCGGGGTCGTCGGCGGCGACGTTGAGGCCATGGATTGCGAGGACATTGGCGTTATCTTCGGGGAGGAGGAGGTAGGCGAAGGGGGTGAGGTCGATGACTTCGGGTCCGGATGCCTGGTGGGAGGCGGTAGCGGCGGAGGCGAGGGAGAGGGGGTCTGGGGCGTTTCGCGAGGCGACGAGTGTGCCGTTGATGTAGGCGACGAAGCCGTCGTCGTAGTCGATATTGAGTTTGAGGGAGGAGAGGCTGTTGGGGTCGATGGCGGGGAAGGTCATGCGCATGTAGACGGAGGGCGAGGCATCTTTCATTTGGGGGCCGATGTTGGTGGCGATTTTTCCGCCGTAGGTGTTCCATCCGGAGGGGAGGGGTGGTGTGACGGTGGTGGAGAGGTAGACGTTGGCGGCGTAGGCGCCGGTTCCGGAGGCGGATTGAACCTGGACGTAGTAGACGCCGGAGGTTGGGATGAGGAAGGCGTAGATGGGGGAGTCTTTGTCATAGGGTGAGGGGAAGGAGCTGGAACCGTCTTCGGAGGCGATGAGGGTGCCGGCGGAGTTGTAGAGGCTGACCTTGGCGTCGAGAGTGGAGGTGGAGTCGATGTTGATGGTGACGCGATCGTCCTTGGTGAACTGGTAGGCGAAGAAGTCGGCGTCGGAGGTGGTGCTGATGGAGCCTGTGGTGAGGGAGCGGTACTGGACGGCGCGCCAACTGGAGGAGGCGTTGTTGGCGGCATCGATGGAGTTGTTGGGTTCGGTTTCCTGGACGACGTTGTCGGTGGTGATGGGAGGGGCGCCGGCATTTTCGAGCCAGATGCCGAGCTGGTAGGTGCCGGAGGCGGATTCGCCTCGTGCGCGGACGTAGTAGTCGCCGGCGCCATCGGCGGGGACGAGGTAGCGGGCGATGAGGGCGTCGTTGCCGGGTCCGGAGTCGTATTCGCTGAGGATGCGGGTAAGACCCCTGTAGAGGTCTACGCGGGGGTTGGCGAGGGTTCCACGGGAGGAGGGGGAGCCGGAACTGCTGATGGAGATGATATCGCCTGGCTGGAGGGCACCGATTTTGAAGTAGTCGCTTTCGGTGGTGGAGGAGATGTTCCCTTGGAGGGAGAGGTGGTAGAGGTTGCCGGTATAGGGGGAGAAGTTGCTGGTGGCGGAGTTAGCGGCAGCGATGGAGTTGTTGGGTTCGATTTCCGCGGGGAGGTTTGGGGCGGTTCCGTACTGGAATCCGAGGGGGGTGATGGCGGATGCCCAGTTGCTGGTGTCGAAGAAGGGCTGTGTCCAGGTGAGGGCGAGGGAATCGTCGGCAGGGAGGAGATAGTGGGCGGGAGCGCCCGTGGAGACGAGGGTGGTGTTGGTGATGAGAGCAGGTCCGAGGCCGTAGGAGACGTCCTGGACTTGTGTGGGGAACTTGGGTGCGTAATGGAAGGAGACGGTGAGGTCGGGTTTGACGAGAGCGAGGTATTCGCCGTTGTCGGCGTCGAGTTTGAAGTTGGTGTGAAGGGGTTGTCCTGGGATGGCGCGGCGTTTATCGGAGGCGAAGACCTTGAGGAAGGCGTCGGCATCGAGGGGTGTGTCAGGGAAGGTCCACTTGTCGAGATCATTGGGGTCGTCGGTGAGGTGCCAACCGGCGAGGTTGATGGGTGTGGAGGCGGGGTTGTAGATTTCGATCCAGTCGGAGTGATCGCCGTCCTCGTCGGTGATGTTGTTGTTGTTGTTGGCGAGGAACTCGCTGATGATGGGATCGGTGGCAGCGAGGAGTTGTCGTCGTTCGAGGTGCTCGATGGGGAGGGTGGGGGTGAGTGGGGGTGCAAGAAGGTTGTGGCGTCGGCGTCCATTGTTGGTGGAAGACTGAGCTGTTAGGCAACCGATCTGACGTGAGAGACCCATTCACCGCCTCCGAACCAAAAGACAGGTATAACCAAAGGCACCACTTGGGGTGATCGGATGCACACGGACCAAGCATGCCATAGGCGCTAACCGAGAAGCCGGGTCGGTCGCCAGCAACAAGCCATTGTGGGAACAAGGCTTATCTTGCCCGTTGGGATCTTCCGCCCGGTGATGGCGGATTGATGGGCGAAGGAGCTGCTCCGATTCGGCGGCCTCAGGCCATCGCGATCTGTGCTAACGCAATCTAAAATAACCCCTTACCGAGTGATGGTCAAAGAGAATCCTAGGTGAAGCGGTCATTCGTGACTTTGGGTAAACGCGGACCGTGAGGAGGCTTACGCAGTTTCAGCGGTCTGGACGGTTTGTGTGGGGGGTGGGAAGTTGGGGATTGTTGGCGGAGGCGAGAGGGGGCGGGTGTCGGGGCATGGAAAAGGGTTTACTGTGGATGCTTGACAAGTGTTGGTTGGCCGATACACTGCCCGATTCTTCGCGGGCGAGCTAATTGGCCGTCTGCGTGGACTTAAAGTTAGAGGTTTCTGAACATGAGCACGTACTTGCCCAAGCCGGGCGAAATCAAAGGCAGTTGGCATCTGATCGATGCGAGCGGCCAAGTATTGGGCCGCCTGGCGGCACGAGTTGCGGTGATTCTTCAGGGCAAGCACAAGCCCACGTATGCGCCGCATGTGGATACGGGGGACTTTGTGGTGATAGTGAACGCGGAGAAGGTGAAGGTGACGGGTCGGAAGGCGGAGCAGGCGCAGTACGAGACGTATTCGAGGCATCCGAGTGGCCGGCACCTTTATTCATATCGAGAGATGAATGCGAAGCATCCTGAGAAGGTGATTGAGGTGACGGTTCGTCGGATGTTGCCGAAGGGTCGGATGGGTCGGCACTATTTGACGAAGTTGAAGGTGTATCGAGGTGGGGAGCATCCGCATCAGGCGCAGCAGCCGAAGGAACTGAAGATCGCGTAAGGGGTTGGTGGGTGGTCCGTATTGGTCAGGCAGAAGACAGGAAAGAGAAGACATGTCCGAACAAGCAGTCGTAATTCCAGCCGAAGCGGTTCCGCAAGCCAGTGGGAAGCCCTCGTATGTTTGGGGGACGGGCCGTCGGAAGACGGCGGTTGCGCGGGTGCGTATTGCCCCGGGTAGCGGGAAGATTGAGATCAATGGTCGGACGCTGAACGAGTATTTCACGAGCGAGCGAGACCGGAAGGCGATTTTTGGTCCGCTGGAAGTGACGAACACGGGTGGGAAGCTGGATATCTGGGTGAACACGAGCGGCGGCGGGATGATGGGTCAGGCCGGCGCGGTGATCATGGGTCTTGGGAGGGCGTTGACGAAGTACGATCCGACGTGCGAGGCGAATTTGCGTAACGCCGGTTTTTTGACGCGTGATTCTCGGATGAAGGAGCGGAAGAAGTACGGTCAGCGGGGCGCCAGGCGGCGGTTCCAGTTCTCGAAGCGGTAGACTAAGAGAGCGATTGGGAGCGATACAGGAAACGGTGTCCGTTGGATGCCGTTTCTTTTTTTTGGGGGGGGGGGATGGGAGAGTAGTGAGGGGGAGTGATGGAGGGAGGGGATGTTCAGGCGACTCGGCCGTAGCCTTGGGTGGCTTTAAGTTGAGCGCGTTCGAGATCGACGATGAAGCGGCCGATGGTGCCGATGCGTGTGCGGTACTCTGCGGGGTCGGGCCAACGAAGGAACTGAACGCCCATGAGGGAGGCATCGCGTCCGAGGTTTCGGGAGTGCTGGAACTCACCGAGGATGATGATGGGGGTGTTGGCGGTGGGGAGGGAGAAGGAGTAGAAGCAATACTGTCCGACGCGGAACTTGAGTCGTTGTTCGCCGTCGATGCGGATGCCCATGCCGCCGCGTGAGATATTGACGATGCGGCCGATGCCTCGGCGGGCCTTGAGGGGTATTGCGGTGAGGATGTCGGAGCCGGCCTCGTGTATTGCGACGGAGAAGCCGTCTTGAGCGGCGACGGAGACGCGATGGTCTTCGCGTCGCTGGGCGGTGATGATTCGCTCGGGTCGAGCGAGTCGGCATCCGATGATGCGTTGTTCCTGGTTGAGCTCCATTCGATACTGCAGCTCGGTGATGGTGGTGGGGAAGTGGTAGATGGTTTCGCCGACGGTGAAATAGGCGCGGGCATGGTGACCGGAGCGAAGTCGCAGGGTGCGTCCGATGTCTTGGGGGAAATCGACCAGCAGGGAGTCGGGTTGGAGGCTGAGGAGTCGGGTTTGGGCGCGGAGGGTTTCGGGTTCCATGGTGCTGGCGGCGTAGCCCGGATTGATGTAGTGCAATTCGAGGGGGGTGTTGCGGTCGCAGGCTTGCTGCAGCACCTCGAACAGGTCCTCAGGCTGTTGACTTTCTTCGGCCATGATGGTCGTGCTGTGAACAATGACCAAGATCGGATCCGACGCTATCTATTCTTCGGAATGTGATTTGGGGGACATTAGGCAAGAAATGGAGGTGGGGCCGATGCGGTTTGCGGACGGGGGGCGGGCGCTGTTTTTGAGTGATGGGCGTGGTGGCAGAGGGTTGTTGGGTGGGGTTATCGGTCGGGCGGATTGCGCAGAATGGTGTGGATCAATTGGGCGGCAACGTGGAAGGCGGAGCGTCTGGGGAGGGGGGGAACGGGAGCGTTGGGGGGGTTACGGGAGGTTTGCGAGGTCCGCGAGGATTTTGGTCAGTTCGGTTTGGGCGTCGGCAAGTTGTTGGCGGGTCTGCTGTACGAGGTTTGGGGGCGCCTTGGAGGTGTAGGATTCGTTGGAGAGGCGGCCATTGAGGGTAGCGACCAATTTGGCGAGTTCGTCGCGGCGTTTGGTGAGGCGTAGTTTCTCGGCGTCAGTGTCGACGAGGTTATCGAGGAAGATTTCGCAGCCGGCGGCTTGGGTGCGGGCGGAATTGGGTGGAGGGGGGAGGTCTGGGGTGACTTGGCGGATGGAGCAGGTGGCCAGGAGTTCGATGGTGGGTTTGTTGGCTTCGATTTGACGGGCGGCGTGGTCGGGGGCGGCGATGGCGACGGTGACGGACTTTTTGGGGTCGATTTTGTATTCGTTGCGGACGTTTCGTATGGCGGCGATGAGTTGCTGGAGGTTGGAGAAGACGGATTCGGCGGCATCGGAGGTGAGATCGGCGGTGAAATGGGGCCATTC
>CAYVKG010000085.1:0-20421 GCA_964451955.1 uncultured Tepidisphaeraceae bacterium
ATTTCGGACCTGACGGGATGGAGCATATTCATGAGTCCGGAGCTGTCGGAGAAGCCGCCGAAGGTGAATATCTGGATCAAGAATCTGACACCGGACCAGGTATTGGAGCGGATTGGGGTTATCGCGGACCTGGTGGTGGAGCGGAAGGGGAGTTCGGTGGAGGTGATGACGTTTGACGAGTATTCGAGGACTCGCGGGCTGGAGAAGCGGATCATTCAGCTGAAGCATGCGAAGGCGAAGGACATTCAGGGGGTTCTGCAGGGTTTCATTCAGCGGGAGAAGGACAAGGGGGCGGCGGGTCGTGTGATGGCGGGAGAGGAGAGCAACAAGCTGGTGTTGCTGCTGCCTGGGCCGCTGTTGGAGAGCCTGGTGCGAGTGGTGGAATCGCTGGACGTGCCATTTGAGAAGGACACGTTGAAGGTGGTGGTGTTGAAGCATCTGGAAGCGGGGAGCATTGTGCCGCGGTTGGAGAGGTTTTTGTCGGATGGGTTGGGGAAGGGCGGTCGATTGGCGTCGGGGTCTGGGGCGGCGGTGGGGCTTGGGTCGGGGAATCCCGGGGGAGGCGGGGTTGCGGAGAGGGTGGAGACGGCGCGAGCGGGCGATCGGTGGATGGTGCAGTTCATGATCGAGCCGAAGCTGAATGTGGTGGTGTTGCGAGGTTTGGCGTCGGACGTGTTGCAGACGGAGGAGTTGATAAGGCGGCTGGATGCTCCTGCGATGCTGGAGGTGGTGGCGTATCCGCTGCGGTTCACGAATGCGAGGGACGTGTATCGGACGCTGGAAGAGATAGTGGTGGAGGATTTGCGAGGGGGAGGAAACGGCGCGGGGTATGGTTTGAGCGGGTCGGGGGGTTATGGAGGTGCAGGGGATCGCGGGACGTCGCGGCTGAAGGTATCAGCGAGTGAGCAGAACAACCAGATCATTGTGGAGGGATCGCCAACGGACCAGGAGCGTCTGTCGAGGATTATATCGGCGATTGACAAGCCGCTGCCCGCGAGTTCGGGAGGGATTCGGGTGTACCGTTTGGAGAACTCGTCGGCGAAGGAGGTGGCGGAGGTGGTGCAGGGGGTGGTGAACGCGAAGGATCGGGATGGTCGGTTGGCGGTGCAGGAGAGGAAGGGAGTGGGAGGGGATGGGGTTGGAAGGGGAGTAGCGGGCGCGGGTGGGTCGGGTGGGTCGGCGGCGGGGGGGGGGAGTGTTGCGGGGAAGTTGAAGGGGGAGGTGGAGACGGGAGGGGCGGCGGACGTGATTCGGGCGCAGGTGTCGGCGGCGCCGGAGATCAACGCGGTGGTGATCAAGGCGTCGGCGGCGGAGCACGAGGAGTTTGCGTCGCTGATACGGGAGTTGGACAAGCCACGGGATCAGGTGATGTTGGAGGTGACGCTGGTGGCGGTGAGGGCGACGGACAGCTTCAATCTGGGTGTGGAGTTGAGCGGGATTCACCTGAACACGACGAACGTGATTGGTTTCAGCAATTTCGGGGTGGGGCGGGTGGATTCATCGACGGGGAACATGTCGTTTGGGAAGCCGGCGCCGTTTGGGATGAGTTTTGGGGTGTTTCGGGCGGACGAATTTGGGATTGTGCTGAATGCGTTGAAGACGGTAGGGGACACGCGGATCACGGCGACGCCGAAGATTTTGGTGGAGGACAATGCGCCTGCGGAGATTAAGCAATTGAGCAAGGAGCCGTATACGGTATTGAGTCAGGGGACGAGCACGACGGTGACGAGTTTCGGGGGTTTTGCGGAAGCTGGGGCGACGTTGTCGGTGGTGCCGCACGTATCGAAGGAGGATTGGCTGAGGCTGGAGTACCAGGTGAATTTGAGTTCGTTCGACAAGCGTACGCCGCAGCAACTGGCGGCGAATTTACCGCCGCCGATTCGTCAGAACACGAGTCAGGGGACGGTTCGAGTTCCGGCGGAGCACACGGTGGTGCTGGGGGGTCTGGCGGCGACGCGGGACGAGACGGTACGAGACGGGATACCGTTGCTGATGGACATTCCGGTGTTGGGGTCGCTGTTTGAGAACCGGTCGACGGGTCAGCAGAGGGAGACGCTGTTCATTTTCATCAGGCCGATTGTTTTGCGTGATTTGAGATTTCGGGATTTGCAGTTTTTGAGTCTTGAGGACGTGCAGCGTGCGAAGGTGGCTCGGAGGGACTATCCGGAGAATCCGGTGAAGCGGTTTGCGCCGGCGGAAGATGGAGGGGGAAAGGAGCGGATGCAATGAGTGGTGGGAAGGGGTTTTTGGTGGTGATGGGGGCGTTGGTGCTGATGTTGTGTTCGTGTCAGGGTCGGCAATCGAGGAGTGAGGCAGAGCGGGCGATGGCGGAGGAGTTGGCGGCGAGGAAGGAGGGCCAGGCGCGTTCGATGCGGCTGTACAGGGAGGGGATGGATTTGGAGGCAGGGGGTAAGGCGGTGGAGGCGCAGAGGCGATTGTGGGAGGCGGTGGTTGCGGACAAGCACAATGTGTATGCGTGGATGGGATTGGGAACGGTGAATTTCGGGTTGGAGAATTATTATGGTGCGGCGGAGGCGTTTTATGAGGCATCGCGGTTGGCGCCGTCGCGATACGAGCCGCACTACAACCTGGGGCTGGTGTACGAGAGCGTGGGTCGTGTGGATGACGCGATCAAGTCGTACGAGGTGGCGTTGAGGCTGGACGGCGAGGAGTTGTCGGTGATTGAGAATCTGGCGCGGGCGTTGATCCGGGCGTGTCGGAATCCGGATCGGGCGAGGGAGTTGATTGAGCGGGCGCTGGCGCGAGAGAACCGACCGGAATGGCGGCAGTGGTTGGAGAGGCAGAGCGTGCGTCTTGCGGGGTCGGCTGGGTCGGTGGCGGAGCGATCGGTTGGAGGCAGGTGAGGCATGGTGTACACGATGAGGTGGTTGTTGGGGAGTGGGAGGCGTGGGTGGAGGTGGGTGTGCGGTGGGGGGGTGATTCTGGTGGCGTGCGGGGTGTTGGCGGGAGGGGGTGGTGACGATTATGCGGCGTTCAAGCGAGAGGCGTTGGCGTCGTTGCAGGGGAGATATGAGGCGGTGGCAGGGGCGAACGGGAGTGACCGGGGAGTAGTGGAGTTTAAGCGGCGTTTGGAGAGTGTGGACGCGGTGGTTGGTCTGATTCGTAATCGGTTGCGTTGGTCGGGGGCCGCGTCGCTGGACGCGATGGTGGCGGAGGTGGCGGAAGGCGGAAGGGTTTCGGGTGTGACGAAGAACAGCATGACGGCGGCGGAGATATTGTCGGAATACGAGGGGGAGTTTTCCGGGGGATTGGCGCGTCCGGAGGTTGGGGCGGAGGGGCTGAAGGTGATGTTGGAGTACTATGGGGCCGCGGTGAGAGCGGCGGAGTCGTACGTAGCGGGGCGTTGTCGGGTGATGGGGATGATGGACGAGAAGCTGTTGGCGGATGCGATCGAGTTATCGATGGTGGTTCCGTTGCTGGTGGTTTCGGACGAGAGCTGGTCGATGGCGCAGATCAATTCATTGCCGGAGTGGCTGCGTTCGGAGAAGTCGTTGGAGGAGATAGAGGGTTTCGCGTTGACGGTAAGGCGGCCGTTAGCGGCGTATCAGTTTGCGGCATTTCGGAAGGGGGCGGTGGACAAGGCGGGTCGGGTTTTGTCGCGGATCGAGTATTTGAGGGAGGCGGCGGCGAAGCTGTGGCAGAGGTCGGAGTATCACGGGGCGATGCATTGTGTGAAGGTGGCGATTGAGATAGCGGAGGCGGCGGGGAAGTCGGAGGACGCGGTATCGCTGCATTTGCGGCATGCGGAGATGCTGAGCGGGATGGGGCATGCGAAGCTGGCGGCGGAGGAGGCGCTAGGATTGCTGAGGAAGCACGCGACCTCAGCGAGTTATGGGCGGGCGGCGATGTTGCGGCTGAAGTATCTTTACGAATCGGAAGAACTGGGTGCGATCGTGGAGGAGGCGCCGCGATACGGGGCGGATTGGCGAGCGGGGAGTTATTTGCCGCAGATCGTGTTCATTCAGTGGCAGTCGCTGCGGCGTCTGGAGCGTGTGGAGGAGATGAAGAAGGCGCAGGAGTTGTTTTTGGGGCGGTTTCCGGAGCATCCGTTGGGTGCGGAAATGCACTTTGCGTCGGCGATGAGCGCGTTGGCGTCGTTTGACTATGCGGAGGCATCGCGGCTGCTTGAGATCATTGAATATCGGTATCCGGATGCGAAGATGATGCCGAAGGTGAAGGAGATACAGGGGAGGTTGCGGAAGATAGCGGAGGAGGCCGGGGAGAAGTGAGGGGGCGGGGGTCTAGGCAGTGGAGAGGACGCGTCGGGGATTGAGGAGGGTTAACTGTCTGATTTGTGCGTGGGTGAGTCGGAGGTTTGCGAGGAGGTTGTGCTCTGCCTGGCGCATGGTGATGGCGGAGCCGACGAGGTGTGATTCGTCGGGGGAGCGTGCGACGAGATCGTTGCCGATGGTGAGATCCCATCGACCGAGGGAATAGCGTCCTGGGCCGCGTCCTGCGGGGGCGATGGCGTCGGTGACGACGATGGAGCGTTCGATGGTTGCGAGGCGGAGGTAGTTACGGAGCGTGAAGAAGGGGACGTGGGCGCCGTCGGCGATGAAGGTGAAGTAGAGGCGGTCGGCGAGGGCGAGTGCGCGTTGGATGATGTTGTCGTGTCGGTGCATGAGCATGGGGCAGCCGTTGCCGAGGTGAGTGAAGAGTGTGAGGCCGGCGTCGATAGCGGATCGGAGCTGGTCGAAGGAGGCGTTGGTATGTCCGGCGGCGGGGTGGACGTGGTTAGAGACGAGGCACTTGATGAGGCGGGAGTTGGGATCGGCTTCTGGGGCGAGGGTGCAGATGCGTGTGAGTCCGTCGGCGGCGTGGAGGAGGCGTTTGAGTTGGTCGAGATTGGCGGGTCGGACGGCGTCTTTGGGATGTGCGCCGCGGTAGCCGTCGAGGGGGCTGATGAAGGGGCCTTCGATGTGGAATCCGGTGATGATCTGGCGGGCGAGGGGGTCTTGATTGCGGAGTTCGACGATGCGTTGGAGTCGGCCGGTCATTTTGGGGATTTTTTCGGTGATGATGGTTGCGAGTACGGCCGAGACGCCGTCGGCGTGGAGGGCATGGCAGGCGGCGTGGAGCTGATCGGGGGAGAGGTTGTCCTGGTTGAAATCGACGCCGGCGTAGCCGTTGACCTGTAGATCGATGTAGCGGCTTTGTGGCATGGTGATTCGGGTGGGGGTTACTTGTGTTTGAGCATGGAAGCGGCCGGGGGGTCGAGGTAGAGAGTGGCGTGGGCATGTTCCTGGAGGATGGAGGCTGGGACGAGAGGGGTAACGGGTCCTTGGACGGCGTGTTTGACGGCGGCGGCCTTGCGATGGTCCGGGACGGTGCAGATGATGTGTTTGGACTTCATGATCTGGCGGATGGACATGGAGACGGCTCGTTTGGGGACATCGGCCAGGGAGTTGAACCAGCCTTCGCCGAGCTGTTGGCGACGGCAGGCTTCATCGAGATGGACGACGATGTAGGGTTTTTCGGTTTCGAAATCGGCTGGGGGGTCATTGAACGCGAGGTGTCCGTTTTCACCGATGCCGATGAAGGCGACATCAATGGGGTGTTCGCGGATGATGTCGTCGAGGCGGCGGCATTCCTCGTCCCAGTGGGCGTCGGCATTGATGTAGTGGAAGCGTCGGAGTGGGAGGGGGAGCTTGCTGATGAAGCGTTGCCAGAGGTAGAGGCGGAAGGAAGCGGGGTGGGAGATGGGGATGGCGACGTATTCGTCGAGGTGGAAGGCGGTGACGAGGTTCCAGGGGATGGCGTCGGCTTTGACGAGTTGTTCGAGCATCTCGAACTGAGAAGCGCCGGTGGCGACGACGATGTTGGCTTGGCCGCGTTGGCGGATTGCGTCGCGGATGAGTTCGGCGCCATCGGAGGCGGCCTGTTGAGCCATGGCCGGCTTGGATTCGCGGGTGATGACTTTCATGGTGTCCCTCTGTTGAAATGCCCGAGGTGGCGTCTGAGCCGGAGGTCAATAATACCTTGTACAAGTATTCGAGCAAAAGGCGTGGGACGACCGATAACGTTCAAGAACGAGGGATGTTGGGCATTGTCGTGGTTGAATGATGACGACAGAGCAGGCGGTTAATGCGGACGAAGCGATTGTGGCGTTGGCCAATCGTTATCCTTTATTATTAATGGATTTGCAGGGGTGGGTGCAGGCGAATCCTGCATCTGCGAGGGTGGGGCGTGAGGTTCGGGAGCCGATCGAATGGCGTCAGGGCGAGAGGGAGGTGGTGTGGAATGATCTTAATCCGGCGGGTGTGTTGGAACGTCTGGGATGTCGGGAGGGGCAGGTATTGCACATTTTTCCGGAGGTAGCGGGATTTCTGCAGTTTCTGGGGCGTCCTGGGGCGGGGGCGTGCATTGCGCATGAGAGGTGGGTGCCGTTGTTGTGCTTGCCGCTGGAGCGGTCGGCGCATTTTCGGCAGTGGTTGGCGGGGACTGCGCCGCGGAGTTGGCCGTGGTCGCTGTTGAAGGGTGGTATGATCCCTGAAGGGGAGGTGGCGTTGGTGGCGCGGAGGACAGGGGAGCAGATGTTAGGGATGCTGGGGCGGATGACTTCGGAGTTGTGCCAGCGGGTGGGGGATCGCTATCGAGGTCGGGCGACGGCGGCGGAGGTGATGCGGGAGGGTGGTCGAGCGCTTCGGGTGTTGTTGTGGGCGTATGAAGGGAGCGTGTATCACCAGTACTGTGCGAGGGACCTGGCGGCTGGGCTGGATGCGAGGGGGGTAGAGGCGCGTTGCGTGATATCGGTGATGGGTCCGGCGCGGGATTACGAGCTATTGGAGGCGGTGGAGGGGTTTGACCCGGATGTGGTGTTGCTGAACGGGCGAGGTCGCAGCGACGCATCGGTGCTTCCGCCGGAGCTAGGTGTTTTGACATGGGACCAGGATTACTGCGTGTGTTACAGCGCGTATCACGCGCAGAAGTTTGGGCCTCGGGACGTGCTGATGGTGATGGTGTCTGATTGGCGAGAGGACGCGGCGTTGGCGGGATTTGATCGGGCGCGGACGGCGCATGTGAATCTGGGGACGAACCACCGGATGTACCATCCCGGGGGTGGAGGGGAGGCGGTTGAATACGAGGTGTTGTTTGTGGGGAACATTCATCCGTTTGAGGAGTATCGGCGGCTGATTGGATTTGATGAGCTGGATGAGACGACGCAGGTGATTCTGCTGCGTGGGCGTGAGCGTCTGGGGGGTTGGCTGAGAAGTCGAGGGGAAGAGGAAGCGTACGTGATTCCGGACTGTGACGTATTTCTGCGGGAGGTGGTGTCGGAATTGGGTTTGGGTGCTCCGGCGGAGGATGGGAACTGGCGGCAGATTGTGAATTACTTCAGGTATCGGATTGCGCATTTGCTGGTTCGGGAGGTGTATGTATCGTCTTTGAGGGAGTTTCGGCTGGGGCTGTTTGGGCGAGGGTGGGAGAAGTTTCCGGCGTTGGCGGGTCAGGCACGTCGGGAGATCGGGAACGGGAAGCCGTTGTGCGATGCGATTCACCGATCGGCGATCAATTTGCACTTGCACACGTGGACGGTGCACCATCCGCGGCTGTATGACACGGCGGCGGCGGGGGGGTTTCTGCTGGTGGGTCGTGTGCCGGAGGCGTATCCGTTGGAGCGGGCGTTTTTGCCGGGGGAGGAGTTGGACACATTTGGTTCGATAGGCGAGTTGAAACGGAAGATTCGGCGATACCTTGCGGATCCCGAGGCGCGGATGGCGATGGGGAGGCGTGCGGCGGAGCGAGTGCGGCGGGAGCACACGATGGAACATCGGGTCGTGGAGATGATGAAGCTGCTAGGGGAGGGATGTCATGATCAGTAGTGCGCGGCGGGCGAGACCTGTTCGGCGACCGCCTGGGGGATCGGGTCTGCCGATGGCGAGGCGGGTGTCGTTGCCGGTGGTATCGGAGCCGGTGAGGCGCGAGGTTGAATCGGGGGGTGGTGTGGGTTGGCGTGTTCCGGCGTCGGCGGCGAATCCATTCAGCGCCTATAAGATTCTGAACCATTTTGATCGACTTCGGAAGCTGGCGGAGGGGGAGTTGGTGTTTCCGATCACGGTGGAAGTGGATCCGACGAACGTGTGCAATCATCGGTGTTCGTGGTGTGTGAGCGAGCGTTCGCACACGGGGGAATCGTTGACGATAGGTCGTTTTCGGGGGCTGATGCGGGAGTTGAGGGGAAGCGACGTGCGATCGGTGGTGCTGAAGGGAGGTGGCGAGCCGACGGTTCACCCGCAGTTTGTGGAGATGCTGGGTGCAGCGAGGGAGGAGGGATTGAGCGTTGGGCTGATAACGAACGGATCGATGCCGCGGGCGGGATCGCGTGAGCGGATATTGGAGACGTGCGAGTGGGTTCGTGTGAGCATTGACGCGGCGACAGCGCAAACGCATCGGCAGGTGCATGGGACGTCGGATTTCGCGCGGGTTCTGCAGAACGTGGCGTATTTGACGGGGAATGCATGCGGTACGATGGTAGGTCTGAGTTTCGTGGCGGACGGGCGGAATTTTCATGAGATGTCGCGTTTTGCGCAGTTGGCGCGATCGCTGGGTGCGGCGTATGTGACGATGCGGTGCGTGTTTGACCCATTGCGGCCGTTGTCAGTGGATCTGCGTGATGCGATGCGTGAGGAGGCGGCGTTGGCCAAGCAGGAGGAGCGGGAGGGTTTTCTGGTATTTTTGGGGAATTTCACGGATCGGTATCTTGAGGCATCATCGGCGGACCCGTTTCCGTACTCGAAATGTCGTGGGCCCAACTTGGTGGGGGTTGTGGGGGGAGACGGGGGTGTTTACGCGTGTTGTTTTCTGCGAGGGAACGGGGAATTCAGTTTTGGGAACATCAACGAGAGGAGTTTTGGCGAGATTTGGACTGGGGAGCGTCGGCGGGAGGTGATGGAGGCGGTGTATGCGGGCAGGTGTAGCCGGGTGTGTGCGGGGGGTCTGACGGCGAGCCGATACAACCAGTACAACGAGTTGCTGGATTACCTTTGTGCGGAGCGGAAGTTGCACACGGACTTTGCGTAAGGGACTGGTGGGGTGTGTTATGAGGACGGACGCGATCAATCGAGCGATACGTTGCCGGGTTGGGTTGGACGATCCGGAGGAGCCGCTGGAGATGATCGGGTTCACGATCGCGCGGTACAAGTTTGCGTGCAAATGGATTCGGGAGGGGGAGCGGGTGTTGGAGGTGGGATGCGGGGAGGGATTTGGGTGCAATTTTCTGAGTCGTCATGCGGGGAGCGTGACGGGTCTGGACATTGATGCCGAGGTGATTGGTCGTTGCCGGGAGAGATATCGGCGGGAGAATCTGCGATTTGTGGTGGACGACATTGTGCATCCGCAGGAGGCACCGGCGGGGTGTTATGACGTAGTGGTGAGTTTTGAGATGATCGAGCACGTCTCGCGGGAGGATGGGCGGCGGATGGTGGCGAATGTGGCGGGGCATTTGAGGGAGCGGGGGCTGGCGATTGTGAGCACGCCACGGGCTCGTGCGGATCGGTCGGTATCGCGGCAGGCGATGCATCCGTTTGAGTATGACTACGATACGCTTGTTGCGACGCTGAATCCGCATTTTGATCGTGTGATGGTTTTCTGCCAGAATGACGAGTACATTTACGCGGGGCATCCATCGACGGCGTGGTATTACATTGCGCTTTGTTTCCGATGAGTTTCGCGTTTTGGGTCGGGGCGGTTAAATTGTCTTCATGAAGCTGTTCAAGACGGCGGGCGGGTGGTGCGTGGAGGAGGGGGGTAAGGCGGCTCGTCTGGACGGATTTGATCTGGACGGGTGGCTGGGGTTGAAGGATCCGGTTGGGGAGTTGAGGCGGCGTTTGGGGGCGGGTGGGGAATTGCCCGGATTGGAGATTTTGCCCGAGTTACCGGTGTGCGGGCAGGAGATCTGGGCGGCGGGGGTGACGTATTTGCGGAGCAAGGCAGCGCGGATGGAGGAGAGCGAGTTTAGCGCGAGTGCGTATGATCGCGTGTACGATGCGGCGAGGCCGGAGTTGTTTTTCAAAGGGACGGCGAGGCGTTGCGTGGGAGATGGGGGTGTGCTTCGGTTGCGGGACGATGCGAGGTGGATGGTTCCGGAGCCGGAACTGGCGTTGGTGATTGCGGCGAATCAAGAGGTGGTGGGGTACACGATAGGGGATGATCTATCGAGCCGGGACATTGAGGGGGAGAACCTGCTGTACTTGCCGCAGGCGAAGGTATGGGACGGTTGTTGCGCGTTGGGTCCCGGGATTCTGATTAGGGAGGGGGATGAGATCAGGCGTTCGACGATTCGGATGACGATCAGCCGGGGCGGGGAGGTGGCATTTGCGGGCGCGACGGAGTTGGGTCGGATGAAGCGGTCGTTTGAGGAGTTGGTATCGTATCTGTTTCGGAACCAGAGTTTTCCCGCGGGGGTTTTTCTGCTGACTGGGACGGGGATTGTGCCGCCGGAGGGGTTCTCATTGAGTGCGGGGGATGAGATTGTGATGGAGGTTCCGGAAATCGGCGTGTTGAGGAACACGGTCAGGTGAATGTGGCATGGCGGCGAGCGACGAACCATTGCGGCCGGCGGAGGCGCCGGAGGAAGATGGGCCGGTTTGCCCGTCGTGCGGCTATGATCTTCGGGGCACGGTTGGCGATCGATGCAGCGAGTGTGGGGGTGTGTTTGACCGTGCTTTGCTGGGGAGGAGTGGGGTTCCGTGGGCTCGTCGGAAGGAGATTGGGCGTGTTCGGGCGTATGTGAGTACGGTATGGCTGGTGGCGATTGGATCGCGGAGGTTGGCGAGTGAAGGGAGCCGGGCGCAGGACCTGTGGGACGGGCGGGCGTTTCGGCGAGTGACGGCGGGGTTGGTGTCGGTGGTTCTGGTGGGGTTGTTTGGGATGATGATCTGGGCGGCGGGTGGGATGGAGTTTCTGGTGGTCCAGCCGCCATCGATATGGGGTAGCCAGCCGGGGCCGGAGGCGTGGGTGTTTGATCTGGTGGTGCCCTGGTCGGCCGGTGCGACGATTCCGGTGGTCTTGCCGGTGATGTTGAGCCTGTTGGCGGTGCACGTTACCGGGATTCAGCGGCGGGTGTTTCGAGACGGGACGTTGACAGGGAAGCGTCAGGGGCGTTTGTACGCGTTATCGTACTACACGGCTGCTCCGCTGGCACTGTTGGCGGTGGCGGGAGTGTTCATGTCGATGGGGATGCACTCGGGAAGTCGCGTGGATTTTAGGGAGCTGACGTTCAGTGTGGGGGGGGTTGCGGGGTTGATGGTGTCGGGCGGGGTGGTGTTGGCGGCGATGATTCGCCTGATGCAGTGGTTTGGCCGGGAGCGTGGCGGAGGGACCCGGCGGTGGTTGAGCGTGGCGGTGGCGTGGCTGTGGTTGGTGGCGGCGGGGCTGGGCATTCATGCCGCGTTGACGCTTTTGGAGTTGGGGGCGCGATCCGCCGAGAGTCAGGGTGTTTTGTTTGTCGCGGCGGGGCTGGTGGCGGTTGTGGCGGTGGGGTTGTGTTATGTTCGGACGGCGCAATGGGTGGTGCGCGCGAGGCATGTGGGCTGGGAGATTGGGCTGTGGGCGATGATTCGACTGGGTGGTCTTTGGCTGGTCGGGGGGCTATTCTGGTTGGGGTTTGGCACCTGGTGCGTCGGGTTCGTGTGGATTGTCATCGACAGTTTTCTTTGAGGGCGGGGTGGCGAAGCGTGAGAGGTCGCGGTATTGGCGGATCACCTCGAGTCGCGGCGCTGAGTTGCGTTGGTCGACCTGCCACGCGTAGGAGGGCTCGTCGGGGGGACCGACATCTGGGCCAGCGTCGAAGTAGATCATTGAGCGGTCTTGGCCGCCGGGGAGGTTGGTTTTGCGAGTGACGTAACCGAAGGTCTGGTTGTCATGGCGGAAGGGATCAGGAGGCAAGGCCGGGAGGTAGTTGGGGACGAGCTGCTCGAGGCGCTCGGGCCAGCGGCGGTAGTCGTGGCGGTAGAGTTGGCAGGCGAGGGAGATAGCGGTTGCGCGGCGTTCGGCGAGGCAGCGGAAGTGGCGTTCAAGACAGGCAGAGACGGCGAGGCCGCCGGTGTTGAACCAGCGGGAGAACCGGGGGACGCCGTCGGCGGGCGAGAGGATGGTTGCAATGGTTCCACGGCTGGGGTTGTTGAGGCGGTCAAACTGGAGGTGGTCGATCGCCTTTTTGGCCTGAGGCCAGGTTGTGCAGGAGGCCGCGTCAATGGCGGTTGCCATATTGCGGGTTGAGCGGATGGCTTCGCGGTCGGCCAGTGGGCGGATGAACCACGTGTGCTGGGAAGTGACGTGGGCATAGTCGATGCAGATCAACTGTTCCATTTGCAGGCTTCGCTGGAGGCCTTGTGCGACGGGGTTTTCGTCGAGGAGCTGGTCGATGAGCTGGCGGACCTTATGCGGGGTAGTGGGCCGAGTGGCTGCCGAGGAGTCCAGTCGCAAGCCGGGGGCCATGCTCTGGATTTGATTGCAGGCCACGGAATCGACGGCCATGGCGACGAGTTGGGAGATCATGAACTCGTCGTGGTAGAGGGAGCGGGCCAGGTGGAGCAGGTCCAGGGAACGTTCGATGGCTTCGTGGTCGTTGTCCGTTACGTGGGCGTAGGCGGCGCCGTCGGCGAGGGTATTGGCGGCCATTTTGGCGAGGTTGAGGTATGGCAAGGCGATAAGGATGACGGGTGAAGTGATCCGCTGGTGGAACTGGACTTCTCGTAGTTGTCGGGCTTTTCGGAGGAGAGCGAAGGCGGGGCGATTGGCGTTTTCGGAGGCTTCGGCGAGTTTCATCCACTCGGTTGGGTAGGGGGGGTAGTCGGGGTATTCGAGGGTGCTTGCGCGTGGGGGATCGACGCCTGGGGCCAGTGCGAAGGAGGCTTGGCTTTGAAGGGCCCAGGCATTGTGTTCGTCGGGGAGGGAGGGAAAGACGAGGTCTGCGACGTCGGTGGGCTGGCCGCGTTGGCGGAGTTCGGCCAGTTGAGACTGTAATTGGCGGGCGACCCACCAGCCCCAGAGGAGTCGCAGGACGAGGAGGAAGGCGAGGAGGGCGGCGATTGCCCGGGTACTTTGTTTCTGCCAGAAGGACGGTTGGGGAGTCGTCGGTTTCTGGTTCATAGGGACCATGTTAAGCCGCAGGCGTCGGTTGACAAACGGAGTTTTGAGGAAGATGTTCAGATCCAGAAATGGAGTGACCGGTATGGCCAGCATCAGTCTGAACGATATCCTTGAATCCCCGGCGGGCATTTACGACATTGTCACGCGGGGTGCGGGTCCGGGGGGCTCGTTGCCGCTGACGGATGAGATGCTACGGGATCGGCCGAGCGGGGACCTGTTCGGGGGGTTGGGGTTGGGGGGGGTTGTTTGCGGTTGTGGTTTTTTTTGTTTGGGTTTGGGCGTTGGGGGTACTTTTTGGGTTACTGGGTGGGGGGGGGTTTGGGGTGGGAGCCATCGGAATTAGGGAGGCGGGAATTTCTGATTTTGTCCACAGCAGGCGGGATTCGTGGGGAGGATGGAATACCGATCGCGTTGGGGTATCACACGGGGCATTGGGAATTGGGGATGTTGATGGAGTCAGCGGCGCGGGAGTTGAAGCGGCTGGGGTGCATTCCGTTTGCGGGTTTTTGCACGGACCCGTGCGATGGTCGTACGCAGGGGACGGTGGGGATGATGGATTCGCTGGCGTATCGGAATGACGCGGCGGTGGTTTTTCGCCGGCTGATCCGTTCGCATCCGACGCGGCGGGGTGTGATGGGGGTGTCGGCGTGCGACAAGGGGTTGCCGGCGATGATGATGGCGTTGGCGGGTTGTTTGGATATGGCTGGGGTTCTGGTGCCTGGGGGTGTGACGCTGATGCCGACGGCGGGGGAGGATCTTGGGGCGGTGCAGACGGTAGGGGCGCGGTATGTGCACAAGGCGTTGACGCTGGAAGAGGCGTCGCGGCTGGCGTGCCGGGCGTGCGGTTCGGCGGGTGGGGGTTGTCAGTTTTTGGGGACGGCGGCGACGTCGCAGGTTGTTGGGGAGGCGTTGGGTATGTCGTTGGTGCATTCGGCGTTGTCGCCATCGGGATCGGCGATCTGGCGTGACATGGCGGTGCGGTCGGCGCGGGCGTTGGTGCATTTGGAGGAGAGGAATATGACTATGCGGCGGATCGTGACTCCGCAGGCGATTCGCAACGCGATGATGGTGCATGCCGCGTTTGGCGGTTCGACGAACCTGCTGCTGCATATTCCGGCGATTGCGCACGCGGCGGGATTACCGCGGCCAACGGTGGATGATTGGATTGAGGTGAACCGGAAGGCGCCGCGGCTGGTGGATTGTTTACCGAATGGTCCGGTTGGGCATCCGACGGTGCGGGTGTTTCTGGCGGGTGGGGTGCCGGAGGTGATGGTGCATCTGAGGCGGTTGGGGCTGCTGGACACGGGTTGTCTGACGGTGTCGGGGGAGCCGCTATCGTCGATGTTGGACTGGTGGGAGGGATCGGAGCGTCGTCGCCGGTTGCGGGACTTGCTGAAGGAGTTGGATGGTGTGGATGCGGAGGAGGTGATCCTGTCGCCGGAGCGAGCCAGAGAGCGAGGGCTGACGAGCACGGTGACGTTTCCGCGTGGGAACCTGGCGCCCGAGGGTTCGGTGATCAAGTCAACGGCGATCGATCCTTCGGTTGTGGACGCGGATGGGGTCTATCGGAAGACGGGTGGGGCGAGGGTGTTCACGACGGAGCGTGGCGCCATGGCGGCGGTGAAGGATGGGACGATCAAGGCCGGGGACGTTGTGGTGTTGATATGCCGGGGTCCGCTTGGGGCGGGGATGGAGGAGACGTACCAATTGACGAGTGCGTTGAAGCACCTGGAATTCGGGAAGCATGTGGCGGTGATCACGGACGCGCGTTTTTCGGGGGTTTCGACGGGTGCATGCATTGGCCATGTGGGTCCGGAGGCGTTGGCGGGCGGTCCCATCGGGAAAGTGCGGGATGGGGACATGATTCGGATTGTGATAGACCGGAATCGTTTGGAGGGGAGGGTGGATCTGGTGGGGGAGTGCGGGGAGGTGGTGGGCGTGGAGGCGGGGAACAGGATCCTGAGCGGACGTTCGTTGCGAGACGATGTGAGTGCGGATCGGGAGTTACCGGGGGACACGAGGTTATGGGCGGCGTTGCAGTCGCTAAGCGGCGGTACGTGGGGGGGGTGTGTATATGATGTTGAGGCGATCAGGCGGGCGATTGGGGATGGTCGTTGAGAGCAAAAAAGAACGGCTCACGCCCTCGGTCGTGAGCCGTGGCCGACCATCCACACAGATGGCCGGAGGGTAGTGATACAGCATCCAAGGTAATAGACGACATGGAGGGGGGGCTTGTTACAGCGCGGGAGAGAATTCTGTACAATTGGGGTGGAGTCGGCGGTGATTGAGCACGAGTCCTCATTTGGAGATTCACTATGCCAAAGAAGATCGCGATGATCGGGGCGGGGAGCGTTGTATTTGCGAAGACGCTGATGAATGACATTATGGGCACGCCGGCGTTGTCGGACAGCGAGTTTGCGTTGTTGGATGTGAATGAGACGAAGCTGCGGTCGATGGAGGCGTTTGGGAAGCGCATGGTGAAGGAGAACGGATTGAAGGCGATGGTGTGGGGGACGACCAACCGGCGGGAGGCGATCAAGAACGCGGACTTTGTGGTCATCATGATCCAAGTGGGTGGGTTTGAGGCGTTCGGGTTTGATTACGAGATACCGCTGAAGTACGGGGTGGATCAGTGTATTGGGGATTCGCTGGGGCCTGGGGGCGTATTTCGGGGTCAACGGCACATTCCGGTGCTGGTGGATGTGGCGAAGGACATGGCGGAGGTGGCGAAGCCGCATGCGATCATGCTGCAGTACGCGAATCCGATGGCGGGGAACTGTCTGGCGTTGGGGAAGGCGTCGCGAGTGCCGTTTGTGGGTTTGTGCCACGGGGTGCAGACGACGCTGGACCTGATAGCGGGGTATTGTGGGGTTCCGAAGGAGGAGATCACGTTCACATGCGGCGGGATCAACCACATGGACTGGTTCCTGCGGCTGGAGCACAGGGGGCGGGACCTTTATCCGAAGTTGAGGGAGGTATTTGAGAAGCCGGAGTACTACAAGAACGAGAAGGTTCGCGGGGAGGTATTCCGTCATTTCGGGTATTTCATGACGGAATCGACGGGGCACCTGTCGGAATATGTGTCGTGGTTTCGGAAGAACAAGAAGGCACTGGATTTGTATTGCGGCGAGCCGGCATTTGGCGGGGAATCGGGGGCGTACTACAAGTGGGGGAAGTTGATGGCGGAGAAGTATGCCAAGCACGATCCGCTGGAATACGAGACGGCGAAGCTGGAGAAACGGAGCGTGGAGTATTGCTCGTGGATCATGGAGGCGGTAGCGACGGGAAGGCCGTTCCGGTTCATGGGGAACGTTCGGAACGACGCGTATATTACGAACCTGCCGAACGGCTGCTGCGTGGAGGTTCCGACGTTTGCGGACGATGCGGGTTTGCACCCGACGCCGATCGGGGAGTTACCGCCGCAACTGGCGGCGTGCTGCATGACGAACATCAACTGCCAGATCCTATGTGCGGAGGCTGCGTTGACGGGGGATCCGGAGTACATTGTGCACAGCCTGGCGATGGACCCGCTGACGGCGGCGGTTTGCACATTGAAGGAAATCCGGGACATGAGCATTGAGCTTTTGGAATCGCAGCGTCAGTGGTTGCCGCAGTTTGCGGGCAAGAAGATCAAGGCGACGCCGACGATCAGCATTCCGAAGGACTGCAAGCCGGTGGATGTTCCGTTGGATCCGGCGTTGGCGATCCATAAGCGATTTGGGACGCTGATTTCGCAGAAGACGGAATGAGGTGGTGGGAAAGGGGTGAGGACGATGGGCGAAGGGCCTCCTGAGGGGCCGCGGTTGGACTATGCCGAGTCCCGGGAATGGCGTCGGCGGTTCTGGTTTTCCCCGGCGTTGATATGGGCGATGGTGGTGTTGACGTGGGTTGTGATGGGGCTGTTCGTGGTGCCGCAGTTTGAGGCGATTTTCAGGGATTTCAAGGTCGAGTTGCCGTGGATCAGTTTCGGGGTTGTGGCCTGGAGCCGGTGGATGCGAAGTGGTTTTGGGTGGATGGCGTTGCTGGGATTGCCGATTGTGGTGGTGTTTCTTGTACCGCGGACGGCAGAGGGTGCTGATGCTGGGCCGCCTGTGGGGAGTCGGGTGTTGCTGATTCTGGGTTTGTTGCTGCTGGTGGCGAGCGTACTGGTGTTTGCGATGTCGCTTGTGATGCCGCTGGCGGTGTTTATCGGGGGGATGTGATGGAGGCTGTTTGTTGGCGGGTTAATGTTGGGGTGTGTGCGGAGGGGTTCCCGGGGTAGGACCTGCGGGGTTAATGGCGCCGTGAAGGCGGTTGGCGCGGGCGGTATCCTGCTGCAATTTGGCCACGATTCGTTTGAATTCGCCCATACTCGTGATGTGCTTTTCGAGTAGGGTTTCGATGAGAGCGTCGATTTCCATCTGCTGTCGTGCAATGATTTCGTATAGTTGCTGGTGGAAGATTTTGAGAGCTCTGCGCACATCGGGGTCGGCTACGAGACTGAGGTCGAGGCCGTCGTGTCGTGTCGTGTCGGGCATGATGAACTCCTGGCAGAGGAAGCGATGTGGTTGGAGAACATTGTATGCTCTGGACGGGCATACTCAAGCAAGAAACCGGGGCGTGAGGGGGAGTGGGAGGGTCGGGTGCCTGGGGAGTTTACTATTTGTCGGATGCGAATCTTAACCAGGCGACGACGGGAAAGTGGTCGCTGGGGAACTGGCCGTTGCGGCTGAAGGTGGGGATCTGGGCGGCATCGACGGTGACTGGGCCGCGGGTCATGATCCAGTCGATGTGGGGCCCGTCGTTGACGATGCCCTTGTAGCCATGGAAGGTGGCGACGTCGTTGCCGATGCGTTTGTTGGCGGAGAACCAGGAGTCGGTGAATCCGGCGTTGATGACGATGTCATAGGCTTTGTTGGCTTTGGCGTCGGCATTGAAATCTCCGACGAGGAGAATGGGGAGTGTGGTTTTGAGGGCGTCGAGTCGCTGGCAGATGAGGGCTGCGCCTTTTTCGCGGGCGGCCTGCACTTCGTGATCGAGATGGGTATTGACGAAATAGAACTGGTGCCCGGTGCGGAGGTCGCGGAAACGGACCCAGGTGCACATTCTGCGGCAGGAGTTACCCCAGGTGGAGGATGCGATGAGGTTTGGGGTATCTGAGAGCCAGAAGTGGTCATATTCGAGGGGTTCGAGGCGGCCGGTGCGGTAGAAGACGGCCATGAATTCGCCGCGGCTGCCGCCGTCGCGTCCGACGCCGATCCAGGCATAGTCGGGGAGATCGGAGGCGAGTTCTTTGAGTTGGTGGTAGAGGCCTTCCTGTGTTCCGAAGACGTCGGGATTGATGTGGCGGATTTGGTCGCGCATGAGGGGGCGGCGGACGGGCCAGGCGTTGGGTGGCGTGTTGCTGGCATAGCGGAGGTTGTAGGTCATGGTGCAGAGGGCATCGGGGGTGAGGGGTTTATAGGTGGAGGCGGCGTTTTTTGAGGCGCAGCCCAGGAGGAGGTTTGAGAGCGAGAAGATGAAGGCCGCGGTGATGAAGTGTCTGATCATGGGGCTTATTCGTACCGCAGGACGGAGTGTGGGTCCAGAGGGGCGATCTTGTTTCTGCCGCCGAGGGCGGCGAGTTCGATGAGGACAGCGACGCCTGCGATTTGTCCGCCGAGTTGTCGGACGAGGTCGCAGGAGGCTTTCATGGTGCCGCCGGTAGCGAGGACGTCGTCACAGACGAGGACTCGCTGGCCGGGTTTGATGCTGTCGGCGTGCATTTGGAGGGAGTCTTTGCCGTATTCGAGGTCGTAGGTGGTGGTTACGCAGGTAGTGGGGAGCTTGCCTGGTTTTCGGATGAGTCCGAAGCCTGCGGAGAGGCAGCAGGCGACGGCGGTGCCGAAGATGAAGCCCCGGCTTTCGGCGCCGACGACGAGGTCGATGTGTTTTCCGCGGAAGGGATTGGCGAGGAGTTCGATGGAGAGGGCGAGGCCGGAGGGATTGGAGAGGAGTGGGGTGATGTCGCGGAAGAGGATGCCTTTTTTGGGGAAATCGGGGACTTCGCGGATGAGCGATTTGAGGTGTTTGACGGGGTCGTTCATATCCCCATGCTAAAGCGGATGGCGGCAAATGCAACGAGGGGGGGAGTGGCGAGTGCGGGCCGGAGGGGTGTCTAGGCTTTGGCGAGCATGGAGTCTCGGAGTTTTCGGAGGGCCTCGTGTTCGATCTGGCGGACGCGTTCGCGAGTGAGGCCGATGCGTTGGCCGATCTGTTTGAGAGTCATGGGTTCCTCGCCGTCGAGGCCGTAGCGGAGGCGGAGGATAATGGCTTCTCGCTCGTCGATGTCGGCGAGGAGGTCGAGGAGATGTCGGATATCATCGCCTTCGCAGACGGCGACGTCCGGGGTTGGGGTATTCATGTCAGCGACGAGGTCATTGATGGTTAATTCACCGTCGGCGCTGCCGGACTGTGTGGGGGTGTTCACGGCGCGGATGGCTTTTCGGATGATGCGGAGCTTTTTCGGGGACATTTTAAGGCGGCCCGAAAGTTCGTCGATGCTGGGGAGTCGTCCGAGCTCGTCTTCGAGTTCGCGCATAGCCTGTTTGAGTTTGGCCATCATCTCGACCATGTAGGCGGGGATATGGATGGGCTGGACGGAGTTGATGAGGGCTCGTTTGATAGCCTGCTTGATCCACCAGGAGGCATAGGTTGAGAAGCGGGTGCCGTTGGAGGGATCGAAGCCTTCGACGGCTTTGAGGAGGCCGATATTGCCTTCTTCGATGAGGTCGGGGAGGCTGAGGCCGCGGTTGACGTAGTGCTTGGCGAGGTTAACAACGAGGCGGAGGTTGGAGCGGACCATTCGTTCGCGGGCTTCGGGGTCGTTGTTTTCGATGATTCGGCGGGCGAGTTCTTTTTCCTCTTCGGCGGTGAGGAGAGGGGACTCGTTTATTTGTTTGAGGTAGAGTTGAAGCCCAGATTGTACGGCAGCTGATGCCATGCTTCCTATCCCCATCCAAGGGTATTTTCTCTCTCCTGCCAGCCGACCACCCACCAAGCCCGATGCAAGGGGGTGGGATCTCACTGGACACTTGCCCTGCACTGACCCGAAGATCCCAGGGCGGCACTTAAGGGCCGTCCTTTCCTAGCCGCAGAAGCATCCACAAAGACTATCGGCTCGACATGGCCACTACTTTCGATGCGCTCCAGCCCCGGCAAACTACAGCCCTCCGGGGTTCATCGATGGCGTTCAAGTTACGCTATTATAGGCACGCTCGTCAAGCCAAATCCGCCGCAAGATCGATTGGTTTATGCGGTTTGGCGTGGGGTTGGCGGATTGGGTTGGTG